>JAYKGY010000106.1:0-11289 GCA_035285545.1 Snowella sp. | reverse complement strand
GATACTTTGGGGGTTGCCCCACGGGACAATATCTCCATGCCAGGTTCTTTTTTGATTGATAACGCCCAAACCCTTCTCTTCTGAATGCTCAATGAGAGGGGTTTTGTGATTTTTCTAGATACTCTCTCTTTAGCTGATATCCTAATTTTCTTGAGAGGTAATTTTTGGGAACAATATTGGCTTTCCTTTTCAAGTTGTGAATGAAAACTGTTCCAGGTCTTTTCTTATAGATTTCCAAAGGTTTCTAGCTTTGCTAGGTCAGTCAGAATTTATTTGGGCATCGCGACCTGACAAAAACCGACTTTTTCCGATTTTGATCCATGAATTGGGGAGGGAAAGATCCGACTTTTTCCCATTGTAGGTTTAAGGAAATTTGAGTTTAATATAACCATAACTTTTTGGCGATTGAGAATCTATTACGGTTGCTTCCGTCTACTTCTCTTTCTTCTCTTCCTTCTAGTGCAATCTAAAGTTAGCATAGGAAGGAAGTTTTTTCAATCGTCAAAATTTGAAAGTTAGAAAGTTCAAGCAAATCCAGAGTTCATTTGCCCCCCCGGAAAAAATAGACGATCGCGGTGAGTCTATTCCCAATGAATTAAAGAAGTAATAGGATGTGAATTAGTGGGGATCAACGGTATTAACGCGCCGTAAATGCACAATGTCACTCAAATTCTTGATTTTAGCAATAATATTTTCCAATTGCTGATGATCACGGATATCAATCTGTAAATTGATCACAGCAAGTTTCCCTGTAACCGTTTTAACTCCGGCTTTACGGACATTAATATTGTGATCGCTTAAACGAGACAAGATATCTTTAAAAACACCTACTCGGTCTAGGGCTTCGATGACAATATCCACTGGATAGGTTTGGCCGTTGCCGTTAATGGGGTTCCAACGCACCGGAATAAGACGCTCTCCTTCAATATTTTCGGCATTCGGGCACCCTTGACGATGGATAGAAATTCCTTTAGCACCACGAGTAATAACGCCGAGAATCGGTTCCCCTGGTAAGGGATGGCAACAACCTGCAATGTGATACAGTAACCCTTCAACTCCGGCAATGGGGGATTTGCTATTTTTGCTAGAAGTCGTTGAAGTCGGTAAGGGATTTAGCGCAGGAATAACATGAGATTCGGGCTGCTGGGCCTTAACGGTAATTTCTCGTAAACGGTTTACAACCTGATTGAGAGTGACCTCTCCGTAACCTAAGCCGGCGAGTAAATCTTCGGTAGATTGATAGTTACAGCGTTCAGCGACGGTTTGCATCGGTGCGGATTTGAGGAGTGCTTCTAGGCCACTTTTTCCTAATTCTTTTTCCAGGAGTTCCCGACCCCGCAAAACATTTTCATCCCGCCGCGATCGCTTAAACCACTGCCGAATACGATGACGGGCCCCAGTGGTCACAACAAAATTTAACCAGTCTAAACTGGGGTGAGCATTTTTTTGAGTAATAATTTCGACAATATCCCCATTTTTTAAGGCCGTATCGACCCCTAACCATTGGCCATTAATTCGCGCTCCCTTCATGTGATTTCCGACTTCGGTATGGATACGATAGGCAAAATCAACGGGAGTTGCCCCTCTCGCTAGGGCGATCACATCCCCTTGGGGCGTAAAAACATAGACATCATCATCGAATAAATTATTCTTGAGGTGTTCAACGTATTCCTGGGGATCATTAATTTCATTGGGCCAATCCAACAGTTGACGCAACCAGGTAAACTTTTCTTCCGCCGAAGTCATTTGGGTCTGGTTAGAATGCCCTGATTCCTTGTATTTCCAATGGGCTGCAATTCCATACTCTGCAATATGATGCATTTCTAGCGTCCGAATCTGCACTTCTAGGGGACGACCGTTAAAACCTACGACCGTGGTGTGTAGAGATTGGTAGCGATTGGGTTTGGGTAAACCGATATAGTCTTTAAAACGGCCAGGAATGGGTTTAAAGGCATCGTGGACGATCGCGAGGGCACGGTAGCAATCTTCTTTGGTTTCGACAATAATACGGAGAGCCGCAATATCGTAAATTTCTTGGAATTCCTTGTGTTGCAATTCCATTTTGTGATAGATGCCGTAGAGATGCTTCGGACGTGCTTGAAGTTCTAAGAGATTAACACCAATATCTTCTAAACGTTTTCGTAAAATTGCTTTAACTTTTTCCAATCGATCTTCGCGATCGCCACGTTTTTCTGCGACTAAGGACTGGATATTACGATAGGCATCAGGTTCTAGGTATTTAAACGATAAATCTTCTAACTCCCACTTAAATCGCCAAATCCCCAACCGATTCGCCAAGGGTGCAAAAATATCTTTGGTTTCTCTAGCTATCCGTTTTTGCTTTTCCGCATCTAGACATTCTAGGGTTCGCATATTGTGGAGACGATCTGCCAACTTAACCACAATCACCCGAATATCCTTGGCCATGGCCATGAACATGCGTCGAAAATTTTCGGCCTGATGCTCCGTTTTACTGGAAAAGTTTAGCTTAGAAAGTTTCGTCACTCCTTCTACTAAAGTTGCGACTGCTGGGCCAAACCGTTCATCAATTTCTGCCACCGTTACCGTTGTATCTTCTACGACATCATGGAGAAAACCCGCTGCAATCATGGCATTGTCACCGCCTAAATCCCGCAGTAATCCTGAAACGGCAATGGGATGGATAATGTAAGGCTCTCCCGACTTGCGAAACTGGCCTTGATGCAATTCATAGGCAAATTTAAAGGCTCGGCAAATTAGACAAACTTCATCTTCTTTTGCATTCGCATTGTAGCGGTCTAAACAATCCTGTAACCAACTGGGTAATTCTATATCGGTTGGTTGAAAAGTAGAGACGGCTTTTACAGTTTCTGGCAGGGTTGCGATGGCATTCATAAAACAAATGAACAAAGAAAAGATTAGCGAGAAAGGCGCGATCTCTAGTGAAAAAAATTAGGCAGAACCGAAGCATAAAGTCAATATTACATCCCGGCCCTACAATACAGGAAACTCCATGCTTGAAAATGCGATTAATCTAATCTTTAACACCACTTAAGAAAACTCGTCTAAAAACAATACTTTGTCTTAAGGGTTTAGGAACGAAAGGGGTTCCGATTAACAAAATTTAAAAAACGTTATTATGTATCATACTGTAGCACAGGTAACGGAATAAATGTCATCAAAAACACATTTACAAATTCTTCATGACTTCTTGACATTACTAGACGACTTTAGGGAGAGTATTATTCAGCCTCAACCTAATGCAGAAACGGTTAAACAAAAATTTCAAGTTATAGAAAATCGCTTTACAAATGATATTTTATCGGTTTCTGATGAAGAGGTAAATCCTAAATTGCTCAGTATTTGGCAAGGACTGCTGACGGAGATGAATCGTAGTCTCCGATTAGTCAAAACCGATTTAGCTTTTTTTGAAGCGGCTATAAAAGCAGGTAAACTACCAAAATACAAACGAATGCAGCAAAATCTTGATCAAATAAGGGGCATTTGTTCATTTTGCTTAAAGGAAGCTTAATTTAATCCAAGCTTGAGAATTTAAGTTATCGTAACAGCGTTTGGGGGAAGTTTCAGTAAAATCGACTTATAATAAAGTCATAGTTTTAAAATAATAAAAATAGATGGTTTTATGGTTATTGAATGGCTTAAATTTAAGGTTGATCCCGAAGTTCGAGAACGATTTGTAGAGCAGGATCAAGCAATTTGGACGAAAACCCTATCCCAACAACCTGGTTTTTTAGGAAAAGAAATCTGGATTAATCCCACTCTTCCCAATGAAATTGTATTAGTAATTCGTTGGCAAACTCGTGAGCAATGGAAAGCGATCGCGCCGGAATTATTGGCAGAAACCGAACGGAAATTTCA
Source organism: Snowella sp. (assembly GCA_035285545.1). Taxonomy (GTDB): domain Bacteria; phylum Cyanobacteriota; class Cyanobacteriia; order Cyanobacteriales; family Microcystaceae; genus Snowella. The sequence goes on along the minus strand of JAYKGY010000106.1, from coordinate 7,431 downwards.
TCAGGTAATGGGCAATGATACTTACGAAATGTTAGAAGCCCAAGAACATCACATTCGCAAATTTTTAACGGCTGCCACGAATTTCTAAAATTTGATTTGAATTTCATCAATCGGGGGAGCAGTCGGAACATTATCGCCATCCCCTAGAACGGGAGAGGGAACATCTTCAATTAGGATTTGTTGCTTTTCCTGTTCACTTAAGCTGATGGGCGCAAAGGTTCCTTGGGTGTTGTTCAATTGATAGGCTTCAACGACGACATCCGTTGGGCAACAGAGGGGATCTGTGGGTTTCGCTTTGAGCATTTTGACCCGAACGGCTCCCTTTTTGATGCTTAAGTTTTGTATCTGAACGCGATCGCCGAGTAGATAGGTATCAACATTATTGAAGGTTTGATCGAGGGGTGAAGCAATCACTGCCGCTAAGTACATAAAAGTTCCCGATCCGCCAGTTTGAACGGCTAGAATAACGGCTGCATCCTCTGTTCCATCCTGATTTAAGTCAGCGATCGCGATCGGCTTCTCTAAAAGATTGACGGTTAGATTTCCCGATTGATATTGGCCATCAGATAGGGTCACCGTACCCTGCTCAGGAATTTGGTAAGTTGCATTCTTCAAGGCTTGAACGCTGATACTTGATGCTTTTTGGGCGAATACAGGCGTTACTTCTGATGGGAACTTCGGTTGAGCTTGTACGGCTTTTAAATGACTCATGCCCAACGCCAGTACCAAACCCAGCACTAACGAGCTTCTTTTCCTCAATCGTTTTAAATCACCCATATTTACCTAAAAATCATTAACTATCAACTATCAACTATTAACTATTAATTAATATAATTTACTCCCAAAAAGAATTCGTTTGAGTCCGAGTACAAACCATGTTGTACTGATTAGCCAAGGTGTTCATCCAACCTTTCATCGTTTCTTTCCCCTGATCTCCCTTTAACCAATAGACACTAATCAATCCCATTGTGTCCGTTGGTTCACAGGAAAAACTCCGTGTTTTATCGGGAATGGTTGGAATCGTTTGGGTACACTTCCAATTTTTATTGGCTTCTGTTAACTGATTCCAAAAAGCAATTTCTTTAATTTCAACCGCAATCTGTTGACTGCCGCTGCGACACAACCAAGTTTTTAACTGTTGCGGATCGTTGGTGATGTCATCTAGATTTTGGTTTCTCAAGACATCCTGGGCATTGGGAACTCGATCTTGTGGAGTCGGGAGGTTAGGCACTGGCGGCATCCCGTTTTGGGCAATAACAGGGGAAGTCTTGGCATCAGACAGGGGAAGAACCGTTAGTTTGCTTTGGGCTTGGACCGCTAGCGGAAACATTACCAAGGGCCATACTCCTCCAATCATTGCAGTGCTTAAATAGGCAAATTTATCTCGGCAGTTCATCATAGTAGTCAACCCAGGAATAAAGTTAATCAATTTTGTAGCGTTTTCTTAATTTTCCTAACTTCATGAGAATAACATTATCAAGTTGCTCTCCCTTCAGACCTTAACTTTGTTTAATCTTTTTCTCCCAAAAATTAACGATACAGGCAGATCCTCAAACGAAGATATTAAAACAGTCTTAAATTTTCAGGAATTGAAAAAACAAAAGTTTAACTTAGTTAGTAAGGGATTATTAACGTTTTATTGAATTTATCTCTATTGAGATTGAAGAGGTCTTTATCATGTCTCAAGAAATCAGTTTTTCGATTCCCAGCACCGCTGAAGAAGAAACAACCGGACGATATATCATTACCTATCGAGATGGAGCCACCCAGGAAGGAGTCAATGCTTTACAGGATTTGACAGGCATCGCTTCTTTGCCGGATGCACGGGATTTTTCGGATTCTGCCCTAGATATTGCTGTGCTTGAGGATTCTGGGGGCGCGACCTTTCCCACGCTAGGAATTACGGTTGCAACGATGGAGAATGAGGCTTTAACCGGGCTGATGAGTACGATGAGCGAAGATTCTCCCATTCTCGCGATCGAACCTGAGCGGATTTATTATGCCATTAGCGAAGGATTGACTTCAGAGTATCTCCGAGGTTATCGAGATGCCGCCGCCCATCTTTACGATGTCGCCCAACCTTCTGTCGAAAAGGGTGAAGGAGAAACCTCTACTTCGGCGACTTTTATCGATGATACGGTCTCTACTTGGGGCTTAAAAGCGACTAAGGCGATTCCTTCGAGATGGAGTGGCCGTGGTATTAATGTTGCGGTATTAGATACCGGACTAGATTTGGCGCATCCCGATTTACGGGGTCGATCGATTCACTCCCAATCCTTTGTTCCAGGGGAAGCCGTGCAGGATGTTCAGGGACATGGTACCCATTGTGTTGGAACGGCCTGTGGCTTTAAGGATCTCAATGGTCGTCGTTATGGGGTGGCCTATGAGTCTAATATTTATGTGGGCAAGGTTTTGAGTAATTCGGGGAGTGGTCAGCAAGCTTGGATTCTTGCAGGGATGGAATGGGCGATCGCGAATCAGTGTGCAGTCATTTCTATGTCGCTCGGCAATATGGTTCCCACCGCTTCAACGGCCTATGAAACTATTGGTATGCGGGCTTTAGCCAATAATTGTTTAATCATTGCCGCCGCTGGCAATCATCGTTTACGGGGTGCTCCTCCTATTAAAACCGTCGGTCAGCCGGCCAATAGTAATTCCATCATGTCCGTCGGCGCGATCGATAGTAATCTACAACTGGCTGAATTTTCTTGTCGTTCTGGTACTACGGCTGGGGCTAATGTCGATATTGTCGGGCCAGGAGTATCCATTTACTCTTCGATTCCCATGCCTAAACGGTATGCCTCCTTCAATGGCACCAGTATGGCGACTCCCCATGTGGCAGGAATTGCCGCCCTTTATGCCCAATCTACAGGGGCCCGAGGATCACGACTTTGGCAATTATTAACTGCACGGGCTTTACGACTGTCCTTACCGGCTATTGATGTGGGCAGTGGTTTGGCTCAAGCCCCTTAATAAACTTTGCTTACGACCGCTAGATTGCTAACTGGCTAGCGGTTATTTTTTCCCAACTTTTTGTCTTCAGCAACCTGTTTTCACATCAGAGCTTTCCTATTCAGCAACGCTCAACCTTGGGCAAGTAATCAACGAATGGTGCTTGTAGTTTAAAAAATTCGATCATGATGAGGTCTTCAAGATGTCTAGCCAATCTAATTTTTCTCGTTTCAATTCTGACCCAGCAGAAACCACTGGACGATACGTGGTGACCTTTCAAGATGATGCTCTTGAAGAAGGGATTCGTCTACTACAAGATCAGGCGGGGATAAATGCCTTACCTCGCGCCAATGATTTTGCTGAATCTGCCCTTGATATGAGCCAGATGGAATCTGCTGGCGGGGCCATCTTCTCAACCTTGGGCGTTGCGGTGGTCTCAATGGAGGAAGACGCTTTAAGCGCGATGATGACTATTCTAGGAAACAATTCCCCTATTCTTGCCATTGAACCTGAACGGATTCACTATGCTATCAATGAGGGATTAACCCCAGACTATCTTCGGGGATATCGGGATGCGGCGGGCTATCTTTATCAGCAGGCTAAAACTTCAACGGTTAGCCCTGAGACAAGTGATTCGTTAGAGGAAGTTATTTCTGTAACGGCAACCTTCGCTGACAACACGGTTTCTACCTGGGGATTACAGGCAACCAATGCGATTAGTTCGCGTTATACGGGACGAGGAATTAACATTGCGGTATTGGATACCGGCTTTGATTTTAGCCATCCCGATTTTCAAGGGCGTTCGGTAGTTTCTCGCTCTTTTGTTTCTGATGGAACTGTTCAAGATACGGATCGTCATGGCACCCACTGTATTGGAACCGCTTGTGGGCATCAAGATAGCAATGGTCGTCGTTACGGGGTCGCTTATCAGTCCAATATCTATGTTGGCAAAGTCCTCGATAATCGGCGTAGTGGCAATGATGGCGACGTTATGGCAGGTATGGAATGGGCTATCAGGCAAGGATGCGCGGTGATCTCCATGTCCTTGGGTAATAAAGTAGCAACTTCTTCTGCTGCTTATGAAGATGTCGGTAGACGCGCATTAAATAATGGCTGTCTAGTGATTGCAGCGGCAGGAAATCATCGTTTAGAAGGTGCCCCCCCTATCAAAACGGTTGGCCAACCTGCGAATAGTCCTTCCATTATGGCAGTCGGCGCGATCGATAACCGTTTAAATTTGTATTCTGGTTCTTGCCGTTCTGGGACGGGTAGCGGGGGGAATGTGGATATTGTCGGGCCAGGCGTGAGTGTTTATTCGTCTCTTCTCAATGGTCGAAATGGGAATGATACGGGAACGAGTATGGCGACTCCCCACGTAGCGGGAATTGCGGCTCTCTATGCAGAGGCAACTGGTCAGCGGGGTTGGGATCTCTGGCGGTTACTGATCTCCAATACGTTGCCCCTTTCTGCCTTACTCAGTGTTGATGTCGGTAGTGGTTTAGTTCAGTCTCCTCGCTAGCTGTTAACCATTGAAGCTTTTCCTCGTTCTTGCCTTCGGCTTGTGGGGAAAAGCACTACAATCGAAATAAATCCCTAGTCAACCGAGAGATTGAAAATGTCTAATCAAGAGGAAATTGAACGAATTATCATTACCGTTGATGATACCCATTTGCCCGACATTCAATCTGTGGCTAATCATTTACAACAGGAAGGAATGTCAGTCGAAAATATCCTAGCGATATCTGGAATTATTACGGGGGCTGTTCCTTGCTCTCGGAAAGCCTCTTTACAAAAAGTTCCAGGGGTTGCCAGTTTGGAAGATGAAGGACAGGTTTGGGCTATCTAGGGATTTGATCTACCAACTGATAAAAGCCCAAATCCCACTGATGATGAGGAGTCCTAAAAAAAGTAATAATCTTTGATGACGGCGTATCCAGCGTTTTAAGGCTTGCCCAGGAGTTCCTCCCAGCGATCGCGGTGTAGGGGCTTTCTCAACTAAAGGCTCTTGATCATCATGGAACAGGGTACAGGTTTTTGCGTAGGGACGTTGGGGATAGGTGCAAGTATCGTCGTGATGGTAAGTACAGCGATCGCAGAGAAACTGATCATCGGTTGCTTGATGTAACGGAATCCCAGGATGGCCAAACGCCTTTAAGGTTTTTTGACAATGGGGACAGCGCAACGCATTTTGGTCAATCAGGTTATGACAATAGGGACAGGTCGCCATAATAATAAACAAATATAAAAGTTATAAAAATAATTTTAAAAACGAAACCGCTAGGACACCTCGAAAAATCGAAGGATTCTATCAAACTAAAAATTAAAGAAGCAATAAAATCCTTTGATCGGAAAATAGAGCCATGATTCAGTACCGATGGAGAGGAACATCGCTCGAATGACTGTGGAGGATAGAGGGGTAGTAAATCTTTTAAGGTTGGTATTGAATCCGATAAATTCTTCCATTCGCTTCTTCTGTCATCAATAAACTGCCATCCGGTAGAACCAATAACCCCACTGGTCGCCCCCAGGTACTCGGAATGCTGGGATTAACGAGAAAACCTGTTAAAAAGTCTTCGTAATGCCCAACCGGTCGTCCTTGAGCGTTAAAGGGAACAAAAACAATTTTATAGCCCGTTCCCTCATTGCGGTTCCATGAGCCACGAAAAGCCACAAACGCCCCATTATGGTATCTTTCAGGAAAACGCTTACCCGTATAAAACGTTAATCCCAAGGGGGCAGAATGGGCTTGAAACAAAACATCCGGCATTTTTGTGCGGGCGGCTAGGGCAGGATTATTACTCTGGCCATTTGTAACCTGACGTGGATCAAGCCGATCAGGGGTGAAATAGGCATAGGGCCAGCCATAAAATTCCCCTAAACGCAGACGGGTAAGATAATCGGGCACCAAATCGTCACCAATGCCATCCCGTTCATTAACGGTAGTATAGAGTTCCTTAGTTTGGGGGTGAAAATCCAGACCGACAGGATTCCGCAGGCCAGAGGCAAAGGTTTGTTGTCCGGTTCCGTCTAGGTTCATGACTTGTACTGAAGCACGGGGTAGGGGTTCTTCATCCACATTGGAGCGTGACCCAATTGAGACATATAATTTCTGTTGATCGGGCGATACAATGACATTTCTTGTCCAATGTTGTCGATAGCCGCCTCCAGGTAAGGACGCGATCGCGGTTCCTTGGCCCGTTAACTGTTGCTGCCCTGACGTATAACCATAACGACGAACAGCACTTTGATTCCCCAAGAAAAAGCTATTTTCGGTAAAGGCCATGCCAAAGGGTAAATCTAATCCATTTTTCTCATCGGCAAAGGTGCTTCGACTCTCAGCCACCCCATCCCCATTGGTATCCTTCAGTAAGGTAATCCGATTTTCAGGCGTTTCCGTTACTAAAACTTCCCCCGTCGGCGTGAGGGCTAACCACCGAGGACGATTTAATCCTTCGGCAAAAATGTTAACCTGAAACCCTGCTGGAACTTTTAAGGTTGGATTTTCGGGAATAGCAAGAATTTGGGGGGATTTAGAAGCACTTTCGGAGGCAAAGGGTTTGGGTAGGTTCTCTAGGAGAATGCGAATCGGTTGGGGCGTTAGGGGTTGAGTGGGAATGAGGGAAGCAACTTGAGTCGGCGGTTGGGGCGATCGCGGTTGAGTCGGAGCAGGGGTTTGAGTGATCGTTTCCGTTGTCGAATTAACGGTTTTCTGATTCACTTGACAAGCCGCGACTAACAGTAAAGTGAGGGTTAAAAAAATTCGCATCTTTCTTAATTTATTCATTAGGATGCTAACTGACGACGATAGAAGTCGAGAACTTTATTGACATAAGCTGCCGTTGCTCCACTCTGACATTCATTCGCCTTCCCTGTCATCCACCAACAGGCGACCTGACGAACGGCTTGTTCTTCTTTCGGGGTTGCTTTGGTTTGGGTGTTTAATTCCCGTTTGACGATGCAACTCACAACTTGGCGAGCCGCCGCCTTATCTTTGTCAAATTGTTCAGGAGTGAGACTTTTTCCTAAACACCGTTTCGACCAATCGGGAATAATTTTAGGTAAAACTTGCCAATCGCTATACATCCCATCTTTAGCGCGTTGAGTCGGGGCCGCTTGTCGTAAGGCTTCCACGAGGGCGTTAACTTGGGTGGTTTTAACTTCGGCATGACTTGGATGAGTTTCTAAACCAATGCTGATTAAAATTCCACTGATGAGTAAGGCTTTGAAGGATTTCATGTCTTATCTCCGCTTTCCGCGATCGCTGAAATGATTAAAACGCATTGCGATCATTGTAGCCAAATGTTTAAGATTGCTTCCATCTGAATAAAGGTTTTAAAAGTAATGCGTGAGATATATAGCGTTTCTTTAATCTATGAGGTACAGTAACAACAATGAGTATACCAACTATGAATATCTTGTTGAGTAACCTCTAACATAGCCGATGTCACTCCATCAATTAGCTCTTTATAGGTTCTCGCT
>JAYKGY010000105.1:0-83532 GCA_035285545.1 Snowella sp. | reverse complement strand
AGACATCCTGATGAAACACAGTTATTTGAATCATATCATTTGCTTGGTAATCTTTGAGCCGCTCGTTTAACTGTTCCGCCGTGACCTTAATTCCATCGATCGCGAGTAATTCATCCTCAGGACTAATCCCCGCTTTTTGGGCAGGAGATCCCATTGCCACAAATTTGACGACTTCTTTGCCCTGCTCCGATTGAACCCGCATTCCAGTGTAGGGCGTTGTATTTCCTTCGATGACAGGTTGTAACTTCAAGCCGAAGCGGTTGAGATAATCATTAAACGGAATTTCTGTCGTTTCTTCTAAATAGGTTTGGAAAAAGTCCATTAAGTCAACTTCTGCCACAGATTCAATCACTTCCTTAAGTTGCTCTGGGGTAAATCCGATCTCCGATTGACCAAACTTCTCCCACATGAGTCGCATCACATCGTCTAGTGACCGTTGATTTTGGAAGCGATCGCGAATCAATAAATCCAAGAGCAGAGAAACCAATTCGCCCTTGAGGTAATAGGACATTTGGGAATTATCACTATTAGCATCTCGACGATAGAGCTTAATCCAAGCATCAAAACTCGACTCCGCGAGGGGTTGGACATTGCGCCCTGGTGTTAATAAAAAGCGGGTAATTTCCTTACTTAAATTCGTTAAAAAAGTTTTGCTGTTATAAATACCGGCCCGCAACGGAATTAGTAAATCATAGTAACTGGTGGTTCCCTCCGAAAACCAAAGGGACGGTGTATAATTTTCCTGCTCATAATCAAAAATTTCCAATGCCTTTGGACGAATTCGTTTGATATTCCATAAATGGAAAAATTCATGGGCGACTAATTGAATAAAACGATTGTATTTGTCCGTATCTCGAAAGCCAAAGCGCGAATAATTTAAAGTACAGGAATTTTTATGCTCTAACCCTCCAAATCCATTGTTGGATAGATGCAGCAAAAATAGATAATTGTCGTAGGGCAAACCGTTGAATAAATTGCCTTCGACTTCAATCACTTTTTCAATATCTTTCAAGAGCTTGGAGGGATCTAGATTACCCGTTCCCCAAATAGCGAGTTGATGGGATTTACCTCGGATTTGAAATTCATAATATTGATGTGTTCCCACTTCAACGGGGCTATCGACTAACGTATCAAAATCAGGAACCCAAAAAGTATTCGTTTTTCCTTCAACTTTTTCTAAGGCTGTTGCTACTTGCCAATCCGATTTGGGGGGAATAATTTCTAACAATATTGGAGTTGATTCATAGCCAGGAATAAAGCAGAAAAGGGCCGCCCCATTAAAATAACCATGAGAATCATCCAAATGATTAGTACGAACTGAAAGTTCATAGGCAAAAATTCGATAACTAACGCTAATATGCTGCGTTTCTTTGGTCTCAATTTGCCAGTGATTTTTACTCCGTTTCTCGAACGATAACTTTTCTCCCGTTTCCTGATCCTTAGCGATGAAATCTTGGAGATGACGGGCATATTCACGGACTAAATAGGAACCGGGTGTCCAAACAGGCATTTTTAAATCTAGGTATTTTTCCTGCCAATTTTCAATTTGTAAGGTGACTTCAAAAAGGTGAGATGTGGGTTGAGGCATCGCCACCTGGTAGGTTATACAGGGCACACTAGATTGAGTCGGGGTGTGGGGTAAGGGTTGAGAAAGTACCATGTTAATTGAATGAATAGTTAATAGTTAATAGTTAATAGTTAATAGTTGATAGTTGATAGTTAATAGTTAATAGTTAATAGTTGATAATTCTGCTTTAATGTTAATCGCAGAGTTAAGTTGTTATCGACAAATCGGGTTTTGAGGGGATTAATAGAGATTGTTGGTTTACTAATAGTTGCTTAGAAAAATGTTGCAATTGCTTTAAGTTGGGGATATAAAGCGTTTGAGAATTTTCATCAATTTCGATTAAATTATTCTTGCTTAATTTTTCAATAATCTGTTCGATTTCACTCACTTCCAGCCCCAACATCGTCGCAAAACAGGGATCGGGGATTCTAAAAATTTTTAGACCTCTCTCGGTTGGTTTACCATATTTTTTGGCAAAATCCATCAAAGTTTTGATGAAGGCACGTTGGGAAGATTGGGAAGAGGATTTTAAGCGACGATATAAATGGCGGACTTTTTGGAAGGTTAACTGAAGCATTCGCTGTTGCAGTTGGGAGTCTTTCAACAACATCTGCAAAAATCGCTGGGCGGGAATTTTAAGTAATTGGACTTCTGAAAGCGCAACAACTCGTTCTAAGGGAGGAAAATCATCTAAGATAGCAATTTCGCCCAAATAATCACCGGTGGAAAGAATATCTAGGGTCACTTCCTGACCGCTTGACAATGCACAAACATTGACCCAGCCTGAGACAATAAAGATAGCCTCTTTTCCCCAATCTTCTTTATCAATTAAAACGCTATTTTCTGCATAGTTGTGTTCTTCAGAGCCGCTCACGAACCATTCTAAGGTTTCCGCACTAGCCGTACTAAATAGAGAGAAGCGATCGCTGACAGACTCAGATTGCATTTTAAAAGAATTTTGATGGAAATATTGTAATTTTTCGGGATTAATCAAACCCATTTAAGCAATATTAGCTTAATTTTATCTTGAATGGACGTTTAAATCAAAATCACCTTACTCGGATTTAGAGCGAAAATGATTGCCCCCAACCCCAAATAACCAAATGATTCCACTAATTTAGGGATATCAATACCCATTTTTGTTATGACCGAGTTTGACTAGAGACGACAAAATATATAGATTCCGATTGACTCAGGGGATGTTCCTTTGATGGTGTTCTAATCGTAGTTAAAAACAGGGAAATTACCTAGCATGTGTTTGTACTAATTTGCGCGATCGCGGAATTAGCATAAAGACCAATAATTTGCTTTTAACACGGATATTAATTCACAAAGCAGCGATAAACCCCCATTTTGCCGTCTTATACATTAAGACATGCTCTTAAAAAGTCTTACTTGATTTCTGAGAAAACTGTTCTAAAGTTTACAAAACTTAAAGATATGTATAGTATTATTAAGGAACACAGCATAAAATTTTTTATTCTAGTTAAGCAGTTTAAAAATCTTAATTAAATTGGGCATACTCTAAGTGTGCCGTATTCGTCCCCCCTACTAGCTAGCTTTTGAGAAGCTTCTAACGGTGATTATCAACCCGCTAATTTTTATCCTTCGCTCTTGTTCCTCTACTCATTCCATTTTTCACTTTTAAATTTTCGTCATGAAGACTGCGACAAATAATCCAGATCCCGTTCGTGCTTATTTGCGTGAAATTGGCCGTGTTCCTCTTCTGACCCATGAGGAAGAGATTGTCCTTGCAAAGCGGATTCAACAGTCTGTCGCACTTGTTGAACTGAAGGATTCTCTTGCCAATACCCTTGGCCATGAACCGAGTCACGCTGAATGGGCTGCTGCTGCAAATCTTTCTGAGTCTGAGTTAGAAACGGTTATCGCAAAGGCAGAAAGAGCTAAACGGAAGATGGTTGAAGCCAATTTACGCTTAGTGGTTTCCGTGGCCAAAAAATATTTAAAACGCAATCTAGACCTGTTAGATCTGATCCAGGAAGGAACGATTGGGATGCAACGGGGCGTAGAAAAGTTTGATCCGACTAAGGGGTATCGGTTCTCGACCTATGCTTACTGGTGGATTCGTCAGGCGATTACCAGGGCGATCGCCGAAAAAAGCCGCACCATTCGCCTCCCCATTCACATCACTGAAAAATTAAACAAAATCAAGAAAGCCCAACGCCAACTGGCCCAAGAAAAAGGTCGCTCTGCTACCATTGCGGAACTGGCTAAGGAACTGGAAATCCCTCCCAAACAGGTACGGGAATATTTAGAGCGGGCCCGTCATCCCCTGTCTCTCGATTTGCGCGTCGGGGACAATCAGGATACGGAATTGGGAGAATTATTAGAAGATAGCGGCCCCCAACCGGAAGATTTTGCCACCCATTCTTCTTTACAGTTGGATTTAGAGAATTTAATGGCCGATCTCACGCCCCAGCAACGGGAAGTCATTGGCTTGCGTTTTGGGCTGTCGGACGGTCAACCCCTAACCTTAGCAAAAATTGGCACGCTGTTGAATATCAGTCGGGAGCGGGTTCGCCAAATTGAACGAGAAGCTCTCAACAAACTGCGGAAACGCAAATCTTCCATCCGAGAATATTTGGCCAGCTAATGGAGCAATCCGAATCTTTCCTTCTAGGTTGAATTTATCTGGAGGGAAAGATTTTTATTTGATCTGAATTTTGGTAAAATCAACTATAATAATTATGGTAGAAATAACTATAATCCGTTTAGGAGTCCGCGATCGCCGTGTTTACACTAACTAACCCAGCCGTTCAAACCAACCAAACCGTCATTCCCCATGACCTCGTTGCCGCGATTAAAGGTTTAAAAAAAGAATTAAATGCGGTGATTCTGGCGCACTACTACCAAAATTCGGAAATTCAAGATATTGCGGACTATTTAGGGGATTCCCTTGGTTTATCCCAACAAGCAGCCCAGACCGATGCCGATGTGATTGTCTTTGCTGGTGTTCACTTTATGGCAGAAACGGCCAAAATTCTCAATCCCCATAAATTAGTGCTGTTACCTGATGTTGAGGCGGGTTGTTCTTTGGCGGATAGTTGTCCTCCCGATGAATTTGCCCAATTTAAAGCGGCTCATCCTGACCATTTAGTGATTTCCTATATCAACTGCACTGCGGAAATCAAGGCTATGAGCGACATTATTTGTACTAGTTCCAATGCGGTCAAAATTGTTGAGCAAATTCCCCCCGATCAACCCATTATTTTCGCGCCGGATCGCAATTTAGGACGTTACGTCATGCAAAAAACGGGCCGAGATCTGGTGTTATGGGAAGGGAGTTGTATTGTCCATGAAACTTTTTCTGAACGCAAAATTATTGACTTGAAAATGGCGAATCCCCACGCTGAAATTATTGCCCATCCTGAGTGTGAGGAGCCGATTTTACGCCATGCCAACTATATTGGTTCGACCACAGCCCTATTAAAGTACACCCAGCAAAGCCCAAGCCAAGCCTTTATTGTGGCAACCGAACCGGGTATTATTCATCAGATGGAAAAAGCCTCTCCTAACAAAACCTTTATTCCTGCCCCTGCTATCAATAATTGCAATTGTAATGAATGTCCCTATATGCGCTTAAATACCTTAGAAAAGTTGTATTTATGTATGAAAAATAAAACGCCTGAGTTAACCCTACCGGAAGCGATTCGGCAAGCAGCCTTATTACCGATGCAACGCATGTTAGCGATGTCTTAGACAAGCTACAGGAATTAAGATTCGGCTTCGTTTTCGGGCCAGAGTAATTTTAAGGCCATCACGGCAAACCCGATCGCGGCGATCGCCTTTAGGATTTGAGTCGGTAAAAATTGGGCCATGCTTCCCCCGGCAATCACCCCTAAAAAGCTGGCTAAAATCAAAGCGGTAATTGACCCTAATAAAACCGCACGGGGAGAATCTGCACTACTGCCCAACGCGATCGTGGCTAACTGACTTTTATCACCAATTTCTGCCAAAAACACTGTAATAAAGCTTAAGCCAACCAGTTGCCAATCCATAGTTATCCTCTTTAAATATCCTGAAATTTGTGCCAATTAACCCGTAATTACGTCGTTTAACAGTAAGCCTGTAATGAATAGCAATAAAACAGCGACGGCTAAATCTAGGGTTTTTGGGGATAGTCTTCGGGCGATCCAATAACCGATGGAGACTCCTAGCAAGCTCGTGGCAATCAGAGCCAACGCTGAACCTAAAAAGACCACCCACGGAGATCGCGATTCTGCGCTCATGAGTAGGGTACTGAGTTGGGTTTTATCTCCCATTTCAGCAAAGAAAATGGTTAAAAAGGTTGAAGCAAAGACGGAGCGAAAATGATTAGTCGGCTTTTTAACAGGTTCTAGGGCTTCAAGGGTTTGGATAGTTTGCTCAGATAACGTTGATTCAACCTCTGGGGAACTTAGACTTGTCATGGAAGCGTGTTAACTTTATTTTCATACTTTTTTCATTATTGCTCAAAAGCCCGAAAAAGTATAGATTTTAGCGATCGCCCATTCCTATCCCCATTGTCCTAAATGAGTCAGCCAGTTAGCCCGTCCCCGTTTACCGGAACTCAAGAGATGTAGCAATCTTGATCCGACGGAAACCTAAAACCCATTGCGATAATTGCGGGGATTTCAGAGATTGAGTGCCTAATTGTTAGAAGTGGCTCAACCATTATTGCAAGTATTGTAAGGCGAAGGTAGGTGGCTAGAGAGCGAAGGAAAAATCATATCAGAAGTGAATACTGATGAATAACTGAAAAATAGACGCTGCTGATTTTAAATATCAATCTTTCTGCCTGCTATTTTTGGATGCTAGGCTCAAATAAACTTTCAGAAATGGGTGAAATAGATATTGATATCTTGATGAAGCAAAGCGACAGAAAAATACAGTTTTCTTGATATTTTGTTGATATTTACAAATTATTATGATATACAATTCTGGGGATGATATTTTTGAATCTTACAATCTTTAAATTTTGAATCCAAATCGATGCAAAGAGATTATATGCTCACTCAGTCTTTAGCAATCACAGGTGTTTCTACTGTCGCTGCTTTATTCATTGCTAGCCCAGTCAAAGCCTATTCTGTTTCTTTGGTTAGTAATATTAATTTGACGGGGACTCCGAGTGCTAATCAGGTCTATCAATTATCAGACGATGACCGAACTGGTGCATCATTCCGGACTCCTTCAGAACTTTCAACCTTAACGAATATTCAACTTGGGTTAGCCAGTCTTACCGGGGGAACAGAGAACGTCTTTGTGGATTTATACGATAATAGTTCACTGAATGGAAGTAACGTTTTAATGGGAAATTCAGTTCCATTCGCAACCCTGAGCCAATCGGTAACCCTTAACCCTTTCAGTCCGACGGTTGTTACCTTCAACCCGACTTCTAATATTTCGCTGTCAGCCAATACGACCTATGCATTTGCTATTCGTACTGCCAGTGGTAGTAGTTTTTCGATTCAGTCGAGCTGTTTGGATACTAACTGTACTGCCTCCCCTGGATATACTGGCTTAACCCCCCCTCCTGCTGCATTATTTACTAGTAACGATGCGGGGGCTGTGTGGAATTCTCAATTTTCTCAACGGGTATTTGCGGTTAACGCGAATGTGGTTCCCGAACCCCTAACTATTTTAGGCTCAATGAGTGCATTGGGATTTGCTGCGGGTTTTGAACGTAAATTCAGGAAGAATCAAGACAAAAACAAGAAAAATTAACGCCCAATTTTTTCGTTTAAACAGACCCTCTTTCCTGAAAGCGACGCGATCGCCAAATAGACGCTCCCCTTGAATTTCATCTTCTTTGATGACTTTTTGAGGCCAGAAAGCTATCGTTAAAATTTTTCAGCGATCAATATCCAAATCGAGAGTGGGCTAACTCGGTGGCTAGGGTAATGGCGGCTTTCATGCTATCGGCTTTAGCAATCCCTTGAACGGCAATATCAAACGCGGTTCCGTGATCGGGAGAAGTGCGAATAAAGGGTAAACCAATGGTGGTATTAATGGCTTGATCAAAGGCAAGGAGTTTTACCGGAATTAAGCCCTGATCGTGATAGAGAGCCAAATAACCATCGGCGGTGTTAACGGTTGCATCTTGAAACCAGGCTTGGCCCGGTTTAACCCAAAGGGTGTCAGGCGGAACGGGGCCGATTAATTGAACATTCGGATATTGTTGGCGTGCTTCCTCTAACCAAGGAATTAACCAATCCTGTTCTTCTGTACCCAATTGTCCCTGTTCGCCACTGTGGGGATTTAGTCCCGCGATCGCGATAGTCGGTTGACTTAATCCAAAATCTTGATCAAGGGTTTGTACCAACAAATCTAATTTGAAGCTCATTACCTCAGGGGTTAGGGTGGTCGAAACTTCATTTAAGGGAATATGGGTAGTTGCCAAGAGAGTGCGTAATGTCCATTGGGTATGGGGCGATCGCGCTACAAAAAGCATCCCAAATTTTTCTACTTGGGCCCCTTGGGCTAACACTTCTGTTTGTCCGGGGTAATGATGACCTGCGGCTTTCCAGGCAGATTTCGCAATGGGAGCAGTGACAATTCCGTGAAATTTTCTGGCTAAAGTCTCGGCGATCGCGGCCTCTAAATAGGCAAAACTGGCTTTTCCACTGGCGGCATTTCCAGTTCCTAGTTCAATCTGGGTTTGAGTTGCGGGATCTACAGGAATTTCTAAAATCGGGAAATTTTCGGGATCGGCCACTAATTGACCCTGATTTTTGAGCCTGACATAACATTGCTCTAACAGCGATCGCGTTCCGACAAGGGTAATTTGGCACTGTTGCGTAACGGAAGGATCAGCCAACGCTTTTAACACCACTTCTGGGCCGATGCCGGCGGGATCACCCAAGGTTAACGCGAGATGGGGAAGAAATGCCTGAACCATAACCATAATTTTGGAGAGCCTAGTTGTTCTACAATACCAATAATGGTTATCCTTCTGCTGTTAGTAAATTGATAACAAACGAACGATAATTACCGCCATTTCTTCAAACACTATCTCAATTCAAGAATTTCACATCCAAGGAGACTCAAGCATGACCGCAGAAAGTATGTTATACACCGTTCCCGTAATCCTGACTGTTCTGACCTTAGTGGGTTTAGCTTGGGGATTTTTAATCATTAGATTACAAGGTGGAGAATAACTTTTAATTTCTCATGGTGTAAAGAATGGAGAGGCTTAGTTTTCTTCATTCTCTATTTTATTACTGTTAATCAATTGTTATTAATTTGCTGTTAATTTTTTCTAATTTCTTAAACTGAATTTTAAACTTTTTTTGATCATCAACCTACTTCCTGAAGCGTTAAACTATTTTTTATAAACCTATACTTTTATTAAAACAGCTTTAAAAATTGGTAAATATTTCATACAACGAAAACATGAAAGTACCCTATTTTTAATGATTACATCATTCAACGATCATGATAGAAGCTGAACCAACCATTGAATTTTTTGCAGGATTGCCAGAAGTCCTAAGCAATGTCAGTTTACGACGGAATAAAATGACCGGATTGCGTATGGTTATGTTTACGTTCCAAAATTTAAAAGCGATTGAAAAATTCCAGAGTTTTACGAACGAATTTCATGGTGCGCTGCGTTTAACGGATTCTGAGGGAGTCATTACGGCTGAACCCTCATCGTTACGATTTCTCTTTGGCGGAGATGAAGGAGATGAATTAAAAGGGGTTGAATGTGGTTTTGAAATTGAAAAAGATGACCATTGGGATCGATTTATGCGGTTTATGAATCGCTATGCTGAAGCGAATGGCATGGGTTATCAAGATAAATAAATTCCACTCAAGGAGATCACTAACTCGCCCAGAGGGAGAGAGGAATTTGGTTTGCTTTCAATTAATTAGTGAGATGGAAAGACAAGACAAACAATTCAGTTGATGTTTTGCGTTATTCTTAAATTAAAGTAGCGATTTTATTTTCCTTTTTCGGGATAAATTATTCAAATTAATTTCACTTTAAAAATTTTTTATGAAAATTGCGATCGCGGGGGCAACAGGATTTGTCGGCACAGGATTAGTTCCGAAATTACACAGTGAAGGTCACCATCTCGTTATTTTGGCGCGGAATACTCAAAAAGCCCAGAAACTGTTTCCAAAATCCGCTTTTTCTAATCTCGAAATTATTGCCTATCAGCCGACTCAATCAGGGGATTGGCAAAATAGCATTCAAGGGTGCGATGCCGTCATTAATTTAGCGGGAGAACCAATCGCGGAACGGTGGACACCCGAACATAAAAAAGCCATTCTCGAAAGTCGGCAACTCGGCACTCAAAAAATCGTAGAAGCCATTAGGAAGGCTGATCCCAAGCCTCAAGTGTTAATCAATGCTTCGGCGATCGGTTACTACGGCTCTAGTGAAACCGCGATGTTTACGGAAAGCAGTTCATCAGGTAAGGATTTTTTAGCCGAGGTCTGCCAAAAATGGGAAACCGAAGCTCGCAAAGTTCAAGCCCTCGATGTTCGTTTAGTTATTTTACGATTGGGGATTGTTTTAGGGAATGGGGGAGCCTTAGCCAAAATGATCCCGCCTTTTCAACTGTTTGCCGGTGGGCCGATTGGGAAAGGTCAGCAATGGTTTTCCTGGATTGATCGGGATGATTTAATTCAGTTAATCCTGTTTGCCTTGACCCATGCCGAGATGGCAGGAACTTTTAATGCAACTGCGCCAAATCCCGTCCGTATGGCTGAATTTTGTCAAACATTAGGAAATATTCTCCATCGTCCATCTTGGTTGCCGGTGCCTGACTTTGCGCTGTCCTTACTACTAGGAGAGGCCGCCCAGGTAGTTTTAGAAGGTCAACAGGTATTACCCAGAGCCACTGAATCCGCCGGCTTTAAGTTTCAATATCGTGAATTGCGATCATCCCTGCAAAAAATTTTAACGGGAACTAATCCAGAGAAACGGCTTTAACCTCGATGGTGGTCTCTGCGGGAGAATTAGAGGCTTCGGTAACGGAAACAGGGGATGAACGAGATTTCAGTTTTTCAATCACGAGTTGGGAAACCTCCGTCATTAACATCGTAACCAATACGAAATCATCAATTTCCCCCACAATCGGCAAAACATCGGGAGAAATGTCCAAGGGACTGAGCAGATAAACTAACGTGCCTAAGATCATCCACCAGCGATATCGGGGATTACGGATAGCGTTGCGATATAAACCGTAGAGCGATTGGAGAGGAAATTTCATCGAATTAGCCTATGACAACTATTCCTATTGTCTTCAATTACCGCATCGGTGCTGAGTGTGGATAACCGATTGACCGAATTTCGGCTTTTTCTGGCTCCTACGACAAAGTGTCAAACTTCGTAGTAGAATATCTGAAGATACAAAAACAAACGGTTGGACGCTGGTTAAAGAACACCTAGTCACACCTGTTCAGTAGAATTACTTTAGGAAGCTAACACAGATGTCTAAAAAATTCGGATTATTACTTGCTGGACTGTTCCTCGTTGTTACGAGCTTTTTCCTTTCTGTAAGCCCTGCAATGGCTGATACGGTGACGGTAAAAATGGGGACTGATTCTGGAACCTTAGGATTTGAGCCTAAAACCGTTACGATTAAAGCAGGTGACACCGTTAAATGGGTCAATAACAAATTAGCTCCCCACAACGTTGTTTTTGATGGTAGTTCCGAGGTTGCAACCAAAGCTTCCCACAAAGCCTTAGTTTTCTCTCCTGGTGAATCTTTTGAATCTACCTTCACTGAGCCAGGAACCTACAGCTACTACTGTGAACCCCATCGTGGTGCTGGCATGGTTGGTGAAGTTGTCGTTCAATAATTAAAGCGCGTCGTCCTGCGTTAACCTTGTTGCTGGTTGTACCCGCATTTATTGATTAATATCATTAATTTCAACTCTAATTCTTAAATTTAGCTCACACAAGTGGGCTTTTTTATTAGACATCAATTTCCGCGATCGCCGAAAAGAAACTATAATGTCAAAAATCTTAAAAAATTATGTGGTGAGAGGAAAAATATGGCTGTTTCATTAAAACAAGCCCTCGTTGTCGGTAGTTATATTGTTTCGCAACGATTAAAAGGAAATAAGCGTTTTCCCTTGGTTTTGATGCTAGAACCGCTATTTCGTTGTAACTTAGCTTGCCAAGGCTGTGGCAAAATTCAGCATCCCACGGAAATTCTTACCCAAAATTTAACCCCTGAGCAATGCTTTGCGGCTGTCGAAGAATGCGGCGTACCCGTTGTTTCCATTCCTGGGGGCGAACCCTTACTGCATCCCCAAATTGATGAAATCGTTAAAGGCTTAGTTGAGCGCAAAAAATTTGTTTATCTCTGCACCAATGCCATTCTTTTAGAAAAAAGCCTCTCGAAATTTGAACCCTCTCCTTACCTAACCTTTAGCGTGCATCTCGATGGCTTGCGGGAACATCACGATCAATGCGTCGATCGCGTCGGTGTGTTTGATAAAGCCATTCAAGCGATTAAAGCTGCCAAAGCCAAAGGGTTCCGCGTTACCACCAATACCACCATCTTTGAAGGGGCTGACCCGAACGAAGTCCAAGAATTCTTTGATTTTCTGCAAACCTTGGGCATCGATGGCATGATGGTCTCCCCAGGCTACAGTTACGAATGGGCCCCCGATCAGGAACACTTCCTCAAACGGGAACAAACCCGCGCCCTATTTAGAGAAATTTTAGCTCCTTGGAAATCGGGTAAAAAAGCGTGGAACTTTAACCACAATCCCCTCTTTTTAGATTTCTTAATGGGGGACAAAGACTACGACTGTACCCCTTGGGGAAGTCCAAGCTATAGCGTCTTGGGTTGGCAAAAGCCTTGTTATTTACTGAATGAAGGGCATTATCAAAGCTTCCAAGAATTGTTGGATAATACCCAATGGGAAAATTATGGGCCCAAGAGTAATAACCCCCACTGTGCCGATTGTATGGTGCATTGTGGCTACGAACCCACTGCCGCCGTCGATGCCCTCAAACCCCAAAATATGGCCAGAGCCATGAGCAGTTTGCTGAGTGCTTAAAAACGTTTAAATCATAAATCAGCGAAAATTACCAGGGTGATCAATCTTGGTAATTTTTTAGCATTTTTCGGATAATTTTGTTTTTCTTAGGGTTATGACTCTAAAAACACCTTGAAGAGCCGAACTCAAGCCCCAATGCTGATTCAAAGCGTATCTCTTTAGTCTATGATTATCAAATATCATGCTCATTTCTTTTTTTAACATAATTTTTACTCACATTCGCGGTTAATATTCAATGCACATTGCCTGGCTAGGAAAAAAATCACCTTTTTGTGGAAATGTAACCTATGGAAGAGAAGTCACCAATGCATTATTAGATCGAGGATATAAGGTCAGTTTCCTGCATTTTTCCCAGGAAGATTCTTTAGATCAAAGTTGGCCCGATTGTCCTGAAGTTTTATTACCTTTTCTGTTTAAATCCACGATTTACACCATTCCTACGCCGAAATCGAGCAAGGTTTTAGCCGAATCCCTACAAAAACTGAAACCCGATCTCGTTCATGCCTCCTTAACCCTGTCTCCCCTAGATTTTCGATTGCCCGAAATTTGTGAAGAATTAAATATTCCCTTGGTGGCCACCTTCCACCCTCCCTTTGACAGTAAGTTACGCAACCTGTCTTCCAGTACCCAATTTTTAACCTATCAACTTTACGCCCCTTTTTTAGCCCAATACGATAAGGTCATTGTTTTTTCCCAGTTACAGCGCAATTTATTGATCAAATTAGGGGTGCCCCGTCGTCGCTTGGCGATTATTCCCAATGGGGTGGATGTGGATAAATATTCGCCTGGGGAATCTAACATCAAATCTCAATTTAATGCCAAACGATTATTTGTCTATTTAGGACGCATTGCACCGGAAAAAAATGTCGAGGCTCTGTTAAAAGCTTGGCGACATTGTGACATGGGTGAAGATTGCCAATTACTCATTGTGGGTGATGGTTTGTTAAAGCCGACTTTAGAACCGATCTATGGAGAAGAGCAGGGCATTAATTGGTTGGGGTTTATTGCGGATGAAATGACTCGTATTAATATTTTACGGGCGGCAGATGCTTTTATTCTTCCATCCTTAGTCGAAGGGTTATCGTTATCCTTATTAGAGGCCATGGCCTGTGGGGCCGCCTGTTTAGCGACAGATGCAGGGGCTGATGGAGAAGTGTTAGAAAAAGGAGCGGGAGTTATCTTGAGCACTCAAGGGGTTACCACTCAGTTAAAAACCCTATTACCTTTATTTCGAGATCATCCAGAAATTACTGAATTATTGGGTAAAAAAGCGAGAGAGCGGGTCTTAGAACGCTATACTTTTAGTGCTAATATTAACCGCCTAGAAAAGCTTTACGAGAGTCTCTTACACTCCCCTGATAAGCCTTTGGCTTTAAATCATTATTTTTAGATTACGACTATTTTACTCAGGGGCGATCGCTCATTTTGATCTACTATCTTCTCAATTATTTCTAAGTCGCTAAAATGACTATTTCACGGACAATCTGTTTAGGATTTCTTGCCGTTATTGCTGTTGGAACCTTACTCCTCATGATGCCTTTTGCTACGACGGATGGTCATTGGGGTAACTTTCTGGTTTCGCTATTTATGTCAACGTCTGCGGTCTGTGTGACGGGCTTAGCCGTCGTTGATCCCAATACTCACTTTTCCTTTTGGGGCGAGTTGATTTTATTGATGCTGGTGCAGATTGGTGGGTTGGGTTACATGACCATGACCACCTTTTTAATGATTTTAATTGGCCGCAAATTTGACCTCCAACAGCGATTTGCCATTCAAGAATCCTTTGATCGCCCTTTTTTACAAGGTAGCCGTAATTTAGTTAAATCGATTATTGCAACGACCTTAATTTTTGAGCTTACGGGCAGTTTTTTTCTGATTTATAAATTTTCTCAACGATATGATTTAGCCGATGCCCTTTGGTTCGGAATTTTCCATAGTGTTAGTGCCTTTAATAATGCCGGATTTAGTCTCTTTAAAGATGGTTTAATGGGTTACTATGACTCAATTATTATTAACGTTGTGATTACGGGATTAATTATTTTTGGTGGCATCGGCTATCAATTTATTATTGAATTATATTTATGGTTAGAAAATATTCGGGAACGGAGTAAACGGCGATTTGAGTTTTCTTTAAATTTTAAGATTGTGTTGAGAATGACCCTATTTCTCCTGTTTTTAGGGACAGTTTCCTTTCTATTTATTGAATATCAAAATCCTGAGACGATCGCCGATTTTAGTTTTAAAGATAAACTCATGGCCGCCTGGTTCCAATCGGTGACCACTCGGACAGCAGGCTTTAATACGATCAATAACGGAGCCTTAGAAATCAACTCCCTGCTGATCACTATGATTTTTATGTTTATTGGCTCCAGTCCTAGCGGTACAGGGGGCGGCATCAAAACCACAACCGTCAGTATTTTGGCAAACTGTACCCGTTCCGTCCTGCGGGGTCAAGAGGAAGTCATTACCTACAAACGCACGATTCCAACTTCGTTAATTTTGAAAGCGATCGCGGTGGTTTTTGGTTCCGTTTTGACCGTCATTGTGGCCACCAGTCTGATTACCTTCATCGAGTTTAAGTTAACTTCCTCCGTTGCCGCTGTTGCCATTTTGTTTGAAGTGGTCTCTGCCTTTGCCACAGTTGGATTATCCATGGGCATTACTGCCAACCTCTCTGCCCTCTCCCAAGTGGTCATTATTGCCGTCATGTATGTTGGCCGAGTAGGCGTTATCCTGTTAATAGCTGCCATTATTGGTGATCCGCGCCCCACCACCATTCAATATCCCGAAGAAAACCTGTTAATTGGTTAATTATGCTTCAAATTTAACTGAAAGCTAAAAATCATGAAGAAAATCAAATTTTTAAAGGCCCTTCGCCAGGACAATCGCCAATTTGCAGTTATCGGATTAGGTCGATTTGGTCGCTCTGTCTGTGAAACGCTACATACAAATGGCTATGAGGTATTAGGAATTGATCAAGATGAAAAACTGGTTGCAGAAGCTTTAGCGGCTAAGGTAGTTTCTAATGCCATTACCTTGGATTCTACCGATGTAAATGCCCTCAGAGAAGCGGGGATTTTTGAGTTTGAAACAGTCATTGTGGCTATTGGTAATTACTTAAAAGAAAGTATTATTACTAGTCTTAATCTCAAAGAAGGCGGTGTTAAATATGTCGTCGCCAAAGTGTCTTCTGATACCCATGAAAATATTCTCAGACGTTTAGGGGTTGACCTCATTATTTTTCCTGAACAGGAAGCGGGGAAAGATTTAGCCTATCGGCTCACTAAACCTTCCATTATTGACCGCTTTGAACTTGATCCGGAGCACAGTATTGTTGAAATGTTAGTGCCTGAGAATTTTAATAATAAAACGTTGGCTGAACTCCAATTGCGGAAAAACTACGGCGTTAACGTTCTTGCTATTGGTAACGAAGAAAAGTTTAAAATTAATCCTGCTCCCGAAGAACGGCTCTATAAAGGGATGATGATGGTTTTAATTGGTTCTACCCGCGATATTCATGAACTTGCCGGTTAGATAGCCCCAAAACACATTTAATGGCGCAATCTTGATTAAAATAGAGTCTGCCCTCTGCGATCGCTGAAAAATTTCCATGAACTCATCGCCCTTATCCATTTGTATTACCTTGGGGACTCGCCCTGAAGCGATTAAATTAGCCCCCGTGATTCAGGAATTTCGTCGTCACGCAGATTTCCAAACCCATGTGGTCTTAACGGGTCAGCATCGAGAAATGGTAGAACAGGTGATGCAACTGTTTCAGATTGAGGCGAATGAAGACTTAAATATCATGCAGCCCAAGCAAACCCTGACCGACATTACCTATCGCAGTTTGCAAGGTCTCGAAACCCTATTTACTCAACTTAAGCCCCAATTAGTGATTGTGCAAGGGGACACCACCACCGCCTTTGCTGCGGCCTTAGCCGCGTTTTATCAACAAATTCCCATCGGGCACGTTGAAGCCGGACTGAGAACCGACAATATTTATAATCCCTTTCCCGAAGAAGCCAATCGTCGTTTAATTTCCCAACTGGCCCAACTTCATTTTGCTCCCACACAGATGGCAATGGGCAATCTAGAAAAATCAGGGGTGACAGGGGAAGTTCATCTCACCGGCAATACGGTCATTGATGCGTTGTTAAGGGTTGCCGAGCAAAAGCCTGATTGTCCTATCCCAGGTTTAGATTGGGAAAAACATCGCGTTATCTTAGCGACCGTTCACCGTCGGGAGAATTGGGGAGAGCCATTAGAGGATATTCTGACAGGTTTTCGCTTAATCCTAGATAAATTCCCTGATACGGCTTTATTGTTACCCATGCACCGTAACCCGACTGTGAGAGAACCCATCCAGAAAGTATTAGGCGACAATCCCCGTGTCTTTTTAACGGAACCCCTAGATTATGCCCAGTTAGTCGGAGCCATTCAACGCAGTTACCTATTATTAACGGATTCAGGCGGATTACAGGAAGAAGCCCCTAGTTTAGGGAAACCCGTTTTAGTCCTACGGGAAACGACAGAACGACCTGAAGCCATTACCGCAGGAACGGCCAAATTAGTGGGAACCAATCCTGACATTTTACTCCAAGAAGCCAGTGAGTTACTCAGTGATCCCGTTGCTTATCAACAAATGGCCAACGCCATTAATCCTTTTGGAGATGGGAAAGCCAGCGATCGCATTGTGGAAATTGTCAGAAATTACCTTAAAGCGTAATTTACAACTATTTTGTCCTTTAACTCTCCTAATACTGAGGGACTTCTAAAAATTTCCCCCAATATGGGGGGCAGAGGGGCTTACTTTAAGGAGCCACTAAAAACCAAATAGTAAAAGTCGTTCCTGGGTAGGTGGGATTCTGACTGAGTTGATTGGGGCTAAGAAGCTCAATCCTGCCCTGCATTTTTTCAACCAATTCTTTAACGATCGCTAACCCTAAACCTGTCCCTGGGATTTCCCCCTCTGCTTGGACTCCGCGATAATGGCGTTCAAAAATGTGGTCTTGATCGCTTAAAGGAATACCGTAGCCCGTATCCGCAATTTCCACGCCTTGCCATTGCCCCCTTTCTGTAATCGTCGTTAACCCCGATGTAACGAAAACTTGACCGCCACTGGGCGTATATTTCAGGGCATTATCGATTAAATTACTAAAAATCTCCCGTAACGCGGCGGCATTGCCTTGAATGGGGAGTAAATTCTTGGGTAAACTTGCATCAAGTTGAATCTGTCGTTCCTGGGCGATCGCCTGTTCCGAAAGTAAAATCGGCTCTAAAATTTCTTGAAGCACAATTGGCATTAACCCTAAGCCTGAACTGGGTAATAAGGCAGGAATAACCGATTCCTGTAGCGTTTCTGTTTCCCAAGTTGGAACGGTTACCTCTGTGTCCGACTGAGCGAGATCGGCTTCAAATGCCTGTAACAATTCCTGTAAATGATTACTTTCCCGACTAATGCCTTCAATAACTGATTGGGTTTTCTCATCGCCCCAAAAGCGTTTCAGCAAGAGTTTGCTAAAGGTTCGCAACGCGGTTAAGGGGTTCCGCAACTGATGAAACAAGTTATCTAAATGTTCCCGTTCCCAGCTTTGCCGTAATTGCTGTTGCCGTAACTGCTGCAAGTACCACCGTTGCCGTTGATCCAAAATACAAGCGATCGCCAAAGTATGGGCCACTTCTTCTAATTGGGCAATCTCTGAACTTTGCCACTGGGCTGATTGCCGTCCTGCCACCAAAACACCCAACATAATTTCCTGATAGACCAACGGAAAGACCAATTGCTGATGGGCTTGGATCTCATCGCTGGCTCCATAGGGAACCATATCCTCTAAATCCACGATGTCTAACGTATCGGGTGCTGACGGTAATAAGCCGAAGGAAGAATCAGGACGGGGAACTTGAAGAAACGGCTTTTCGGAATAAATGCTTGTTTCGGCAGATGGATAGAGAACCAGGGGAATCAACTCAGGTTCCTCGGTTTGCGTCGGCGATCGCGAAAGATAAACCCCACACCAGTCTACCTGAACGCCTTGTTGCACGATTCTGACCTGAGCCTCACACAAGCTGATAAATTCAGGACTAGAGGCATTCGGCAACGGATCAACGGCAGACATAGATATTTTTGAGGATATAAAAGGGAGGATTAAAGCAAGATCATGTTAAGAAATGTTAATGATTTTTTCAGCCGATTTAGGTCATGTACGGCCAAGGGAATATGCCAGAACTCAATAAGGAACCCTTCTTTTCCCGATTCCCGATCACCAAGAAAATTCGAGCGATCCCCTTGATTTTCCTGACCAGAACGGATACAATCGTAACGAATTTTGTAACTATAATTACAGCATGTAGCTGGAACAGGAGGTAATTGGGTTGGCAAGAAAACGTAAACGGAAAAGTCGTCGTCGGCAAGAAGGACGCAAAATTTTAGAACTCGTTCCCCAATATAGCATCGAAAGCGGTGAAGACAAACCCGTAACCGCAGCTCGTAAGTATATTCAATCAGTAGGGATTCAACCTCCTGCGCTACTTATTGTAAAACGAAATGAGCACACTACGGACAGATATTTTTGGGCCGAGAAAGGTTTGTTCGGTGCTCAATATGTTGAAGAAAATCATTTTCTTTTCCCCAGCTTAAAAGAATATCAACCAGCCGTTCCTCCTGCTAAGACTCCAGTGGCCGCTGGCAGTGCTCGCTAGGTCTCGACGGTAAAAACGTTAAATCTATAGTATAAGCTGATCAATATTCATACATCCTAAAAGATATCTCAACTAGAGCGCGTAACTCAGATGGGATATTTTTTTGTCAATTTGCATAGGGTTAATCACTTGTTTTTCATCCTATCGAGTATTGCTCCGCTTGTCACATTAATGTTTCTGATGCTTTTCTTCGGGTTCAATAAACCAAACCTTAGCAGATAAAAAATCGAATGAAATTACGGCAATTCCTGTTTTATTAGAACAGTTAGATTTGAAAGGGCTAATTATTACGATACAAGGCTGCTCTCAATAACGATTTTTTTCTTTCTATTTTCCAACATTCTTCTTTTTTTACACTTTATTTTCATGCGATTACCCTGGTTAATATTGCTTGCTGAATCATTTCCCCATTGTCTAATTCAATAACGCGATCGCCGACTCCATCTTTTGTCCAGAGGTTAAATTCTTGGCTGGATAGAACGAGTTGACGGTTGTGACTGGTGAGTAGCAGGAGATCAGGAGAATTGATCGCGGGTAACATGGCCACTAACTGATCGGTTTTCTGGCTAAATTGCATGGCCGTTGTGCCAATATCGCCTAATTTACCAACTCGTAAAGACTCCACCGCAAAGGCTTTTCCGTAACCCAATTGGGTGAGTAATAAAACTGTTTCGTTAGATTGCGCTGATAGGCAGCCCACTAAAGATTCACCCACTCGCAAGCGGACAGCAGGATTTCCTTGAGCATTCCGTCCCATCGGGGGAATATTTTCTTCTTTGAGGGAAAAGCGCAATAATCGCCCACTACTGGTAGCTAAGACTAAATCTTCAGTGGATTGAATGAACTGGACAAATTGAAGCTTGTCTTCGTCTTTAAACTTCATCAGGCTTAAGCCTCGGTTACCCAACTCATCAAATTCATTGAGGGTTAGCCGTTTTAAGCGGCCACTCTGAGTCATTAACAGTAAATCTTGCTGACCTGTTACTTCAGGTAAAAAGAATTGGCCCGCAATCCGATCAGCATCCCGCTGGGCACTTTTCGGTAATAGTTCTAACAAAGGAATACGAGTGATTTCAACCGAGGGAATTTCTTTGACTAAAACCGGATAGGCTTTGCCGCGATCGCTGACGACAATTAATTGCTCCCGTTGTTGGATCGGTTCTCGATAAGTTATGGGGTCATCGCTAGGCGTTGGGGCTTGATCATTGGAGCTTTCCCAGCACACTTCTCCCGATAAGGTAACGGTTAATTGGGCATCATCGGGCGGAACCTGGGGCGTAAACAGGGTAAACGGATGAGGTTGTTTCGTTTCGGATGAATCGGATTTAGGGGAGACTGTCGCGGACTCTGGTTGCTTGGTCTGAATGGTTTCCGTTAAGGGTTGATCAATTTCCGTTTTTTTAGCAGGTTTTTGAATTTGCGTCTTGTTAACGACTTCTGTTGCTACGGTTAAAAGCGAAGATTCAGGGGTTTCCTTAACATCGGCTGTGATTAAAGGTTGAGCTTCCGGGGATGCGATCGCCGAATCAACCAATGGCGCAGCAAGTTCCCTAGACGAGGAAGTAGGGGAAGTCGTTACTGGTTGTGGGATAGGAGACTGAACAATACGGGTACGACGTTCATCTCCAAAGGATTTTTTGAGCTTTCTTAATTCTTTTTTGAGGGACTTTAAACGCTCATGGCGATTGGTAAGTAAGGTATCTAATTCCCGAATGCGATTTTCTAATTCTTCGTGTTCGGTTTCCAGTTTTTGCCGTTCTAACCCCGTAATGCGGCGCATGGGCATGGCTAAGATCGAATCAGCCTGTTCTTCCGTAATGTCTAAACGGGTTTGCAGTTGCACTTTCGCAGTTGGGCCATCGGCGGCATGACGCAAAATATCAATGAGTTCGTCTAAATGATTCAGCGCGATTAATAGGCCTTGGAGTAAATGTAGGCGTTTTTGACATTCCCCCAAATCATGGGAATACTGCCGTGTGACGGTTTCTTCCCGAAATTTTAAAAATTCTTCTAAAAGTTGGCGCAGAGATAGCTGGCAGGGTTTATTATCAACCAGGGCTAATAAAATCACCCCAAAGTTACTTTGTAGCGCAGTTTGTTTATAAAGCTTTTCTAAAACCGCTTGGGGGTCAGCTTCTTTTTTAAGTTCAATGACAACGCGCATTCCGGTGCGATCGCTTTCATCTCGCAAATCAGCAATATTGTCTAACTTACCTTGGTTAACTAACTCGGCCATTTTCTCAATCCAGGCGGCCTTATTCACCTGAAAAGGGAGTTCGGTCACAATAATGGCGGTTCGGTTGCGATTGCGTCGCCTTTCGGTTTGAATGGTTTCAATATGGCTAACGCCTCGGACAGGAATTAAACCTCTTCCCGTTCGGTAGGCTTCCCAAATGCCGGTTTGATCAAGAATTTCCCCCCCTGTCGGAAAATCAGGGCCAGGAATAATTTCCCAGAGGTTTTCGTCGGACAATTGGGGATTATCAATCAGGGCAATCAACCCATCGACAATTTCTCCTAAATTATGGGGCGGAATATTGGTCGCCATTCCCACCGCAATCCCTGAACAACCGTTAAGTAAGAGAATGGGTAACTGGGCGGGTAAAACCACAGGCTCTTGCTGGGAATTGTCAAAATTCCCCGTAAAATCAACGATCGCTTCACTGATATTGTCTAAGGTGGCTTGAAACGCTAGGGGAGACAAACGGGTTTCCGTATAACGCATTGCTGCGGGGGGATCATTATCGACCGAGCCAAAATTCCCGTGACCAGCTAAGAGGGGATACCGACTAGAAAAATCCTGTACCATACGGACTAGGGCATCGTAAACCGACTGATCTCCATGCGGATGGTATTTTCCCAAAACATCCCCCACCACACGGGCGCATTTCCGATAGGGACGATCAGGCGTTAACCCCAATTCATACATGGCATACAACACCCGTCGATGAACCGGCTTTAATCCGTCTCTCACATCGGGAAGGGCCCGTCCTACAATGACACTCATGGCATACTCCAAATAGGAGCGTTCCATTTCTGAATGGAGGGATGTAGCTACAATTTGACCCGTCGGAATGAGTTTAAGCTGTCTTGTCATGAATTTGCGTTGTTAAATTAAATAACAGCTAATGGATTCATTTAGCCGTACTTGACTGACCTGATTTGGTTTTTAGGGAGAGTGAAAATGACCGTTCTGATTGTAGAAGACGATCCGATGAATTTTCGGGTTTTTTCAAAAATCCTCATGAAACGAGGAGGAATGAATGTTTACGGCACCGAAGATGTGGAAGAAATTCTCCAGTTGGCAAAAGGGGGGGACATTGAGGTGATTCTCATGGATGTTTCTCTTGCTCGAAGTTTGTACCAAGGGCAAGCCGTGGATGGTATCCAAATTACCCAAATGCTCAAAGCGGATCCCCAAACCCAAAATTTACCCGTTATTCTCGTTACTGCCCACGCGATGGAAGGCGATCGCGAATTTTTTTTACGGGAAAGTGGGGCCGATGGCTATATTTCTAAACCAGTCGTTGATCATGAAAAATTTGTTTCCCAGATTAAAGCGGCGATCGCGCAACGAGAAGACCAAGAATAGTACTATAGTATCATAGTTGTCATGGGTCTCCTGAGTGAACGCCTAATCCCTTCAGTATCGATAGTATCCACCGAACCAGACTAATGGGCACTTTGTTCATAGGCTTGCCAAGCAAGATCGACCAGCCCATTGATGATTGCCACCGCAACACAGGGATTGCCCTTACGGTCATCGACAAAGATATTGGGAATTAAAGAATCCTGTAATCGATCCTTTTCCACATTGGCATCCAAAAAACCCGATGGGGTCGCAATGACCAACGTTGGGCGAATATTTTCCTCCTCAATTAATTCAACCAAGGCAGTAAGAGCCGTTATCGAATCGCCGATGACAAATATTCCTTCAGGATAACGTCTGGCCAAGGTTTGCAATCCCCAAGCAGACTGGGTTTTGGCTTTTTGGGGTCGAGTAATGGTTTGGGTGCTGCAATAAACCGGATTGGCAAAGGTCTGTTGAAGATGGGGGACAATTCCCACTTGTACCATTGGAACATCCACAATAATGGTGGTTCTGGCTGCTAAAGCCGCTGCTCCTGCCGACAAAACCCGATCAGAAAAACGAAGCGAGTGATGATAATCAAAATCAGCAGTGGCTAAGATAACACGACGGACAATTTCGTATTCTGCGGGAGGGAGAGCCGTTTCACCAATTTCTTGATCAATAATTGCCAAACTCTGGGCATCGGTAATGTGCCATTCCATTAGAAATACTTGAAAATCATAAGTTTAATCATTGGAACTCATCATACTTTATCCCGTTATTGATTGAATCCTTTGGCAATGGGGTTAAAACGTTACTCGGCGGGGATACCAGAGGCGATCCAACCATTCCCAGAGGAGGAAATAATCGGGGCTGATCGGGTCAAGACGATTTGAAACAACCGTTCAGTGTTAAAGCGCGATCGCGTTTTTCCGTTTTCTATTGGCAACGCAGATTTGTGATCATAGGTAATAATAAAATAATAAAGTTTTGTAAAGATCCTCTTTGATTAAGCCATTGAAGACTTTTCCCACCGCTCCAGTGATTCCTGCTTGGCATTCCCTCGACCTCCTCTGGCAAGGGGGAGAAATGGCGGTTAAACAAGGGTTACCCCATACTCAACTTTCCCCTGCTTGGCAAATTTTAATTTTGGGGGATGGTTCTCCGACTCGTCATTTGCAACTGTTAACCGGCGAAAAAACCTGTGTGGATGTGATTGATATGTCCCTAGTCGGTTCTGTCGATGATGGTGCCCCCTTGCACATTGAAGCGGTTCCCCAGCCCTGGTTGCGGCGACAGGTATGGTTACGGACGGCATCGGGTCAACGCTTAGCCTATGCGGTTTCCTGGTGGGATGCCAACCATGTGGATGAATATTTGCAAAATCGCAATTTACCGATTTGGGATAGTCTTTCCCATTTACATACGGAATTGTATCGGGATATTCAGGGGCTTTATCACGGTCATTCAGCGGCTTTAGAAGAGGCGTTTGAGGAAACAGGGCCCTTTTGGGGACGACATTATCTGTTTTGGCACGATCACAAACCGTTAACTTTAATCTATGAAGTCTTTTCTCCCTATCTCCGCAAGTATTTAGGCTCCATGCAATAATTTAAGTCAATTAACTGCATCTAACGGTTCTTAACTCCGAAATAAACGGGTATATTGAACTTCATGGTGCATACTGGCTAAACCCAATCCCCAGCTACAACTGTTTAAGTCATCGTCGGATAGCACTAAAATTTCATCGGTGGCTTGTAATAAGTGAGGGTGTAGATTTAAGGTGATGCGTTGTCCCATTGTTTGCCCCAAGGGAACTAAGCGGACTCCAGCACTAATTAGATTACTCGCCCAACCGGAAAGATAGCCTAAAACCATTGTGGAAGCTTCGATCTGCCAATAGGCGGCTCCAATTCCAAAGGCGATCGCGTAATTACAGGGTTGGTGAATATGACAAAATAAAGCGTTAGTTTCCGGTATCAAATCTAATAACAACTTGCTTAACGATTGCCCCATCTGCCAACTTTGTTGCCGTAATTCTAGGGATTCTCTCGTCGCAGAAAGCCAAAGATTCCATCGATTTAACCGTTCCAGATTTTGATCCAAACTCGCCTGATAAGCTCTCCATAAAACGGCTGTTTCGACACGAATTGAGCCGGTTTTGAGTTCTTGGGTCAGCCAATTTTCCAACTGCTCTTGATTCTGGATAATTCCCTGATCGATCAAACTTTCTAAACCTTCTGAATAACTATAGGCTCCTACGGGTAAAGCAGGACTCACTAATTGCAAAAGAGACAGGAGGGAAGCGGCGTTCATTATAATCGAAGCTAAGCGAATAAATAATGTCATTGATCATACTATGGCGGTTGAGTACGATATTGTCGTGATTGGAGGCGGTTCGGGGGGCTTAGTGGTCGCGAGTGCGGCAGCCCAATTAAAGGCCAAGGTTGCTCTCGTGGAAAAGGATCGCTTAGGGGGCGAGTGTCTCTGGTCGGGTTGTGTACCGAGTAAAGCCTTAATCCATGCGTCTCGAACAGCCTATGAGGTTAAAAATGCCTCCCGCTTCGGAATTTACGCCCATTCCACCGATATTCACTTTGCAGAGGTGATGGCCCACGTTAACCGTGCGATCGCTGCCATTCAGCCCCACGATTCCCCTGAACGCTTTCAAGAGTTGGGGGTTGAGGTGATCTTCGGCTCTGGGGAATTTATTGATGCTCAAACCTTTAGGGTCAATAACCGCGATTTAACCGCTAGAGCTTTTGTGATTGCCACGGGTTCCCATCCCGCTATTCCGCCCATTCCAGGCTTAACAGAAACCGATTATTTAACCAACGAAAACCTTTTTACCCTCCGCGATCGCGTTCAATCTTTAGCGATTATTGGTTCTGGGCCCATTGGTTGCGAGATAGGACAAGCCTTTCATCGGTTAGGGTCTGCGGTGACAATCTTTTCCAGTGGCCCGCAAATTTTAGCCAAGGAAGATCCCGATGCGGCGGCGGTGATTGAAGAACAGTTTTTATCAGAAGGCATTGAAATCCTCAAAAATGCCAGGGTAGAAAAAGTTGAAGTAGCGGAAGGAAAAAAGCGGCTTTGGTTCGGTTCGGAGTGGGTAGAAGCCGATCAGATCTTGGTGGCGACGGGGCGATCGCCGAATGTGGAGCGTTTAAATTTAGCGGCAGCAGGCGTAAGTTTTAACGAAAAAGGGATTAAGGTCAATGCCAAATTGCAAACCACGAATCCTAAAATATATGCCTGTGGGGATGTTATTGGGGGTTATCAATTTACCCATGTCGCGGGTCAGGAAGCCGTTACGGTGCTAAAAAACGCGCTCTTTTTCCCGACTAGTAAGGTAAATTATCAGGTTATTCCCTGGGCGACTTTTACTGATCCGGAATTGGCACGGGTAGGCATGACCGAGAAGCAAGCTCGATCCCGCTATGGGGATGATATTTATGTGTTAAAGCAACCTTTCTCCGGCAGCGATCGCGCTCAAGCAGAAGGTTCAACCCAAGGCTTTGCGAAACTGATTGTTCGACCGAATGGGGAAATTCTTGGTGCCCATTTAGTTGGGCGATCGGCCGGGGAATTAATCGCAGAAATTGTCTTAGCCATGTCCCATCGTCTCAAGGTTTCTGCCTTAACCGGAATTCATATTTATCCCACTTTAACGGAAGTCAATGGTCAGGCGGCCTTGTTATTCCAAAAACAAAAGTTTGCAGAAAATCCCTGGCAAAAAGCGTTATTAGCGAAATTTTTCCATTGGCGACGCAGTTGGAAACGTTAGGACAGCAGAGAAGCCTTCCTGAATTAAAATAAAACCTTAAAGCAATGACTGAGGAAATCGAACCATGGCAAAAGCAATCTGGAATGGAGCCGTATTAGCAGACAGTAATCAATGTGAAATTGTCGAAGGCAACTACTACTTTCCCCCCGATGCCATCAATCGTGACTATTTCAAAGACAGCACCACCCATACCACCTGCTTTTGGAAAGGGGAAGCCAGTTACTATACCGTTGTCGTGGATGGTCAGGAAAATAAAGATGCCGCTTGGTATTATCCTAATCCGAAAGAAAAAGCCAAAAATATTCAAAACTATGTTGCCTTTTGGCGCGGGGTTCAAGTCGAAAAATAAGCATTAGGAATTGCCCGACTCCTATTCCAACACCGAATCAGGAGAGCGAAAGTATTCTAACCAAAGGAATGTTTTGCGCCCTTTTTCGGCAGATTCGCGTATCTCCTCTACAATAGGTTTAAGCATTGAGGCGAGCATAATGTCTAAAAACAACACGGGTGGGGCTTTATTGGTCGGGCTTTTAGTCGGTGGCTTGGTGGGAACAGTGACAGGACTCCTGTTAGCTCCCCGTTCTGGCCGAGAAACCCGCAAAATTATCAAAAAGTCGGCAGATGCCCTACCGGATTTGGTTGAAGATTTGGCCACTTCTGTCCAACTCC
Source organism: Snowella sp. (assembly GCA_035285545.1). Classification (GTDB taxonomy): domain Bacteria; phylum Cyanobacteriota; class Cyanobacteriia; order Cyanobacteriales; family Microcystaceae; genus Snowella. The sequence goes on along the minus strand of JAYKGY010000105.1, from coordinate 56,217 downwards.
AAACCGATCATTTGTCCGAATCGGCTCAACGCAATTGGCAAGGAACCCTCGATAGACTCCGAGAAGCGATCGCGGCGGGGGTCGAAGCCAGCCAAATCGAAGTGGTAGAAGTCACCCCAACCCGTGAAGGAACCGTTAACCCGAATGCCGTTGATAAATTTAATTGACCCCCAACCCATGGCCGATCCGAATTTTTGGCTTGGAATGTCTCTGTTACTGGTTTCTGTGAGTTTGACGGCGGTGTTTATCGCAGCATTACCCGCCCTCCAGGAAGTTGCCAGAGCAGCCCGCAGTGCTGAAAAATTATTTGATAGTCTGAGTCGAGAATTTCCTCCAACCCTAGAAGCCATTCGCCTAACCGGATTAGAAATCAGTGAGCTAACCGATGATCTCAATCAAAGTGTGAAAGGGGTAGGAGATATCATTCAAAATGTGGATCAAACCTTAACGGGGGCGAAAGAGCAAGCCAATAAAGTCCAAATCGGGACTCGTCGATTAACAACGGGGGTAAAAGCGGCTTGGCAGACTTGGCAGGAGTATCCTCTGCAAAATAACGGCTTTTCTCAGGCTCTTCCCAAAAATCAGGAAGATTAACTTTCGGTTGACGGTGTTTCTTTAGACTATTTATCTTAAAATTAAGTAAACAAATGTAACAAAACTGAACATTTAATTTTAAATTAATTGCCTTTTATGAATAAGCATGGTCTTCGACGGTACCTGGTGGGGATTCTCGTTTGTTGTGTTAGCCTCCTTCTCAGTGTCGCTTTTCCGACTCCCGCGATCGCGGTCAATAATCCCGAACTGTTACCCGATACCGTAACGCCAGTGGTAGATTTGGCTAATTTCCTGCCCCAGGCACAAGAAGACGCGCTGATTCAGGATATCAATAACTTTGAAACTGAAACCGGCTGGAAACTCAGAGTTTTAACCCAATACGACCGTAGCCCTGGCCGCGCTGTGATCAACTTTTGGGGATTAGACGATAAAAGTATTTTGTTAGTGGCCGATTCGAGAGGCGGAAACTTATTGGCATTTAGCATTGGGGATGCTGTCTATGAACTGATGCCCCGTACCTTTTGGATTGAACTGCAAGCCCGCTTTGGCAATATTTACTATATTCGAGAAAATGGAGAAAATCGAGCGATTACCCAGGCATTAGATACGGTTAAAGGCTGTTTGGTCAAAGAAGGCGGTTGTTTAGTCGTTCCAGGCTTACCCCGTGAACAGTGGATTTTAACCCTAGTCACTTCCATTGTTGGGGGAGTCATCGTGGGTTTTGCGGCCATTCCTCGTAAAGAAGGTCAGATTTTTGCTTGGCAATGGGTTTTGATCATGTCGCCCCTCTGGGGAATTTTATTGATCGCCTTTGGTATTGGCCCGGTTGTTACCCGTACCAGTGATTGGTTACCCCTCCTGCGGAATGTGATGGGCTTCGCGATCGGTGCCTTGGTCGCCTATCTTTCTCCCTTAATCAGTCAAGGAACGCCCTCGGAAACGTAATCGGGGGTGTTAATCCAGTATTGACAGATTTTGCCCTCCCTAAAAATAGAGAGGAGAAGCGATTCTGCTTGGAAACCGACGGAATTTTTCCCATGACAATCGCCTGGTCGTCTAATAATCAATCAATCTGTTAATTATTGCGGTGGGTATTATCGTAGCGAATCCTCGCCCCTGCCCAAAGCAGCTTTTCCTGTAGGGTTTGATAAAACGAATAACTTTCTCGCAATAAAATAAATTGGGCCCGATAGGGAGCCATCCGAACATTTACCCATTGACCTGGCCAGATGGAAGTGGCGAGCGAGCCGTCTGTCCAAAGCTTGGTATTCAATTCATAATCGCCCAAGGCCCAAATATTGACATTAGACCCAGGGGGAATAACGATAGGACGACTCGACAGACTCAGGGGACAAATCGGGGTAATAATGATGGCTTCCATACCAGGGTGCAAAATGGGGCCGTTGGCCGAGGCAGTATAACAGGTTGATCCCGTTGGGGTTGCGACTAAAAGCCCGTCTCCCTGATATTGATCGACAATTTCCCCGTCTACTTCTAGTTCTACAAAGGTGGTGGGCATTCGGTCGATGCTGGCGGGTTTAACACAAAATTCATTGAGGCTGGGAAAGCGATCGCTGGAAAGTTTGGGATTTTCGCGACTGCCTTCAAAGAGACCTGCTTCTAACATCATGCGTTGGGAAACCGCGTAGCGATCGCCGAGTAACCGATCCCAGACAAGCTCCGTATCCTGAAAGAGTTCAAAATTTTCAGTTAAAAACCCTAGATGTCCCCCCACATTAACGGCTAAAAGGGGAATGCCTTCTGGGGCCAGGTGACGGGCTGCCGCCAATACCGTACCATCTCCCCCTAAAATGATGGCTAGATCAATTTTTTGGGTAATCGACGCTAAAAAAACAGGATAGGGGTTATCCTTAAAACCACTCGGCCCCATTAAAACCTTACAATTGCGGGCTTCTAATTGTTTCGCGCATCTTTCTGCCCAGGCTTTACTCTCTGCATGGCCTGCCTTATGGGCAATAATTACCTGTTTGAGTTCCACGTTGCCCCCGTATAACGTTTAATTTTTTATCTTAAAGGACATTTAGCGATCGCGATGGGTGAAAACCCCCTGACGAAACCAACCTCTTTTCCAAAAAATATAGATTTGTACACTGGTAATTAAAATCATCACTGCCCAACAAGCAACATATCCCCAATACCAATTTAATTCAGGCATATTAAAGGGCGATTTTTCCGTATTAAAATTCATTCCATAAATTCCAGCAATAAAAGTTAAGGGGATAAAAATAGTGGAAATAATGGTTAAAACTTTCATGATTTCATTCATCCGATTACCCGTGGCCGATAGATAAACATCCGTTAATCCTGCGGCTAATTCCCGATAGGTTTCGATCACATCAATAATCTGAACCGTATGGTCGTAGCAATCTCTGAAATAGTTCAGCAAATTAGCATGAATATAATCACTGCCATCCCGAATCAAACTATTAAAAATTTCCCGTTGGGGCCACATCAAACGACGTAGGGCGAGTAACTCTCGCCGAATTTGATAAATTTTAGTCAGAGTTTTTTGATTCGGGCTAGTAATTGCTTCTTCTTCTAAGTCTTCTAGGCGATCGCCATAGTTTTCTAAGACAGGAAAAAAATTATCCACGATGGCATCGGCAAGGGCGTAACACAAATAATCGGGCCCTAACTGACGAATAAAACCAATATTTTTTTCTAGGCGTTGTCTAACCGGATCAAACGGATCGCGTTCCGGTTCCTCTTGAATGGTTAATAAATAACTTTTGCCTAAAATAAAACTCACTTGTTCCATCCAAAAGCCCTGTTTTTTAATCATGACCATCTGGGTCGTAATAATTAAAAAATTTTCGTAATATTCTAATTTAGGACGTTGGGGAACATTAACAATATCTTCTAAAATGAGGGGCGGTAACTTAAAAATTTCGCCAATTTCCCTTAAAACATTTTCGCTTCCTAAGCCCTGAATATTAATCCAAGAAACCGATTCTGTGTCTAAAAACGGAACACATTCTTGAGGAGTCAGTCCTCGATAAAAATGAATTTGATGGGCATTATAGTCAATCAATTCGATTTCTGTCGGATCGGCATCGGGTTCAATCCCCAGGGTTCCTGGCGCGCTACCAGGTTCATGATAGTAATAATCAAAAAGATCCTGTTCTTCTTCTACTAAGTCAGGCGATCGCGTCAAGGGAGAAGTCATAGGAAAAACGCTTAAATCTACGATTTCACTTTACCCTAGATAAGCGGTGACCGTTTTGGGAAAGGGTAGAAGAAGACGCGGCAAAAGTTGAAGAGGAAACGTTTTCCTGTAAAGCTTCCGTATTAAAACGATAACCAATATTACGAACCGTCTGAATCAAGCTCGGCTGACGTGGATCGGTCTCGATCTTTTTCCTCAGCGATAGCACATGGGTATCGATGGTGCGAGGATTATCAATTGCCTCTGGCCAAGCACGCTGCAATAGCTCACTCCGACTCAGGGCCGTTCCTTCTGCCTGGGTCAGAACATAGAGCAAACTAAATTCCTGGGGCGTTAAATCAATAAAAGTGCCTTGATATTGCACCCGACGCTGTACCAGATCAATTTTGAGATCGCCATAGTCGAGAATCAAGGGAGCCGCCGAAGCCCGTAACCTTCTTAATAAAGCCTCTACCCGTGCCATGAACTCCTGCATCCCAAAAGGCTTAGTCAGATAGTCATCGGCTCCCGCTTTTAAGCCATTGACAATATCTTTTTCCCCAGTGCGTGCCGAAAGAATCATCACCATCGACTGACGCTGCTGATATAACCAACGGCAGAGTTCGATTCCATCCCCATCGGGTAAATCCGAATCTAGGATCACCAACGTTGGTTGCCGATTCATAAAAGATTGTCGGGCCTGCTGAAGATTGGCACATTGCTGGACTAAGTAGCCGGATTGTTGTAAATGCCAACTTAGCAGTGATCGCAGGTGAGGATTCCCCTCAACAATCGAAAGATAAATCTGACTCACCTTGAAAATTTCCCCACTAACTCATGCCTAATAAAGTAACAAAGGCAATGTCAAGAGTTTGTAACATCTGTTACGATGAAGCGAGAGTAAATCCGTAAAAAATCTAAAGATTTTGTCCCTAGACCCCCAGGAACTTTACGCTGTGTTTCCTTTTCTTTAAACTTCTATCATTAATGAGTCAATCACAGACGATAAAATAAAAGGAATAGTAATAGTCTTCTTTGCCAACTATGCTACAAGACCCCCAAATCATTCGTTATTACCAAAAGCTAACAGACGCTATGGTGGATTTATGGCATCGCGGTCAACGGATGGAGGAACTTCGTCTCTACCTCGAAGGCTATCTAGCGGCACTCCGCCACAGCAATACCACAGAACCCTATCTGATCCATCGGCTTGAAGAAGAAGCTCAAGCTTTTCTTAGGGATCCATCAAATTTTGAAGATTGGTCTCGATTCCAGCCCCAAACCGAATTGGATTATGATTATCGCTAACTTGAACGGTGTGTATGATTAGCAAAAAGGGTAGGTTTCTTACAGAGAAAAAATGCCTACCCCTAACTTTTTAGATTTTAACTTTCCCACTTAAAATTTTGGACTAGGAAGCGAGAGCCACTTCGACCATTTGTTGCAATTCTCCATTCTGGTACATTTCAATCATGATGTCGGAACCCCCGACAAATTCTCCGTTGATGTAGACCTGGGGAATGGTGGGCCAGTTGGAATATTCTTTAATTCCTTGGCGAATTTCGTAATCCGATAACACATCAATTGTTTCGTAGGTCACGCCTAACCTATTTAAAATCTGTACGACATTATTAGAAAAGCCGCACTGAGGCATTAATTTCGTGCCTTTCATAAACACGAGAATTTTATGGTCAGCAATTAGCTGATCGATACGGGCTTTCACGTCTTCTGGCAGGGTAGATGGGGTCATAGTGGCGATCGATGCTCAATCAATAAAGAATACGTTTAAATTGAGATAAACAACAAAATTGTTTTTTTATTCTAACCTTAGATGGTTTGTCCTGCTTCTTGCCAGGCTTCTGGGGTATAGGTTTTTAAGGCGAGGGCATGGATGGCTTCCGTTGCCATTGCGTCTTTTAAGGCTCCGTATACGAGCTGGTGCTGTTTAATGAGGGTTTTGCCGATAAATTCTGAGGAAACGACAACCGCTTCGAGATGGTCGCCCCCACCTAAGTCATTAACAATCACTTTTGCGTCAGGCAATTGAGTCTTGATTAGGGTTTCAACTTGATTAAGGGTAATCATAGAGGGAGTCGGTAAATCAATTTTTAGTTACTGCAATTTATTGTGACCGATTTTCCGAGAGAAGGTTAGGTCAAATGGTTGGTTCAGTCCATCAGCGATCGCGGACGACCGAATTCCTTTGGTTAGTCAAGGGCGAACAATAGCTAACGGATGACTCAAGTAAGGATTGAATTTATGGCTTGGGGGGTGTCGGTGTTCCCGAAGTTCCCGAACCAGGTGGATTAAAGGGAATATCCACGAATCCTAGCTCATAGAGTTGTTGATAGGATTTTCGTCCTAAATCCGTCGTCGGGTTTTGAGAGCGAATGACTTGAATTAATAAAGGAACCGCTAATTCCGGCTGATTTTTTGCGCGGTGAACCAAGGCGAGTTTATAGGTCGCATCATCCCGAACCTGACCTGTTTTGAGGGCTTCAGTGCGTTCGGCTTCAAAAACTTTGGGATCAATCCCTGAAAAACTATTGGCTAATTGAAGATGAAAATTGGAAAGTTGATTAAAAATTTTGCGAGCCTGTTGCAACTTGTCAATGGCAATATCGTATCTCTCCGCATTAATGGCTTGGATGGCTTCATTCATCAACCGTTGCCCAGCAGCTAGGCTGAGTAAACTTTCGGATTGACTAAGGGGACGAAAATCATTGGGATCATCGGGATCAATCTGTTCAGGGGAAAGCTCAGCGGGGTCAATGACTGGGGGATTGGTTTGAGGAGCCGGTCTAGACTGGGCATTGGGTTGAGATTGCGCCAATAAAATCGCTGTCCTATCCGTTTGCGCCTGACTCGGTAAGGTCATGGAGAAGGCAAGGGTTAGTGGGAGTAAAGCACGCCCCCCACGAGAGAGAAAATGATGGATTGAGTATGGCATGACCAATGTTACAGGGCTTCAATTAGCTAAGTAAGGGGATTTCTTGAGGTATCTTAGCATTGAGCGTTCTCACCGTGTCATGGTTGAGCTTGATTTTGTTTGTCTGTTATGGGGTCTGTCTGCTTTAATTTTTAATCTTCAAACTTCTGGTTTGTCGGGCTAGTTAATTGCTGTTGGACGAGATTGGCGATCGCGGTGGCTGCCCCTGGTTTTCCCCGTACTTGTATCAGGCGATCGCGGATTTGGGCTAACTGGTCGGGATGATCGAGCCAATGAATTACCTTATCTGCGACTTCTTCAGGTTTTAATTCTCCGATTAATTCAGGCACAATTTCCGACTTTGCCCAAATATTGGGCCAGGCATAGAGTCGCTTTTGTTTAATCATCCAACCATTAATTAACTTCGCAAAAGCAGTTCCCACCCCAGGCAGACGAGCTAAGACCCCAGGCAACCCATCCCAAGAGCGCATGGCATCCAATTGTTGAGTCGGCAATAATACAATCATGGGAATGGCTAACGAACCCAATTCGGCGGTATTGGCTCCAACGGTTGTTAACGCCAAGGTGAATTGACTGATAACCTCATGGGCCGGAAATTGGGTGACTAATTCAATGCTTAAGCCGCCTGACGTTTTAATCAGAACTTTTTCGGCTTGGATTACTAATTCTCCGCTCACATTGCCCATTTTTTTGACTAATGGGTTCAAATCTGGGTTGGCATAGCGGGCGAGGGTTTCGAGATCTAATGTCGGCGCAACGGGGATAATAAAACGGGTTTCGGGTTTGCATTGGGCAATTTTTTCGGCGATCGCTAAGACAAAGGGGACTCCCTGGGTCAGTTTTCCGGCTTTCGATCCGGGTAACAAACCAATGATGGGAAAATGGGGATCTGCCTGAATTGAGGATTGGGAAACATCCGCCATCAAGTCTCCCGTTATCGTTAATTTGTGTCGATAATTTTCTGGAACGTTTTGCCAAACCGACTCATTCATCACCCCAAAGGCATCAACCCACCGATACCAGCGGGCTTCCCACTCGGCATAGATCACGGTGCGATACCCCAAGCGTTTCCCGATTACCAGGGGAAAAACCTGATCTCCCCCTAAAAATAAAACGACTCCCGTTTCTCTCCAATCCCAGTTTTCTGCCGTTTTCCCCCACAGTAAAAAATCAAAGAAATGTTCACTGCTTTGTACCCGATCCACTTCTGGATAACTCGCGGCGATCGCGGCTTCTTTACCCGTCGCATGGGGGCAAGGAGAAAGGATCACGGAAATTCTTACTGCTGTCGAATCCGTTCCCAATTGATGGCGTAAGGCTGTTACGACAGGACGCACCCAAGTTGTAATTTCGCCAGGCCCATTAGACAGAATGAGAATATCAACAGATTGCATTAAGGTTGTTTTGAAAAATTGAGAAATTATTCATTTATATTGTAAAGGGAGCTTGAATACTTTTTATTTAATGTTCAATAAAATCGGCTAATTGTTTAAAATTTAATAAACGTATCTTTTTCAAGGCTCTTTTCTTTTTTGTAGATTTTTCTTAAAAATAGTTTTTATCTGATGCGGATCTATCCCAAATTGACTAATTACATACTTCAAAAGTTTTTTAATTTTTGATTTTAAAGGCGATACATTAATGATTTTTCGGTTTAATTCTTCAGTTTTTTGTAATGAATCTTGGCATTGTTGCTGTAATTGATTAATAGTTTCTTCTAACGATTGAATTTTTTGTTCCGCTAAACTTGCTTGTTCTTGTTGCTCGATTTGTAATTGTCTAAATTCTTGCCAGATCAAATTTCCTTGAGCATTTTTGTAAGGATTTTCCCTAAATTCTTGCACCGTTTCTAAACAAAGCTTTGCGATCGCGTCTGCCATTTTTGACCAAGAAAACTTTTGTGCTTGCTTTAATCCTTCTGCAATCATTTTTTGACGAACTTCAGGGATTTGAACTTGCTTCAAGGCCGTTATCATCTCGTTAACATCGTACTCATCCACGTATAAAGCCGCATCGCCTGCAACTTCCGGTAAGGACGAATTACGGCAAGTGATCACCGGACAACCACAGGCCATCGCCTCTACAATCGGTAGCCCAAACCCTTCATATAAAGATGGATAAATTAACGCGATCGCGCCTGAATAGGCTGCTCTTAAGTCTTCTTCAGTTAAGGATAATAAATAAACAGGAATGTCTGTTAATAATGAACCCAACTCAGGTTCTAGTTCAGGCTCCCCTCCCACACAGACAATGGCAATATCTTTGATGAAATGATGTTTTAACGCATTAAATAAAAGAATGGTATTTTTATAGTTTTTTAAACCTAAGCGGAACCCGACTAAAATAAAATAGGGAAGCTGAATATTAAATCGTATTTTGAAATTTTCGATACTATCAATATTTTGGGGATAAAAGCCTTGATCGATTCCATTATTAATAACATAAATTAAATTTTTCGTAATATGAGGATAAAATCGGATTAAATCTTTCGCTGTATTGTGAGAAACTGCGATATATTTAGCCGCATGAAGAATAGAATAATGTTTTTCTTGCCAACATAATTCCGTTAAATCTAGCCCAATCACTTCAGGGATCATATCATGAACCATCAAGATAGAAGGTGTAAAAATTGGCGTTGTATAATAAGTTGAGAGAAATAAATCAGCATTTACTTGATCACAAACTTTTTGTAATCGTTTGCATTCTAAAGCAGCTTCATGAAATCCATAGGCAGGAATGGAATAATAGCGGATTCCTTCAAATTTAGGGGCAGTTTGATTGCGGTCTAACACCACAATATGGCGGGCAAATCCTGATTTTTGCCATTCTTCTAACAGCGATCGCCAAACACGAGCAATTCCGGTTTGATGAATTTGAAAAAAAACACCATCTATAACTATCGTTTTAAGCCTTTTATCCTCTGTATGATTTTGCTGCAAGTATATAGAATTAAACGAGGAAATCATAAAATAGCCATTCTACCTAAAAATGAAACCATAAAGTATTACTAATACCCAATTAATTTGATTTATATGCCAATAGGATTCTCAATATTATCCCCCTAGCTTTTTTCAAAGGAGAGAAGCCATAGGCAGAGGGATTCGCTAAATGTGTTCTGTTGAATTTGTTATCAGCTTCTCATCAAGATTCAAAAGACGCAACTAGGAGACGGCGGAAATCTTAAAAAGGGGGATGATATTCTAATTCTAAAAAAATCCTGACCTGAGAAGGTTTAAGCATTTATCAAAATAATTGATTATTTTTCTTTGGCTCCCAGGGCTAAAAGCGTCGCCCGTTGAGCATCGGTTAAACCCCGAATATTCCTAATCATTAAATTTTCATAGGGACGGGACATTCGTACACTGTGCTGACAGTTATTTTCTGTTAAATTCCAAACCTTGATCATTTCGTCATTGCTACCACTAAAAAGTCGCACCTGATCAGGATGGGGTTGAATCGACCAGACCCAATTTTCATGCCCCGTAAACGTCGCAAGGCATTCTCCTGTCGAAAGTTGCCAATATTTAATGGTATTGTCGCCGCTACAACTCAACAGATGCTCAGTGTCCAAAAATCGAACTGTTAACACCTGACTGCTGTGACTCTTCAGTGTCTGTAAGCACTCTCCCGTTTGCCAATCCCAGAGTTTCAATATCCCATCATCCCCCGCCGTCGCTAAATAGTCACCACTGGGGCTAAAGTCGAGACTCCAAACGCGGTTACCGTGAGCATTGAGGGTTTGGCAACAGGTTTGGGTTTCTAGATCCCATAGTTTAATCACTTGATCGTAGCCCCCGCTGGCTAAGATCCGACCGTCAGGGCTAAATTTTACGACCAGAATCGAACTGGGATGGCCCAATAAGGTGGCGATATTCTTTCCTGAAGCCAGATCCCAGAGTTTAATCGTGTGATCGTAACTGCCACTGGCTAGGGTTTGACCATTAGGGCTGATTGCCACTGACCACACCCAACTTTGATGCCCTTCTAGGGTTTGTAAACATCTCCCCGTACTGCGTTGCCAAATTTTAATGGTGCGATCGCCGCTACTACTGATCACCATTTCCCCATCGAGGCTAAAGATGACCGAAAAAATGCGATTGTGATGACCTCGTAAGGTTTGCAGTAAGTGAGGCGGAACCTGGGGATCTTGCACATCCCAGAGATTAATCACTTGGCTTTCGTGGGCAGTCGCGAGGGTCTTTCCATCAGGACTTAAGGCCAGCGAGTAAACACAATTACTATGACCCTTAATGGTTTTCACACAATCCCCTGAACGCAGTTGCCAAATGCAAGTGGCATGATCATCGCCCCCACTCACTAAACGTTGCCCATCGGGATGAAAGGCGACTGACCAGACTCGGCTGCTATGTTTGGCGAGGATTTGCTGACAATCCCCTGTTGGAATCTCCCAGAGTCTTACGGTTTGGTCGTAACTGGCACTGGCTAAACGTTTTCCCTCAGGACTAAAGGCGATCGCCGTTATGGGTTGGGTATGTCCCCGTAAAATTTGCACACATTCCCCTGATACCAAATCCCACAGCCGAATCGTGCGATCAAAACTGCTACTGGCTAAATACTGGCCATCCGGGCTAACCGCTACCGACCAGACCCAATAGTCATGACCCGTAAAGGTTTGGAGACATTTCCCCGTAGCAACCTGCCATTGTTTCACCGTACCATCTTCTGAGGCAGTGAATACCGTCTGACCATCGGGACTAAATTTCACCGACCAAACGCAACCTTGATGACCTGCTAACGTTTGCCAACATTCTCCCGTTTTGAGTTTCCATAATTTCACCGTCTGATCCTGACTGCTACTGGCCAACATTTGATCATCCGGACTCATGGCAACGGAAGTGACAATTCCCTGATGTCCCGTTAAAACCTGTAAACTTTGCCCCGTATAGGTATCCCACAGTCGGACGGTTTGATCCTGCCCCCCACTGGCCAAGAGAGCGCGATCGCGGCTAAAGCAAACTGACCAAACCCAATGAATATGTCCTTGGCAACGGGTTAATTGTTGGAAATTGCGACTATCCCAAATTTGTAATTCTCCATTCGTATCACTGGTGGCAAGCCAGGCTCCATCCTGACTAAAGGTAACGCAGGTAATTCCACCAAAGGTTTCGGCTAAAACGCAATCTTTTAATTCTGAATCTGAAAAATTAACCCCAGGTAAATTGGTGTCTTGAAGATAGGCTTGACGGAGGGTCAGTTGGGAGAAATCATAATTCGTTAGATCAATTTTGAGTTGCCGTAAAAGATTAAATAAATTTCCTGCGGCATAATTACTTTCCGTCCTATAGTGAGTTTGTAAAACCTGGATTAGATGCGTTAAATGATTTTGAATCGCTGATTGGGTATCAAAGTGGAGGAATAAATTATTAATAATCGGAATTAAAATAACACGGGATTGACTTTCTCGAATATAATCCTTACTCGTTGCTTTAATTAAGGAATGAGTACGCAAAAAATCTAACTTTTTAGTAATAATTTCCTGGCTAATCTGCTGAATAAATTGCTCCGTAACAAACTCCATAATCACGGGCTGTTGCGTAATTCCCAACTGACTTCCTTCTACCAAAGACCGTCTTTGCAAAGATTCTAAGGTTTCTAATAAAGTCGATAGGGTAATAGAGGGAAAAATATCTTGCTTTAAATCTTCTAACGTGATGGGATCTCGGTTAATGGCAATCCAAAACATCAGGGATTTTTCTAAATGACTTAAACGCTGGATTTGTTTATCAATTAAGCTACTAATTCCGGTAAAAACCGCAACCTGTTCGGACACAATGCTTTGTATATCAGCCCCCAATAAATTTTGAACGGCAGTTGCTGTAATCTTTAAGGCTAAGGGATTCCCTTGATAGCGATCAATGATTTTTTGAGCATTTTCTAGGCTGAGTACGAGTCCCTTATTCTGTAATAGGATTTGTCCTGAGTTATAATCTAATCCTTTTAAGTTTAAACTTCTGACGGGTAAGCGATCGCCTTCTAGGGCAGTGATTTCAACTGGTTTTTCACGGGAAGTTAATAAAATACAACTTTGGTGAATGACTTCACCTAACTGAGTTAACCAGTCTCCATAATTTTCATAGTCTGCTCGATAATGAGAGGCTTTTTTATTAACTGAAAATAAGGCATCAAAATTATCTAAAACAATTAACGTTTTTTGCTTTTGTAGAAATTGAATTAAGCTTTTGGTTTGCTCCGATAAGGTGTCGGGAACTTTAAAGTTGAGATCTTGGGCTAAAAATTTCAATAAAGTTGGTAATAGTTCACTTAAAGGGGGCGCATCCCGTAAACTTCGCCAGAAAATAGCATCAAATTGGGCTTCTAATTCCTGAGCAATTTTTACCGATAAGGACGTTTTTCCCGTTCCCCCAAAGGCAAAGATCCCCACCAAACGACAGCGATCGCGAATGATCCATTGTGTTAAGAGTTCCCGTTCCTGCTCTCGACCATAAAAAAAACTCACATCAATCGCGTCTCCCCAATCAACTCGCTTTTGGGATTCCGTTTCCAGTTCTACCTGATAGAGAAAACCCCTTAAATTTTGCTTATTGATCGGCTGACCGATCGCTTTGGATAACATTTCCCATAATTGCGATCCCGTATCTTTGAGATACCCCTCAGCGTAATTGTGCTGATCAGCCATCACCTTATAGGACGAGCCTTTTAGCGTTTCTTCTAACACTAATCTCTGAATTTTATTCAGACTTTGAGGCGCAAGGGTTTTTTCTAACCAGACCAACGCAGTTTGAATGTCCATAAAGCGAGTACCGATAGATACATAGATTCAGATCTTGAGTTAATAATAGAGGATTCTTTATAGTGGTTTAGCTCTAGCCAGCAATTCCCCACTTTTTCCCCCAAAAACCGATATTCAGTCAATCAGAAAAACTGTTATGAAAAACTAGACCGTTTTCTGAGCAACAAAGGTATAGGGGTTGAGTATATTAATTGCAATTGGGCTTGCTAGTAGGCTTCCTGATGATATTGAGCTTCAAAACACGACTTTCCGACTTTTTCCGATAAAAACCGATATTCCAAAGATCAGACTTTTTTCCGACCGATTAGAGCAGAAAACATCCTATACAGTAGTAGCTATCGATTATTGCTGCTAAAAAGGAGAAAATCATGAATATCACTCGCTTAGGGGTTCTCTTGATTGCCGTTATTCATTTCGGATTGGCGATCGCCGAAATTTTCTTTGGTGCTTATTTCTTAGAAAAACGGCTTGATTTTCCCCCAGAAGTTGCCCAACAAGCTGAGCCTATTGTCCAAAATGCAGGAATTTATAACAGTTTTATTGCTGCCGGATTAGTATGGGCCGCTTTGGCTGCGAAACAATCCCTAGCACTCCGTTATTTCTTTCTCAGTTGTGTGATTATTGCAGGCGTTTTTGGGGCTTTTACCCTGAGACCAACGACGTTAATTTTACAAACGGTTCCTGCTTTAATTGTTTTAGGTTTAGTTTGGTGGAAACGTTGATTTTTTACTGGTTTAATCAATATGAATGCTTTAAACCCGCCATTTCACGAACCCTAAAGCCTCCGTCACCTGTTTTTGTCCTTTCGGCTGGTGACTGTCACTAGAACCCAGCAGAATTTTGTTTTCCGCTGTATATTCGCTCGAATCTTGACGTATCTCAGGGCCAAGGTAGCGGTAGGTTCAAAGAATATGGCACAATCAAGGAAACCCGATTGGATAAATTGACTCTCCATGATTCCTACCGTTATTGAAACGTCTGGTCGCGGCGATCGCGCCTTTGATATTTACTCTCGTCTGTTGCGGGAACGGATTGTCTTTTTAGGGCAAGAAGTACGGGATGACACAGCAAACTTAGTGGTGGCGCAATTACTGTTCCTAGAAGCAGAAGACCCCGAAAAAGATATTTATCTTTATATCAACTCCCCAGGAGGGTCAGTTTCGGCAGGATTGGGCATTTTTGACACCATGAACCAGATCCGTCCCGATGTCAGCACCATTTGTATTGGTCTTGCTGCGAGTATGGGCGCATTTCTGCTGAGTGCAGGAGCAAAGGGCAAACGTATGAGCCTTCCCAATTCCCGTATTATGATTCACCAACCCCTGGGCGGCGCGCAGGGTCAAGCAACTGATATCGAAATTCAAGCTAAGGAAATTCTTTATCTGAAAGGTCTGCTCAATAATCACTTAGCTAGTCATACGGGTCAACCCCTAGACAAAATTGCCGAAGATACCGAGCGCGATTTCTTTATGTCAGCCGAAGATGCCAAAGATTACGGCTTAATCGATCAAGTCATTAACCGTCGTCCTTCTGCTTCTAACCCTGTGTAAAGCTTCATTGACTAATTAAAAGCCCCTAAATCCCCCAATTCTGGGGGACTTTCCTTTAACGATTCTCCAAACAAGTTATTGAGCTAAGGCTTGGTTGAGGCGGGTTTTGTCCCAACCTTTTTGATTTAGTAAAACCCAGGATTGAATTAAATCAGGGCCTTGTAATGCGCCCATTAAGCCTGCCCGTAGGGATTTCATGACCACACCTTTTTTCACGCCCAGGGTTTTGGTGATTTGGTTGATCTGCGCTTTGGCCGTGTCTTCGGTTAAAGCATTACCTGAATTGATGACATCTAAAACACTGTTTAAGACATCTTTGGCACCTGCTTGTTGCAGTTGGTGAACAGCATCGGCTTGAAATTCGATGGATTCCCCAAACAGTAAGTGGCTTTCTTTTTCCGCATCCGTTAAACGGGTTAAACTCGGCCCAATGAGGGCAGCTAAGGGTTCTAACCAGGCGCGATCGCGGTCTAGATCAATTTCAAATCCTGCGGCTTGCCAATAGGGAACGAGGAGATCGGTTAATTCATTGGCGGGAAGCTGGTGTAAATATTGGCTATTGATCCAATCCAATTTATCCCAATCGAATTTAGCTCCGGCTTTGTTGACTCGCTCTAGGCTGAAGACTTCGGCGGCTTGGGCAAGGGTAAAGATTTCCTGGGTAGAGTCGGGGGCTGTCCAACCGAGTAGGGTCATGTAGTTGGCGATCGCGGCTGGCAGGAAACCCATTTTTTTGAAATCATCAATAGAGGTTACCCCATCCCGTTTCGAGAGTTTTTTGCCTTCTTTGTTGAGAATTAAGGGGGTGTGGGCAAATTCGGGAACCTTTGCGCCCAGGGCTTCGTAAAGTAAAATCTGTTTTGCGGTATTGGCAATATGGTCTTCACCCCGAATAACGTGGGTAATGGTCATATCAATGTCATCCACTACGACAGCCAGATTGTATAACGGTTGACCGAAGGCATCCCCTTCTTTTTCGGGAGTCCGAGCGATAACCATATCTCCCCCTAAATCACTCCCTTTCCAAACCATTTTGCCGCGAATCTGGTCATTCCAAGCGATTTCTCGATCATCGTCAATTTTGAAGCGAATGACGGCTTTTTTCCCCTCGGCTTCAAAGGCGGCTTGTTGTTCTGGCGTTAAATTGCGATGGCGATTATCGTAGCGGGGGGCTTGGTTCTGGGCTTTTTGTTTTTCCCGCATTTCGTCTAGTTCTTCGGAGGTGACATAGCAGCGATAGGCGGAACCGTTATCGAGCAGGGTTTGAATGGCGTTTTTGTAATGGTCTAACCGTTGGGTTTGAAAGTATGGGCCTTCATCCCAATTTAAGCCCAACCAACGCAGTCCCGATAGGATGTTTTCGGTATATTCCGAGCGCGATCGCTCTAAATCGGTATCTTCGACGCGGAGAATAAATTGGCCACCATGATGACGCGCAAATAACCAATTAAATACGGCAGTTCTAGCAGTACCGATATGTAAATTACCAGTTGGGCTGGGAGCAATACGAACTCTAACCGTCACGGGATTTCCTCTTTATCTAAAAAATCGTTTGTTTATATCACAGGCGATTTTCCATCCTAACTTAAAATGTGGGGTATCCGATGTCGTTGCTTAATGCTGTTAATTAATTTTGTCCAGAACTTAACTATTAATTAGCTCTTGCTGCAACCCTAGTTATGATTGAATAATTAGCTTTTTCGGTAAAGCGCGCATCTTGAATAATATTACCGCTTGAATCAGTAACACTTGATCGTAGTCCAGTATTTGACTGTGTATCTAGGGCAGAACTCGCTAAATGAAGTTCAATTAATTTGTTATTTGCATTGTCTATGCAAGCGAAAAACCCTGTTCCTGCACTAGCAGTCCAGCCACTTTGACAACTTGAACTACTATTTGTTGCAATTAGATCAACTAAAATATTCGATGTACTACTGACTGGAAGACCCGTAGTTGCATCAGTACTGACATTTCCAGCATTAGCTCCAGTGACTTGTAAGCTTGGCCCGCAGCGATAAATTGCATTTGTTCCTAACCAAGGTGAACCTGGTGCCTGGCTATAATAATAAACGGTGTAAGGTGCTGAAGTACCAGCCGAACTTCCAGAAGTTGCCGTAAAAGGAATTGTCAAAGTCAAAATAGGCGTGAAAGTACCACAATTACCATTAGGACTACTAACTGTTACCGGAGTTTGACTGACTGATATGGCACTGGCTGTTCTGATCTCATCACTAATAAATTCAGCAGCACGATTGAGATTATATTGAGTGTCACTCGCCGCATTACTAGCAACATTTTCCCGTGTCATGATAAATAGTCCATATCCAGCCCCGCCAACAACAAAAAAAGTCATTACTGAGGCAACGATCAACTCTACTAAAGTAAAGCCAGCATTTTTCTGTTTAATCAAAAATTTAATATAGTTATTCATAACAATAATTCCTATAATGTTGATTGACAATGACTTGCAGATATACTGCCGCTAGTTTCTTCTTGATAAATCCCATGCCTCATAATGCCTAAAAAATTAGAAACAACTAAACAATATTTGGTAGCAGCATTAGAAGATTCAACAACAATTGTTCCAATATTATTGGTATTACCTTTATATGAAAATCGAATACCTGTACCAGGAAAGTTTTCTTTCATACTTAGCCCTTCTAAATCGACTCCTTCGCTGCTTAAACATCCTTGATATTGGGGATTAGAATCGACTGTAAGAGACGTAGGGTTAACATCGGGACTCATAGAAATCCTACATTCTTTTCCCATTCTAATAGCATTTCTTTGGGCTTCTCGTAAAGTTCCCTTAATCTGCAATAGTGTGTTTTGGGCTTGGTTTTTAGCCATCATACTGACCATGTTAGGAATAGCAAGGGAGGCTAAAGTCCCAATTACAATAGAAACAATCATAACTTCGAGCATCGTCCATCCTGCTTGTCTAGTGGTTTGAGTCAGTGAAAGAGTATTAGCTCTTTTTTTGGAAAAGACTAAAGAGAAAAGTGTCCTGATCACCTTTTACTATCTCCAATAATACAAAACTCGACTTGCAAGCATTGTAATGAAAGTTGACAGTATTTTTCAG
Organism: Snowella sp.; assembly: GCA_035285545.1. Classification (GTDB taxonomy): domain Bacteria; phylum Cyanobacteriota; class Cyanobacteriia; order Cyanobacteriales; family Microcystaceae; genus Snowella. Next base: position 38,139 of record JAYKGY010000105.1, on the reverse strand, counting down.
ACTACGATGAAAAAATATTGCTTTTTTTCGCTGAAAGTATGATTCCTCCGTTGTAAAATGTCATCATTTGATGATTAAAGTTAATCTTTTAAAGTGTTGAAGTACAGGTAGTGTCGTTATAGGTTCCTGATCGCATAATTCCTATACCTACTGAAATAACGATACAGCGTCTTTCTATTCCTCGTGCGGTTATTTGTGCTGGTGTTAAGCCGGTTGCCTCTGGTGGAGCTAAAATTAACGTTAACTCATCAGCATTACTAGGATTACCTTTATAGGAAAAGCTCAGGCTTTGCGGTAAGGTCAAATTGGTGACACTACCTCCTGATGTTGTTGATGTGGCGGATAGAGTTATCCCAGAACTAAGAGCGACAGGACTCGTAATACATCCCGCAGTAGTACCTAAAATTTGAGGGGAAGTTGAACTAATTGTTGCTGTACAACCTGATCCATTTCTAATGGCTGCACGTTGAGCTTCCCGTAATGCGCCCTTAACCTGATTCGCAGTAGCTTGAAGCTCACTTTTTCTCATACTTCCTAACATACTAGGAGTGGCTACCACCGCTAAAATACCAGCAATCACGGCAACAACTGCCATTTCAATTAATGTCCAGCCTTGGTTACGGGCAACTGAGCGCGGCGGCGGGAATAACTTCTGTATAGAGCGTTGCCACAATAGAGGTTTTCTGAGGTGTATCATCTGCAATAAGGTCACTGTCTGCATCGGTTTGTCCTGAACCTGGCACATAATTTTCTCCAACACGATATTCTAGTCGTAAAATATTGTCGCTAGGGGTCGGTATACGAGCAAGGCGATAATCCTTTCCTAAAAGTTTTTTGGGGTTTTGAATAGGAGTAGTGTTACTACCAATAACGGCTGGCATATTAGCGGAACTGTTAAAGTTTGTCGCGATTGTCGAACCAGAACATCCACTGGTATCTGTGTAAGTTGCAGCACTTGCTTTAACTTGTTCTAAATCCTGTTGAATCCAAAAGCTGGCTTGGGCTTGCCTTTCTGCTTTTACCTGAAAGATCGCAGCGTATAACATCCCTTGCAATGCTCCCATGAGGGTGAAAAAGACAACCATAGTGGCTACTAATACTTCCAGGAGAGAAAGTCCCTGATTGGTCGATCGCCGCGATCGCAGAAGAAGTAGTAACAGTTTTTTATCCATAGAAATCATCAACCTATTGGAGATCATTGTAAAACTACCGTTGTTGCCGTTTCCAGCTAGCCAGATTTTGGATAGTCGGTGGCTGATTTTCCGGTAAACCAATACCGTACATATCGCCCCAAGATGCCGTTTGCTCTACCACGATATTAGACGTATTAGAACCACAACCACCACTATTTGACCAATCGTAAGCCCAAACCGTCCCTTTTACCCCACCAGCACCACCACCCGAACCAGCAACCCCGATGGTATATTCAGGAGCCAAGATAAACGCCTCTAACTTACGATTTCCGGTTAAACAAATTTTGGGGCGAGTACCACCGACAGGTTGCCCATAGGCAAAAATTTGAAAATCAGCAGGATTGCAACCCGAAATGGGGTTATTAGAAGCATCTAAACAAGAATGGATAATCTCATTATTGCCGCCAATCTCACCACGAAGATAAAGGGTTACTCGTTGCCCAGGCGTGATGGTAATGTCATTATTTCCACTGGAAGTAATCTGATTGACACAATATTCATAAATATTCACTGTTGTGCCGTTTTTAAGGGTTCTTGCCACTGAGGTATCCCCTGCACGCGGTAAGACAATATTTCCCGAAGGATCATTTAAGGTATTAACGGGAGTCGTATAAGAAACAGCAGGAGAAGGCGAGGGCGACGGAAAAGACCAACCTGGAGAGGGAGACGTACAAATTGCGGGAGGAAGCTCCGGCATGGTTTGCTTGGTGTAAGCCACACTATAGGGAGGAGAAGGGGGCGGAGATGGTTGGGCGATCGGCACGCTGCTAATGGGAATATTGCAATCATTCACTAAAACATTGCCCTGAATCTGATTACTCCCTGTTGCATCATAAGTAGAGCCACTGGTTTTACCCGAAAGCAACCAAACCCCTGGAACCGTCGGGGCAACCTGATTGGGCTGGACAGGAAAACTGACGGTAATTCGGGAGCCAGCACTATTAACATTCGTTGCATAAACTCGTCCTTCTACGGTCAAAGTCCCCTGATTAGCCGCACTGTCGAAGGTATAGCTCACTAATCGATATTGCCCCTTATTGGGATTAGACGGATCGAGGTTTTTCCAGGTTTGATTATTGACAACGATCGCCTCTGCCTTAATTTTTTGTGCAAATTCTTGTTGAGGAGTTAGGGGTGCGCCTGGGCTGGGGGGTTTGGTGCAAACACTAATATCTTGAACATCGGAATGGGTAGAGGTGTAATTCGCCCAACTTTTTGTACTCGTATTCGTCGGTGTATAGCTAGGAGCCGTTCCCCCATCATCCAGGCATCGCCCCGAAGCATCCCGCGTCCCGACGCAATCAGGAATTTCTGCAACATATTTATTTTGATTCACTAAATCAAGGATTCGGGTCACCCCCGCTTCTGCCGCACTCAACCCCTCTGCGGTAGTTTTCTGAGAACTCGTGTCCCGTTGACCACTTTGAGAAGACGCGATCATTCCCAAACTCGCCACAATTAGCACTAAACCAATCATCAACGCCAGGGGCAACATAAAACCGCGATCGCTGTTAGAGAGGGAAGTATCACGGTTGGATAAAGGCCGACGAGATTTAAAGAGTAAATAAATAATAGGATTCATAAGCTTACTGATGTATCCATAACCCAAGATTAGGAAACCATTTTTCCTCGTTCCTTATTTTCCATGATTTGGATCACTTTATGCTGTGATTTGGATCACTTTTAAGGAAAAAGCAACGAAAATTTACGCCTTTTGGGAAGATTCAGAAATATCGCGGAGGATTTATTAAGCAAGCTTTATTGCACTTCGGTATATTTTCGAGAACGTCCATCCACAGCCTCATCAAATTAACCTAACCGTAACTCTAAATCATGGAAAAACTTCAAGCTCGGTAAGCTCAGAATATGACTATCTTCGGGAAAATTGAGAAAATGGTGGACTAAGAGCAACCCTACAATCGTCCAGGTTTGATAGGTTCTCGCCTGTTGCCCCACCCATAACCCCGTTGGGCCATCAAAATATTCAGCCCATTTCTGCTTCGGTAAACGATAGAGCAATAGCTCATAATTTTTATTTAATAAAGCCTCAATTTCTAAAATTTCACTCGGATTTTTGGCATCAGGAGAAATTTCTTTTTGACGTAAAACGGCAACCACTAAAAACCAAAATAAACAGGGCCAATGTCCCCCATTGTGGTAAGACCAGGGGAGATTTTTGCGGTCATAACCAGTGAAATATTTCCAACGGTTTTCTTCTAAGGGCGGATGACAAATTCTGAGGGGCATTTCTGCACAAAGTTCGTTCTGATTAGTAATTAAAAAACGGAAAAATGCCAGTTGTTGGGAATAGCTCGTAACATCAAAAATCGCCCCTAAACAATTTCCCAAACTAAAAAAACGAAAGTCTGGCCGACCTGTCCGAATATTACCAATTAAATAACCGCCTTGATTTTTTAGCCAAGATTGGAGCCAATTGGGAATGGTTTCCGTCTGAATATTGTATTCATTAATCACCGCTTCTCCGTATTGTTCTGTGGGTCGTTTTCTAAGGGTTTGTACAATATTGCCGTTTAACCAATAGTGTTTTAATAAATAGCTTCTCAATTGCTTGAGCCAGTTAATTCCCACCTTAATTTTTTTGATTTTTTGTAAGCCTAATGTTTCTTGGGTTGACGCTTCATCTTGATTTTTCCCAGGTAAGGCCATTAAGGCGATCGCGCTTTTGAGGGCACCGTAAAGTAAGACCTGAATTTCTAAGGGCGTTCCCCACACATCCAAAGGACGATCAATCATAAAGGCTCCATCGGGCACATAGAGCGTCGGCGCATCGCGGAAACTCGGCTGGAGAATCAGATCAATCAATTTCTCTAATCCTGACTGGACTTTAAAAGACAATGCCCAGGCTTCATCTTTTGTCCATTGAACATAGACATAGGCCAAAATCGTCCACCACAGCGACGCATCAACCGAACAGACCCGACCAATGGCCCGTTGACCGTAATCGACCTTAATTTCCCCGTTAATTTCGGTAAAACTGGTGGGAAAAACGCCGGTTGTGGGAAAGTCGTGGCTCTGGAGTTCTAGGCACATCTCCAAAAAATGCCGCACAATCTCGGATTTCCCTTCGAGTAAGAGATAAATCATGACCGGGACATTATCCCGAATAAAGACTTCTGTATAATTCAGATCAGGTTCTGGTTGAAGCGCGATCGCGGCAATAGCTCCCACAAAGGAATTATCAAGTTTGACCAGTGCCCGATCATATAATAAGGATTTTGCGGTTTGAATAACTTTGCTTTCTTGTTTTAACATTGTTAATTAATTGCTAATTTTAAGGTCAAAAATTAATTAGTAATTAGAGCAATTTAATAGACATTAAATAAAAATTATGTAGGAACATAAGTACCTCGGCAAAATTATTTACACATAGCGATCCTTGTATAGCAAGGCTTCTAGGCTTATCTAGTAGGTAATTTATTTTGCATGACTACTTAATACTATTATGTCCTTAGCGGTAAATTCTATTTTCTGTGAATTAATTTATTAAAATTTTAATCAAATTATTTTATAATGGCTGTCAAATTATTTTAAATAAAGATAAAAAATGAAATTTTTAATTATTTCGGATTTAGATAATACTTGGGTGGGTAATGATGCTGCTACCATTCGGCTCCAAAAAAAACTACAAGCTGAACGTGATCGCTTTTATCTAGTGTATGCGACGGGTCGGTCTTTTGCCTCCGCAGTTAACTTAATGCGAGAGTTTTGGTTAACCACGGGGGAACCCTTACTGGCTCCCGATTGTTTCATTACGGGGGTAGGTAGCGAAATCTATCACCAGGGGATCTTAGACTACGATTGGGCCGCTAAAATTTCTCAAAATTGGAACCGAAGCGCGATTTTACCGATTACCCAAGCCTATCCCCAATTGTTGCCCCAACCCGAAAGTGAATTAAATCCTTGGAAAATTAGTTTTTGCCTCTCAAAGTCCGTAAATTCAGCAATTTTAGACGATTTAAAACAGGATTTGATGCGTAATCACTTAGCGGCAAATGTGGTGTTTAGTAGTGGTCGAGATGTGGATATTTTGCCCCCTGGGGTTGATAAGGGGACAGCAGCCCTGTATATTCGAGAAAAATTTCAAATTCCCTTAGAAAGAACCCTAATGTGCGGTGATTCGGGGAATGATTTAAGTTTATACCAGCATTCGACCTTAGGGGTGATTGTCCATAATGCCCAACCGGAATTGCTCAGTTGGTATCAACAGCAAGCTAATCCCCATATTTATTACGCTCCTTCCTCCTATGCCGACGGAATTTTGGACGCGATCGCGCACTTTGGGCTAATTCGTGACTAATTGTAGATGTTCATTAAAAAATTTGCGATAAACCCCTCCGGTGACCAAAATGGCTGTCACTAAATTGGTAAAGGCAATCATAAATAAAATGAGAATTTGGTAGGAAACCGCATTGAGGGGATCAATTCCTGCTAACACTTGCCCCGTAAACATTCCGGGTAAACTCACGATACCTACTACCATCATTTGATTAATAGTCGGAATCAAGCTAGCTCGAATGGCGGTTTTTTGATAGGTCGCGATCGCCTGTTTTGGGGAGGCTCCCAAACAAAGATGGGTCTCGACTTCTCGTTGATTTTGTTGAATCAAACTCACTAACCGTTCTCCGGCTAAGGAGGCACTATTGAGGGCGTTTCCCAGCACCATACCGGCTAAGGGAATCACATATTGGGGAGAATACCAACTGGGGGGCTGAATAATGATGAAAATGGCATAGCTCAGGGTTAACGTCGTACTGATAAACAGTGATCCCAACACTAACGGGAATAGGCCCTGAATGCGCTGACTAATCCGATTTTTGGCCGCGATCGCCGCAATGGTGAGCATTACCCCTAAAATTCCCAAAACCGCCAGGGGATGGTTAATAGCAAAAATAACGGCTAAAAAGTAACCGACCACCAACAACTGCAACAGCGATCGCATCGTGGCGATAAACAGTTGCCCCGACAGATCCAACCGTTGCCAAAACGCCAGAACCATCGCTAAACCCATTAATCCCAGCGTCCAAGCCAGATCGATCCCATCCAATTCAATGATCGGTTGACCCATAGAAATCCCCTCACTGCCTTCCCATTTTGTCCAAAGTTTGCTTTGATTAAGTATAAATTTCTTATAGTTAAAGCGCGTGAAGAAGATCCCCCCTGTCGATCTGGCCCGTCAATACCAACAAATTGCTGAAGAAACAGACGCTGCGGTTTTAGACGTTTTACGGTCTGGTTATTATATTGGTGGCCCCGTTGTCAGTGACTTTGAAAAAGCCTTTGGGGCCTACGTGGGGACAAAGGAATGCATTGGCTGTAACTCTGGAACCGACGCACTGTATTTAGCCCTATTGGCCTTAGGGATTGGGGCAGGGGATGAAGTGATTACGCCGGCTTTTACCTTTTTTGCCACCGCAGAAGTGGTTTCTCTGGCCGGAGCAACCCCCGTTTTTGTGGAGATTGATCCCCTCACCTTTAATCTCGATCCCCAGAAAATTGAAGCCGCCATTACCCCGAAAACGAAAGCGATTATTCCCGTTCATCTGTTTGGCCAACCCGTCGATATGAGTGCGGTAACAGCGATCGCCGAAAAACATCAATTATTTGTTATCGAAGACTGCGCCCAAGCTACAGGAGCCAAATGGCAGGGAAAACAGGTGGGAAGTTGGGGACACATTAACGCCTTTAGTTTCTTTCCCACGAAAAATTTAGGGGGGTGTGGCGATGGAGGGGCTGTTACCACCGATGATCCCGAACTGGCGGCTAAAATTCGTATGCTCAAGGAACACGGTAGCCGTCAACGCTATTATCACGAAGCCATTGGAATCAATAGCCGTTTAGATTCTCTGCAAGCTGCAATTTTACAAGTTAAATTACGTCACCTAGACGAATGGAATCAGCAACGACGGGAAGCTGCTTCTCGCTATACCGAACTCCTTGCCCCGATTCCTGGTCTGATTTTACCGCTGGAAATTACAGGCGGAGAACACGTTTGGAATCAATACACGATTCGTATTCAGAATGATGCCTTGAATCCCACAAAGCGCGATCGCGTCCGCGAGAAATTGCAAGAATTGGGCGTAATTTCAATGGTCTATTACCCCATTCCCTTACATCGACAATCGGTTTATCAGCATTTAGGGTATCCTCAAGGCTCCTTACCTCAAACAGAGTCTATTGCCCTTGAAGTGCTATCTTTACCGATGTTTCCTGGGATTACCCTTGAAGAACAAGAGCAAATCGTTTATGCTCTCAAAGAAGCCATCTAAGGGAACAGGGATTGATTAAAAACGAATGACTTTTGAAAGTATCCATTAGAAGTCCGTTATTCAGTCTCTGTAAGCCTCTGTCGCGATTAACTATTGTTTTCTTTGCAATGAAAAATCAATCATTGCCCAAAATGGAACTTCAGAATTGGGAACCAGAGTCATTTTTAATTTTAGTCGTTGATGATACGCCGACAAATTTGCAACTTGTGATGGGAATTTTAGAACAGGTTGGCTATGTCACGACGTTTGCGACGAGTGGAAAACAGGCTTTAGAACGATTAGCAACCCTAGAACCAGATTTAATTCTCTTAGACTTAATGATGCCTGAAATGAGCGGTATTGAAGTCTGTGAAATTCTACAAGCAAATCCCAAATATAGCCATATTCCCATCATTTTCTTAACAGCGAGTAATGAACGGGAGCATCTTGTCCAAGCTTTTGAAAAAGGGGCGCGAGATTTTATTACCAAGCCTTTTCATTCAGCAGAAATGTTGGCACGGGTCAAAACCCATTTAGAGTTAAAAAGAACGCAAGATGAATTAAAGAAAGCCTATATCGCCTTAGAAGAGTTAGTTGTTACCGATTCCTTGACAGGAGTAGCTAATCGTCGAGCGATTGTGTCCTTTGGAAAGGCAGAGTTTGAGCGGGGGAAACGCTATCAGTCCCACTTTTCGGTATTAATGATTGATTTGGATTATTTTAAAAAAATTAACGATACCTATGGTCATGCAACAGGAGATAAGTATTTAAAATTAATTGCTGAAAAGCTGAATAACACGCTCCGAAAAGTTGATTTTTTTGGTCGCTTTGGTGGAGAGGAATTTGTTGCGATTCTCCCGGAAACCAGCCTCCCTGAAGCGATTGAAATAGCAGAAAGACTCCGTTTTACAATCAATAATCTTGCGTCTCATCTAGACAATTTTTCCTGTATTTTATCTATCAGTATTGGCGTTGCAATTTTTCAACCAACCGATGAATCTTTACAGGATATTTTGAACCGCGCTGATCAAGCTCTCTACGATGCGAAAAAATCAGGACGGAATCGCGTGAGGAGTCAGCCTTAAGGGGTTGCTAGGGTCTATTTTGGGTTGATTCAACTCTGGTGGAATAGCGATCGCCGATTTTAGGAGTTATTGACGCTTAAAATTTCATTAGCAACGCACTGAACTAAAAAAACTCTCTTGGTTTCGTAATCTTCCTTAATATTTGAAGGGTAAAAATCAGGAAATTATGAAGTCTCATAAAGTCTTTGGAACATCCTGAAAACAGACCAGACTAAGGGACTATAGTAAATCGTAAAGTCAGAAAATCTTTGCGTCAGCTAGCTGCCTTTTAGCCATTAGCCTTCTTTTTTAGTTGAGATTGCTCCCATGTTGACCTCCTTGTGGTGTTGGAGAGGTTCTTTGCCCACCTCGTCGTTGCTTATCTTCTTGTCTCAGTTAGTTTTAACCTCTAATCTTACGGTCTCGGCTAGTCCCCTTTCGCTTGTTCCTGAGCTTGCGCCTATGCCTATTGCGCCTATCCATCAGTTAGCATTGACGAATACCCCAGCGACGTTGAAGGTTGTTCCGAGTTTGTCCGACTCTGGAATGAATAACGAAGATCCGCTCAATAGTCCCCATCCGGTTCCCTGGAATTGGATTATGAAAACCCAAGAAGAATACAGTCAACGGGGGAGTTCTGGGTTACGGTATTATCGCAGCCCTGCACTGGTTTCTCCTAATGGTCAGTATGCAGCCTATAGTCGCATTGAGATGCGGGCAGAACCGGAGTTATACGCCTCAAAAGTATTGAGTGTTCTGTTTTTGGAGAATCTGGAAACTGGCGAATTGCAGGTTATTCGGGCCGGATCACCGATTGCCAATTACTTAGAAGAGACGGGGGTAGATAGCCAAGAAATGACGGGGGTTATCTCCATTTTGATGCCGATTTCCTGGTCATCGGGGGGCGATCGCCTATTAGCCCGTCAGTTTGAAGGCGTATTTAGTACCTCAGATGTGATGGATTATGCGGTGATTTGGAATCAACAAACTCGTCAAAGTCAAACCTTGGGATTAGACCTCAACGAGGATCAGGAAACGACCGCAACCTTATTAGGATGGAGTCCAACCAAACCCGATCAAGTGCTATTCCGTTCGGCAATTTTAGGCGAAGATACGGAAAAAATCGTGAGTGTTGGGAGCAATGGCAAGGCAAGCTGGGCAGGCGATGAGGATGCTGTTACCTATGGCCAATTGATGAATCGCAGTTGGACGGGCATACAAGCCCTTAAATAAAATCAATTTAGGTGACTCATTTAGCGATCGCGATTAATCAAATGTTGGAGATAGGTCGGCGATCGCTGACTGGGCAGATCCGTGTGGTTGCCATTAATCTCATGGCCTTGAGAAATTTTACGGAGTTAAAAGAACTTTTTTGCTGTTAAAGTAAAGCTAGATTCTTTGCTGAGTTAGTACGACCTAATCTAAAATGATGCGATTACTGAAAAAACTTCTCACAATCAGCATTATTGGTGGAATAATTTTTGTCGGGATCGGCGATCGCTTTTTACCGAAGCCCCTAAGTGCTTATAGCCGAGATACTCGTAATGCGCTTAATGCTAAACTTCTGGGGTTAATGCCCCAACAAAAAAAAGTTGATCGCCTTAAAGAAAGAGTCAAAGACCACAGCGATCCAGGGCGGATTTATGATCGGGGAATGGAAAAAATGGAAAAGGGAAACACAAATCAATAACTCATGTTTCCCCAAAACCTACAATAAAATTTATTTATCTTTCAGCCAGCTAAACATTGCCCGTAAATCTTTCCCGACTTCTTCGATCAGTTCTTCCGATTCCCGACGACGCATGGCAGTAAAACCCGGTTTGCCGGCTTGATTTTCTAACACAAAGTCTCTTGCAAACTCACCTGTTTGGATTTCACGGAGAATTTGACGCATTTCTGCGCGGGTTTCATCGGTAATGATGCGCGGCCCACGGGTTAAATCCCCATATTCGGCAGTGTTGGAAATACTATCCCGCATTTTAGCTAAGCCGCCTTCTACAATGAGGTCAACGATCAGTTTAACTTCATGGAGACACTCAAAATAGGCTAATTCGGGCTGATAACCCGCTTCAACGAGAGTATCAAATCCAGCTTTGATCAAAGCCGTTAAACCGCCACAAAGGACGACTTGTTCTCCAAAGAGGTCGGTTTCGGTTTCTTCACGGAAAGTGGTTTCCAAAATCCCTGCACGGGTTCCTCCAATTCCTTTAGCATAGGCCATAGCGCGATCGCGAGCTTGACCACTGGCATCTTGATAAACGGCAAACAAAGCAGGAACCCCTTCCCCTTGTTCATAGGTGCGTCGGACTAAATGGCCAGGCCCTTTCGGTGCAACCATGACGACATCCACGAAAGCAGGGGGAACAATTTGACCAAAATTAATATTAAAACCGTGAGCAAAAAATAGAACTTTGCCTTCTGTTAAATTCGGTTCAATTTCTTCTTTATAAATGGTTTTCTGTACTTCATCGGGTAACAGAATCATGATCCAATCCGCCGCTTTAGAGGCTTCTGCGACAGAAAGCACTTTTAAACCCGCATCTTCTGCTTTTTTGGCTGACTTGCTACCCGCATATAGCCCAACAACAACATTAACGCCACTATCTTTTAAATTCAGCGCGTGAGCATGGCCCTGGGAACCATAGCCAATAATTGCAACTGTTTTACCTGCCAATAGGTCTAAATTGGCATCCTGGTCATAATACATCCGAGCCATGAGGCTGTCTCCTTCGGTCAACTGAGTTATTTCTGCAAACTCTTTATTATATCAGGCTTGGACTGACCTATTCGGATTCTAAAAAAAGCAATCCGTAAATTTTGGCACAAAAAACGCGATCGCCGTTTAGCCATCTAAACTTATCAAAGCCGAGTAACTAACAGCGATCAATAAAAATTTAAGTAGGGACATAATACTATTATGTCCTTAGCGATAGAACCTATTTTTTCCTAAATTAAGTTGAGTTATTGCCCCAATTAACTAGCCGCGACGGGCGCATGGCCAGCGAAACTAGCAACACCAGAACCATTAGATTGTTGTTTTAACTTTTTAGAATTGCTAATCAACTGATCAATTAAAGGAGAAAGAATGATTTCCATTGCAAAGCCCATTTTTCCACCAGGCACCACTAAGGTTGTATGGCGAGACATAAAGGAACCTTGGATCATATCGAGTAGATAGGGGAAATCAATCGAATATTTTTCGCGGAAACAACGATTGGTGTGGATAATGACAAAGCTTTCATCCAAAGTCGGAATATCGCGGCAAATAAACGGATTAGAGGTATCAACGGTCGGAACACGCTGGAAATTAATATGGGTGCGAGAAAATTGAGGCGCGATGTGATTAATATAATCGGGCATCCGACGAAGAATCGTATCAACGATCGCTTCTGCACTATAGCCCCGCTCTGCGTTATCGCGATAAATTTTTTGAATCCATTCCAAATTGACAATGGGAACGACCCCAACCAACAGGTCAACGTATTGGGCAACATTTACATCGCCATGGACAAATCCACCGTGTAGCCCTTCATAGAACAACATATCGCTCTGGCTTTCTAGGGGTTCCCAAGGGGTAAATTCACCCGCTTTACAGGTAGTATTCAGTCGAGCATTGTGATGATCCGCTTCTTCTGGGCTATGGAGATAAAAACGTTTTTGGCCTTGTCCCGTTTGCCCGTACTCATGAAATAACGCTTCCAGTTTATCTAATACATTCGCTTCTGGCCCAAAGTGGCTAATATTTCTGCCTTCTGCGGTTGCCTTGCTCATAATCTCGCGCATTTCAACACGATTATATTTATGATAGCTATCCCCTTCAATGACAACGGATTTAATCCCTTCACGAATGAAAATATGTTCAAAAGAGCGTTTAACGGTACTAGTGCCAGCTCCCGAAGAACCAGTCACCGCAATAATGGGGTGTTTTTGAGACATGGGATTCAATCCTAAATGTTAAATAAAACCAGTATTTCTTACCATTGTCATTTGAGCAAGGCATCTGTCCAAAATAACAATAATACGTTTCTACGATTGATCGTCTTTAACACCCATTTCAAGCGATCTTAACAATTGTTAACAAAACTTTATTTTTGTAAAGGAACATTTTCGGGTTTTCATCACAATGATTAACTGAACTAAGCATAGACAAGGGGACTCACTTGTTCTCCAGGTTGGGGAGCAATTAGTCGGGTATGGAGGTGATGATCAGCTAAAAGTTGACGGAAACTGTCAATACTACCCTCTTCTCTGACAATTTTAGCAATTAGCCCTTCGTAGCTAATATCCGCCGCCGCCGAGGTGGGCAAAATCACTTTGGGTTGCAACCATTGACACAGTTCTAAGCTGGTTTGTTGTCCCTTTAAGACAGGAGCTAACCCCAATAGGCTCAACCCCACAATAGGAGCAAGGACAATATCCACCGGGGCAAAGGATTTTAAGGTGGGGGAGTGGAAACCATGCGGTTCGTAATAAAGACGGCAACCTGTCGTTAAATCCGTGATTAAATAAGCATTTTCTACAGTAGATGGCCCAATCAGTGAACCAGGAAAGGCGCGAATTTCGACTTTTTCGTTTAAGACAAACGTTTCTTCGGGTTTTAAAGCCGTTACGTGAGTATAACCCAACCCTTCAACCACTTTAGCGGCATTGGTAGAACCGACAACGGGAATCGCGTGATCTAAGGCTTTTAAGGTGGGAGGATGGGCGTGATCTTCTAAGCCTTGGGAGAGCAAGATCAGGGAAATTTGCTCTGGTAAATCGTAGGATTGTTTTTTATCGCCTTTAAATAACCAGGGTAAGTTACCAAAGATTAAGGAGCCTTCTAACCAAGGATCGAGCAGGATGGACTGACCCGCGATTTCGATTAGCCAAGAATTACTGTCAAACCACGTTAATTGCATAGGGTTTAAATTATCAAAAATTATCTGAGAAAATAATTTCCTATTGTAAGGGATTGTAAAGTTTTGTAAGCAGGGGATAAACCGAAAGGGCATCAGTTGTTGGCTATTGTCGAACGGATTCTGGGCCAAGATGTTGGAGTCAAGGGGAGAGAAACCCAAAGGCAGTAGCTAATAAAATGGGCTTTTCAACGGATAAATTTTTTTTCGTTAACCAAGCTGCTGTTAGCTCGTCCAAGCTAGAGTTAATGAGATTATGGTTTAAATTCGGTTTTAGGTTGGTTAATTTGTTAATTTAGGATTGATTTATCTCAGGAGGCGATCGCGGTTCTGATATTGAGTTTGGCGATCGCGTTTAAGGTGAGTAGTTTTAACCCAATTCATTAATCCAGTTTTGCAGGATATTAACTAAATTTTCTTGGGGAGGAATTCCGTTTTCAATAGGTTGGTTTGTAATCCATTTAATGTGAACGACATCAGCTAATTTTTTACAGAATTTGATTAGGCTTTCATTAGGCTCCCCATTATGGAAAATGAGGGCTAAGTTTTTAGTTCCTAACTGTTTTTTGATATTCGGAATTAAGCGTTTGAGTTGCGGGGCGTTGTTAATTTCGGGAATATTGATTTCATCAGGAAAAGCGGTTTGATAGATTTGATTGCAGAGTTCTTGAGCAATGCTGCTGTTGTCGGTTTCGTCTTCTAGAGATTGGGCATTAATCAAAAGAGGATAGGTTGTTTCGGTGGGTTTAAGTTGGGAAGGGAGATCAAGAATTTGTTGGTTTAAGGTTTGGGTGATATTTGTAGTGCCTAAAGGAGAAATTTCTAAGATTTCAGGGTGAATAATTTCGGGTTGACTATGCCATGCTTTATAGAATTCTGGATAGGAAAGCGTTTGAGCGCATTTCCAAAGAACTGAATAACACGTTTTATATCGACAATAATCACTATAATTGGTATAATCTTTCTCTGACAAATAATCTTTCAATTTGGTAATAACTCGTGGCATTTGCTCTTTTACTAAAATTGCTTTTAAACTTGCCTCTGTATTGCGAAAAGACGTACCTCCGCAAAAAGAAGATTGAATTAGTGAAACTAATGCAGTGATCGCCTGCTCATTACCCTGTTCAATTTTTCCTAAATCCGTAACTGCTCTAAAAATAGTCGCCTTATCCTGAGAACATTGAATAAGCTCTATTAATGACATAATTTTTTTCTCATTATCTTCTTTTGAATGCCTTACAATTTGACTATTAGTTAAATTATTGGAAGGAAACTCAATACCTTTTAATGCTTCCTTTCTAATTTTGCTACAATAACTGTTAAAAAAACTGTCAACTACATTCTTGAAAATTAATTCATTTTTTAAAGATTTACGAAGGCTATTTATTTCTATTGTTGCTTGATCGATACCCCCTTCAGTTTTCTCAATAGCTCTTGATATTTCGGCTGTATTAATGATACCTATAGAAGATTTAAGGCGATTAATTAATGTTGTAATAGCATAAAGATTACTATTTTCAATTTCATCAAAAGCATGTAATATTTGATCAATAATATCAAAACTAAAGCTTTCAGAAAATCGAATAAGAAAATTTAATTCTGTAATTGCTACAGTTAATTTCTCTTCAATAATTGTTTTGCAGTAACCTTTAAGAAACACGTCAAGTGCATTCCTAAAAACCAATTTATCTTTTAAAAATTCATAAAGACTATTTATTATTCTTTCTGCTTGCAAACTATTTTGTACAATTTCACCTAAGCTATCTACTATTACATAAATAACAGACTCATCTTGAGAATCTTGAAGGAATTCAATTAATGCTGTAATTACATGATTATTTCCTTTTGCAATTTTACCCAGGTTATAAGCTATTTCTTCAATCGTATCAAAATCAAAATTTTTAAAGGATTGAATGAGTTCAATTAATGCTGTGATTACTAAAAAATTTCCTTGTCCAATTCTGCCTAAGCTCTCCACAATTATATAAATAACAGACTCATTTTGACAGCATTGGAGAAGTTCAGTTAATGCAGAGATTACTTGCTTATTTTTTAGTGCAATTTCTTCTAAACTAGGTAATAAGTATTCAATTAAATTAGTATTATCCTGAGAAGATTTAATAAGTTCGATTAATGCAGTAATAGCTTTCTGAGTATTGGTTTCTAACAATATTCCTCTAGCTGATTCTGCTATAGGCGTATCAGTATCTATTGCTTCTTCACACTCAGGGTTAAATCCCCATTGAATAATTATATTAATAATGATATCAGCAAGGGAACAGTCTTTAAATTCAGCAATTCCTTCGGCAGCAATATAGAAAGCTCGGCAATGATAAAAACGATCACATTGATCTACCGAAGAGTGATTAAAAATTATTAAAAATTGAATTAAAGTTTCTTTATCCAGTTTATCTATATTTAATCGCCTTAAAACATGGCTAAAAACGACTAAAGCTTGAATAAAACTTTCCTTATCTGATTCATCTATATCTGATCGTCCTAACCATAGTAAAAATACCTGCTTCCACTGAGGTTTAAAAATACGATAGACTTTTCCGTCCACAGGTTGATCAACGTGATCGTTAGGTAAAAAGAAATCCCAATTTTCTATGGCACAAGCAGCAAAATATTCTTGAAAACTAGGGTGAAAGAAAGCATAAATTTCATCATCAGAATTTTGCTCTGAAACGCCAACTTGATTTAACCATCCTAATTTAATCGCCTTTTTCCCTAATCCCTCTTCATTAGGATCACTTAAATATTGACAGACCTGTTGATGAGTAATGCGAAACCAAGCCAAATCTTGTTCTAAGGCATTTTTTGCCAATTCTCCTAAAGCCTGATTTAATTCTCTTCTTTCTGTTGGCGTTGTCGGAAATGCTTCTTTGGCCTTCCAGTCATAGAAAGCATCAACACATTCTTTGTATAATCCTGCTTTCGTGTCAGGTAACTTCCCTTTATTTTTATGCCAAGAAAAACAAACCATCGTTAAACGCAGTGGATTTTTAACTAAATCTCGAATACGTTCTTTTCTATCTTGATCTAACTCAGTAATTAATTGATCTGCTAATGTAGAATTTTCTTCAAACCAATTTCTAATGAATTGATCACGCTCAGGTTCAGAGAAATCTAAATTACGATAAGCCTCAAACTCGTACAAATGATTTATTCCAATTTCCCATACATTCAGACGACAAGACAAAATGATTTTTGCATGCTTTAGCCAACATTCTTCTATTTGCTCATGTAGATTGAATAAAGGATTATTAATTCCCATTTCATCTACACCATCTAATAACAGCCAAACGTTACCCGCTTTAAAAATCTGGATTAAAGCATCTTTTTCAGCTTTTGTTGTTTCAGAAACATCTTTCGCATTTTTTAACCATTCATCTAATAAATAATCTTTTAAACTCTTATTTTTAAGTTTTGCTAAAGACACCCAAATAATCTGAGCATCGTTTTTTTCTTTCTCAATCCAAGTCGAAATTTTTTGTAACAGAGTTGTTTTACCTGCACCAGGCTCACCAACAATTGCTAAGCGATGAGCTTTTTCTTGACTCAAAACTTTTTCAAAAAACTCTGTATTAGAAAATTCTTCAGCGATTTCGTAATCTGCAAAATTATAAAATCGTGAGCCTAGCCGAGGATCATCTTCAACATTTTTAAATTCTCGCTTAGGTTCATCTTTTGGTTTAACCAAACCTAATGGCACATAAACATCATCAAAATTACGATTACTTCTAAATCCATTTTTTGATGCTAGCGAATTTGATGTTAATTTCCTTCGTTGTTCATCTAACATATTTTTAAATATAGATAAATCTAAAGTAATAGCCACTTCTTGCATTGATAACTGGCTAGAAACTTGGTTCTGGCAAAAATCCTGATATTTTTTATTCCATAACCAATCATAAATAATTTCCCACTCAGACTCTCCTTTTTTTCTCCGTCCTTTACTTGCCGTTGATTTTTCTGGAATTAGATCATCAATTTCTTTGTATGTTTCTTTTATTTGATCTATTGCATTTTTTAAAGACACTGTAAATTTTTGATCATAATTATGATCAGGCCACATTTTTTTTCCAAGAACAGTATTTGTCTCACCTCGATTATTTTTAGCAAACCTTTCTAAAAAGACTTTTTTATATTCACCTTGAAGCTTAACTTCTTGAGCAATCTCTTGTAAAAAAAGTTGATTTATCTCATCTGTCTCTATTGGAATATTCATTTTATCTCCAAGAATCAAACTTACTTTTATCTATAACAGAAAAATATAATTTTGTGCAAGCTTTAGAGAAATTTTATTTTTTTAATATATATTTTGTATTTTTTTAATATATTTTTAAGATTTTATTTTTTTGAGAATACCCATACAGTAAAAGTGTCGAAACAAAACAATTGATGCCTGTAGGAATGGACAAAACAACTTATCACAAACAATAAAACTTCATCTTTAAGGATTAAGAACATGAGTAAACAAACCCAAATATATCGAATCGTTCAAGCAGATGACAATATCTCAAAACTCGGCCTCTTAACCGAATCTAAACACACCAAGCAACGCAAACAGCAGCGAGCCATTAACGAAGACATGATTAAAGTAGCCTTAACCTACGGCTCCAAAAACTATAGTTTCGGTGCAGTAAGCTTTACCCTCACAGATCGCAATCTTCGCCATAGTCCCTATGCCAAAGTAACGGATGCTTTACGTGGACTACGAGTAATTTGTCAATCGACCGAACAATCTGTTGAAGTTATTACCGCTTACTGGGATACCAAAACTAAGCAAAGAGTTCATTAATTACCATTTGTCTGTAGAAAATTGCATTTTTTATTTTTCAGAGTCTAAGCAAAAATTCTAAAACCAACAACACGATTAAAGATGTTTAAAAAATTCGACAAGTGCGTGAAACTTCTCAAAAATGGCCAACCTGAAAAAAGCTATAAAACTAGTCCAATCCCCAAAATTTATGTAGTTAAAAATATTGATGCTGATGGGCGGGTAACTATTTATAACCATAATGGCTTGGTTTTTGATTCTCAAGGAAACTGTCTTAATTTGCCGCTTACAATTGACGGATATCCGAGTAACTGGACAGACAGTAAATTGGTTAAGTTAGAAGACCTTAAAAATGCTAAAGATTGTCAGAAATAAAACGATAACTGATTTCTTTGTGCTTAGAATCAAATAAAAATTTTGCTTGCTAATATTACTCAAGAAACGAAAATTCCTAAAGTTAACTTATTTTTTCTTCCTGCCTAACTAACAATTATGAAAAAGATCAAAAAATCATCCTGCCCTAGCATTCTTAACGAAGTTCACAACTTTTCAACAGAATTCTATACAAAAACTTGCCTTGCTTTCGACTGTAATCGGTCGCCAATCCCAGGAGATGACTTTTGCTATAGTTGTGCTGCCCATGAAAGTGATTAAACACTTTATTTGTCTTGATTGACATAAAATGAGCGCATAATTTTAAAATACGCCTAAACCCTTTAGGTTTCGTCATTCTATTTCCCTTGGAAAACCTTGCCACATCTCTTGCCGAACTTCCTTAATATCTTCTTCAGTAATATTAAGATTTAAATCAGCACATAACCCCCGAATATCCTTGCGAGGCCGTTGTAATGCTTTTTTAGTGATTTCTTTTGGTTTAGTTGAGCTTCTTTTAAAGTACAAAAAATCAATAAATTCAAGTACTGATTCCTGTTCTTCAGGCAGCAAGCTTTCTAGCCTTTGAAATAAGATGTCTTTAACTGTCATTGGTTTGCGACCTTAATTTACATAAAGCTTTAATGGCTAACAACTCTACTCGTTCCCAAAAATTTTAATTTTTAATAGCGATCCTGCTCAAGTCCTACGCGATCGCCGTTAAGATTTTTCAACTCAAAGACTCCCCTAAATAAATTCCTAAAGAACGGGCTGTTTTGACCATAAAGCCATCGGGATCGACCGGAAACGCACAACGGTTTTCGGCATGGCATTGCTTAATAATGCCGATAATCGGTTTTAACGGCAAATTGGTCACTTGACCCTCACGCCAAACCACCACCTGATCGTATTCCCCTTGCTCGATTAATTCCACTGCCTTAATGCCGTAAGCCGTTGCCAACAAACGATCCAACGAAAGCGGGGTTCGACTCCGTTGCAAATGTCCCAAGGTTGTTGCCCGAATGTCTAGGGTTGTGATGTCGCAAAAATCGGGGTCATGGTTTTTACATAAATGTTCTGTTTGTTTTAAAATACATTCTTCCAAGCGATCGCCGATATATTTTTCATGGCGTTGATTTTCATCCTTGACCCCTTCTGAGACCACAATTAAGGCAAAATGACGACCCGAAGCTCGGAGTTTCATTAATTGATGACAACAACCATTAATCAATTCAGGGGTTAAATGGGGCGTAATTTCAGGAATGAGAATAATATCGGCTCCCCCCGCAATCCCCGCATTCAACGCTAAATGACCCGCATCCCGTCCCATCACCTGCACGATAATAATGCGTTCATGACTCGCAGCCGTAAAGGTTAAATCGTAGAGAGCTTGGGTGACAATATCGACCGCCGTTGTAAAACCCACAGCCCATTCCGTGAAAGGCACATCATTATCAATGGTTTTGGGAATGGCAACAATATTCCATTTCCCCGCTTCGGCTAGATCATAGATAATATCAAGACTCCCATCGCCCCCAATGACAATTAACGCCTCTAGGTCGAGCATTTCGTAGCCTTTGAGAATAGCAGCGCGAATTTCAGGATTTTCGGGATGACCTTTACTTAATGATCCCAACACACTGCCACTGAGGAACTGGAGAACATCTAACCCCTTGAGCATCCCAGGTAAAATATAGCCGTGAGTGGTCAACAGCAAATCCTGGGGTTGATACTTCCCGTGAGCGACTTCCACAAAACCGTCCGTACCGTAGGGGATACCAAAAACGTCCCACCCTTTTAAGAGAGAAGATTTCACCACGGCTCGAATCACCGCATTGAGTCCAGGGCAGTCTCCTCCACTGGTTAAAATTCCGATCCGTTTATTGCCCATAGATCCCCCACTTGTCGTTTTAAAATTACCCGTTAAGCTTTAGGTTTTAGGCGATCGCCTCATAATCACTCACTGCCTTCCAAATCGGCGCATAAGTTTGCAGAGCTTTCATATAATTAACCCGTTCAAAAGCAGAGGGATCGGGACAATGTAACTGGCTCATACTGCCCTGCATTTGTTTCACCGATTCATACTCGTTTTCTTCCATCCAATGCAATAAATTAGCCTCTAATACGGAAAGATGGTTAATGCCGTGACGCAACAAAACACTCACTAACTGAGTCACCTTCGCTCCCACCATTAACATTTTCAACACATCCGTTGCATGGAGAATGCCACTGGTTGCCGCAAAATCCACCTCCACGCGACCATACAAAATCGCAATCCAACGCATCGGTAAACGCATAGCATGGGGCGTACTGAGTAAAACATTCGGATAAACTTCCAACTCTTCTAAATGAATATCCGGCTGATAGAAACGATTAAACAGAACCAACCCATCCGCACCATTTTCAGCAAACCGTTTTGCCATATTGGCCATATTGCTAAAATAGGGGCCAATCTTGACGGCTAAAGGAATTTTAATTTCTGAACGAACAATTTTAAGAATATCAAGATAATTTTGTTCCACTTCCGCCCCAGGAATCTCTAAATCCGTTGGCACATAATAAATATTCAGTTCTAAGGCATCGGCTCCCGCTTGTTCAATTTGTTGAGCATAATCTAACCACCCCCCTAGCGTTGAACCATTTAAACTCGCAATGATCGGAATATTTAAACTCTCTTTTGCTTGGCGAATATGACTTAAATACTCATCAGAACCAACATGGAAAATTTGAGGTTCAGGAAAATAGGTTAATGCCTCAGCAAAACTTTCCGTTCCATAGGTTAAATGATGGTGTAATTCCAATTGTTCTTGCCGTAATTGTTCCTCAAAAAAAGAATGCAAAACGATCGCGGCGGCCCCTGCATCTTCCATTCGTTTTAAATTATCCATATCTTCAGTTAATGGTGCACAGGAACCAACAACCAGAGGGGATTTTAAATTTAATCCTAAATAAGTAGTACTAAGATCCATGATGAGTTCTCCAAGCGTTAGTGAAAATTGACTAATTTTAAAATGTTAGTTTTGAGTAATTAAAAATCAAAAACTATCCAGTCCCATTTGTCCTCGAAAACCCGTAATAATTCGAGTCCCATCTTTTAAAATATGGATTTCCATTTGGTCACTGGCCCAAGTTAATTGATCATTTAAAGCAGGATTAAACACATGAACCCGTTGATTTTTAGAAGAGACTAAAGAGTGGGGATCATTAATCGCTAATTGCTCTAAATACGGCCCATCAATTAATAAATCTAATTCGGCAAGTAAATCTTGAGCCTGAGGCGGAGCTTTAGGGGATTTTAACTCCTCTAACGTAAAACCCGTAAAAGACATGACGTTTAATCCTTGAGCTTTAACAATTCTGGCTAATTGGGCTAAAGATCCTGCTTGCCAAAAGGGTTCACCCCCCGAAAAAGTTACGCCTTGATTGTTAGGATTTCTGAGAATTTTTTGGGCGACTTCTTCTACAGACATGAGTTGATTTTCTGCAAATGCCCAAGACGCTGGATTAAAACACCCTGGACATTCTCGCAAACAACCCTGTACCCAAACCACAGCCCGCGAGCCTGGCCCATTGACATTAGATTCATCCACATACCCCATTAAATTGAGGTATCCAGTGGGAATTTTAAGCGGCGATTCTAAAGGTGTTTTCATAATTTTTATCGGTTAAGAAAAACTCATAAATTTTGAAAATGACTGCGATTTATCCTTTCTTGGTTAAACAATAATCTTCATCAAGAATTTCTGCTTTCGTAAAAGGTAAATTTTGAGGAAAAATGTCTGATTCAGTTTCAATAAAAGCCAAATGTCTTGCATCTTGATAAGTTTCTTCTAAATTTTCATCAAAATACGCATTTAAGCTAGGACTAACTTGTAAAATATCTTGAAGATCAAAACATGCCTTGAGAGCATCTAGCGACCAATTATTATCTTTTTGTGGTGGTAAATATTTCAACTTTAATAAGCTACGCAATAAAGTTCTCAAGTTATTGATTAAATTATCTGTTTCTTGAAATCCCAAAGATTCAACTTCGTCAATTAAGTTTTCATAATCAAGCTGATCAAGTTGACGAGTTTTTAATAAATTAGCTGTTTCTTGAACCCATAAATAAAAATCTTGTTCGTATAGTGTTTGAGTGTCAGGTTGAGTAACCATAATAATTGTCTCAGGAATTCAGTTGTTTAGTATTAAGTTTGATTGTCGGGTAAATAATTAGAATCAAGAATCTGTTCTTTAGTAAAGGGTAGAATAACAGGAAAAGTATTAATATCTAATCCTGTTTCGTCAGAAGCCAAATTTCTGGCCGTCTCATAACACTCTTCTAATACATCATCAAAATAAGGCTTTAAACTAGGGCTATCTCGAAAGTCTTTTTTAAGTCTGTTACGATGTTCCCTAATGGAGTAACGCCAGCTATTACTTCGTTTATTTTTTTGATACTGCCATTTTAAAAGGTGCATTAAAACCTGCTCTAAATTACTTTCTAAAGCACGTTTATCTCTTCTTCCCATAGATTCAATTTCTTCGATTAAATTTTCATAATCAATTTGATCTAATTGACGGTTTTTAAGCAAATTTACTGTTTCTTCAATCCACAGATTAAAATCCTGTTCATAGAGTGTTTTTATATCAATTTGTGAAACCATAATGACCTCTTAGGTAAAGGTAAGGTGAGATTAACGTAAAAGAATTAACTCTACCTTACCCCAATTAACTAAACTGTTTCAGGCTGTTGAATGACAGGCGGTTTGGTGCTGTGACCGTTACTCGTTTCTAAATGCCGATCGCTGAGGTATTGATACATAGCCCAACGGGTATTGACATCACCTTGAGCCAATTTCAACAATTTCTTCGCCGCTTCGGGATTGCTGCGAGACAACATCTTAAAGCGGTTTTCGCGATACATGGTTTGTTCTACCGTTAATTTCGGCGATCGCATATCCAGTTGCAGAGGATTTTTCACCTGTTCCATCAAGCGAGGATCATAGCGATAGAGCAACCAACGCCCACTATCTACCACCTCTTTTTGATAATTCATGGCAGTTTTCATGTCGATACCATGAGCAATACAGTGGGAATAGGCAATAATCAAAGAAACGCCAGGATAGGATTCCGCTTCGAGGAAGGCTCGGATCGATTGCTCATTTTTTGCCCCCATCGCGATGCTAGCCACATAGACATTGCCGTAGGTCATCGCCATCAAGCCCAAATCTTTTTTAGGAGAGGGTTTACCGCCTGCTGCAAATTTGGCCACGGCTCCTCGTGGGGTTGCTTTCGAGGCTTGTCCGCCCGTATTGGAATAAACCTCTGTGTCCATCACCAAAATATTGACATTGCGACCACTAGCGAGAACGTGATCTAAGCCACCGTAGCCAATATCGTAGGCCCAACCGTCTCCACCAATGATCCAGACACTCTTTTTCACTAAGTAATCCGCGATTGCCTGAAGCATGGTAATTTTAGCCTTCAGGTTTTCATCGGTAGTCGAGGCTAATTCATTTAAACGGTTTTTGAGGATTTTTACGCGATCGCGTTGCTCAAAAATATCGGCCTCGGTTGTCTGAGCATTCTCCAAAATTTCAGCGACTAACGTTTCTCCGATTTCACTGGCCAACGCTTTGAGTAACTCAGCCGCAAATTCCGTTTGTTTATCAATGGAAACTCGGAAACCTAAACCAAATTCCGCATTATCTTCAAACAGAGAATTCGACCAAGCCGGGCCGCGGCCTTCGCTATTGGTTGCCCAGGGCGTAGTGGGTAAATTGCCACCATAGATCGAAGAACAGCCCGTTGCATTGGCCACTAACATGCGATCGCCGAATAACTGCGAGACTAATTTTAAATAAGGCGTTTCTCCACAGCCCCCACAAGCCCCTGAGAACTCAAACAAAGGCTCTTGCATCTGTTGATGGCTGATTTTGTTTAAATTCAACTTGGTGCGCTCAGGGTTTGGTAATTCTAGGAAAAAGTCCCAATTAGTTCGTTCCTGCTCCCGTAAGGGCAACTGAGGTTCCATATTGATGGCCCGTAACCGAGGCTGGGATTTATTCTTGGCAGGGCAGACATCCACACAGAGCGCGCAACCCGTACAATCTTCGGCGGCCACTTGGATGGTGAATTTTAGATCATGCCAATTGTGATCCCGTGCAGGGGCAGTTTTAAAGGTTTCGGGGGCGTTGGCCAGTTCTTGTTCTTCATAAACCTTCGAGCGAATGACCGCATGGGGGCAGACCATCACACATTTACCGCACTGTACGCAGACATCGGGATCCCAAACGGGAATTTCCTGAGCAATATTGCGTTTTTCCCATTTCGCCGTTCCTGTCGGGAAGGTTCCATCACAGGGCAAAGCACTAACAGGTAGCTCATCCCCTTGGCGGGCCATGATTTTACCCAATACATCCCGAATAAAGGCAGGAGCCGTATCAGGAATCACGGGTTTTAAGTCTTCTGCATGGTCATCAATTTGAGCAGGAACGGGGACTTCATACAAATGCTCTAGGGCAGAATCCACCGCTTTCATGTTCATCTGTACAATATCTTCCCCCTTCTTGCCGTAGCTCTTGCGGATCGATTTTTTGATCTGCGCGATCGCGTCTTCACGGGGTAAAACCCCTGCTAGGGCAAAGAAACAAACCTGCATAACGGTATTAATGCGTCCCCCCATGCCCGCTTCCCGTGCCACTTGGAAAGCATTAATCGTATAGACTTTCAGATTTTTCGCAATAATTTGTTCCTGTAGGGGTCGGGGTAAATGCGACCATACCTCCTCAGCCGCGTAAGGACTGTTTAACAGTAACGTTGCCCCTGAAACCGCAGGCGTGATTAGGTCGAACTTATCGATAAATTCCCATTGATGGCAGGCGACAAAATTGGCTTTGGTAATTAAATAACTAGAATGAATCGGATCGGGGCCAAAACGCAGATGGGAAACCGTGACCGAACCGGATTTTTTCGAGTCGTAAACAAAATAGCCCTGGGCGTAATTATCCGTATCTTCCCCAATAATCTTGATCGAGTTTTTATTCGCCCCCACCGTTCCATCCGACCCTAGCCCAAAGAAAATGGCACGCACCACATTGGCGGGTTCTGTCGAGAAGCTATCGTCATAGGCCAAGCTGGTGTGGCTTACGTCGTCGTTAATACCGATAGTAAAGTGATTTTTAGGGGTTTCGATTGCTAAATTATCAAAAACCGCCTTAATCATGCCAGGGGTAAATTCCTTGGAAGATAAGCCGTAGCGTCCCCCAATTAAAGCGTTTAAATTTTGTAACTTGGCTTTTAACTCCGCATTGCGACCAAATAGGGTTTCCTGAACTGCGGTGACGACATCGGTATAAAGCGGCTCCCCTGCGGCTCCTGGTTCTTTACAGCGGTCTAAAACGGCAATTTTCTGTACCGTATCGGGTAGAGCAGCAATTAAGGCTTGGGCATCAAAGGGACGATAGAGCCGTACTTTTAACACCCCGACTTTTTCCCCTTGGGTGTTTAAGTAATCAACCGTTTCCTCTACGGCTTCGGCTCCTGAACCCATGACGATCACGACCCGTTCTGCGTCAGGATGACCGTAATAATCGAACAAATGATAGTGCCGTCCTGTAACTTGAGCAAACTCATCCATGATCCGTTGCAGGGTTTCAGGATATTTCTCATAAAAGGGATTGACTGTCTCCCTAGCTTGGAAATAAACATCAGGATTTTGAGCCGTTCCTCGTAAAACAGGATGATCAGGCGTTAAGGCCCGTTGACGATGGGCTAATACCGTTTCATCTTTAATTAGAGCACGTAAATCTTCATTACTCAGTAATTCCACTTTTTGAACTTCGTGGGAGGTGCGGAACCCATCAAAGAAATGTAAACAAGGAATGCGAGATTCTAAACTAGCCGCAGTCGCAATTAGCGCAAAATCATGGGCCTCTTGCACTGAAGCCGACCCTAACAGGGCAAATCCCGTTCCCCGTGTGGCCATAACATCGGAGTGATCACCGAAAATGGATAAACCCTGAGCCGCCAGCGATCGCGCTGCCACATGAATCACGGCTGCGGTTAATTCCCCTGCAATTTTGTAAAGGTTGGGAATCATTAATAAGAGGCCCTGGGAAGCGGTAAAAGTTGTGGTTAACGCCCCCGTTTGCAAGGCTCCATGAATGGCACCCGCCGCGCCACCTTCACTCTGCATCTCGACAATGGAGGGAATCGTGCCCCACAAATTGGGTTTATTTTCTGATTCCCAGGCATCTGCCCATTCTCCCATCGGCGAAGAAGGCGTAATCGGATATAGGGCAATCACTTCACTTAGTTGATAGGCAACCCTGGCGACCGCTTCATTGCCATCAATGGTTGCATAGGTTTTGGTTCTCATAGTGTCCTCTCGAATCTAACCAATAGGGAAAAATTTGAGTATTTCTATCACAATTCTTGAAATTATTAATGAAATATTAAAAATTCCAAATCAAAATTCAGCACGCTCAATTGAGTTTTTGATGTGACATAAATTGCGCTTTAAACAACTTTTTAGTTGCTTTTGTTGAGGGCTTTCTGGGGGGATCACAGCAGGCTAAAGCTTTTTGGGAGTAAGCACTCAGGTAATTTTTCTCCTCAGTGATGATACATTATGGTGCTATCTAGATCATCAACTAAGATTTTCGTTTTGCGCGAATTTCTTATCTTTTTTTAATATGCAAATTAAACTAACTTTAAAAATAGGCATGACTCAATCAAGTTATGCCATCCTGTTTTTTACGTGGAATGTGAGGTGACTCCCCAAAACTGGACAGAAAAAAGAAGAATGGTAAGCTCGAAGTAAGAAACCCAAGGAGAAAGATGAGCAACCCGAAAAAACAGGACAGTGACCAGTTCAAAGCCATGTCATGCTTTATAAATGGGATAGCGATTTTGCAAAAAGCCTGATAAAAATAGGCTTCAACCCTTTGTCTGTGTGCAGTTTAAAGGATTAACAGCTTATCTCTATCACAAACAGCAATATGCCAGCAATCTCGACAGAAAAATTTTTCAAAGAGAAATCGCAAAAATTAGATATAATATTCAATAAGAAATAAAATTGCTCTAGTTACTAGCAGATAGTAAAAAAATATGAAAGTAGCTAAATTCAGTGAAATTAAAGAAAAATTTGCAATTAAAAATGATGAACTATTCATTTATGAAGAATCTGATCAAACTTTAAAATTAATCAGATTAAATGAATATGAAATTTTAGCAGAGGAAGGATTAAAAGACGTTTACGATAATGAGCCTGATGGCGTTTGGGAAAAATGTCTTGAAAGTTAAACAAAGAGAGATTATCCTAATTAATTTTCCTTTTTCTGATTTAACGGGAACGAAAGTCAGACCTGCATTAGTTGTTTCGAGTAACCAATACAACCAAAACAATTTAGATGCTTTTGTCTTAGCGATTACCTCAAATTTATCTCCTCATGCTTACAAAATTCTGATTGAGGTGCAAGATTTAGACAGCGGTAATTTACCTTTAAAAAGTGCGATTAGAGTTGATAAACCTTTTTCTGCTCTTCAAAGTAAAGTATTAAAAGTTCAAGCAAAAATAACAATTGCAAAATTAGAAGAAGTAAAGTTTCTCATCAATCAATTACTTAACGAATAAAATTTTTTATAGTTTTAAATAAAAAGTTTCTCTCTTTTTAAATGCTCTGAATAATTTCCAAAGCAGCTTGATGTAAATAAGCATTAGAAGCCGCTAAAACTTCGGTTGAGTTTTGATCTAAAGCCCTGCCTTGCCAATCGGTAATAATTCCCCCCGAACCTTGAATAATGGGAATTAAGGCACAAAAATCATAGTATTTCATATCTGATTCTAAAATGACCATTGGCATTGCTGTCCATCCCGCCGCCAAGGATAAATAGTTATAGCAATCGCCCCCAAAGGCTGTCCGTTTACAAACCTGTTGCAATTTCGCCGCGATCGCCTGTTGTTGAGGTGTGACAAACATTAAGGGCGTGGTCGAAGTTAAACACACTTCTGCTAATGGCCAATGGCGATCTTGAGCATAGGGATTCGTTAAAACTTGCCCATTTAACCGAGTTAGCTCACCTTGAACCCCCTGCCATCTTTCCCGAATAATCGGCTGATCCGCAATGCCTAACACTGGAGTTCCATCTTGATCGACTAACCCAATTAAGGTTCCAAAAATCGGCAATCCTTTCACAAACGAGGAAGTCCCATCAATGGGATCGATCACCCAATAATAGCCACTTTTGGAAACCTGATTTTCGCCCTCTTCTCGGATAATGCCGTCCTCTGGAAAGACCTGCAATACCTGCTCCACCATTGCCTGTTCTGCCGCTTGATCCGCAATCGTCACAATGGAAGAACTCTCCCCCGTTTTTGTTTGGGATGCAAGATGCGATCGCCGAAAATACTGACGAATCACCTCTCCTGACAAATCCGCTAAGGTATGGGCTAACTGTAATCGCTGGGCTAACTCAGCTTTGTTCATGCTTAATCTCAGCGATCGCGGCGAGTAACCGATCAATTTCTGCATCCGTTCCGATAGAAATCCGCACATAATTGCGAATGCGGGGATGACTAAAATAGCGTACCAAAACTTTACGGGCTTTAAGCTGTTGATATAGATCTGAAGCTGCCATCCAGTTTGGCCCCGCTAAAACGAAATTAGAATCAGAATCAAACACCGCAAAATCTAAT
Organism: Snowella sp.; assembly: GCA_035285545.1. Classification (GTDB taxonomy): domain Bacteria; phylum Cyanobacteriota; class Cyanobacteriia; order Cyanobacteriales; family Microcystaceae; genus Snowella. Next base: position 8,882 of record JAYKGY010000105.1, on the reverse strand, counting down.
TGCTGTAATTCCGCGATTAAACGAGTGCGCGTCTGCCGTACCTTTTGCCACATTGGTTCAAATTCACTACTGGCTTCTAGGGCAGCGGTTCCTAAACATTGGGCCAGACGATCAAGATTATAGGAATCCCGCACCTTATCCATTTCCTGAATCAAAGACGGAGAACTGATACCAAAACCGACCCGCATTCCCGCTAGGCTATAGCTTTTAGAAAGGGTTCGAGAAATAATGACGTTATCAAATTCTGTGAGGAAATCCCAGTGATTTTCATCGGAAAAATCCCCATAGGCTTCATCGATCAGGACTATTCCCTGGGCTTGGGCGCAGGTTTCCCACACAAATTCTCGGTTTAAATGTTTGCCGACGGGCGGATTGGGAGAGGCTAGAAAGATTAATTTAGCTTGAGGGCAGATCACCGGCCCGGTTAATTCAAAATTTTCGTTTAAGGGAACGGTTTCAATCACTGCCCCATGTACCCTAGCAATGGTTTCATACAGGGAATAGGTCAAATCTAAAAAGGCGATCGCGTCTCCTGGGTTAACGAAGGTTCTCAGGGCAATATTGAGAATGTCATCCGAGCCATTACCAGCCAGAATTTGTTCTACGGATACCCCAAATACTTGGGCGGCGGCTTTGCGTAATTGGGTAGAAACGGGATCGGGATAAAGGCGAACTTTCGTTAATTCTGGTTGTAAACTTTCAAAAATCCTAGCGGGGGGAGGATAGGGGTTTTCATTGGTGTTGAGCTTAATGAAATCCGTGGTTTGCGGCTGTTCTCCTGGCACATAACCAGGGGTTTGGCGGACACAATCTCGAATCAATGACATGGTTTTAGCAAATTTAGCGGCTTATTTACTATAACAATCCTGGGATCGTCGCAATAGCCCTCCTAACAATCAGGAAGTTTGCTTAGAATACAGAATGATAACAATGATTACAATATTAATAAAGATTAAAAGACAATTGTATTTTAAAACTAGGTAGATAAATTGAATTGGACATTACATCAGCGATCGCCTACATTCATCCTATATCCCTTGTATAGCTGGAAAATAAACCAACTGAAAATCGAATCATTGCGTTAACTTTTAGGCGATGTCCTTGGTTGCTTCAGCTTCTACCCTTCCATCATTGTTTTAATTTGGTTATTCCCACGACTTTTGCTGTTCCTATGTTAATTTGCCCCCAATGCTACGCTGAGAATCCTAACCGCAATAATTTTTGCCAAAAATGTGGAACTTCCTTAACCCATCGTGATTGTCCAGAATGCGGAACCAGTGTGCTTTTAAGTGATGCAACCTGTTCAAATTGTGGGGCAGTTACGGGAAAAATATTGTGGGCGATTATTCGGGGAACTCAACCAACACAGGAAGCAGAAAACCCCATTCCCCAAGAATTCCCTAAGTTATATGGCGATTGTATCGATATTGGGCAACGCTATCGTCTATTCAATCCAGATACCGCTAAGAAACTGAATTCCCATTGGCAGGGCATGGATTCCCCCCTTTGGATTGGTCAGGTCGTGGATTGTCAGCCGCTTCAGCCGTCGGTATTAAAAATTTTATTAGCAAAAGAGGGGGCGTTTTTAGAAAAGGTTCCGAGCTTAAGCTTGGAAGAGATTGAAGCGGATTCTGTCTGGAAACATTTAGCCTTACCGCCCTTAGCCTTACCCTATTTTAAATTACAGGATTTAACGCCTAAAATCCCTGAAATTTATGATGCTTGGTGTGAAGAAGAGACCGAAATTATTTTGATTGCGAATCAGGCTGATGGCCAGCCGTTGACGGAACTATTTACCCAAGAGCCGTTACCGCTTCTGCAATTGGTGTATTGGTTTAATGAGATGATCGAGCTTTGGCGATCGCTGGTTGCTGTCGGTTATGGTCAAAGCCTATTTGTTGAAGAAAATTGGAGAGTCGATGAGGATCAAAATTTAGCCCTGCAACTGCTCTATCCTGATGCAAAAGATAGCCAACCCAGCTTAACGAATTTAGGGAAACTCTGGCAAGAATGGTTAGTGAACACCTCTGAACCCGTCAATCTTTCCCTAGAACAAGTCGTGACAAAGTTAGCCACCGGAGAAATTGAAACCATTGAAGAACTCAGCCAATTATTAGAAGCGATCGCGATCGAAGAACAAAGTATCAGTGTTATCGAAGACTTTTCGGAAGAAGACTTACCCAACTTTGAAGACATCGACTTTGCACCAACCATTGCCGGTCAAGAACCCCTCAGCACCTTACCCGATGCCAATGTTCCCGATGCCGATGATTTGCCCACTGCCGTTTTACCGATGCAGTTAATTGACTTGGCCGATGCGGGCTATACCGACCGAGGCAATCAACGACCCCATAACGAAGATTATTTTGGTTTAAACACCCAAATTCAAGTACAGCACAATAATCAAGGTAAAACTGTTCAGGCCAAAGGGATCTATGTCGTCTGTGATGGCATGGGGGGTCATGCTGCGGGAGAAGTCGCCAGTCAATTGGCTGTCAGCACACTTCAAACGTACTTTAGTCAACATTGGCAAGACCCCTTACCCGATGCCACTCTCATTACTGAAGGGATTTGGTTAGCTAATCAGACCCTGTTCGATATCAATCAACAAAATGCCAGTTCGGGGAGTGGGCGGATGGGAACGACCCTGATTATGGCTCTCGTTCAGGGAACCAAGGTCGCGATCGCCCATGTGGGAGACAGTCGGATCTATCGGGTAACCCGTCGCAGTGGTTTAGAGCAATTAACGGTTGATCACGAGGTAGGACAGCAGGCGATTCAACACGGTCTTGATCCCGCGATCGCCTATGGTCGTCCCGATGCCTATCAACTCACCCAAGCTTTGGGGCCTCACGGGAATAATTTTGTGCAACCCGATATTCGCTTTTTAGATATCGAAGAAGACACCCTACTTTTACTCTGTTCCGATGGCATTTCCGATAATAATTTGGTTGAAGATTGTTGGGAAACCCATCTTTTACCTTTGATTAGCTCTAGCCAAAGCATTGATCGAGGAATGCGGAAACTTATGGAATTTGCCAATGAAAACAATGGCCATGACAATTTAACAGGAATTTTAATCCGCTTAAAAGTTCGGCCTCAAGTCCCCGTTAATGATTGGTAGTTAATAATTAATAGTTAATAGTTAATAGTTAATAGTTAATAGTTAATAGTTAATAGTTAATAATTGTTAATTGTTAATTATTAATTGTTAATTAAATTAATAGCGGATACGGGGGTCAATGTAGGCATTGATAATGTCGATCAACATGCTGGCAACAACGACAATTACACCAAAAAAGATCATTAAGCCTTGAACGGTGGGGTAATCTCGTAGCGCGATCGCTTCGTAAAGGCGTTTTCCTAATCCTGGCCAGGAAAAGGTGACTTCCGTTAATACTGCCCCACCTAACAGGGAAGCAAAGGTTAACCCTAATACCGTAATTACGGGAATCAGGGCATTTTTTAGGGCGTGGGACAATAAAATGTTTTTTTCGGGAATACCTCTAGCTCTAGCGGCTTCTACATAATCGGATTGCAGGGTTTGCCGTAAATTAACCCGTACCATCCGTTCAAAAATCCCACTCAGCAAAATCCCTAAGGTTAAACAGGGTAAGGCTAAATAATATAAAGCAGTGAAAAACTGGCTAAAATTACCGCTTAATAAACTATCAACGGTATATAATCCCGTCCAACCTTCGGGCGCAGGATCACTCAATGGAAAGCGAGTTCCCAAAGGAAAAAGGCGTAATTGAACCGAGAAAATAAGCTGAAATAGCATTCCTACCCAAAAAATTGGCAATGAATAGGTAATAATGCCAAATAATCGTCCACCCACATCGACGGGAGAGCCTGGACGAGAAGCGGAAATAATCCCTAAGGTCACTCCCACCGCGATCGCCACGAGCATTCCATAAAAGGCTAGTTCGGCCGTTGCCGGAAAATGCTTTTGAATAATTTCCCAAACACTGGTTCCCTTGCTAGTAATTGAGGCTCCCAAATTGAGATGTAATAAATTCCCTAAATAATCAAAATATTGGACAATGAGGGGCTTATTTAACCCTAACTGTTCTCGCATACTGGCCTTAGCTGCTTCTGGGGCACGGTTACCTAAAATCGCATCAACCGGATCTCCCGGCGTTGCCCGTAACAGGAGAAAGACAACGGTTACAATCGTCCAGACCATTAGCGGGGCCAATAATAGACGAATCAGAATATAGGATTGAAGGGCTTTCGCACGAGACATAGACAAATACTAGGGCAATTAATTTTTATCTTAAAAAGCGTTGTTTTTAACTTTACTGTATTAAACGCCATTAAAAGCACTATGTTGTCATCCTATTCAGGATCAATCGTATTATCGTTATTATTGTTAGGGTTCATGGGATCATTGCCAATTCCCAAGGCTTTTTTGCTAGCTTTGAGTTGTTTCCAAAGCATTTTAATCTGATGATAGGCATCCTGTGCTCCAATTTTGCCACCTGTTTCCAAATTGCAGATATAACTGACCTTTTGAGCAAATTCCTGCAAATTCGCATTAAATACTAAATTTTCGGGTTTGACTTTCCCATAATAGGAACTACGAGGATGGAGAAAATCATCTATTTCTCGGTTTGATGGCATGGGGATTCCTCGCTAAATGTTAAGACTTCTTTATTGTAGGTTAACTCGTTTGACATAGAGAAAACTATCAATTGTTTTGCGCTCTCGGATTAAAATTAAAGCTATTCTCACTCAAAATCGTTATGAATTGGAAAAATTGGACACTCAAACAGAAAATTGGTCAATTGGTTGTTGTACGGGCTTCAGGCTTTTTATTTGACCATCAAATCCGATATCCTGTTTGGGAAGCGTCTAATGCTACCTTACGTCGTTGGTTAGAAACGCTAAATTTAGGGGGAGTCATTTTATTAGGGGGGAGTGCCGCCGAATTAGCCACCCGAACCCAACAGTTGCAAGCGTGGTCGTCTAATCCCTTATTAATTTCTGCCGATATCGAAGAAGGCGTAGGTCAACGGTTTTCGGGCGCGACCTGGTTTCCCCCTCCGATGGCCTTGAACGCGATCGCCGAAAAAGATTTACCTTTAGCTCAAGGTTATGCGGCGAAAATGGGGGAAATAACGGTCCAAGAAGCCCTAGCGATGGGAATTAATTGGGTTTTGGCTCCCATTGCCGATGTCAATAATAATGCCGAGAATCCGGTAATTAATATTCGCGCTTTTGGAGAAACCCCTGAAATTGTTAGTGCTTTAGTAACCAGTTTTATTCAAGGCTCCCAAGAATACCCCGTTTTAACGACGGCTAAACATTTTCCTGGTCATGGCGATACGGCAACGGATTCCCATCTCCATTTACCCATTATTCCCCATTCCCTCGATCGCTTAGAGCAAGTTGAGTTACCTCCCTTTCAAGCCGCGATCGCCGCAGGGGTTGATAGTGTGATGACGGCCCACATTCGGGTTTCTGCCTGGGATGAAGCCAATCCTGCGACCCTTTCTCCTGCCATTTTAACGGGACAATTACGGGAAAAAATGGGATTTAACGGCTTAATCGTGACTGATGCCCTGATTATGGGTGGTGTGGTACAGGAAGCAACCCCTGAAGAAGTGGCAGTTCGTGCCTTAATTGCGGGTGCAGATATTTTGTTAATGCCTCCCGATCCCGAAACAGCGATCGCCGCAGTCTATGAAGCCGTTCAATCCGGTCGTTTAACGGAAGCCCGCATTGATGAATCGGTGCAACGCATTTGGCAAGCAAAAGAAAAGTTAGGGTTATTCCCTTCAACCCAGACTGGGTTAGCGTTAGAAAATTTAAGTACACCAACTGCTAGAGAAGCTGTCGCCTTAATTACGGAGCATTCCTTACAAATTGGCGGAAACTTACCCTTAAAAGTCGATAACCAACAGCCGAAGCGCAACCTGATTGTAGTGGATGATTTACTCAATTGTGATTTTTTAGACCGAGCCTGTCCCAGTGTCGTCATTCCCAAACGCTTTGGCTATCAGGTGCAATTGCGTGATCAAAATACTCTTGATTCCCAGTTTACAGAAGAGACATTAACCCTATTGCAAGTGTTTATTCGGGGCAATCCCTTTCGAGGAACCGCAGGATTAACCGCTAGAGCGCAGGAATTTTATCAGCAATTAATCAAAACCAATCAGGTGCAAGCCGTAATGATTTACGGGAGTCCCTACGTTTTGGAATGGTTTAAAACCCTATTTCCCGCAGAAATGCCCTGGATTTTTTCCTATGGTCAGATGCCCCAGAGTCAAGCGATCACCTGTGAAAAGTTATTTGAATTATCGAAACTAACGGGGAAAGATTCCGATGTTTTTATTTAAAATCCTGTTAGCTTAACCAAACTCGCGGTTTAATGGGAGCGCGATCACGGTAGGTTTGCCGCAATAAACTCCAGATTGTCCAAAAATACTGTTTAACTTCCTCGGTAGAAGACCCCCGATAACGGCAGATTAAGCCGGAGCCTTGGGTTTGGGTTAGGCCCACTTCGCCTTCTGTGACTAATTCCGCTCCCAGTTGTCTCGCCTTGCTTAAAATCTCTGGTTCAACAACCTGACCAATCCAAATCAAGGTTGCCACAATCGCTTTGCCGTTCAACCCATTCGGACTGTGGAGTAAATCGGTTCCCCCTGGTAGCCATTGCCGATCAATCCAGAGGGGATACCCTGCTTGCCAAACTTCTAATCGCGATCGCCAATCTCCTGTTAGAAATTGTTCACCCCTTGCCGTGCGACCTAAACGGGTCATTTCCCAACCACAAAAACAGGCATTTTCACCCAATTCAACCCGCATAGTTTGTTGATAAAGAGCTTCATTAAAAATAACCGTTTCCTGGGGGAGCCACTCTAAATAAGCTCCATCGGCTAATGTAATCTCAATGATTTGTTGGGTAATATCCCCTTGGCTTTTGTAAACCTTACTCGCTGCGGCTGTGGTTAACAATACTTGAGCATTAGTATCTAATTGAATCGTTTGGATTAAGCGATCGCCGCCGACCATTCCCCCTGCGGTATGTAAGACAACGCTATGACAAAATTCTGGGCCTTCAGGATAAAAAGCCCGTTGAATTTTTAAGGGAGCTTGGGCTAAGGCTTGGGTTAATTTTGTCGTTTCTTGCTCATAGGAATAACGTAAATCAAGTTTACCTGTCCAATGTTTAGCAGGGTTAGGAATAACTAAAGAAGGAGAAAAAGTCATAAATTTAAAAACTTCGTCAAAAACGCGGAATTATTATTTTTAAGACGGTTTTGGCCATTTTCCCCGTTTTAATAACAAGAATTCCATAAGTATTTTTATTTTATAATCAATCGCAATTTTAAGAATCTGGAGAATCATCCATTTTTTTGAAAAGCCAAGCCATTAAGGAAACCACTAAACTGTCACAAAAGAAGATAACAGCAATAATGCCATCACGGGAAAGAAATTGAAATAACCAACGACTCATCCTTGAGCCACAAAAAACGCTATTTCACTCTAACAGAAAATCTCTCTGTCAGTATCGCTATAATAAACGAGTAAAAATTTTGGTTAATCGCTCATGTTAATCCACTGGCAAGATTATATTGTTAGCACACCAGACACCCTCAAAGGTAAACCGCGTATTAAAGGAACTCGTATTCCCGTCGGTTTGATTTTAGGTTATTTAGCGGCAGGAAATAGCTATCAAAAAATTATCGAAGAGTTTCCCGATTTGACCCAAGATCATATTTTTGCTTGTCTTGATTATGCCAGAGATCTATCAGAATTTGAAACTATTGCTTCATGAATTTAAGCTTTTTTATTGATCAATGTGTACCTAATATTGTTGGCTTAAACCTGCGTGATGCTGGCTACCAAGTCTTTTTTCTTCGGGAAAATATTCCTATTGACTCACCTGATCCTGTTGTCATCAAAACTGCTCAAAAACTTAATAGTATTTTGGTTTCACTAAACGGAGATTTTGCTGATATTATTAGCTACCCTCCTGCTAATTATCAGGGGATAATCTCTCTTCAACTTAAGAATCATCCAGAAATTATCCCACAAATTATGAATAGATTAATAAAATACCTTAACACTTATCCCAATCAAGAATACTATCAGGGAAAACTCTTGATTGTAAATATTTCTAGAATCAGAATTAAGCAATAGAAATTTTACTCCTCATCACTTTCCAGATAACGATTTAATTCCGCGATCGCCTCTTCCGCCGACATCGGTTTCAAATTCCCTGTCCGATATTCTGCCAAGGCTTCACGACATTCTGACCTAATTTCCTGTCTTCGGACTTCTACCGCCCGTTTTTTGACAATATCAGCTAATAATTCTTGCTGTTCTCTAGGTAGCTGGCTGACCATCTCTAACACATTTTCAAACGTAATCATCTTAGCTTCTGGTTTCAATTTAATCTCTCACTTCAGTATAAACCCAAAGTTAAGAATCAGAAAATACGGTCGAGTTGTGCAGAGAATAATAATCTTTTTCATTGTTTATCATCTGTTTCAAGTGTTAACAGTAACAAACTCCTCTGATAAGTCAATATTAGAAATTAAACAGTGATCACGTTTCGGGAACGTTGAGTTTTAGGGGTGGAGAGTTTCAAGTAAGTAATGCTAACTTCCAGTTGCGTAACAAGTTGATAGAACCATTGACTCTAAATTTAGCGAATAAAGCCATAGTCAGGTCAACCATTTCTACTGAGCGAGACACCATTTTCGTTTTTCTTTTTCAATGAAAACGGGCAAACCAATGGCGATTATCCGAATTATTCCTTTCTATCCTCACTGTTTCGCTTTTCGTAATTACATGAAACGCATCAGGATGCTCGTCTAGTAATTCTCTATAGGGCTTCCAATCATCTGTGCAGTAGACGGTCACTTTCCATG
>JAYKGY010000104.1:0-210649 GCA_035285545.1 Snowella sp. | reverse complement strand
ATTAGTCCTGAGGATGAATTACTCGCGATCGATGGAATTAAGGTCACGGCGGAACAGTTAAACGAGCGGCTCAAAGATTACCAAGCAAATGATATGATTCAAATAACTGTGTTTCATCAGGATGTCTTGAAGACTGTTAACCTGCAATTAGCGGCTCCCCAACCTAGTCGCTACGAAGTGGTACACATCCCCAATCCCACTGATCGTCAAACGCAAAATTTAGTGGGTTGGCTTGGAAATCCCTAAAGCTACGATACTTATCGAGTTTTATGGTTTTAATTTTTAATTGAAATTGATTTATTTTTGAATCTCAGCAATGCATAAGTTCCTCCCCATCGCTTATTTCCAAAATCAATTTGTCCCGTTTGAACAGGCGACTGTTTCCGTTGCGACTCATGCGCTACATTATGGAACTGCGGCGTTTGGGGGGCTAAGAGGCATTCCCGATCCCCAAAATCCTCAACAAATTTTACTGTTTCGTTTAGACCGCCACTGCCAACGATTAAGCCAGAGCGCGACGTTTTTAAATTATGAAATTGCGCCCGATAAAATTCAGCAAATAATTGTTGACTTCATTCAAAAAAATCAGCCTAATACCTCCTTTTATATCCGTCCCTTGGTGTATAGCTCCGGTTTAGGCATTGCGCCTCGTTTACATAATATTGAAAAAGATTTTTTGGTTTATGGTTTAGAAATGGGGGATTATCTCGCGGCTGACGGGGTTAGCTGTCGCATCAGTTCCTGGTATCGGCAAGAAGATCGGAGTTTCCCCCTCAGAGGAAAAATTAGCGCGGCCTACATCACCTCTGCTTTGGCCAAAACTGAAGCGGTCGAATCGGGATTTGATGAAGCCATTTTAATGAATACCCAGGGGAAAGTCTGTGAAGCTACGGGAATGAACATTTTTATGGTTCGTCATGGGCAATTAATCACCCCAGGTCTTGAACAAGACATTTTAGAAGGGATCACCAGAGACAGTATTTTAACTATTGCGAAGGATTTAGGCATCCCGACGGTTCAACGTCCCATTGATAAATCGGAATTGTTGATCGCCGATGAAGTCTTTTTGAGTGGGACTGCGGCTAAGATTACGCCTGTTAAACGGATTGAAACTTTTAATTTTGCTTCTGAACGACCGATTACCAATCAACTTAAGGAAAAATTAGTGGCCATTACGGAAAACCGTGACCCCCAATATGCCAACTGGGTGTTTAAAGTTCCTTTGTCTTAAATCAGAATCGGCGATCGCTGAAACTTGCTTAACCCAAACGATTAATGGGTAAACGAGACAGTAGGGAGAAAATTCCAAAGCTAATCAGGATGGTTCCACTCACCGGATTAATCCAGCTTGACCATTGCCGTAATTCTAAGAGCTTTTTCAATGATCCCGTAAAGGCTCCCACAATAATCAGGGGCATTACATAACCGATCGCGTAGGCCAAAAGTAACCCCATTCCTAACACTAAATCTTGAGTGCTGGCAACCCACGCTAAGAGCGTCGCTAAAACAGGGGTGCTACAGGGAGAAGCCACTAATCCAAAGGTTAAACCCAACAAATAGGAACGTAAGGCAGGCGGGAAGTCTGATTGAATCCATTCCGTTGTCCCCAGACTGGGAAACCGCAGGGGTAAAAGTTCCAGTAGATTTAAGCCCATCAAAATCGCAATAATACTGACCGCGATCGGTAAGCCCACCCCGATTTGTCCATAAACTTTCCCTAAAGAAGCGGCAACAACGCCCAATCCGCCCAAGGTAGTCGCTAAGCCGAACGCAAACCAACTCGATTGAATCAAAGATTGAAAACGACCTTGATTTTCATATCCCCCAATATAGGCAACGGTTAGGGGCAACATCGACAACATACAAGGGGTTAGGCTGGTTAAAAGCCCTGCGAGAAAAATAATGCCAATGCTAACAACACTTAAATGCCGTAATTGGGATGAGACTAAGCCATTCGCAAATTGTTGAAGATGATAAAGTTGCAGTTGCAGTGCGTCTAACATAGGCGTTGAATATTGATTAAGTCCGCTTCAATTTAAGAATAACAGTGAAATAATTCGCGATCGCGGATTGATTAACTAAAGCGAAATTTTTTAGGGTAGGATCATTCTCTCAAGCTAGAGTTTCCATTTTATTAAAAAATTTATAATCATTCTCAATCTTTTAATTTAATTCTTCCAATCTTAGCCACCTTCCCTAATTCTCTTGAACTCCTGTAAGCTTAGATACAATAGCCTAAAACATAGGTCAAAAAGCTGAGGGAGGAAAATCATGGTAGCAACGCCCGTCCAAACTGCAAAGCGGTTAACCATTCAAACCACTGAAATTGCTGCTGATACCACCACGATTCGTTCCTTAGACTGGGATCGCGATCGCTTTGATATTGAATTTGGTCTGCAAAACGGCACGACTTACAATTCCTACTTAATTCGGGGTGAAAAGATTGCCTTAGTTGATACCTCCCATGAAAAATTCCGCCAGCTTTATCTAGACACTCTAACAGGTCTGATTGACCCGAAAACCATTGATTATCTGATCATTAGCCACACTGAACCTGACCACAGTGGCTTAGTCAAAGATTTTTTACAACTTGCGCCCCAAGTCACCGTGATTGGTTCCAAAGTTGCGATTCAGTTTTTAGAAAATTTTGTCCATCAACCCTTTGAACGGCGTTTAGTCAAAAGTGGGGAGCAGTTGGATTTAGGAAAAGGACATCTTTTAGATTTTGTCAGCGCGCCGAATCTCCATTGGCCCGATACCATGCTCACCTATGACCAAGGCACAAAAACTTTGTTTACCTGCGATGTTTTTGGAATGCATTATTGCTCCGATGCCTTTTTTGACGAAAACTTAAGCAAAATTGAGCCTGATTATCGTTTTTATTATGATTGCTTAATGGGCCCCAATGCGCGTTCTGTGTTAGCGGCGATGAAGCGCATGGATGAGCTAGGAGAGATTGAAATGGTCGCCAATGGCCATGGCCCGCTTTTAAAATACAATGTGCCCGAACTGTTAACCCGTTACCGTGACTGGAGCCAATCCCAAGCCAAAGCTGATAAAACCGTTGCAGTCTTCTATATTGCCGATTACGGTTACAGCGATCGCCTCTCTCAGAGTATTGCACGGGGGATTACGAAAACGGGTGTTGCAGTGGAAATGGTGGATCTCGGTTCTGCCGATCCCCAAGAAGTTCAAGAATTAGTGAATCGATCTGCGGGAATTGTTTTAGGAATGCCCCCACTAACAGGTGAAAATTCCAAGGAAATTACAACCAACTTAGGAACGATCTTAGCGGCGGTTAATCCCAAACAAATGATCGGTTTATTTGAATCCTATGGCGGCAATGATGAACCCATTGATCCCCTGTTAACCAAGTTTTTAGAAGCGGGTTTAAAAGCAGGATTTAAAGCCATTAAAGTTAAAAATAATCCCACCGAAAGTATCTATCAACTCTGTGAAGAATCGGGTACAGACTTTGGCCAAATTCTTGCTCAAAGTGGCAAAATTAAGCAGTTAAAAGCTTTAGATAATGAGTTAGAAAAGGCCATTGGCCGCATCAGTGGTGGCTTGTATATTATTACGGCTCAAAAAGGGGAAATGAAAAGTGCGATGTTAGCGTCCTGGGTGATGCAAGCCAGTTTTGATCCCCCTGGTTTTACCATTGCGGTGGCTAAAGATCGGGCGATTGAATCCTTGTTGCAAGTCGGCGATCGCTTTGTGTTGAATATTTTAGAAGAAGGTAAGTATCAGCCCTTAATGAAGCATTTCCTTAAACGGTTTCCCCCTGGCGCGGATCGCTTTGAAGGGGTTAATACTCAAGTGGCTAGTAACGGCTCACCCATTTTAACCGACGCTTTGGCTTACTTAGAAGGAGAAGTCATCAGCCGTATGGAATGCAGCGATCACTGGATTGTTTACAGCAAAGTCAATCAAGGTCGAGTCGCCAAACCCGATGCTTTAACCGCCGTTCATCATCGCAAAGTCGGTAATTATTATTAATTTTTTAAGGGGGTATTTGCGCTATATTTTGCCCTCCTAGCCCCTCAAATTTGGGGGAAACTCAGGAATAGAAATTACAATTTTGAAAGTCCCCCAGTATTGGGGGATTTAGGGGGCTATTTCAAATAAGCCAAAGTAACGCCCGATCCGCCTTCGTTTTGGGGAGCTAATTCAAAGCGATCAACGAGGGGATGATGACTCAGAAACTCCTGAACCCCTTGCCGTAAGCGTCCCGTCCCTTTACCGTGAATAATCCAAAGCACACCCGATTCGGTCGCCTGATTAATGGCCTTTTCTATCTTTGATTCGGCTGCTTCAACGCGATCGCCGCGTAAATCAATGGTATTTTGAGACGTTCTAACGGTAACAGGGGCTTTTGGGGTAGCGGAAACAGGAGGAGGAGTAACAGGTTTAGGTGCAGGAACCTCGACTTTTTTACCATCTAAGGATTCAATTTCCGTAGCGGCTAGGGTCATTTTCATCAGGCCAAATTTAACCATGACTTCGCTGCCAGACGGGTCAAACTCTAAAACCTCAGCCACTTGCCCTAAACTTGGAATTCTAATGCGTTCACCGACTTGGGGTTGATAACTCGGTTGCTTGACGACGGTTTTGGCCAACTGTTGCTCAGCAATTTGTTTAAGGGCTTCTGTTGCTTGATGGGCTTTTTGTCCTGTGGGTTTCCCCTGTTGCAACTCACGAATCACCTTAGCAATTTCTGAGCGGGCTTCTGCGATCGCCTTTTGAATTTCCTGTTCTTGGTATTGCCGTAAATCCCGTTCCCGTGCTTGTAAGGATGACGCTTTTTCCGAAACCTCGGTGTAAAATTGCTCGGTTTGTTGGAGTAATTTCTGAGCTTCTTTCGCTTTGAGTTCCTGTTCTCGTCGTTGAGCCTCTAATCCTGCAATGACTTGATTAATATCTTCCGATAGCCCCGTCATTCGAGTTTTGGCTGTGTCCACAATTTCGACTCGTAACCCTAACCGTTGGGCAATAGTTAAGGCATTGGAACGCCCAGGAATGCCCCACAGTAAGCGATAAGTAGGCGATAGGGTCTGATCATCAAATTCAACCGAGGCATTTTCAAAACGTTCATCCTGATATTTCAACGCTTTCAATTCGCCATAGTGGGTCGTTGCCATTGTTAATAGGGCATGATCGGCTAAGTATTTTAAGAGCGCGATCGCCAAAGCACTACCTTCAACGGGATCGGTTCCTGCACCGACTTCATCCAATAACACTAAAACATTGTTGAGATGGGTTTCATCGCCAATGGCTTCGATAATACGGGTTATCCGTCGAATATGTCCTGAAAAAGTGGATAAATTTTGCTCAATGGATTGCTCATCCCCAATATCCGCCAAAATCTGCTCAAACCAAGGAATTTCGACAGGAGCTTTAGCGGGAATATATAGCCCCACTTTGGCCATTAAGGCTGCTAATCCCAAGGTTTTCAGGGTAACGGTTTTTCCCCCTGTATTGGGGCCTGTAATCGCTACAACGCGAATTTTGGGATTCACCTGTACCGTAATGGGAACGACTTCAACCCCTTGTTCCTGTTTTTGTTGCCAAACTAACAAAGGATGACGTAACTGGCGGAGGGTAATCGATTGATTTTGGTTAAAATCGACAAAGCTCGGTGGATTTCCGCCTAACCAGAGGCTATAACGTAAACGGGCGGTTGCTAGATCTAGTTGGGTGACAACGGCTAATAAATGGGCTAATTCGGCTTGAACTTCCGCAACTTTTTCCGTTAATCGTCGGAGAATGATTTCTTCTTCCGTTTGTTCTTGGCGGCGACATTGACGCAGCTTATTACCCAATTCCACAATAGCTTGCGGTTCAATATATAAAGTTGCGCCTGTACTAGAGCTATCATGAACAATCCCTGGAACTTGATCTTTTTGCGGGGCTTTAACGGGGATCACAAAGCGATCGCCGCGTTGAGTAATGACGGATTCCTGAATGGCTCCACTTTGACGTTGCAGAATATTTTGCAGTTTTTGATAAATGCGATCGCGGATTTCCTTTAAACGCTGGCGAATTTCACCCAGTTTCGGACTAGCCCGATCTGCCACCTTCCCCGCTTCGTCAATCGAGTGATGAATTTCCTGCTCTAATTCAGGATAGGTACGAACTTCTGCAACAAGCTCGGTTAATACAGACAAATTTTCCTTGCTTTCAATCACCCGCCGTAATCGTCGTGCCCCTGCCAAGGTGGTTGCTAAGTTTAATAGCTCCTGTCCTGAGAGCATTCCACCTAATTCTGCCCGCGCCAAGCTTTCGCGAATATCAACAATGCCCGTAAATTTCCAGCCCGCATCCAAGCTTTGTTCAATCCGTTCGACTTCTTGGGTTTGGGTTAATAATTCTAGGCTTTCGGCTTGGGTATCAGGGGGCAATAGTTGGGTGGCGGCGATCGCTCCTAATTTCGTCTCTGCAAAGGTGGAGAGATGCTGACAAAGGCGTTCCCATTCGAGTAAAGCTAAGGTTTCCGTTTGAATCAAGGGCTAATTGGGGTAAAACAGTTTCTCTAAAGCATTCTACTTTTTAGGATACTCAAAATATTAAGGAGTTTGTTAATCCTGGCGGGGGATCTCTTGGATTCATGCTGCTTTCTAGG
Organism: Snowella sp.; assembly: GCA_035285545.1. Classification (GTDB taxonomy): domain Bacteria; phylum Cyanobacteriota; class Cyanobacteriia; order Cyanobacteriales; family Microcystaceae; genus Snowella. The sequence goes on along the minus strand of JAYKGY010000104.1, from coordinate 204,027 downwards.
GACTCTCCCAGGGTCAAGCTAGCCTATTAGGTTTAAAGCGAGTCGAGAATAGTCTGAACGCTGTCGAGCATGAAAAGATGTCGTCTTGGAATTTGTTCGTTAATCAAAGACTTTTTCTCTTGATTCAAGCAAAATAATGATGAACCAGAGAGGATGCCCCAAGCCTGTTCAAAAAAAAGTGGGGTAAAGTGTTGACTTTTAAAAAAGTTTTGGATACATTAATAAAGGTCTGAAAAACAAAACAGGCAGCAAAAAACAACGCTAGCCCCCATCGTCTAGAGGCCTAGGACACCTCCCTTTCACGGAGGCGACAGGGATTCGAATTCCCTTGGGGGTATTTAAAAATAAAAAAATTAATCATAAATCCTGGGACTCAAGCAGTTTCTTAACTTGGTCGATTTTATGAACTGGCTGGGATGAGGTATAGGATTTCCCTTCGTCTTGCTTCTACCGTTTGACGGACGGTTTGGAGTTTTTTTGGGCTAGCTCAATGGGAAAATAAGCGAATTCCCCATTAGGCAAGGTGGAAATATCATTCCAAGACAGTTGGGTCATCTTTTTGTTACACTAGTTTCAGCATAGGCGACCAAACTGGCCGTCTATCCCTATCTTGAACAATTTCGAGAAGTGGGTTTAGCCCGCTTTTTTTATTGCTTAACTGCGATGACCCATCCTTTAATCCCCCAAATTTTAGACTTGGCAATACCGATCGCCAATGATCTGGGTTTGGATGTCGTGGACGCGGCCTTTCAAACGAATAAACGGCCACCCGTCCTACGAATCGATATTCGGAATCTTGAGCAGGATACCAGTTTAGATGATTGCGAAAAAATGAGTCGGGCCCTAGAACCCCAGTTAGACTCCCTGGTTCTCATTCCGACTGCCTATGTATTAGAAGTTTCCAGTCCCGGAATTTCTCGCCAATTGTCCAGCGATCGCGATTTTATTGCCTTTAAAGGATTTGGAGTCCTCGTCACCAGTACGGAACCCTATGAAGGCCAGCAAAGTTGGCAGGGGCGATTACAAGGAAGAGACGAAACCCATCTTCATCTCAGCCAAAAAGGGCGATCGCTCTCCATCCCTCGCCATTTAATCGCCAAAGTGCAATTAGATTCGCAACGCTAGGAGCAGCCTCATTTTTGAGTCAGGCTCATTCAAAATTTTTAAGGAGATCACATTCTATGTCCCTCGTCACCTTGCCAGGCCTACAGGCCATGATTGAAGAAATCAGTCAACGGCATAACTTACCCCACTCTGCTGTCCAGGAAGCCTTACGGGAAGCTCTCTTAAAAGGCTATGAGCGTTTCCGCCGTGCCCAAACCATCGGCCAGCAATTTCCTGAAGATTATTTTGAAAACTTTGAAGTGGAACTGGATACGGAAGAAGAAGGGTTTCGCATTCTCGCCACTAAGCGTATTGTTGAAACCGTTGAAGATACGGATCATGCCATTTCCCTCAATGAAGTTCAAGAAGTCGCCGCCGAAGCCCAACTAGGGGATGAAGTGGTTTTGGATGTGACCCCAGAACAAAAAGACTTTGGACGCATGGCGGCTATTCAAACCAAGCAAGTTCTGCTGCAAAAACTGCGGGATCAACAACGCAAAATTATTCAAGAAGAATTCCAAGACTTAGAAGATACGGTGCTCAATGCCAGAGTGCTACGCTTTGAGCGTCAATCCATCATCATGGCGGTGCAAAGCGGTTTTGGGCAACCGGAAGTGGAGGCTGAACTGCCCAAGCGGGAACAACTCCCCAATGATAACTACCGAGCTAATGCGACCTTTAAAGTCTATTTGCGTAAAGTTAGAGAAGGTTCTCACCGAGGCCCCCAATTAATTGTCTCCCGTGCCGCCGCCGGTTTAGTGGTAGATCTGTTTACCGTTGAAGTTCCTGAAATTGAAGAGGAAGTAGTGCGGATTGTGGCGGTTTCCCGTGAAGCCAATCCTCCTTCTCGTTATGTCGGGCCCCGTACTAAGATTGCAGTCGATACCCTAGAGCGGGATGTTGATCCGGTTGGAGCCTGTATTGGGGCGCGGGGATCTCGGATTCAAGCCGTGGTCAATGAATTGCGGGGGGAAAAAATTGATGTCATTCGTTGGTCACCCGATCCGGCTACCTATATTGCCAATTCCCTCAGTCCTGCACGGGTTGATCAGGTTTATTTACTCAATCCAGAAGACCGTCATGCCCTGGTGATTGTGGCAGAAGATCAACTCAGCTTAGCGATCGGTAAGGAAGGTCAAAATGTTCGACTTGCCGCCCGTTTAACGGGTTGGAAAATTGATATCAAAGATCCCGATACCTATGCTAAAGAAAAAGACCGATTGGCAGAGGAAGCCTTAAAACCGAAAGTATCGGATAATACGGATGATGAGGAAGAGAGTGATCTCGCGGCAGAATCCGAGCTAGATCTGGATAATGGGTAAGTGTGACTAAAGAGACATGAAACCTAATTATAGACGGTGTATCAGTTGCCGCAAGGTGGCACCGAAGGAAGAATTTTGGCGAATTGTCCGAGTCTACCCATCCCGACAGGTACAATTAGATCAGGGGATAGGACGGTCTGCCTATCTCTGTCCTCAGCCTAACTGTTTACAAGCAGCTCGGCAAAAGAATCGGCTCGGACGCGCCCTTAAAGCACCTGTCCCTGATACCCTTTTTCAACTTCTTGAGGAGCGATTGGCTCACCTTAGCCCCCCGTAGACTCTTTCTAATCTTTCTGGCTATAACATGGTTGAGGGAAGATATTTATCGTTAGCATAGAAATGAGGAGAACCATCTTCAGCGCAGTTAACCCATAAACCAAAAAAATCAATGTTTAAACAATTTAAACAGTCTAAATCGGCTTACAGTATTTTATGGCGACTTACTGATAGCAGGCTACCCATCACTCACAAATTTGTTATTTAGCTCAGGGGGATAATGGATGAACAACGCCAAGGTTAGAATTTATGACTTGTCTAAGGAATTGCATTTAGAAAACAGGGATCTGTTAGATATTTGCGAAAAATTGAATATTGCGGTAAAAAGCCATAGTAGTACCATTAGTGAGTCTGATGCAGAGCGAATTAAAGCTGCTGCTGAAAAATATGCGACCCATCAGGGGGGAAGAAAACGCGATGTCCACCCTGTCGAGAAAAAACAACAAATTTTAGCAATTCATCATAAACAAGACCGTCCTGTTACTCCCGCAGTTCCTCCAAATTTAAATTCTCAACCAATTCCTCCTAAATTTGCTAATCCTTCTAAGCCAACTGCTGAACGACCGCCTGTGACCGAAAAAGCTGCCCCATCCCCCAATGTGCCCGATTCGCGTCCTCGTCCAGAGGCTCCGTCTCGTCCTCAATCGCCTGTTACGACAGGGAATGGATCGACACCTGCTAAGACGGAGGATAATGGGTCAAAACGGCCTTCTTCTGCTAGCCAATTGATTAAACCGGCTGTGCCTAATCGCGATCGCGTCCAAAATGCACCGAAAGCCCCTGTTACTTCAGTCGAGGGTAAAAACCCTGAAAAGAAAGTCATTAATAAGCCCGTTATTATCAGCGTTAAAGATCCCAATAAGCAACCTGAGAAAAAAGTTGAAAAAGAGGTTGCGAAGCTGACGAGTCCCCAACGTTCAGGAGGAGACAAAGTTAAGCCGAAATTAGAACTTTATCGTCCCAAGCCACCTCAAATGGAGGAAGACGATAACCTGCCTGAATTACTCGAATTTCCCCGCGATGAAGAGGTCGAAAAAACGGCTGATGATGATTTATTAGAAGATCCCGTACTTGATCTCACCGAGAAGCAGAAACCCCAATTAAAACGGCTTACCCCGCCCCGCCCCGCTAAACGGAGTAAATGGGAAGAGGAGGAAGAAGAGGAACGTCTTAATAAGGCTAAAGCCGCTGCGAAGACAAAACGTCGTCCGTCTTTGATTGAGGATGAGGATGATGAGGAAGCGTTATTAGCAGCGAATACGGTTCAAGCGGCCTTGGTCAGCTTATCGATCGCTCGACCCGCCAAACCGAAATCAATGACAGCAACGGCTAAAACCCCCGCTCCTGCTCGTCCGAAGAAAGCCCCTGTGAAGTCCTCCGATACCACCAGTCGTACTAAGACAGAACGCCGCGATCGCAAAGAAGTCAAAGAAAAGCCTGAAAGCATCCAACTCTCTAGTAGCTTAACTGTTCGTGATTTGGCCGATTTGTTAGTCGTTTCCGAAATGGAAATTATTAAACACCTGTTCCAAAAAGGAATTGCGGTTCAAATTACCCAAACGCTGGATGAAGCAACCGCCCGTCTAGTGGCCGAAGAATTTGGCGTAGAAGCCGTCACTGAAGAAACCACCGCGGCCGCCACGAAAGTAACAGAAATGCTCGATGCGGCAGACCTTGAATACCTAGAGCGTCGTCCCCCCGTTGTCACCATCATGGGTCACGTCGATCACGGTAAAACGACCCTATTGGATTCGATCCGTAAAACCAAAGTCGCCCAAGGAGAAGCCGGGGGCATTACCCAACATATCGGTGCTTATCACGTCGATATTGAACATAATGAGAAATCTGAGCAAATTGTCTTCCTAGATACCCCTGGTCACGAAGCGTTTACTGCCATGCGGGCCCGTGGAGCCAGGGTAACAGACATTGCCATCCTGGTGGTTGCGGCTGATGACGGTGTGCAACCCCAGACCCGTGAAGCCATTAGTCACGCTAAAGCGGCAGAAGTTCCTATTATTGTTGCTATTAACAAAGTCGATAAGGAAGAATCGAACCCAGACCGCATTAAGCAAGAACTCTCTGAACTCGGCTTAGTTCCTGAAGAATGGGGCGGCGACACCATTATGGTTCCTGTGAGCGCACTCAAGGGTCAAAACCTCGATAGCTTACTAGAAATGATTCTGTTGGTATCGGAAATTGAAGAATTATCCGCGAACCCTGATCGATTGGCAAAAGGAACCGTTATCGAAGCAAACTTGGATCGGACTCGTGGCCCTGTGGCAACGCTTTTGGTTCAAAATGGTACGCTCCGTGTGGGTGATGTCATTGTGGCGGGAGCCGTTCTCGGTAAGATTCGGGCCATGATTGATGATCGCGGCAATAAAGTTGAAGCAGCGAGTCCCTCCTTTGCGGTGGAAGTTTTGGGTTTAAACGGTGTGCCTGCGGCGGGGGATGAATTCGATGTCTTTGCCAATGAAAAAGAAGCGCGCGCTATCTCAGAACAACGAACCGAATCCAATCGTCAAACCCGACTCCAGCAACAAATGTCTTCCCGTAAGGTTACCCTCAGTAGCCTTTCTGCCCAAGCACAAGAAGGAGAACTGAAGGAACTCAATTTGATCCTCAAAGCCGACGTTCAAGGTTCGGTCGAAGCCATCTTAGGTGCTTTAAATCAATTACCCCAAAACGAAGTTCAAATTCGCGTCTTGTTAGCGGCTCCTGGGGAAGTCACCGAAACGGATGTTGACTTAGCGGCAGCTAGTGGTGCGGTTATTGTCGGCTTCAATACAACCTTGGCAACGGGTTCTCGTCAAGCGGCTGACCAAGAAGGTGTGGATATACGGGAATACGACATCATCTATAAATTGTTGGATGATATCCAAGGCGCGATGGAAGGATTACTCGATCCTGAAGAAATCGAATCGCCATTGGGTCAAGCCGAAGTTCGGGCGGTCTTTGCCGTTGGTCGTGGAGCTGTCGCCGGTTGTTACGTTCTGTCGGGTAAAATCGTTCGGAACCGTAATCTCCGCGTTCGTCGGGGTGGCTCGGTCGTCTATGAAGGCACGATTGATTCGCTCAAACGGATGAAAGAAGATTCACGGGAAGTTAATGCGGGCTACGAATGTGGTATCGGGGTTTCCAAGTTTACCGACTGGAAAGAAGGCGATATTATTGAAGCCTATGAAATGACCATGAAGCGTCGTAGTCTTTCACCGTCTGCATAAAACCGAATATTGTTAATCATTCGGCAAAATCGGCTAGAGGAATTAATTTTTTCCCTCGGCCTTTTTTTTTGCTTGTAATTAAGACTCAATATCAGGTAAGCGACTTATTTTTTCAATGAATCTGCTTTGCTTCTTTCTGTCACTGTTCCTTTTTCAAGCGGCTTACCGCTGATTTGAATAGAACAGTCTTTTTGTTTAGCATTGGGGCTAATCTTCACCTGATAAGTGCCTTCACCACGAATATTGGTGTACGCGATCGCGTTTGAGGTCGTCTTACGTTGAGCATCGCTGTTAAACCAGGTCACTTTATCTTTACGGTCATATAAACGCATTTTTAATGTGCCATTTTCTTGATAAATTCTAGCCGTATTGCGAGTTCCCCCTTGGCACACAACAATAGTTTCCTCAGCCGCGATCGCGGGTAAAGAAATACTGGCCAGTAACGAAACGAAAGTGAACAAGGAAAAGCTAAAAAATAGCGGAGCAGGTTGAAGTCTCATTTTCTACGTAATCGATTTAAGTTAATCGGTTATAGTTTTTATCTACTCATTGAAGATTATGACGTTGAGTTTAATTCATTGAGTTCAGGCTTTTCAAAATTTTAGTTTCAACAAGAGAAAAAGCTTAGGAGCGATAAATACTTTGTAGAGTAACTATTTCACCTTGTTTTAATTCTTCTTCTGCTTCTCGTAGCTCTCGTTCAAACCCAGAAATCTCTAATAATTCTTCCGTCGCCTCCTTTTCTTCTTTTTGTTGTAAATAGGCTAAAAAATCAATAACAAGCTTTAGGTTATCTTCCGAAATTTGGCTTAGATATAGATTAGCTTTCTCTAACAATTTCTTTTGACTATCTGAGGAAAACATTAAATACCTCAAAAATTCTTATCAGTTAGGCTATCTTAATGATGATATAAATTAAAAGGCTTCCACAGCCTTGCTCTAAAGACATTTATTATAATCTCTCCACGCTTCAGATAACTTAAAATTTCATGTTTACCTACACGCCCCATTACAAACCCAATCAGCTTCTCTGTGGCCAAGGACAAACGGCACTTATTACGGGGTGGACGGTTCGGCAATCCCTAGCAAAACAGTTAGCAACCGAAGAATATGCGGTTATCGGCAATCTCTACAGCCCCACCAGAGGCATCAGCCCGTTAATTCGTAATTTATTGGCTAATCCCCATGTACGTTACCTGGTGATTCTTAACGCGACACGGGAAGATAAAAATGCGGGTGGTTGTCAATGTTTATTTGATTTTTTTGAACAGGGTTTCACGGCAGGGAAAAGTGATACAGGTCGGGATTGTTGGGTCATTAATTCCCCAATTACGGGTTACGTTGATATCGAAATTCCCGCAGAAGTGTTAGAGCAATTACGGCGATCGCTTAAAGTTGAGATGGTAACGAGTATTGCGGATGCGGTCAAAGTCGTTAAAGAACTAGCAACACAAGCCCCCTTAGAACCTTGGAGCGAATCATTATTATTCCCACAAGTGGAATCAGTACCAACAGTTTTACCTGGCCCCCGTTATGGTCATCGCATCGAAGGAAAAACCATTGCTGAAACCTGGGTTAAAATTCTCCATCGCATTAAAACAACAGGAACCATTCGGCCAACTCAATACGGACAGTGGCAAGAGTTAATTGATTTAACCGCGATCGTCACTGATGAACCCAGTAATTTCTATTTTCCTGAACCCAATTATTTACCGATTCAACGAGAGTTTATTCAAGATTATATTGCTCAAATTTTAGATGATGCCCCTAACCAAGAAGGAGTTAAATATACTTATGGCCAACGTTTACGGTCTTGGTTTGGAAAGGATCAAATTCAGCAAGCCATTCATAAATTAAGTCAAGAGCTAGATTCATCAAGAGTCGTTATGTCTCTATGGGATGTGCATGATTACGAAAATACAGATAGTCCACCCTGCTTAAATCATATTTGGTTAAGGATTGTAGATAATGAGTTATCTTTGACAGCAACTTTTAGAAGTAATGATATGTTTTCTGCTTGGCCCGCTAATGCAATGGGGTTACGCGCCTTACAGCAGCATATTCTTGAGCAAATTTCACAAAATCAGGAAAATGAATTAAAGCTAGGCCCATTAATTATTATTAGTCAATCAGCTCATATTTATTCCGATTGTTGGGAACATGCAGAACGAGTTATTAAGTCTGAATATACAAAAATTTGTAAACACCGAGATTACCTTGATCCAACAGGGAATTTTTTAATATCAATTCAGGATAATACTATTCTAGTTGAACATTTAACCCCAGGCTCAGGGGAAGTAGTTAACTGTTATTCAGGTAAGTCTGCCAAAAAACTCTATCAGGAAATTGCAGCCAATTGTCCTAGTTTAGAGGTTGAACATGCAATATACTTAGGGACTGAATTACAAAAAGCTGAAATTGCTTTAACTAATTCGACATACAGCTATCAACAAGATCAGCCTTTGGAGTTTGTTAATGACCGCTCTTAGTGATCAAGATATCAAACGAGAATTAGGAAAGAATATTGCAATCTATCCGTTTGATGGACAAAATGTCAAGAATGCTAGTTATAATTTTACTGCTAGTAAGCTTGCATGGAGTCTAGAAACTAAAGAAAGCATATATCAAGTAGATGAATCTGATCCCGAAAGTTCAGGCAAACTTATTATTCTTCCAAATACAACAGCCTTAATAGAAACCAACGAAACTATTTGGATTTCTTCTAAACTCTGCGGAGCTTATCATTCCAAAGTAGCTTGGGTTTCTAAAGGATTAGGGCATATTGGAACTACTTTAGATCCTGCATATATCGGCCCTTCATTAATTACTGTTCATAATCATAGTAGCGAAACAATTGAAATTGTTCCTGAAAAAGATACCTTTGTTTCACTCATGTTTTTTTACGTAAAAACAAAATCATCATGCTTAGATAATAATAGTCCTGGTAGACCAGAAATACTAAAAGATTATAAATTAAGCTCAATAGAATCACAATGGTTTGATGAGCCTTTTAGAAAATATGTCAAACCATTAAAGCTTAAAATGAAACAATCATTAGAATATCAAAATTTTAAAAAGAATTGGATAGATTATTTTTTAATTACATTGATTTTGGCAGGAGTTCTCTTGTTAAAACTAATAATATTTACATTGTTAATTTACTATAAATCAAACCTAGATCATTATCCTTGGTATAATACCATTGTAAATGGTTTATCTGGTGCCAAAAATGCGTTAATTGCGGCCTTAATAGTACAGTTTGGAAATAATCTTGCTACATTTAAGAATGAAATTAAAGAGAACTCTGAAATTATAAGTTCGGGCACATTAGTCTTCTTCTTAGTGGCAATTGTTTCTATAATATCTCTATTATATTGATTATTTGTGATTTATGAATATCATTAAAATATATAAATTAAAAAATGATTCAGTTATACCGTCTTATTCCCATCCATACGATTCGGGACTTGATTTAATTTCTATTGAAGAATGCGATATCTTACCAGGACATAATTCTTTAATTCATACAGGAATTGCTATAGAATTACCACATGGAACAGAAGCTCAAATTCGCCCCAGAAGTGGATTAGCTCTTAAACATCAAATTACTGTTTTAAATACTCCTGGAACAATTGATGAAGGTTATCGAGGAGAAATTGGTGTGATTTTAATTAATCATGGCAAGGAATCATTTAAAGTAACAAAAGGGATGAAAATTGCTCAAATGGTAATTTGTCCCGTTATTCGAGTTGAAATTGAAGAAGTTGATCAACTTAGCGATACATCTAGAGGTTCTGGAGGCTTTGGCTCAACAGGAATGACTATCCAAGAATAGTGCTTTCTGAATTTAGAATTCAATCTGAATTTTCAAACAAATTAAACTCTTGCAAGCGTAACTTCTTCAGGTTGATCTTGATATTTTCCTTGACGAGTATGATAGCTCACGGAACAAGGTTCACCTTCTAAAAAGAGTAATTGAACAACTCCTTCATTTGCGTATATTCTACAATCAGCACTAGAAGAATTAGAAAACTCTAACGTTAAATGTCCTCGCCATCCCGCTTCAGCAGGTGTTAAATTAGCAATTAATCCAATTCTTGCGTAAGAACTTTTTCCAATACACAAAACACTAATATTATCAGGAATTTCTAATCTTTCTAACGCAACACCTAAACCATAAGAATGAGCAGGTAAAACAAAGAAACTTCCATTTTTATCTTGTTGTAAATTGCTACTTTCTAAGTTATTAGGGTTGAAATTTTTGGGATCAACAACCGTTCCTGGAATATGTTTAAAAATACGAAAATCGTTAGGTGAAAGCCTAATGTCATAACCAAAACTGCTTAAACCGTAAGAAATAACTGGAAGATTTTCAACTTTACGAACTAATTGTGATTCAAAAGGCGTAATCATTCCTTTTTCCGCCATTGACGCAATCCAAATATCATTCTTAATCACGCGCAAAACCCTAGTTAAATTCAACTTCAAAAACGCCCTTAAAAATACTACAGCAACTTGTACTGCTTTTAATACTCTGCCATCTTGTGCGATTCATGCCGAAGCCAACGCGATCGCGCAGGCAGCTAAACATGGCATTTCCACCCAAGGCAGTAGTATTTCTGATTGACTAACAAAAGTTAAAAAGAAAGAGGGAAAAGCTTGGGGTTTGAATGGAAAGAAGGAAGTGAGCGTCCTAAAATTTAGATACCACTCTTAATTAAAAAACGCTGTGAAAAAAACTCCCCTAATTAATCACTGTACAACAACAAGCGGATGATGAGACTCGAACTCACGACATTCACCTTGGGAAGGTGACGTTCTACCACTGAACTACATCCGCAGCTTGGACTCATTATATCGGCACTTGTTCTGATTAAACAAGGTGAAGACACTGAATCAATACTTAATTTAATCGGGGGGAAGATGGTTCGGCGATCGCGCTTTTTTTCCTTCTAAATACCACTTGCGCCATTTAGTTGTGCTCCGAATGGCTAACCAAAATAAGAGCATGGCAATGAGTCCACCATTAATCGGGGCTTTGAAAGCAAAAATAATTAAAACAACACAGAGAATATCTTCAAGAAATACAGCCCAAAGCGGAATTCCCCTCAGTCGAAAAAACCACGCCATTTGAACCAATTTAAGGGCTAAGGCAAATAAGGCTCCTAAGGTTGCAACTATCCAAAGGGGTTGAATATTGAGTTGGGCCATTTTGGTCACGGTAACCGCCACAAGCCCCCCCACAAAGGGGGTAAAAAAGAGTTGAATGATTTGTAAAATTCGTTGTCCTAATAATTTTTTAGAGCCAAATAGCTCAAATAAAGACCAACTGGTGAGAACAGCAATGAGAACCTGGGGGTTAATCCTAGAAAGAAGGGGAACTTGAGACCATAAATCCGTTTGTAATAAACCAATAATTAAAAGCGGGATAGCTATTCTCATGCCAACAGCGGCTGAAGCCGATAAAATCGCTAAAACATCAACAATCATTCTCTATAGATAGGGTAAAAATACTCATCCAAATAAGTTTGGGATTCAAAGATGAGTAATGCCTTAATTCCCCCCCTATTTTAACCAAGTTCATCAAAATTTAAGCGGACTCAGGCGCGATCGCGCTTTGCTCAAACCTGATTGATAGGGAGTTCTTCAAGAGGCGTTTAAATAAGTGTTTTTGGGAACCCTGCCGAGCTATCCTACGGGGACGTATCAGATTGACTCATTTCAGGATGGGATGGAAAGTCTGTCCTAAACTCAGGTAAAAAGTTTTGATCGGCTAAGGTGCCCACCGGACGATGTTCAAACATTTCAACAGAGGGCAAATCAACCGTTGGGGAATTTTCGGGAGTCACTTCTGTGGGATCGCCCGTCGGTAGCCAGCCTAAGAGGGGCAAAGGAAGCAGGGTTGAAAGATTGGTGATGGTAATTAATAACCACATCTGATCAAAATTATGCTCCGTTACCCCCAGCCAATGGGTTAATAAGGCTCCCGTTTCGTAGGAAACTAGCCCCGACAGGTTCCAAATCGACATTAAAAGGGCAAATAGGGTCGCTTCAATCCCAGGAGGGCACAAACGGGCAGAAATGACCAGTACGGGCATAAAGGCAATTTGTCCCATCACAGTCAGGATCAAACTATCTCCCAGACTAAACCAGTGGTCATCAATTCCCAAGGCACGATTAGTATGGGTCACCAAAAGTAAGGCAGTTAATCCGAGAAGGCAAGAAATAACGGTACTCCAGCCCAGCATTTTGCGAAAAGGGACAGTTTTAAGAAATTTTTGATAAATTCCAATCCCCACCAAAGCCGCTAAGCTGGTTACTAGTCGAACTTTGCCTAAAAATTCAGGCTCAAAGCCTAATTCATTCGTTGTAAAGAAAAAGAAAGCAGAATCGGCACTAGGGGTTGCTTGCCACAAGAAAATAAATAAGGTCGGTAAAAAAATCGATTTTTGTTTAATTGCGTTCCAAAGTTGGGAAATTTGGGCTTTTGTTTGAGTGGTTTCCGTTGATGAGAGAAAGGGGCTAAGTTTTTCTTCTGCGATAAAGCCCGCTGCCATGATGACGATGAGGGGAAATAGGGAGTTAATGCCAAAAACCATTTGCACGCTGACCCGTTCTAGGAGAAAACCGCTGAAATAGGCCGTAATTAAGCCGCCGATCGCCGAAATCCCCCAGGTCAATGCCTGCAATGATCCTGCCTGCCCCAAAGATTCTTTACGGGCCCGTTCTACCACAATGGAATCGACAATGACATCACTGACGGCAACGGAAAGCGAACTGACCAATAACGCCAATGTTGCTGCCCAAACCGTATGCACCGCGATCGCTAACGCCAACCAAGCACAACTGCCTAAAAAGCCCGATAGCACTAAATAGGGACGACGACGATAGCCAAAAATCGGTAAACCATCCGACAGTAAGCCAAATAATGGTTTAATAATCCAAGGAAGGGCCGCAATACCCGTTAAGGCTCCCATTTGGGCAGGAGTCAGTCCTAGTTCATCTTTGAGAAAAAAACTAACAGCTAATCGAGCAAGTCCTAAAATTCCTTGGACAAAATAGACACTCAAAATGGCGAATAACTCTGGGGTGGGTTCGTTGCCAAAAAGTAAGTTTTGTTGAAAGCGGCTTTTAAACTGTTCTAAACGGTCGGCAGAAAGGAGCATGCAGAAAAGATGTTACGTGTAAAGACTTGTTTAAAAAACGTTACGTCGATCTTAACGTTACTATAGATGAAACAACTGTTTAAATTCTTTGTCATCATTATCTATGCATATTCCTCTGCTAGATAACATGAAGAGACCTCTTCCTTTTTTGCTCGCACTATTAGGCGTGGGGGTTATTGCTGTGGGTGGACTCACTTACCGTTTGGTACACACCCCCAAATCCTCCATTGAATTGGACAAACTAACCGTTCCGGCGACGAGTGAAAATCTCAAGGTCGAGATTAAAGCAACGGGAACAATTCAACCAATTCAAACGGTCAACATTAGCCCCAAAACCCCTGGTCGTCTTTTAGAATTGTTTGTCGAACAAGGCGATCGCGTAGTGCGGGGGCAAAAATTAGCGGTCATGGAAAATCGGGATGTTTATGCCGAAGGAATGCAATCCCAAGCCCGTTTTGAAGAGGCGATCGCCCGTTATAAAGAATTAGAGATCCGAATTCCCAGTGAAATTAAGCAGTTAGAAGCCGACGTTAATCAAGCCCAAACCAAAGTTGCCCAATCCCGCTCCCAACTCGCGATCGCTCAAGATCGACTCCGAGAAGCCCAAGCCCGCATTCCTGGCGATATTGATCAAATTCGTGCCCAATTAAAATCGGCTGAATCCAGACTCCAGCTTGCTGAAAATCGGGTTCAACGCAATCAGAATTTAATTGAAGAAGGAGCCATTTCCCAAGACCGCTTTGACGAAGTTTCCAACGATTACCTCAACGCCAAAGCCAATTTAATGGAGTCTCTGCAAAAATTAGACCAGGCTAAAAACACAGCTTCCCCCGAAATTAGCCAGATTGAGCAGCAAATTCAACAATTACGCGCTGCTGTTGCCGAATCCCAACGGGCCTTAGAAGGAAGAATTGCCGCCCTAGAACAACGTCAATTTACTGCAAAATCTGAACTCAATGCTCTTAAAGCCGCCGCTGCTGCTGCCCAAGCCGATTTAGAACGAGTTAAAATCCAATACCAAGACACCATTATTACCGCTCCCTTTGCAGGAATTATTACCCAAAAATACGCGACCCCAGGCTCATTTGTAACCCCGACAACCTCTGCTTCCAGCACCGCTTCTGCAACCTCAACGTCTATCCTAGCTCTGGCGAGAGGCTTAGAAGTCGTCGCGAAAGTACCTGAAGTTGATATTTCTGGTCTAAAACTCGGTCAACCGGCAACCATCGTAGCAGATGCCTTTCCGAATGAAACCTTTCAAGGCAAAGTGGTTCGCATTGCCCCCGAAGCCATTATTGAAAACAATGTCACCTCCTTTGAAGTAACGGTGGGATTAATCAATGGACAAGACCAACTGCGCTCCAAAATGAATGCCGATGTGACTTTTATTGGTGAGGAGTTAACCAATACCTTAACCGTGCCCAGTGTTGCTATTGTTAGCTTGGCGGGAAAAAAAGGGGTCATGGTTCCAGGCGTTGACAATGAGCCTAAATTTCAATCCGTCACCATTGGCTTAACCGTTGATGATAAAACGCAAATCTTATCTGGATTAGATTCAGGGCAACGGGTATTTATTGATCTGCCTGATGACCAAAACCCACAAAAAGAGAGTGAATAGTTAATAGTTAATAGTGAGTAGTGAATAGTGAATAGTGAATAGTGAATAATTGATGGTTAGTCATTTTGAGATTAAAGTAATGAGGCAAGTTTTTAAAAGAACAAAAAACATAATTTGTAAGTATTAATGATGTTTATTTAAAAAAACGATTTTTTCTACTAATACAATTATTAACTATGGCTTTTTTCTATTATTATGAGGTTCCCATAAAACTTGTCAAAAAAGAGGTTAAGCCTATTATTCGTACTTTGCTTTCATAAAAATTGCTATATCAAATATTAACCATCAAATATTAACTATTAACTATTAACTATTAACTATTAACTATTAACTATTAACTATTAACTAAAAAAAATGGATTTTTCTGAAAGTTTTAAAATTGCCTCCTCAATGTTAATGGCCAATAAGTTACGCAGTACCTTAACCATGTTGGGGATTATTATTGGAAATGCTTCAGTCATTGCTATGATTGGCATTGGTCAGGGGGCGCAACAACTTGCGGAAGAAAAGTTATCCGATCTTGGCCCAAATGTGATGTTTGTCTTGCCCGGATCTCGTAAAGCCCAGAATACAACCTTTGAACTGCCCCGCACCTTAGTTTTAGCCGATTCAGACGCGATCGCGGCTCAAGTGCCCAGTATTGAAGGGGTTGCGCCTGAAATTAATCGACGACAATTGATGAGTTACCGTAATCAAAACACCAATGGTTTAATTATTGGAACTACGCCTGATTATCAAGATATTCGCAGTTTTTATGTCGAAAAAGGACGATTTTTAACCTCAATGGATGTAGAACGTGCGAAACGGGTTGTCGTCATTGGCAGTGAAATTGCCCAACGTTTTTTTAAAACCCAAAATCCGATTGGAGAAAGAATCCGACTCAATAATATTAATTTTGAAATTATTGGCGTGATGGAAGAAAAAGGCTCTTTTTTAGGCAACAATCAGGATGAAGCTGTGTTTATTCCCCTAACCACCATGGTCAGTCAAATTGTCGGGCGGACTTCTCCCTTTGGCATTGAATTAAGTTGGATTAATGTGAAAGCTAAGGATGAACAAAGTATTCGGGCAGCCCAATTTCAAATCGAAAATTTAATTCGCTTACGCCACAAAATTCAAAATGAAGAGGATGATTTTAACGTGACAACGGCGAAACAAATGTTAGATATTGTGGGAACGGTCACAGGGGGGTTAACGATCATGTTAGCCGCGATCGCGAGTATTTCTTTAGTTGTCGGCGGGATCGGGGTGATGAATATTATGTTAGTTTCTGTCACCGAAAGAACTCAAGAAATTGGGCTAAGAAAAGCCATTGGAGCGAGTAAAAGTGATATTTTAATGCAGTTTTTAGTTGAAGCGGTGATTGTGTCGGCGATCGGTGGTATTTTAGGAATCGCTATTGGGTCAGGTATCGTTATTGTGATTGGTTTGATTTCTCCCCTATCGGCGGGAGTTTCCATTCCTGCGATCGCGCTCTCTTTAGGGATTTCTAGCACGATTGGACTAATTTTCGGCGTGATTCCTGCTCAACGGGCAGCCAAGCTTGATCCGATTGTGGCATTGAGAACGGCTTAAGATTGTGGCGTAATAGGTCATTTAATCTCATTAAATTAGCCTCAATTAACGGGTAGTGAGTCGATGGTAGTGATTCTCTAAAGAGCATATAAAACAAGGTTTATATAAAAAATAAACTAATATAAATATTACTCAAATCTATCTTCTCAATCAGCATTTTTATAACTAACATTTTACCCTATTATTTGTTATTCGGTATGCTTTTTTAGGCGATTGAACTCTTCTCTTAAACTTGGTGGTTGATACCCTAACCCATAGGCTTTAGTGCTATTGAGGGAAACATCCTTGGGACGAGGAGCCGCCATTGGTACATCGGCTTGTAAACAGGCGGTAATTTGATCAGTGGGTAAATCTAATTGTTCTGCCATGATTAACCCAAATTGATGGCGAGAAACGGACTCTTTCCCACCTAAATGCAAGATTTCTCCTCGGCATTTCTCTAAAGCTAATAAAATTCCTTGGGCTGCGGTGGTAGAACTAACCGGCGATCGCATTTCATCTTCAAATAAACTGAGGGGTTTTCCGGCTTTGAGGGTTTCAATAAAGGGTTGAATAAAACTCTGGGAAGTAGGAGAGGGTCGTCCAAACATCAACGGCATCCGACAAATAACGCTATTGGGATAAATTTTTAAAATTTCCTGTTCGGCTTTGACTTTGTGTTCTCCGTAAAGATTGATTGGGCAAACGCGATCGCTTTCGGTATAGGGGGGATTAGTGCCATCAAAAACTAGATCGGTGGAGGTAAAGACAAAGGGAACTTGTAACTCGGCAGCTAGGCTTGCAAGATTTACCGAACTGGTGACATTAACTTGATAGGATATTTCAGGATTTTTTTGGCAAAAATTCGGTTGAGATTGGGCGGCTAAATGGAGAATCGCATCGGGTTTAATCGTTTCTAATAATTGCCTTAAAGCTTGAAAATTAGTTAGATCAATTTTAGTTAAATGAATTTCAGGAAAATTTATTTCATGCGTCCAATAGGTTCCAAAAACTTGCCAATCGGATTTAGCAAATTGACATAAATTCCAACCCAAAAAGCCACTTGCTCCGGTTACCAATAGTTTTTTCATATTACGTCAAATTTGAGAGATATTAAATCAATTAAGCTTTATCTTTCAGCTAAAACGGGCTTTTTTGTTGAAATAGCTTGCTCAATAATATCAGCCGCTCGACTAACTCCCCCCGCTTGTTGAATGGCACTTTGTAATCTAACCGCATTTTGTTTGTAGGAATCTTCGGTTAACACTTTTTGAATCGCGGTTTTTAGCTTAGATACAGTTAACTTTTTGAGAGGAATACTTTCGCCACAGCCAGACCAGGCAATCCTTGAAGCAACCCCTGGCTGATCATTTGCAACGGGGATAGCAACCATTGGAACAGCATTCATTAGACATTCCATCGCTGTATTCATGCCAGCATGGGTAATCATTAAGGTCGCTTTTTTTAGAATTTCTAGCTGAGGAGCATATTCAACGATCAAAGGATTTCCTGACAGGTTAGGCAATGATTCGGGGGGGGCTGATCCTCCCAAAGAAATCACGAGTTGGGCATCAAACTCTTGGCAAGCCATCGCAATATCTTTAAACACGCCAATTAACCGATTTTGTAACGTTCCCATCGAAGCATAAATTAACGGTTTTCCTATCAACTTTTCATAAGGAAAATCCACAAATTTCCGACTATTTTGGGAATGATAAGGCCCCGTAAAATGAAAATAAGCAGGTAATTGTTGTCGAGGAAACTCAAAAGCGGCAGGTGCTTGACTAATTTGGGCTAATGAAGAGTAACGTTCATTAGGATGGAAATAAAGGGGCAGATGATGCTCTTGACGATATTCATTAAGAGCATCCGTAATAGGCTTAGCCACACGGTTTAGAAGTTGATAACCTAATTTATTGCGTAAATATCCCCACCAAGATGGATCATAGGGCCAATCAGTATTAAATGGAGGAATGCTTGGCTCTCGATTTAACACGACTGCACTACAAACGGTTACAAAAGGAATTTCTAAAAAGTCTGCAACTGTTCCCCCTTGGGATGAACCTTGATTAACAATTAAAGCTTCTACGCCTAAATCCTTCATGCGAGAAGGTGCATCTCGAAGCAATGTGACTGCCTCCAAGGTTAGAAATTTAACGGTATATTTCAATGCCGCTAATCCTTTTAATTTTCCTAATTCAGCAAAAATTTTTTGAGTCATTCCGCATGGAAATTCATCCTCTCCAATTGCTTGAAAATCTATTTCTGCGGCTAATGCCTTGGGCTGAGTATCCAATATGCCAAAAAGAGTAACCTGATGACCGCGCCTTTGTAGCTCTTGACCCAAAGGAAGCATGGTGTTTAGGGGCCCTGTCGATCCAGGAGAAATTAATCCAAAATGAGTCATTTTATTTTTTCAGTTAATTTTTGATATTTCTAGAATTTGTATCACACAATGAGAGGTTTCAATAATTGCGACCCTAAACACAAGTCGCACAGGCTAATCGTCTTAGGAAGCGGCAATTCGTTAGAAATTAAGACTTTATTGTTAAGTTAGATCGGTTTGTTGGTTCTTTTTATTACCGATCGCGGCGATCGCTACTCCTAATAATAAAATCAATCCACCGATGATCACGGTAACAGGGGGAATTTCTTGAAAAATCAGCCAACCGAGGAAACTCGATCCCAAGGGTTCAAATAAAATGGCGAGGGTGACAATCGTGGGAGAAATCCAAGTTACAGCCCAATTAATACTGGTATGGCCAATCAATTGAGGAAAAATAGCCATTAGCAAGACATAAAGATAAACAGGGGCGGGATAGCTCAAATAGCCTTGCCCAGAGAAGAAGGGAAAAGGAAATAAACACAATGCAGCGACGGTATAGGCAATGACGATATATTGGCCGATGCTTAAGCCTTGTTTTTGCGCTTCTCGTCCAAACAAAAGATACAAACTGGCTAACCAGGAACCGATGAGAGCTAAGGTATCACCCAACAAGGGATTACTATAATTGGCGTTTCCTTGGGCATCACTGAAGGCAATTATGAAGCCTCCCAGGAGAGCAATGACAATTCCCGCAATTACTCGACGGCTGGGTTTTTCTCGCCACCAAAACCAAGATAGCAGGGCGACCCAAACGGGATTGGTTGTTACTAAAGCAGTGGAAGCGGCAATAGAGGTAAAGGAGAGGGAACTGATCCAAGTGGCAAAATGGAGAGCTAAACAAATTCCTGCGGCGATCGCGTAATAGTAGGGCTGGGGCGATGGGTTAACGGGTCGGAGTTTACGCCAATTGGGAATAAGGACTAAAGCGGTTATCATCAACCGAGTGGCGGCTAGAAACAAGCTAAAATCAACCCCTGAGCGATTAGCAGCATTTAAGGATAAGCGAATAAAAATGGCAGAAGTCGAGGTCATAAAAACCCCAATGCCCAAAATTATTCCCACTTGCCAACCCGAAGGTTTTTTGATCATTACTCAAGTTAAAATAACGACGATAATAAAAGGGTAAGCTATCAACAACAACAACAATGAAAACCATTAAAACAACAGCAAAAATTGATGAAAACGGTCAACTTATCCTTGATAAACCGTTAATAGTTACTCAACCTCAATCTGTTCATGTTATTGTTCTGATGGTTGATAACGAAGATATCGATCCAGACGAGACCCCAACAGAAGTTGTTATTGAAGGAATTCGCCAAGGTTTATATGAAGCCTTTACTGGACAAACGATTCCCTATTCTGAAGATCTATTCTTGACCGAAACTTAAACAATATTAATAAGCATAATGGACGAAACGAGCGTTAAGGAATTTTTCGATGCCTGGTCAGTTTATGGCCAAATCCTAGAGTATAACTATATGTCTCATCGGGAGTTATATCAGGATGTTAACCTGTTACTCGCTCGACAATTCCGCGATCGCGCCATTAAAGTTCTAGATTTAGGGTGTGGCAGTGCCTACCATTTCGCCCAAATTCTCCAAAATCGCAAAGTTGCCTACTATCGAGGTTATGATCTTTCTGAAACCGCGATCGCGCAAGCCCAACAAAATCTAGCCCCCCTTCATACCCAACTTGACTTTTTCCAAGGCGACTTACTCACAGGATTACAGGAAAACATAGATACCTTTGATTTAATCTTTTGTAGCTTTGCCCTCCATCATTTTTCCCTTGCTGAAAAAGCCGAATTCTTCTCCTATGCCTTTAAACGCTTAAAATTTTCAGGAATCTTAGTCTTAATCGATGTAATGCGGGATGAACGAGAAGACCGAGAGCAATACTATGAGCATTATATAAACCGTATTCAAAAAGAATGGACAGCGATCGCGCCCGAAGATAAGACCGCTTTAAGTGAACATATCCGTAGTAGTGACTTTCCTGAAACCGCTTTAACTTTGTGTGCAATGGCAGATGAAGCAGGGTTTGCCTCTGGACGAGAAATTAGCCATTACCACTGGCATCGGGCTTGGTATTTTGAAAAAGCCTGACTAAGAGTCAACCAAAGCTCAAGGCAAAGCTTGTTACAATAGTTAACATAATCTGCATTCCCCGTGTTAACTTATGCCCCAAGCGATGATTACGCCGAGTTCCGACATCATAGAAGACGGATTAGAAACCCTTTCTGTGGAAGCGCAACCGATCCATCTTCCCCTTGCCCATACCGAAGACTTGGGGCCGGTGAGTGATCTGTTTCCCGAAAGTTGGCGTTATCATCCCGAATTAATTACTGAATTTTATCGTCAGCGTCCTTTTCAGGTTATTCGTCGCTTATTTAGAATTATTATTCCCCTGGTTTGGTTTATTTTCGGGTTGCAATGGGATAAATTTGTGGGGAAAAATCCCAAAACCGACCGCAAACGCGCTGTCCAACTGCGGGAACTGTTAACCAAACTGGGGCCAACCTATATCAAAGTTGGTCAGGCACTCTCTACCCGTCCTGACTTAGTTCCGCCGCTTTATTTACAGGAATTAACCACGCTACAGGATCAACTGCCGCCCTTTCCCAATGAAGTTGCCTATGAATTGATGGAAGAGGAATTGGGAGCTAATCCGTTAGACGTTTTTGCCGAATTATCCGAAGATCCCATTGCGGCAGCATCCCTGGGGCAGGTGTACCGAGGCATTTTAAAAACGGGGGAAAAGGTTGCGGTTAAGGTTCAACGTCCCGATCTGATTAAGCAGATTACGCTCGATATTTACATCATGCGATCGCTGTCGATTTGGGCAAATCAAAATGTTAAACGGATTCGTTCCGATTTAGTCGCTATTACCGATGAATTAGCCAGCCGCATCTTTGAAGAAATGAACTATATCCAAGAGGGACGCAATGCCGAAAAGTTTGCCGAACTCTATGGCCACCTCCAAGAAATTTATGTACCCTGCATTTATTGGGAATATAGCGGCCGTCGGGTGTTGACGATGGAATGGATTGAGGGAACCAAGTTAACTAATATTCGGGCGATTCAGGCTCAAGGCATCGATGCAACCCATTTAGTCGAAGTGGGCGTGCAATGCTCTCTGCGGCAATTATTAGAAAACGGCTTTTTCCATGCCGATCCCCATCCTGGTAATTTACTAGCAATGAAGGATGGACGCTTAGCCTATCTTGACTTTGGGATGATGAGTACCATTAAGCCCTATCAGCGTTATGGGTTAATTGAAGCGGTGGTGCATCTGGTCAATCGGGATTTTGAGGCATTAGCTCACGATTACGTTCATTTAGAGTTTTTAAAACCTGATACCGATTTAAGGCCGATTATTCCCGCCTTGACCCAGGTATTTGGGAATGCGCTAGGGGCGAGCGTAGCGGAATTGAATTTTAAAAGTATTACCGACCAAATGTCGGCGATGATGTATGAATTTCCCTTTCGGGTTCCTGCCTATTACGCCTTAATTATTCGCTCAATGGTGACGTTAGAAGGGATTGCCATTGGGATTGACCCGAATTTTAAAGTATTAACCAAAGCCTATCCCTACGTAGCGAAACGTCTATTAACCGATGATTCTCCCCAACTTCGGGCTTCTTTACAGGATTTATTGTTTAAAGATGGCAGTTTTCGTTGGAATCGGTTGGAAAATCTATTAAATAATGCCCGAAATTCCCCTGATTTTGATTTTGACAGAGTTTTGGAGCAAGGCACGAACTTTTTATTCTCAGAACGGGGCAGTTTTATCCGCGATCGCTTGGTAACAGAATTAATTAATGCCATTGATCTGTTCGGTCGTCGCAGTTGGTTTAATCTGACCATTGGGATTCGGGAACAAGTCGGCTTAGCCGTTCCGAATACGCCAGTGGAATTACAAACTCAGACAAAAACCTTTGATCATTTAAAAGTCATCTGGCAGATTTTACGCAATACCCGCGGCTTTGATCCAATGAAGTTGGTTCCTGTACTGACAAAACTCCTGATGAATCCTGAGACGCAACGCATGGGCCAACAAATTGCTGAGGGTTTAATTCAAAAAGCGATCGCGCGTTTAATTCGCACGTTAGTCTTGGAATGGGATCAACCCAATACGGTTGTAATAGAAGAAAATGAAATTTCTGTTATCAATTAAAGCCTACATTTCGCTGTTTATACCCAATTTTTCTTGAAAGTTTCCAGCAAATCAGGCTAACTTCCCGTTACATAACCCATTAACTATAACCTTGACGCTGAATTTGGCGAATAAAGCCATCGTTAGGTCAAGCATTGCCACTGAGCGAGACACAACTTTCTGTTTTTGACAAAATCGGGCACATCAATGGCGATTGTCCGAATTATTTCTTTTCATCCTTACTGTTTCGCTTTTGGTAATTACATGAAACGCATCGGGATAATTCTCTAATCGATCTTCAAAATATAAACCAGCCTCAAGCGTAAGCTATCGCCATTCTCAATAAAAATAACGTCACGAAATGCTTTGATAACAAGCTTTTAAACCGTTTTTGACTGCCAAACTTATTTTAAATTACTTTAAATTACTGTATTCATAAAAAATAATGAAAAATACTAAATTAAATAAATTTTGGGACATCTTGCTATCTAGCTATTGGTTTTTCCCCAGTTTAATGGCCCTGGGCGGCATTGCTCTGGCTTTTGCAATGCTGGCCTTGGATCGGACAGATGCGATCGCCTCTCAAAAACTCAGTTGGATTTATAGTGGCGGCCCAGACGGCGCACGAGAACTACTTTCGGCAGTTGCCAGTTCCATGATGACAGTCGCAGTAACGGCTTTTTCCATCACCATTGTTGCCCTACAGCTTGCTTCATCCAATTTTGGCCCCCGATTATTGCGAAATTTTATGCAAGACCGAGGAAATCAAATTGTCCTGGGTACTTTTATTGCCACCTTTCTCTACTGTTTGTTAGTGCTACGAACCATTTATGGAGAAAATTACAATCTCTTTGTGCCGCAGTTTTCAGTCACAATGAGCATTATACTCGCGATTTTGGGAACAGGAGTCCTAATTTATTTTATTCATCATGCATCAACCATTATTCAAGCTTCCTACGTGATTGCTAGCGTTGCCGAGGAATTAGACGATGGAATCAATCGCCTTTTTCCCGAAGCCATAGAACAGAATAATTGCGCCCATACGCAACAAAACCCTACTATTCCTGATGATTTTGATGCTCAAGCTCGTCCTATCAACTCCCATCATACTGGCTACTTACAAATCATTGATAATCGTCGATTGTTGCAACTTTCCTGTCAACACAATTTAGTGTTTCGTCTACTCCTCAGACCTGGAGAATTTATTATCAAACATCAGCCATTGTTGCTTGTTTATCCAGGCAGGCAAGTTAATGCCAAACTCATCCATCAGATTAATCAGGCATTTGTGTTGGGTAGAGAACGCACAGAACACCAAGATATTGAGTTTCCCATCGATCAGTTAGTTGAGATTGCTCTGCGGGCCCTTTCTCCCGGAATTAATGATCCCTTTACCGCCATCCGATGTATCGATCGCCTCGGTGCAGCCTTAACGCAACTTGTCCAGCGACCCATGCCCTCTGCCTACGCTTATGATGATCGTTGTGATGAGAGTACGCTTCAATTGCGAGTGATCGCTGAACCGATTTCTTTTGAGACTTTAGTGGATTTAGCCTTTAACCAAATTCGACGTTACGGCACTTCAGATTTAGTAGTGACAACTCGCCTATTGCAAGCAATCCAGTTAATTATCAGCCATACCGATCATTTTCCCTATCTGGTTCTGTTAGGAAATCATGCTGAAAGGATTTTTCAAAGTAGTTATGATCGCCTACTCGATGACTGCGATCGCCAACGCCTAACGGAACACTATCAAACGGTCTTGACCCTACTGGAAAGCAGAAAAGCCAGAATTACCCCCAATTCCTGAAAAAAGATTCTTCTCGCTAGAATTTTTCTTCCAGGTCACTCATGAGCATGTTTTTAAGTCTGTTGAAAACAATTTATAGGCTTGCTCCATTATTGGGATTCACGTTACCTCGGAGTGATGCGAGCCGTTGAGTCAAGGCTCTAATGTGAAATAGTAGCATTCAAGGTCGAAACCGTATGGCTCAACAGAAATCAATGTCGGGAATGAGTTGGTACAGATTTGCAGCGATGATCGCGACTTCAACTTTCATTATGTTTTTCTTGATGTATCAGCTTATCTATTCCCTTGACCATGCAAGGTTTAGTGTCAATCGACTGCTCTCTTCCTTGGTAATGGGGTGCGTGATGGCGATTATCATGCTTTCCTTTATGTGGTCGATGTATCGAGGAATCAGGATTAAAGTTGCAGTTCTCAGTTTAGCGACGGTGTTTGGCTTAATTTTGCTGTCTGTGAATAGGGATCAAATGCTAATCGGAGATGTCAATTTTATGAAGTCGATGATCCCCCATCACTCTATTGCTATCAATAATGCCCGAAAAGCTAGCATTAGTGATCCGCGTGTTCGTCAACTTGCCGATGAAATTATTGAGTCGCAGATCCGTGAAATTGCTGCGATGCAACGCCTCCTCGATGATATTGGGCAAAACGGAAAACGAGGAATAGTGGAGCTTCCCGCCCGATCGACCGAAATAACGCCTGATATGGAGCGCGAAATCAAAGAATTGGTCAGGGCTTGATGTATTGCTGATTTTGGATAGGGATATTTGTTTTAAAATCTCGACTCCAGCTAACGTTGAGATAGAGACACAATCGATATTGATTACTTGATTAAATCTCGTCATTGATTTCGATGGTGAAAATCGAGCCTTGAGGTGTATTATCGGTCACACTAATTTTTCCCCGGTGGGCTTCAACCACAATTTTGCAAAATGCTAACCCTAAACCTGTTTGACTAATCCCTTTCATTAAGGTGCCAACTTCATATTTTTCAAAAATACTTTGTCGTAAATTTTCACTGACCCCTGGCCCACAATCTGCAACTTGAATTTTTACCCCTTGTTCACCGATATAGTCTAAAAAAAGCGTTACAGTACTCTCTGTTGGTGAGAATTTAATAGCATTGGATAACAAATTATCAATAGCCCGACGAAAGAGCATGGGATCAATATTGATATCTCGAATCACGGGGGCAGGGGTTTTGGCAATCAGTTGTACTGTTTTTCGCGCAGCAATTTCTTTAAGATCGGCGATCGCGGCTTCACAAAGTTGGCAAATATCGGTATTTTTACGCTCAAGGACTAATTTATTCGATTCAGATTTTGCCTTTAACAATAAATCATCTACTAAGGAACGGAGCGTTTGCCCACCTCTGGAGATCATATCGAGGTTTTTGTGGATTTTTTCAGGCGGTAGCCCAGGATAGGTCAGTAGCATTTCTGTCACCAACAGGATATTAGAAATCGGATTTCGCAGATCATGAACAATCATATTGACCATATCTTCCCGAAATTGGAGCAATTCCCGTAGATTATCGTAGGATTCTTTTAAGGTTAATTGCGTTTTCACCCTAGCCATCAAAATAGGAGGACTAACGGGTTTCGTAATATAATCAACCGCCCCTAATTCCAAACCTTGACGCTCATCTTCTACCTCTGCCTTTGCTGTCAGAAAAATAATGGGAATATCGGGAGATTGGGGATCGGCCTTGAGCATACGGCATACATCATAACCATCCATACCAGGCATCATAATATCCAGCAGAATGAGGTCGGGTGGATCACTGGAACGAGCGATTGTGATGGCTTTTTGGCCGTTGTTGGCTACTTTTACTCGATAGTCATCTTTCAGTAATCCGCTAATAAAGGTCAGATTATCGGGGGTGTCATCTACTACTAAAATCGTTTTTCTTTTGATTTTTTCTTGGAGTAAGTTGGTAATCATAGAGAGATTTTATTGAAATTTTATGAATTTTGAAGTGTTTCTTTAGCCGCTATTAAAGCAGTATAAGCTGCCTCGAAGTCGAATGAATTGATCCCTGCCGCGATCGCGGTGTAATGATTGGGGAAAGCACTTTTGAGCAAATCGCTATTATCCTGCAACAGATCCGCCGCTTCTGCGTCATCTTCACTTAACAGGGTAGCCAGTTTCGTACAAATTGACTCCAGTTTTTCAAAATCAATAACAATCTTACTCGCCTCCACTTCAGGGGGTAACTTGGCTTCTAATTGCTGAATTAAGCTTTCTAGGGGGTTCTCAAGGTTAGTTAACAATGAATCAATTTCGGAACGAGACTGATCTGCTTTAATGGCCGTTTCTAGCTCTGCTGCTCCTTGCTGAATGGATTCTGCCCCAATATTCCCTGCTACACCTTTGAGGGTATGGGCAAGTCGTTCTGCTAGGATTTTATCTTTAGTTTCTAGAGCTTGCTTGAGTTGCGCGGCAAAGTTTTTTTGTCCTGCTGCAAACTTACGCAACATGGAGAGGTATAGGAATTTTTTGCCCAGAACGCGACGTAACCCTTCTGATGTATTGAGTCCTGCAATATCTGAGGGAATCTCAATCTCTTCGTTTATTTTTGGCGTTACGTTTACAAGGGCTGTCGGACTGTCGCCTTCTGTTGGATTGGGTTTAATCCATTTCAACAAAGCTTTCCACAATTCATCTGGCTCAATGGGTTTGGCGACGTAATCATTCATTCCCGCCTCGATACATTTATCGCGATCGCCTTGGAGAACACTGGCAGTCATCGCCACAATCGATAGATTTTGATAACGCGAGTCTTTACGAATTGCAACGGTTGCCTCAAGTCCGTCCATTTCTGGCATCTGAACATCCATCAGCACCAAATCATAGGGGTTATTTTTCACTTTTTCTACCGCAATCCGTCCATTTTCTGCTAGATCAACCCCAAAGCCCACATCTTCTAATAACTCTGTGGCTACTTCCTGATTAACTTCATTGTCTTCTACCAACAGAATCTTCGCGCCTTCAATGGTTTTTAAGCGATCGCGCAGAGATTCATGATGCGACGGACTGAAAATATTAGAAGGCTCTTGTCGTACATCCCCCAATAATCCCGCCACACTATCGAACAACATGGACGCATTGACAGGTTTGATGAGGATATCGGCAATTCCCAAGGATTCAGCATTCTTGAAAACCTCTTCTCGTCCGTAGGCCGTAACCATCAAATGATAGGGTCGATGTTTCAAGGGTAGAGCTTGCATTCTTCGCGCCACTTCTAGTCCATCCATATTCGGCATTTGCCAATCCAGAAAAACGATTTCATAGGGATTGGTCATATTATCGGCTTCGGTAACGGCTTCTAATGCTTCTTCCCCTGAACTGGCGAGATCGACCTTAAATTTCATCTGCCTGAGCAAAGCTTTTAAAATTAACCGTGCAGCTTCGTTATCATCTACCACTAAAACCCGTTTTCCCTGAAGATCGCTACTCAATACCAATCGGCGAGGATTAGTGGTACTCAATTGTAGGCAGACCGTAAACCAGAAAGTGCTACCTTGACCATACTCACTTTCAACGCCCACTTCGCCCCCCATCAGATCCGCAATTCGTTTGCAAATGGCGAGTCCCAGACCCGTACCACCAAATTTTCGAGTGGTAGAGGTATCGGCCTGTTGGAAACTGTTGAATAAATTTTTGATTTGCTCTTGGGTTAAACCAATACCCGTATCTTTGACCGCAAAATAGAGCATCATCTCGTTTTCGCGAGTTTCTTGGATTTTTACAATAATCGTTATTTCACCTTTTTCAGTAAATTTAACCGCGTTGTTAGCATAATTAATTAAAATTTGCCCCAATCTCAGCGGATCTCCTTTGAAATTGCGGGGTAAATCGCGGTCAACATCAAAAATCAGTTCTAAGCCTTTGGCCGTTGCCTTCTCGGTAATGAGGGTTGCCACACTTTCGAGAATTTTTTCTAACTCAAAATCAATACTTTCAATGTTTAATTTGCCCGCTTCAATCTTGGAGAAATCGAGAATATCATTGATAACGCCCAATAAATGTTGGCTAGATAGCTGGATTTTCCTTAAATATTCGTGCTGACGCGGTGTTAAGTCGGTTTTGAGAGCAAGATGGGTCATCCCAATAATGGCATTCATGGGGGTACGAATTTCGTGACTCATATTTGCCAAAAAGTCCGCTTTGACTTGAGTAGCTTCTTCGGCTAATTCTTTGGCACGCCGCATCTCATCTTCAGCCGCTTTGATCTGGGTGATATCCGTTAACCAACCGAGGACTCCCTTTTGACCTTCATATTCGGTGGTGATAAAAGTCGCCAGAATGTCGCGAATTTCTCCGTCTGGGCCATACATTTGATAGTGACCCCCTTCAAAGATTCCATGCTGAGAAAGTTCGTCTAGAATTTGTTGAC
Source organism: Snowella sp. (assembly GCA_035285545.1). Classification (GTDB taxonomy): domain Bacteria; phylum Cyanobacteriota; class Cyanobacteriia; order Cyanobacteriales; family Microcystaceae; genus Snowella. The sequence continues at coordinate 175,016 of JAYKGY010000104.1, read as the reverse complement.
GATCCGAAAGATTAACATAAATCTTTTGGGGGGAGTCACCGACCTTGAGACCGACTAGATCAACGATGCGGGGATTAGCAAAACGGGTAACACCATCGACGGTTATCGCTACTCCCACAGGGGCTTGATCCAAAATTGATTGTAATTGTTCACGCTGACGGCTAATTTCTAACTCTGCCTGCCGACGAGCCGTGATATCTCGTACCGATGCAAAAAGACTAATACTATGTTGGCCTAAGGCGGGTAAACGGGCTAGGCCGATTTCAATGGGAAACTGGGAACCATCCTGACGTAAACCCAGAGATTCTAAATTGCGATCGCTGATTAAACAAGCTTGCCCCACTTCTTGATCGCAGTCCACACAGTTAAAATGGCGGGAACATACCCCGTCAAGACCCAGAATTTCAATATGTTGCCCGATTAGTTCATTCGGTTGATAACCAAACATGGCTTCCAACGAAGGGTTGGTTAAAATGATCAAGCTATTGGAGTCAATAACTAACATGCCATCTGGTGCATATTCGATCATTCCCCGATACCAAGCTTCGGTTTCCGCTAGAATTTTGCGTTGATCGCGTTGTAGGGTCGTCTCGCGTAATACCACCAGCATCACAATCCCTGTCAGTAAGGTCGTCGCTAGGGTGACCGCGATCGCCACCAGATGTAACTCCACACCAGAAGCAGGAGTCGCGCTATCAGGATCACAAAAAAAGTCAGCAGCAGTCATTCCCGTATAGTGCATCCCCGATACAGCGAGTCCCATAACAACGGCGGAACTCAATAAGTCATAACGACCCGCCGCCGAAAAAAAATGACCAATATAGAAGCGGAACCAGAGGGCAATAAAAGCCAAAAAAGCCGCAACCAGAATCGATAGGGTAAATAAAAAGGGATCATAGTGAATCGATCCATCCAGGTGCATGGCTGCCATGCCAGAATAATGCATTGTACCGATACCCAGCCCAAACACCGTTCCGCCTATCAGTAATACTTTTAAGCTCGGTTGAGGACGGGAAACAAAATGCATGGCAAAAATACTGGCACCAATCCCTGGAATGATGGAGAAAGCCGTTAGCCAAGGGTTATAACTAATCTCACAGGGCAGGTGGAAGCCTAGCATCCCAATAAAGTGCATCGCCCAGATACCCACACCCATTGCTAAGCCACTCAGGGATAACAGAGCATAGCGAATTTGCTTACTGGTAACGGGTTCAGCAAACTGTCCCATTAAAAATGCCGTATAGGACGTAAAAATGGCGATCGCGATCGACAGGATGACTAACCCTGGATGATATTCGCCTTGATGAAGAATACTTTTTTGAGAAAAATTATCAATGAATTGGAAATAATAATGATTGAACATTGAAAATTTGATATTAAAGCAAAATTTTGAGGATATTAGAGACTTATTCTGCTATTATACGCCCAAAACCCTAAGATATGAGTATCAGTCATTAGGCATTGCCGATTGGAGAGAGCATGATTGTTGGGATGCCATTTTTGAAATCTCGACGCAAACTCACTGGCATAGGCGTGACGTATGGATAATCAAATGAATCCCCGTACCCGTCCGCCTTAGAGTAGGATAGATAAAGAAAAATTAACGCCAAGATGGATTAATACTGGAACTCGGTAGGATAACTGTTAATCAATCAAAAGAGCTAAGCATCGCTGGGGAGAAAGGAAATGGCGGTTCAAGTACAGAAACCTGTTTTAGTCGGCGGACTAGGGCTTTGCCTGTTGTTGTTGGGATGGGAAAGTGTGCATACCCATTTGCTCGAAATGGGTCAATGGGGCTTGTGGGGCATGACGGCTTTTGGTTTATTGTTTTGGAAGCTGAAACGTTCTACTAAAAGTTCTTTGGCAGTTTTAACGCCGCTGACTCGTCAAACCGTTGATACCGCGATCGCGCAAGCCCAAACCATTATCGATACCCTAGCAACCGAAGCCCCAGAACAGGATGTTACTCATTTTCGTCAGCAGTTAACCGAATTACCTAGCCACTTTGATCGCCAAATTTTAAACATTGGTATTACGGGTACAAAAGGAACGGGGAAAAGTGCCTTAAAAAATTTATTAGCTGCAAAAGTTACGACCCATAATGTTAATTGGCAGGAAAGTGAACCATTATTAATTGTCGATAATCATGAAAGATCGCTACAAAATTTAGCTAAGTTTGATTTGACATTATTTCTCATTTCAGGGGATCTCACAGATTCCGAATGGCAAACTCTACAAAACTTATATCGCAATCATCACCGCTTATTATTACTCTTTAATAAACAGGATCAATATCGACCGGAAGAACGGGTTGAAATCCTGCAAAAAATTCAACACCAAATTTCCCCTATTCTGCCTGAATCCGAAATTTTTGGCTTGTCTGTTGCTCCTAAACCGTTGAAAGTACGGCGGCATTTAGAAGACGGAACCATTGAGGAATTTTTTGAAGAAACCAAAGTTGATTTAGCTCCCTTAACTCAGCATTTAACCAGTGTTATTAACCAAGAAAAAGCTGATTTAATCTTAGGAACAACTTGGCGGGAAGCTCAACAAATTAAACAAACCGCTAAAGAACAATTAAACCAAATTCGACGCGATCGCGCTTTACCTGTGATTGAACAATATCAATGGATTGCAGGGGGAACGGCGTTAATTAATCCTGTCGCGAGTTTAGACCTGTTAGCAACCGCAGCGATTAATGGTCAAATGGTCTTGGATTTAAGCGGCATTTATCAACAAAAGTTTTCTTTAGAACAGGCTCAAAGCGTTGCGGCTGAAGTCGGGCAATTAATTGTCAAACTTGGTTTAGTGGAATTAAGCACCCAAAGTTTAGGCAGCTTATTGAAAACCAATGCTGTAACCTACGTTGCAGGAGGAGCTATCCAGGGAGTCAGCGCGGCCTATTTAACACGGGTAGCGGGTTTAAGTTTGGTGGAATACTTCCAAGCTCAGGAAATTAGCCAACAAACAGGCGAAGGGCTAAATTTAGAGAAACTGGGACAAACCCTACAGCAAGTTTTTGCCCAAACCCAACGGTTAAGCCTGTTACAAGATTTTGCAAAAAAAGCGATCGCGGCTTTACCGAATTCAAAAAAAATGGAAAATTCTATTGCTTAAAGACTGTTTATAATCAAGTTTAACCATTAATCCCCCCTGCCCCCCTTAGTAAGGGGGGTGCCGATAGGCGGGGGGATGTTAGAGTATCTAACACTTACTGAGTCAAAGCTGTCTAAGATATATGCCCCCCAAGTTACCCCGACAACGGTGGAAAATTAAAGAAGCGGATTCTGCCCAGGTTCAAGCGTTAATCGAACAAACGAGGCTTTCTCCCTTGTTAGCTCAGGTGTTGTGGCATCGGGGGATTGATAACGCAGAACTAGCTCAGGTCTATCTTGATCCCGAAAGTCAAACCTTACCGACTCCGTTAGCTGAATTTCCCGATTTAGGGAAAAGTGTGGACTTACTCAAAGACGCGATCGCGAACGAAGAAAAGATTGCCATTTGTGGGGATTACGATGCGGACGGCATGACCAGTACGGCTTTATTATTGCGAGCTTTACGACACTTGGGGGCAAAGGTGGATTATGCCATTCCTAGCCGTATGAAGGATGGTTACGGCATTAATCAGCGCATTGTCCAGGAGTTTGCTGATACCAATGTAAAGCTAATTCTCACCGTTGATAATGGGATTTCCGCCTACGACGCGATCGCGTTAGCTGTCGAACTTGGATTAAAGGTTATCATTACCGATCACCACGATTTACCCGAAAAATTACCGCCCGCTCAGGCAATTTTAAATCCCAAGTTATTACCCGCTACTTCTCCCTATGCAGGATTAGCTGGTGTGGGTGTGGCCTATATTCTCGCCATTACAGCCGCCCAAGCCTTAGGCAAAATCAAGGGACTAACAGAACAATTGTTAGAACTTTATACCCTTGGAACGATCGCTGATTTAGCCGCCTTAACAGGAGTGAATCGACGCTGGTTAAAACGGGGTCTACGCAAATTACCCCAATCCAAACTCCTGGGGATTCAAGCCTTGATGCAAATGGCAGGGGTGAGCGAGGAACAAAAGCAACTTAAACCCGATGATATTGGTTTTCGTTTAGGCCCTAGAATTAACGCCATTGGACGCATCGGTGATCCCCAATTAGTGATTGAGTTACTGACCACCGAAGATGAGGGAATTGCCCTAGAACGGGCTATGCAATGCGAGCAAATTAACCGTCAACGCCAAGAACTTTGTGAACAGATCGAAACCGAAGCGATCGCCTACATTGAAACAACTCCTCTTCCCTGGCAAGAAGACCGAGTTTTAGTGATTGTGCAACCGCATTGGCATCATGGTGTCATTGGTATTGTGGCTTCGCGGTTGCTAGAACGGTATGGTGTGCCTGTGTTTATTGGTACGTTTGAAGAAGAGGAAGATAAAATTAGAGGCTCAGCCAGAGGCATTGAAGAATTCCATATTTTTGAAGCATTAGAATTTTGTCAAGATTTATTAGGAAAGTTTGGGGGACATCGCGCCGCCGGAGGCTTTAGTTTACCGAGCGAGAATTTAGACGCATTTAAGCAACGGTTACGGGAGTTTGCCCATCAGTGCTTAGAACCTGAACAGTTAAAACCGTTGATTAATATTGATGCTCAAGCGGAATTTAAACAGTTAAATTTAAATCTTTATCAACAAATTGATGGCTTGCAACCCTGGGGTATTGGGAACCCTTTTCCAATTTTCTGGACACCAAATGTTCGTATTATTGAGCAGCAAAAGATTGGCAAAAATCACCTCAAGTTAACCCTATCTCAATCTGATGATAGTGAACCGATTAAGGCGATCGCGTGGCGTTGGGGGGAATATTGCCCGTTGCCCTCACCGATTGATATTGCTTACAAACTTCAGGAAAATCATTTCAATGGTAATACGAGTTTGCAATTAGAAGTTGTGGGGGTGAGATTACCTGAAAAGGCTCAAAGTTTAACTCAAGAATCTAAATTTAAGCATCAAGGGCGTTTTTATTCCTGCTGTTTCGGCTACACAAAAACTGAGTTACGCATTACCAATGATCAGGGCAATATTTTAATGATCGAAAAGGGTCAACGTTTTGGCTGGTTAGCAACTTCTGAAAATACTAAAAAACAGATTGATGTTACCCAACCCCATTATTTCCAACTCATCAAAGCCGCGATCGCTTGTTTGGAAGCTGATTAGTCAGAATAATTGACAAGATTGTTACGATTTTTGATATTTTCCACCGCAGTTAATAGCTTTTCTCGATTAACGGGATTTTGTAAGAGAGAGTTGGTTTCATCACTTTCATAAACAATAATTTCAATTTCTTTATTTTGAAAAGCAACTTTTAAACTTTCTAAAAAGTTATTATCTAGTTCGTTAGCGTTTAATCGATAGTTAATTTGCATTTTTCTGTTTTCTCCTGTTTATGAAGAATCAAGTCGTTTTGAAGAATAGGGCTTTAGACCCAGTTTTTTGATAATTCTTTCAAAAGTTTTTTCATATTATCTAGCGTTTCACAAACTAGATTTTGACTTTCTATATTCAAGGTTGTTTCTCCGCGATCGCAGGCTACCGCATAAACTTGTTCAAGCGTCCACCATTCACTTCTAAACTTTTCTTTCCATTCGTCGTCAGAAACTTGTAAGGTTTCAAGAAGGGCATCAAGAACACTAATCAAACGATCAAAGGGTAATTTATTTTCGTCAAATTGCTGTAAATATTGATCTATTAAAAGATATTGAGAATTGATTGATGCTGTAAGTTGATTGCTTTGATTTTTATTCCGTTGTGCATCCTCTAAGTTTAATGAGTTCATGTTAATCCATTTATATTTGACGCAAAAAATACCATTTAAGCCAATTTGCGTTGATAGTTGCCGTATTTTTGAGCGTAATGATTCAAGATTGACTCTAAATATTGTTTGTCTTGATGGGGCAGTTCGGCAGGATATTCGATACGGACTGACTCGATTTGGCTTTGGAAATAGTCAAACTGTTTGGACGTTTGGGGGGTTAATTCGGCTTTTACGCCCTGAATTTGTTGTAAATGGGCGGCAACTTCTCGATAAATGGCTAAGGGTAATTGGGGATAACGAATAATTTCGGCTTGAGTTGTCATTATTTAAGGATTAAAGGGATGGCTGATTATATTAGGTGAATTCTTGCAATCTTATTGTAAAAGATATGTTTGTCTGAAACTTCCCTTATTTTTAGTTTCGTAAAGATATCAAAAATTAGTGTATTTTACTAATGCCAACCAATGGATCGTCTGCTATTATCGGATAGGTTTGCAGAATATCCCTTATTCTGGTCGAGGAGCAACAATGAGCAAGCATTGGATAGTTTTTTTAAGTATTTTACCGTTATTAACCCTTGTAAGTTGTGCTAGTTCTCCAGAAGAACAATCAACTAACCCAACCCCTCCACCTGTTACAGCGAGTCCTCCGCCTGTTGCTCCTCCCCCAGCACAGCAGCCTCTAGCAGGAAGTCAAGGATCAACACAGCCAAAAGCTTCTAGTATAGATTTAGCTTCACAGGGTTTAATTCCTGCAACTGATCCCAAGAAGAGAGTACAAGAGGTTCAAAAAGCCCGTAATAATCCCTTTGGTTTGATTCCAATTAAAGCAGAGATTCAGGGTAATGAATTTAACAATTCAAGTTCCGCAACATCACCAAGAGCAAGTGGTCAATCAAGCGCATTACCAAGAAATCAATCAAAAAAACAAGTCAAAACCTTTGAGTCTTCACTTAAAGAAGCAAAAGTAGGTCGCTATTGTTCTGGCAAAAACCGCCAAAAAGAGGTCGTATTAGCAACGGCAGGACAGGGGGCATCAGCGAAAATTATCCCTCCAGAAGTTGATACAAGAGATGCGAAGGGTATGAAAATATATGGAGTGATCGAGTTTCGAGAAGGGCCAGTCGCTATTGTTCAATTACGCAATCAATCAGTTGCACAAAGTATTACTCAAAGATCAGCGTTGCAAAGTTCTTCAAATCCTTCAGAAACAGTATTTGTTAAATCTATTCAGGGTGGGGTTGATGGCTCATTAACGTTAGAACAGAATGGCAAAACCATTACTAGAGGAATAGCAGAAGAAGTCCCGCCCCTAACCCCTCCTGCCTCTGGAAAAATAGAAATTAGTGGGGGTCAGGCTCCAGAGATTATCGTTGTTCAGGAAGCAAACACGGATGGTTTTGGAGCAGTTAAGAAAAATGGTGTTACTTTGATGCTAACTGAAGCCCGAATAGCTTTTGAAAAGCTGGGAGAAAAAGATTCTGCTCCCGTGTATCGAATTCATGGAACTATCTGTAATGATTCTAATCAGGATGTCAAGGTATCTAAAATATCGCTGTCAGTACTCGGCGAAGATTCTGAAGGAGGAGCTAAAAAGGTGGTGCTTGATTCGGCGACCCCAGACTTGACGAATGATAACACTCCATATCCTCTCGAAAAACAAGGAGGAAAGGGAAAATTTGATGCTCCTCTTCTTAAACTGAGAGGTGAAGATAAAAAGAAAGTTTACATTAGACTGATAGATTGGGATTAATTATTTAATTGTAAATGAATATGAATAATAGCTTAGTTAAGTTGACCCAAAATTTAGTCTTATCTTGCAATAACAATGAATACAATGAACGAATATCGCCCTGTAATATATGCGTTGCTTTTTACTGTAAGTGTATCTTTATCTGCTAATAGTCAAGGTATAACAAATAGAGACTATTATCCACCTGTTGATACTCTTTTTCCCTCATCACTCTGCTATGGGCCAAACGATGAGCTAAAACTTGGTGAAAAATTTTTCCTTGATTTTACCAGAATAAATAACGGGGTATATGGAGCAGATCCACTCTGTAAACATTCTACTGAAAATACTTTACCAACTTTGCCAGTTACACCTCCGCCTTCTATCCCAAACTCTCCTAGTTCTCTACCTGTTCCCCCTGCTCAAAATATTAATCCAAACTCGAACCCCATAGATTCTAAAGGTAACGTGCCAGTGACTTCTCCCCCTTCGTCTTATAAACGTTTTACAGGAGGAACACCTAATAATTAATGATTTATCACTTAAATTTATTCCTGCGATCATTAATACTCTTAGTGATCGCTTTTTTATATTAAATTTATTTAAAACTTTGAATTAAGAATCGCAGATGAAAAATAATCATTTGAGACAAAAGATTGAGTTAGGTCTGTTAGGAACGGTAATGATAGTCGCCGCGATCGCGCTCTTGAGTTATTCTTCCCTAGCCCAAAATATTAATAACGTAGAGACAAAGCCTAACCTGCCCGACCTCAGTGGCTTGGCTTGGCTACAGGATGACCAATTTTTAGCCGTCCATGACAGTAAAAGTAAAGACCCCCAACAACCCAGAGTTAGCCTGATCACCCTTCCCCACTCTTCCGCAGGCATTACTTGGCAACCGTTAAACATCGATTGGGAAAAAGTCGGCGGTGTTGCCCTCGATCTAGAAAGTATGGCCCGGATTCCCCAAACCGATTCGTTTATTTTGGCCGAAAGCGGTAATCATCAAGATCATTCAGGTCGCCTCTTTTTAATGCAGTTTCAAAATTCAACCCTAACCCCCATTGCCGTCACGAATTGGCCTAAAACGATTGGGGATAGCAACATTGAAGGCATTGCCGTTGACCGTTTTCAGGATAATTATTATCTTTTGTACGGCGATCGCGCAGGCGGTAAACCCAAAACCGAGATTTGTATTACGTCCCTTTCTTTGGAACCTTTTAGGATGGGGAACTGCCAGTTAACCGCTTTTACTACCCCCGATAAAACGCCCCAGATTCGTCATATTTCCGATTTAGTTATTGATGATATTGGAAATCTCTATATCGCTTCTGCTTTTGATCCGAATCAAGATAATGGCCCTTTTAAAAGTTCCGTTTGGAAAATTGGTAAAATTATTTTAGATCGTCATCATTCGCCGATTATTCAATTAACATCTTCACCAGACGCGATCGCCGAAATCGATGGCTTTAAAGTCGAAAGTCTTGCAATTCGCCCCATCCAGAATCAACTGCCAGAAATTTATATCGGTACCGATGATGAAAACTATGGAGGAGTTATTCGGCTATTACCTACTAAAAACTAAGGATTTGTGTAATAATACAAAATCTATTAATGTAACACAATAAATTCGTTAATTATTTAACCGTAATAGAGAGAAAGACGCTTCTATTTTTTCCAAAGTCCCAACATGAACTTGGCCCCCAATTCTGCCACGACAATTTTAATTGTGGACGATTCCGAAAGTGATCGCGCTGCGTACCGTCGCTTTCTGCAAATGGATGAAAATGCCCGGTATCAAATCCTAGAAGCCGGCAGTTTAGAAGAGGGATTAGACCTATGGCGATCACAACAACCGAATTTAGCCTTAATTGATATTAATTTACCTGACAATAGCGGTTTAACATTTCTAGAAGCCTTTCAGAATAGCGATCCTAGCGTTAAATTGCCAATCATTGTGATGACGGGAGCGGGTGATGAACGGATTGCAGTTCAGGCGATGAAATTAGGAGCCAGCGATTATGTGATTAAAGAAGATATCAGCGGCTCGTTTCTGCGACGTTGCGTTACTAATGTTCTTAACCAGGTCAGCCTTACTCAAAAGTTAGCTCGATTTCAACAACAGGAAGATCTTTTAACCCAAATTTCTCTGAATATCCGCAAATTTTTAAATCAAAACGAGATTTATCAGGCTATTGTCACAGAAGTTCGCGAATTTCTCGCCGTGGATCGGGTGATTATTTATAAATTCAATGCTGATATGAGTGGGGGAATTGTCGCAGAATCGGTCATTCCGCTCTGGTCTTCTTGTTTTCATACCCAGATAACGGATACCTGTTTTCAAAAAAATTTAGGAGGAGCCTATAATCAGGGCAAAATTTTTGTAGCCGATGATATTTATGCGGCTCATTTAACCGACTGTCATGTGCAATTACTCGAACAATTTCAAATTCGAGCGAATTTAGTGGTTCCCATTTTGTTGCCGACGGAACAGGAGCAGGATTTTCTGTGGGGGTTATTGGCATTTCATCAATGTTCTGGCCCTCGACACTGGGATGAAGCCGATCTTCGTCTGATTGATCGGTTATCGGTGCAATTAGCGATCGCGATCCAACAAGCGAACTGGTACTGGGAATTAAAAACGCTCAACCAATCCCTGGAGCAAAAGGTAGAAGAAAGAACCGCCGAATTGCAAGCCCTATTGACGCAACACGAACAAACTGAACAGGAATTAGTCCAACAAACCACACTTTTACGGGAAACGCAGGAATTCGCCCGTTTAGGCAGTTGGTATTTGGATGTTAAAACCGAAATGGTTCAGTTTTCTCCTGAAGTTCTAAACCTTTTTGGATTGGATGCGAGTCAGGCAAATCAGACCCACACAACGATGATGGATTTTATTGCCCCCAGCGATCGCGATCGCCGTCATCAGGTTATTCGCCAGTCCCTCGAAACGAGAACCCCCTACGAAAGCGATTTTCAAATTATTCGGACGGATGGTTCAACGGGCTATATATTCTCCAAGGGGAAACCCATTATTGATGCGTCGGGGCAGGTGACTGGGTTAACCGGAATTTTAATGGATATCAGCGATCGCAAACAGGCTGAAACTGCCGTCAAACAACTACAAGACCGCTTAGAACGGATACTCAGGGGTTCCAATGATGGTTGGTGGGATTGGGATATGGTTACCGATGAGTTGTATCTATCGCCGAGTTGGTGGCGCATGATCGGTTATGAAGCAGGGGAATTGGAATCCACCTTTGCAGTTTGGCAAAGTTTAATTCATCCAGAAGACCGAGAGCGGTTGATAGCGCGTCTAGATACAATTTTTGCGAATCCGAACATAATCTCAGACGAAGTAGAATTTCGGATGTGCCATAAGCAAGGCCATTACGTGCCGATCTTAAGCCGAGGACGGCTGGAAAGAGATGTCAACGGCCGCCCTATACGGAGTTCCGGCACCAATATTGATCTCACGCTGTTAAAGCAAAAGGAACAGGAATTACAGGCCGCAGTTGACCGTTTATCCTTACTCAACAATCAATTAGAAGATCGGGTTTACCAAAGAACGGAAGAACTAGAGCGCAGTCAATATTTAGTAGAACGCATCCTCAATACTTCTCCTAACTTGATTTATTTAGAAGATCTGCAATTAGAACGGTTGATCTTTGTCAATCAAACGGTTTTTAGCTTACTGGGTTATTCTCCTGATGAGTTATTGGCGATGGAGACCGCTTTTCTCAGCCAACTGATTCACCCCGATGATCTCGATCGCGTTTTAGAAGTCGGACGAAGGGAACGGGAGGAAGAAATTAGGGACGATGAAATTATCGAAATTGAATATCGGATTCGAGATAAGGCAGGCCATTGGCGTTGGTTCGTCAGTAAGGAAACGGTTTTTAGTCGAGATGCCCAGGGCAAGGTTAAAGAAATTATTGGCAATGCTCAGGATATCAGCGATCGCAAACAGACAGAACTTGCCCTCCAAGAAAGTGAAGCGAAGTTTCGGATACTGACGGAAAACATCCATGGGGTGATTTACCGCTATGTCCTTCATCCCGATGGCACCGATCAATTTATTTACGTCAATCCCTATATTAAAACGATTTATGGGGTGACCGTAGAAGCGGCCCTTGAGGATTCGAGTGTTTTATTTTCCAAAGTCCATGCCGATGATCTTCAAACCTTACGGAATATGGTCTCTAGCTCTGCTCAAACCTTGAATCCGTTTTACTCAGAACATCGTATCACCACCTCCGATGGCATCCTAAAATGGTTACAAGTAACCGCTATTCCCGAACAACAGACCAATGGCGATATTCTCTGGCAAGGGATTATTCTCGATATCAGCGATCGCAAACAAGCCGAAAGAGCCTTAAGGGAATCGCAACAATTTATTCAAACCATTATCGATACCGTACCCCTACCCCTATTCTGGAAAAATCGGGAATCTGTCTTTTTAGGGTGTAATCATCAACTTGCATCCGTTTTGGGTTTAAATTCATCGGAAGAAATTATTGGTAAAACGGATTTTGATTTATCTCCGACCCAGGAGCAGGCCCAACTGTATCGAATCAGCGATCAGCGAGTTATGAATTCTGGCATTGCCGAGCAAGGCATTGAAGAAACTCAGACCTTAGAAAATGGAGATTTAATTTGGATTGAAGCCCATAAAGCTCCCCTACGAGATGGGGATAATCAGGTCATCGGCATTGTCGGCATGTTTCAGGATATTACCGATCGCAAACATTATGAATTGCAACTCCAGCAAAAAAATCAGGAATTACAAGCCCTACTGCAACTCCGGGAAGAAGCCCTCACCTTGCGGGAAGATATGTCAAATATGATCGTCCATGATCTGCGGAATCCCCTAGCTACCATGATCTTGGCCGCTAACATGATGCGTAAATACATTAATCGTCCTGATTCTCAACCCTTAATCCTCAAAAAAACCGATCAAATACTGGATTCGGGCAAGCAACTGCAAAACATGATTGATAGCCTCCTATTCATGGCCAAACTCGAATCGGGAACCTTGTTATTTAACCCGACAGAAACGGATTTACATCAATTAGGCTCGGCCGTTCTCGCTGATTTTGATCTTGTCGCGAGTGCCTCTCAAATTAATCTCTTGAGTGAATTACCGCCTCCTGGCAAGAGTATTTGGGTTGATACGACCATTCTGCGGCGTATTATTGACAATTTAATGTCTAATGCTTTTAAATTTTCTCCTGCTGGCGGAAGTGTGAGTTTAAGCTTGGAATATCTATCCGATAATCGCGTTAAGGTAAAAGTTGCAGATACCGGCGCAGGAATTAGTGAAGCAGAAAAACAGAAGATTTTTAATAAATTTGAAATCGGCAGCTTAAAACCCGGCGTTCATCAAACGGGCTTAGGATTAGCCTTTTGCAAAATAGCCGTCGAAGCCCACCAAGGAACCCTTGCCATTGAACCCAATCATCCCCAGGGTTCCATTTTTATTGTAGAAATCTAACGGGCAAAATAACCCCAAATGGGGTAGTAATTCGACAGGAGTGGTACTCTAAGCAAAGGTTTCCTGCAAAATATCGTCATTATCATCGGCAATGGTAGCAACTAAGGTAATTGCCCGTGAAATCTCGCCAGGGGATAAATCGGCGACAGCCCGTTGCATGATCACCACGACTTCATCATTCATGAGGGCAAAACGGGTTTCTAGGGTCTCTGACCAATTCATCGTTAACAATTTTTTCATTAAACCTGCTTCATCTTGGACAGGCAATTGCAGCACAGCGGCCCAAATGGTTAAGAGGTCTTCATCGCTTTCCCCTGTTAACTGGACAAAGACTTCCACGCTGCCATATTGAAATTTCCAGACGGCTCCTGGCCCCTGTTCGTTTACCATTGCACTGCCATTTTGAGCCATACCGCTAATGACCGTTTCGATCACCTCTTCATGGCTTTGGGGGATTAGGTTCTCCAAGGTTGTTTCGATGGTTTCGAGGGAGGGGGTATCTACAGTCATAATCAAAAACTCGATTATAGGGCCAAAATTCTTTTCTCATTATGACATCAGGCTCTCAGAAGCAATCAGGAATTTTTCTAACGTTTTCCTACGTTATATGAAGCAGGAGCGTAGCCTGTTTATTTTCTGGAGGAGAATAGCGATAGAGACATTTGGTAAGGGGTTTGAATAATGGAAAGATTCCGTCAGCAGTTGCTTTCGTCCCGTCCAGGTCAGGTTACTACGGAAGAATCGACCCGTTCCCGTATTTTGCAAGCCGCGCTACGATTGTTTGCAACCCAGGGATTTGAAGGAACCACAACGAAGGATTTGGCTCATGCGGCCAATGTGGCAGAAGGAACTTTATTTCGTTATTTTGCTAATAAAAAGGCGATTTTAGTGGAAGTGGCTACTTCGGGTTGGATTGAAATTTTAACCGACTTATTAACCGAATTAAGCGAAATGGGAAGTTATAAGGCGATTTCTCAAGTGATGCGTCGCCGGATGCTACGAATGCAGGAAAATAAGTATTTATTGCAAGTCTGTTTTGTGGAAGCCCAGTTTCACCCCGAACTCCGCGATCGCATCCAATCCGAAATTATTAATAAAATGACGGATGTGGCCGAAGCTTTTTTTCAAACGGCGATGAACAAGGGCATTTATCGGCCAATGAATCCCAAAATTGTGGCCCAGGTGTTTCTCGGAATGTTTGCGGTGGCCGGCTTTTCGGAACAAACGATTGAACCCGATGCTTCGCCTAAGGCCCTACAGGAAATGGCAGAAGGATTGGCCGATATTTTTCTGAATGGTGTTTTAGTTAAAGAATAAGTTTCTGATGAAAGATTTAGTAAAAGGTTTTGTCATTGCATCGGCGATCGCGTCAGTTTTGGGAGGATTAACCCTGATTGATCCTGTTCAAAATACGGTTGTGCAAGCTGAAACGGCAACAAAATTGATGATCCTGACCCAAAAAGAGAACGGAACCACACTCAACCTCAACGTCGGCGATCGCTTTTCAATCCAACTGCCTGAAAATCTGACAACGGGCTTTCAATGGGAATTTTTGCCCAATACCGATGGAGTGGTTAGCCTAGAAGAAACCCGCTATATAACCCCTACTACTCAACTGATTGGTGGTGGCGGAGAAATCCTGTTAACTTTTCGGGTTGAAAAAGCCGGCCAAACAACGATAACCATCAACCATTGGCGGCCTTGGGAAGGGGAACCATCCTTACTCGAACGCTATACCCTCACCATTCAAGCTAAATCCTAAAAAACTGTCCAAGTTTGTAGCGCACGAATTAATTCAGGAACAACATCGGGCGGCCAGTTTCCTTCACAGCGACGACCCTGACTGAGAATCAAACGCAATTCGTAGGCATGGGGATAACCCGCTACTTCAACCCAGATCAGATCACTTTCGGCCTCACAGGCAATTTTTTCCCCATCCATTAATTCTGCGGTCATAGCTTGCATGGTATCGCTCAGTTGGGTAACCAACCGATAAAAATCTTGCCATTCTGCTGTCGTTAACTCAATGGCCCAATCTTCCCCACCAACAAGACCCTGATAGGTTTCAGAAGCCGAATTGAATCCCAACCGCCAACCGTTGCCCTGTTTTAACAGCCGATTCTCCATCGTAATTTTAAGGCATCAACAATTGGGCATCCCCAGGTTGACCTAGAGCTGGTTTACGGGGATCAAACGTCGGGGTAACTTGAGGCGTGGGAGACGCTTTGGGTGGAGTGGGATTAGCGGATGCTTTGGGTTTATAAATTAAGGTCAATAAATCGACTAACTCTTGGCGTTGACGGCGATTTAAGGCTTGAATGGCTTTAATATCAGTATTGGCGGGATTGGTTTGTAGTGTCAGTTTTCCAGGATACTGATCGGGATCGATCAAATCATTAACACCGAGATAATCAGCAAAGGTGATTTTCCAATCTAAACGGTAACGAGTAGCTCGTTTTTTAAGATCTTGATGATAGCGAATGAAGCGGCTAATTAAGGTATGATTTGGGTCAATTTCTCCTGTATCCAGACGACGATATTGATTTTCTTTGGGTAAATAGGGTAACTGTTGATAAACAATCGCTGAAGCGTCTTCAACTCTTCCAGAAAAACCCATAGATACCGGCGGGGGCGAGGTTTGCGCGATCGCGTTCGGTAACGAAGAATTTAAGTTTCCCAAAATCGAAAAACTTAGGCCGAGAAGAAGCAAGAGCAAAAATGAAAAAGCTTTTCCTATTCGATGATGTCTGTTGGGGAATAGGAAAACCAAGCTATGAGCAATTTTGGATACAATACTCATCAGTTTTTAAGTGCTACAAAGACGCTCTCGGCTAGATAAAATTAATCACTAATAATCTCAGGCTGAGTCAATTCATCCGACATTTCGATAATGGCACGAATAGCAGGTTTCATCATCGGATCATCGATATTGTCAAAATCTTCATAACGACGACGCTTTGCACGGGTTGCGACTTGCACAGTAATAAGGTATCGGTTAGAAGCCGCCCGTAGAAGTTCTTCGGCACGGTACATAATTTGGGAAGAATCAAAAGGAGATCGTTTTTGCATCGATTTTAGACCAGGTGCAAGTTGATAAAAAGCATTAGCAGTCAGGCTTCAGTTTAATGTTACAAACAAGAAACCCTTAAACGCCCAAACTCTATCCTAATCTAATCTGAGATTCCTTGCACCTTCTCTCGGTCATCATCAGCCACTCTAAATTGACGTGATGGGTAACTCAGAAAAAGTCTCACGGCTAGATTGAAAGGAAATAAGAATGAACCGAATATCAGGGAGAGGTGTTAGACAACGCCTAACATCGTTAACGTCTTACCGAACAATCTGGACAGGCATGACTAAATAGGTCATTTTTAACCCCCCTAAGGGAGTAAAAATCACGGGTTGATTGCCTTCATTTAGCTGCATTTGAATATCGCTACTAGGTAAGGCCCGTAAGCCATCCATCAAATATTTGACATTAAAGGCAATATCACCGCTGTCGCCATTCATACTAATTGATAAGGATTCACGCGCATTGCCTAAATCCTGAGCTTCAACGGATAAGGTTAACTGATTATCAGCAGAATTTAAAGAAAATTTAACTAAATTATTCTTTTGGTCAGCTAAAACTGAAACCCGTTCTAAACTGCCCAGTAAGTGTTTGCGCTCCATTGTTGCGGTACGACTAAACTGGCGGGGAATGAGTTGTTGATAAGCGGGATAGGCTCCATCGAGTTTACGGCTCGTTAACCGTTGATCGCCTAGTTCAAAAATCACTTGGGTTTCATCCACACACAGGGAAACTAGATCGCTATCTTGCCGAGCCGATAACACCCGTTCTAGTTCCCGTAAGGCTCTAGCAGGAATCGTGACGGAAAAATCTTCTAAATTACTGGCTTGAACGGCTTCTTCCCCTTCTTCGGTTTCGACTTGGGTAGGAGCTTCCACGACCGCCAAACGATGGCCATCGGTCGCCGCAAATTCTAAGCTATCGGCCGAGCCTTTTAGGTGAATTCCGGTTAAAACTTGCTTGGTTTCGTCGGTACTAGCCGCAAAGAGGGTTCCCCGCAATCCTTCATTTAAGGCTCCAACGGGTAACATGAGCGGTGTTGTTTCATCAACCGTGGGTAATTCGGGATATTCATCTGCGGTTAATCCTCGAATTTGGAAACGTCCAGAAGCTGAGGTTAGGGTTGCTAAGACTGTATCCCCTGCTTCGCTGTCTTCATCAATCGTTAGGGTTAATTCACCATCAGGAAGTTTGGAAACAATATCTCCTAATAATTTGGCAGGGAGGGTAATTTTGCCCCCTTGGGGAACGTCGGCTACAAAACTGGTATGAATTCCTAAGCTTAGATCAAATCCTGTTAAGCTTACACGCCCTTTTTCATCCGCAACTAACAGTACATTGCCCAGGACAGGATGGGTTGGACGGGAGGGAACGGCGCGACTGACGAGGGATAGGTTGCTATTGAAATCGCTTTGACTACAAATAAATTTCATGACTCATTAACAGGGTGCTAAGGGAGCAGATCGATTGTACGCTTGATTGGGTTTTTTGTTGAGAGATTTAAGCTAGCGTTTTGGATTCCATGACTTGTGGAAAACCTGTGGAAATTTATCCTAAAAAAGTTAGGTAACGCTCATTGGTGAGCAGGGGATTAGGGAAAGAATTCGGCGGATAGGAAACTTTTTTCTGCATTTTTTGTCGATATTTAGTTGATGAATTACAGAATAGTTTTCCACAGGCTCAGTTTAAATACCCAGTAGTTAGGAGACTATGGGAGAATTAAATTTTTAGACTTGTTGACAAAGGCAGGATTGACAAATTTGGAGATTAACCGTTAAAGCGTGAGTTGAGGCGATTAGTTTAATTTTGGGGATCGCAGCGAATTTCAATAATGAAGCCATCCGGATCATAAAAGTAAATTCCCCTGCCTGTTGGTCGAGTGACGGGCCCGTGATCAATGGGGACTTGATGGGCTTTTAAGACCGCGATCGCCGATTCAAATGCATCCGGGCTAATATCAAAGGCAAGATGATTGGCACGAGTAAACCCCTGTTTTGGATCGGGATCGGGGGGGAATAAATCAGGCTCCCAGAATAGATCGATAATCAGACCATCGGGGGTGATAAAATTGGCGACTTTTCCCTGCTCAACCAGGGTTTTCAAAGTTGAGGGAACGGCATCTCCTGTTAATTCTTTTAACCCTAGAATTTGTCCATAAAAATAGCGAGAACGGTTCATATCTTTCACATTAAATGCAATATGATGAACTTTTCTCAGGCTGCCAAATTCTAGACTGGGGAGAGCAGTATTCATAAGCTGATCCTGTTGGGATGATATTTCCATGCTAAAAGAATGTTTTGAATTTTCAAGCACAATTTTACTCAGGTTTAATTATTCTCGTTGCCGTTTTGGAAAGCCTCTTGCTGATTTTTGAGGACAGTGGGAATTGCATTAAGGATTTTGTCGGCGATCGCGTCTGGGGACTCCTTAGCTTCGATGAGAATATGCAGATCGGCTTCTTGATACAGATTTTTCCGGTCGGCCAGTAAGGTCGTTAACTTGTGGGGCAACTCATCGGTTTTTAACAAGGGACGGGTATTATCTTCTGCTAAGCGTTCCACCAGCAAATCAACCGGCGCGTCTAACCAAATCGTGAGTCCATCCCGTAAGTAGCTCCAATTCAACGGCCGCAGGACAATTCCCCCCCCCGTTGCAATCACACTGCGACCATAGGCGGATAAGTGATTTAAAACCTGACTTTCCAAATCCCGAAAGTAGGCTTCCCCTTCTTCGGCAAACAGATCATTAATACTTTTTTCGACAACTCGTTCTACCAAAACATCGGTATCAAAGAAACGATAGCTTAATTTTTGGGCTAATATCTTGCCAATGGTGGTTTTTCCTGTCCCCATCATGCCGATGAGATAAATATTTAATCCTTGCAATGCATCAAGCATAATTTTGAATTTGAATAACACAAGCTAATTTATTGTACAAGTTCGCTTTCCCCAGAAGATAAATATCGAAATTCTGCGTCTGTACTTCGGTAATTTAAATTTAACATTTTTTTAATTTTTCAAGGGCGAGAAAATAATAATTTTTTTGATCAAAATTCAGTAATTATAACGACAATGCCTTAACTATTTTTAACCGATGAATAAATTTATAGCCATTAAAATATAAAATATCATTTCTTAAGGTCTCCTCATTATGGCTACCATCACTGCAAAGAAAAAGATTTTAGTGGTAGATGATTCTCCGATTATGAGTTTGGTAATCGGTAATATTGTCACTGAAGATCCCCTATTACAAGTGGCAGAATATGCGTCGGATGGAATCGAAGCTTTAGCAAAAGTAAGTACTGTTAAACCCGATTTAATTATCTTAGATTTATCAATGCCGAAAATGGATGGTGTTGAGTTTATGAAGCAAGTGCGTTTTAAAAGTAATGCGAAAGTGGTGGTGGTTACCGCAGAAGAACCCGGTTCTCCTAAAGTTACTCAAGCCAAAGCATTAGGGGTTGATGAAGTGATCTTTAAGCCATCAGGATCGGTTTCTTCTGATTTAAAAGCAAAAAGAAGCCAAGAAATTCGGGATTCTATCCACCGCATTTTAAAGCTATAAGCCCAAATTCTAAATTGTCAGCTTTCTAAAAATTTAAACCAATTGAATTATCACAATGATGATGGGCTAATGAATTTTTTAGTCCACATTTTTTTTGTCGATTGTGATCTGAGTTGTTACGACTAACAATGTCGCAATCACAGCGATCGCGATCAACAGTTCCGTTAAAGATTGGGCGAATAAAAGCTTGATCAGCAAAATCCCTTCAATTGTGGTTAAGGTAATAAAAATAGCCCACCATTTTCTGGATGTCATAACTATCATCAATCATTGGTCTATAAATTTTTACGCCTCAAGACAGACTATCACCGCGATCGCGAGGGGGCCAATCCCAAGGAATTAAATTGTAAGATTAGAATATTAAGTTGTAATCGTTTAATCCTAGCTATTCCTTCAATTTTCCCTAATAAGACCCTTCTGAAGACAAAGGATTAGGCCTATTCTTAATTTTGCGACTAGAGATAGAATCTGGATTTTTTCTATCCTATCAACAACCAGCCCTTAAAATAAAGAATATTATAGAAATAAGAAAGTCCTGATTAAATCAATAATTTAAGGTGATTTGGGCTAGTTTTAATGAGCAAGATAATAGAACTCACCCCCTAAAACAGGGAGCCAATCGTTATCCCTACGTATTAGCGTATTAGAAATTTACGCGGAAAAAATAACCCCTTTAAATTAAATATTTCCATAAAACCAAAACACCTTTTTCGGGAGTTGTTATCATGTCTGACCCTTTTCTGTCCGATCCGGCTGTCACCCCAACACCAACCATTGCCTGGCAAACGATCGCCGTTGATGAAGCGTTAACCTTACTCAATAGCGATCGCGAAACGGGACTCAGTGCGACGGAAGTAGAAGAGAAGGAACGATACTACGGCAATAATGAATTAATTGAAACGGGAATGCGCCAACCGTTAGAAATTCTAATCGATCAGTTCAAAAAC
This sequence comes from Snowella sp., assembly GCA_035285545.1. Lineage (GTDB taxonomy): Bacteria > Cyanobacteriota > Cyanobacteriia > Cyanobacteriales > Microcystaceae > Snowella. The sequence goes on along the minus strand of JAYKGY010000104.1, from coordinate 154,400 downwards.
ATCATGTTACTGATGCTGATTGCTGTGGCGATCATTTCAGGGGTGTTGGATATCCGAGAATCGATGGCATCGGGAAACTTCATTTTTCCTAAAGATGCGGTTGCCATTTTTATCGTGGTTTTGCTCAATGGAGTTTTGGGTTATCTTCAGGAAAGTCGAGCCGAGAAAGCCCTCGCCGCCCTCAAAAATTTGTCCTCTTCCCAAGTCCGAGTGATTCGCGGGGGAAAAACTCAAGAAATTGATTCTAAAACCTTGGTTCCAGGCGATTTGATGTTATTGGAATCCGGTGTGAAAGTCCCTGCCGATGGTCGCATTTTGGAAGCCAACCATTTGCAAGTTAGAGAATCGGCCCTAACCGGAGAAGCTGAAGCGGTCAGAAAGCAATGTCTAGAAAGCCTACCGGAAGATCTTCCCCTCGGCGATCGCCTGAATATGGTTTTTTCGGGAACCGAAGTAGTGCAGGGACGAGGCACCATTTTAGTCACCGCAACGGGAATGCGGACAGAATTGGGCAAAATTGCGGCAGCCATTCAAGGCGTTGAAGCCGAACCCACCCCGCTACAAAAACGCATGACCCAATTGGGTAATGTTTTAGTGACAGGTTCTTTGATTCTGGTGGCCTTAGTCATTGGTGTAGGAACCCTGTTGCGTCCCCAACTATTTCAGGACTTAGTAGAAGTGTCATTGAGTATGGCGGTGGCGGTTGTCCCGGAAGGATTACCCGCAGTGATTACCGTTACGTTGGCGTTAGGAACGCAGCGAATGGTAAAACGCCATGCCCTGATCCGTAAATTAAATGCGGTCGAAACCCTGGGATCGGTTACCACCATTTGTTCCGATAAAACAGGAACCCTGACCCAGAATAAGATGGCAGTGCAAGCCGTTAATACCCCTAGCTGGAATTTACGAGTGACGGGAGAAGGCTATTGCCCTGAAGGAGAATTTCAACAGACAGATTCAACTATTGTTGATCCCCGCTTAGATCTCGAATTTCGCCTCTTGATGTTAGCCTGTTTGATTTGCAATGATGCGGTTCTCCATCAGGAACAAGGGGAATGGGTAATTATGGGCGATCCGACCGAAGGAGCCTTACTTGTGTTAGCAGGCAAAGCGGGCTTTTTTAAACCCGAACAAGAGAAAAAATTTCCCCGTGTTGCCGAATTTCCCTTTTCGTCCGAACGTAAGCGGATGAGTGTGATTATTCGAGACACAACGGCGACCCTTACCTCAGCGGCAAATCAGGAACTGGTTTTAGTCAAAGGTTCCCCAGAGTTGACCCTAGAGCGTTGCACCCAGATCCAAGTCGGCGATCGCGCCCAACCATTAACCGATGAACAATGCTTACAGATTCTAGACCGCAATAATCAATTAGCCCGTCGGGGTTTACGGGTCTTGGGTTTTGCTTGGAAACCCGTCTTTAATGTCTCTAGTCGTACCAGTGATCAAGAAATCGAGCAGGAACTCACCTGGTTGGGATTGGTGGGAATGTTGGATGCCCCCCGTCCTGAAGTTCGAGAAGCGGTTACTCAATGCCATCGGGCAGGGATTCGACCCGTGATGATTACCGGAGATCATCCCCTCACTGCTAAAGCGATCGCTGAAGATTTAGGCATTATGCAAGAGAATAAGCGGGTGATAACCGGACAACAGCTAGAAACCTTCGATAATGTTGCTCTTGATGACATCGTTAACCTGGTGAGCGTTTATGCGCGGGTATCGTCTCAACACAAACTCCGCATTGTGCAAGCCCTACGACGGCAAAATCAAGTGGTCGCCATGACGGGGGATGGGGTGAATGATGCGCCCGCCCTCAAACAAGCCGATATTGGGGTGGCAATGGGCATTACGGGAACGGATGTCAGTAAAGAAGCCAGCGATATGGTGTTATTAGATGACAACTTTACAACCATTATTGCTGCGATTGAAGAAGGTCGCGTTGTTTATACCAATATTCGTCGTTTTATTCGCTATATTCTCGGCAGTAATATCGGAGAGGTATTAACCATTGCTGCCGCTCCTCTTTTAGGGTTAGGGGGTGTCCCTCTCACGCCATTGCAAATTTTATGGATGAATCTCGTTACTGATGGCGTTCCGGCCTTAGCATTAGCCGTCGAACCAGGTAAACCAACGATTATGCAAGAATCACCTAAAGATCCCAAGGAAAGTATTTTTGCGAGGGGTTTAGGCTCCTATATGATTCGTATTGGGTTAATTTTGGCAACCGTCACCATTGCCATGATGGTTTGGGCCTACAACTATACCCATGATCACACAGACAATGGACTCCTAGACAGCGATCGCTGGAAAACGATGGTGTTTACAACGCTTTGTTTGGCGCAAATGGGTCATGCCTTAGCGGTGCGATCCATTACCCGATTAAGTATTGAACTCAACCCTCTTTCTAATCCTTTTCTCCTCATTTCTGTCGCTGTCACCTCGTTTTTACAACTGTTATTAATTTATGTGGAACCGCTACGCAATTTCTTTGGAACCCATTATTTGCCCTTAGAAGAATTAATGATTTGTCTAGGATTTAGCACTTTGATTTTTGTTTGGGTGGAGTTGGAAAAAGTGGTCTATCGGCTCTATCAATGGTTTAAAAATAAACCTTAAACCAGAGTAAAAGCTAACTTGAGGGTTAATCCATTTTTAAAAGATCCTGAGCAATGGTTGCCACCTGTTCAAATTCATCCTGGGCCAGTTGTTCTAAGGCAGCTTGAACCTCGGCTTGCTGAAATTGACCTAACGCGATCGCTAAGCGAAACCGTACTTGCCAATCTTCATCATTGACCAAGGGCAACAGGAGAGGGATAGCTTGCGGCTCTTGTAAATCTCCCAGAGCACTAATGGCCGCCATCCGAATTAAACTATTTTCCGAATCCAGTGCAATTTTTAATAATTCCAAGGCTTGGGGATCGCCCATTTCCCCGATGGTGGCGATAATGCTCATTTGTAGGAGCCATTCGTCAGTGGTTTCGTAAACCTGGCGCAAGTCTGCATAGGCGGCGGTTAGTTTCAGTCCGCCAATCACATCAGCCGCAATGGATTTGACATCAATTTCTGGATCATTAAACAGGCGATCGCGGAGTAACCCCAAGGCTTCATCGGGATTTTCTAGCCCTAAGGGATCAAGCTGACTCACAGCGGCATAGCGAATCCGCGCATTACGATCATTGACTAACGGTTTGACCATTTCAAAGGCGAGTTTAGGATCAATGAATTTGAGGTGATTTAATCCCCGCACGCGATCGCTAAAGGATTCCGAAGAAAGTAATTCTTGAACAGATTCAGGGGTAATAGTCATTTTGATTCTGATAACAATTTTTTTTAAAAGGCTTTTCGCTATTTTCCCACTGAAGAGAACGCCTAGAAATATTTTGTAAATGAATATTAAGTAAGTCGATTTAATTGAAAGAAAAATGGATAATTACCAACTAATCGGCGATTGTAATTAAAAAAGATAAAATCATGAATAGAGAAACCCAAGCATTGCGAAGCATAAAAAAAGCTAGACCATGACAACGACCGCCGATGATGTGTGGCAATTACTCGCCGAATTAGCCACCGCTCAAAAAGAAACAGAACACCGTTTTCAGGAAGCAGAACGCCGCTTTCAAGAAACAGAACGCTTACTAAGGGAACAGTCGCAAGAAACAGAACGCTTACTAAGGGAACAATCCCAAGAGACAGAACGCTTACTAAGGGAACAATCTCAAGCAACTGATCAACATTTCAAAGAAACCGATCGCAAAATTAGAGAAGTTAACAAACAAATTGGTGATTTAGGGGGCAAATGGGGAAGATTTGTCGAAAATATGGTCGCGCCTGCCTGTGAAACCATCTTTTTAAAACGAGGAATCCCCGTTCATCAAGTCAGTCAACGAGTCAAAAAACGCTTAAATGGACAAACCTTAGAAATTGATGTTCTAGTCACGAATGAAAATCATGTGTTGGTAGTAGAAGTTAAAAGTAGTTTAGGGGTCAATGATGTCAAGGATTTGATGGATGACCTTCAACAATTTCGGCAAATGTTTCCTGAATATGCTCAAAAACAACTCTACGGAGCCGTTGCAGGTATTGAAATTGAAGAAGGAGCCGATCGCTATGCCTATCGTCAAGGTTTATTTGTGTTAGCCCAAGCAGGGGAAGCGGTTTCAATTTTAAATGCTCAGGATTTTCAGCCTAAAAATTGGTAGCCAGCCGATGGAATCCGTTAATAGCCAATAAGCTGGCAAAAATGTTAAGTAGAGCAAACAAATTAACCATAAAAAGGCTTTAAGATGGTTAAATACCTACAAAAATCAGTTTTATTGATTAATCCCTAATGAGGGGTATCAGCCAGAAACATTTTTTCTCGATGAATATGGGCTAATTGGAAAGATTTATCAGCGACTTTTTCTAACATATAGAGTAAGTGATCAGGCTGTAGTAAAGTCCCATCATTTCGGCAACTTCCTTGATAACGAAACTTTACCCAATCTGTTTCTAGATTATCAACAGAAATCAACCCTAAAGCGAATAATTGCGCTCGTAAATTCAGGGTTACTTTTTTACCCGATTTCGTCGTTTTTTCAAATAAGATTTCCGTTGATTGATTAATGGTGTTAACCCATTCTTGCCACTGAGCAATTGAGAAAATTTCAGTAGAAGAAATTGTAATTAAATATTCTGCTCGATCCAATAAACGAGTCGTTGACGGGGTTTTGAGATCCAATTCTTCAACTTGATAAATAGGAATATCCGTCGGTAAAACCGCACTTAAGCGTTGTTGAAAGTCGGACAAATCCAACGATTCCGTTAATTCAAAATCGACCCATTCATGGCTACTAGTTGCGCCCAAGGGTAAGGCATTGGCAATAGAAATACGGGGGCCAGGGTGAAAACCGCCAGTAAAAGCAATCGGTAGGGCAGCCCGACGCACAACGCGATCAAAAAGGCGCACTAAATCTAAATGACTCACTAAGGCCATTGATCCCTGTTTGCCAAAGGTGACACGGAAACGTTGGACGCGATTTTGATTCGGTTGGAATTGCCCTTTAAATTCAGGAATGGGTAAGGGAGGCACGACAATATTATGGCCAAAATCAAGACCGCAGACTCCACAATGGGAACAGCCTTCAAAGGAACAATCGGGAACAGTTGCCGCTTCTAAGGCTTTGATCAAATCCTCTTTGAGCCATTGTTTATCAATTCCCGTATCCAAATGATCCCAAGGTAAGGGGGCATCATAGTTTTGAGCCGGCGATTGGGGTTGATCAGCATCGAAAATATTCCACTCCCCCGTTTCCACTTGACGGTATTTCCAGCCCAGCCCATTTTCTTCAATGGCTTGCCCCCAAGCTCCATAGGCTTTGTCTAAACTTTCCCACCAGGCATCCATGCCCGCCCCTAATTCCCAGGCTCGACGGACAACGGGGACTAATCGGCGATCGCCGCGACCCACGAAATCTTCCATCGCCGAGATGCGAACATCGGTAAAGTTCACCTTAACCCCACGCATTCCCCTAAATTCCGCTTTTAACAATTCCTGTTTCGCCCTAAATTCTGTCGTTGAAACCGAATGCCACTGGAAAGGCGTATGGGGCTTGGGCGTGAAATTAGAAATGGTGAGGTTGAATTCTAAGGGTTTACGTTTAGGCATCCGACATTCTCGACGGAGCCATCGCACGGTTTCCACAATGCCCAGCACATCCACATCCGTTTCCCCAGGCAGACCAATCATGAAATAGAGTTTGACCTTATCCCAACCCTGTTCTACCGCCGTTTTAATGCCGCGCAATAATTCCTCGTTAGTTAAGCCTTTATTGATCACATCCCGCATCCGTTGAGTCCCCGCTTCCGGTGCAAAGGTGAGGCTGGCTTGACGGGTTCCGCCGATAATGTTGGCAATATTTTCATCAAAACGATCTACCCGTTGGCTGGGCAAAGAAAGGGAAATGTTTTCGTTTTGTAGCCGATTTTTAATTTCTAATCCCACCGAAGGCAGGGCCAGATAATCAGAGCAACTAAGAGACAGTAAAGAAAACTCGTTATATCCTGTTGAACGGATGCCTTCAGCGATCGCGTCAATCACGGCTTCGGGTTCCACATCACGGGCGGGACGGGTTAACATCCCTGGTTGGCAAAAACGACACCCTCTCGTACAGCCACGACGAATTTCGATGGTCAGGCGATCGTGGACAGTTTCAACAAAGGGCACTAAACCAATGGAATAGGCAGGAATAGGCGTAGCGACACGGCGGAGAATACGTAGGGGAACATCAGGGCAATTGGGATGAACAGAGCCATCAGGGGCGACATCATAAAAACGGGGAACGTAAACCCCTGGCACTTGGGCTAAATCCAGTAATAAAGCTGCTTTGCTCAAACCCTGTTGTTTACCCTGTTCTAAAACTAAACCGATCTCTGGTAATAATTCTTCCCCATCACCGAGGGCAATAAAATCAAAAAAATCAGCGTAGGGTTCGGGGTTAGAAGTCGCTGTTTGTCCACCCGCAAAAATGAGGGGATAATCACCATTTTCCCGCTCTTGCCAGGTCAAAGGAATCTGGGCTAAATCCAGCATTTCTAATATATTGGTCGCTCCAAGTTCATAGCTCAAACTAAAGCCTAAGATGTCAAATTCCGTCAGCGATCGCTGGGATTCTAAGGCAAATAAGGGCGTTCCCGTTTCCCGTAACTTCGCGGCGAGATCAGGGGCGGGTAAATAGGTGCGATCGCAGAGTTGACGGGGTTGAGTGTTAAGAATGTTATAGAGGATAATGTGCCCTAGATTAGAAGCCCCTAATTCATAGACTTCAGGATAGGTCAAAACCCAACGCACCGTCGCGCTATACCAATCTTTATGGACAGAACCCAGTTCATTCCCCAAATAACGGGCAGGTTTATGAATTTTAGAGTCTATTAAACTTGCAATAGGGACAGTCACCGTTTAAAACCTCAGATACTTCAGCTACTTCAGCCGCTTTAGCAATATATTCATCACTATAATAGAAAACATAAAGCATTAAAAATAGGAATTCTGTGAATTCAATCTTGTGAGGTTTTTAATATTGATCCCTCTTGCCCTTAATTGATTGGATTGACAACAGAAAACAACGATGCTAAAACAATGGGAATAGGAGATAGTAATGAATTTAGCATTGGATAAGTTACCTCAAGTCGCTGAGAATTTAGAGAGTCACGCAGAAGCAGCAAGAATCAAAAAAATGCTCTATTGTCTGGCGAAGGACACTTGGGAAAATGAACCTACTATTCTAGGTCGCTATTCCTTAGAACAATTATTAATTGATATCGTCCAAAGTACCCCTGATATCAATCGGCTGTTATCGTCTCTGATTCGGGTTGTAAAAAATTTAAATCGTCAAGAAATTTATGCCCCCCTGGTTCAAGATATTGTGATGGAACTACTTCCTGTCTACAATATGGATGTGAGAAAAATCAATCAAGTTGAACTTCAGAAATTAATTAATAAGGCTCAAGGATCTCAAGATAAAAGGAATTTTGTTTGCTTTAATTTAATGGAATTTTTGGTAAAAGAAGAAGCCTATAAGGAAATGCAAAAACTGCCCGTAAACATGGCTAAATTCATTGCTTTTGGAGAGGTTTGTACCTATGCCCTAAACCGTTTACCTGCCCTCTATGTTTCCAGCGAAGAAGGCAAGCAGTATCAATTAAAAAAGGCTGAGGAAATCAAAGATAAAATTCATGCTACCGTCCTTCAAGCGATCGCTGCAATTCGACGAGATCCCCTTCGTAAAGCAACTCCATTAGATCTGCCTGATATCGATTCCCATAGCGTTTTTGCCGGCTTTGTTTTAGAGTTAGAACAATTACTACAACTTAGAGATGATAATACAACTAAGGTTCCGGTCAAAGAATTATCTGACAAGGCACTTGAAACGATACGAGTTTACAAAGATTCCCTTAGAGAAATTGAAGAGTTTCTTCAGGCTAAGAATTTAATAAACTCAAAAATCACAGTGATTAATTTAGTACCGACTCTCAGGAAAGTTATTAATCAAATTTTACGAAAAGAAAATGTTGCTAGTGCTTCCCTATCTCCTGCTGTATTGAAGGAAATTGAAGATTTTTTGTGGGCAGAAAAACTTAATTATTCTAAGCTGACCCCTGAGAATTTAGTATCGACGATAAAAACGATTATTCATCAACTACAAGTTGAGGCTGCCCACTCTCAGCAAACCGCATCTGCTTCCGATGTTTTAGCCTCCAGTCCTTTAAAGCAAAAAATTCTAGATTTACTGCATACCTATGAATCGTTAATTGCTAATTCATCTTCAGTAAACTCTCAACCCCTTCATGATCCCGCAACGATCGATATTTTGGATGCCCATGAACAAATGATTGCATCGTTAAATTTTGCCCATGACGATAGAGACAATTTAGAAACTTCGTTATCCAGTCAGTATGTTAACCGTAACGATCCAGACTCCGCCATTATTAATATTCTGGATGTTCCAGAACCCGCGATCGCCGAATGGAATGAATCCGAAAATGGGGATAATGCCGACGATTCTAGCCAGACTCAATTTATCGCTTTTAGCGACTTAGAACATCGAAAACAACAGGAACGCAATCTTCATCAAACCATGATGATCAATTTTGACCAAACTGAAAATGAGGATGATGGCGATTCTCAAAAGGATTGGTATGCCCTTTAGCCAGCAATATTAATTCCTCATTGATCGTCATTACTTTTTGTTAAGTATTAGCCATTAATGGGACATCCTTAAGGTTGATCCCAGGGAAAATCTAAAGAATTTTAGAAATTTTGTGGGCATTCATACCTAATTCTAAAAGACTTCGATAAAATCGGACAGTATGTAAAACCTCAATCCCTACTAGAGATTGAAATACTTGAAATATAAGACTAGGGAGGCTATGACAGAATCAATTCTTCCACGTCATGAGGAGAATCACTCTTCTCCAATCCAGACTTGGATGCGCCGTTTGGTCTGGAAAATCGCGATCGCGACCTTGCTATTAATGGCGGTGGGGAGTGCCACTAGGGTAATGAATGCGGGCTTAGCCTGTCCTGATTGGCCCTTGTGCTACGGGCAATGGATACCCAGCCAGCAAATGAATCTTCAGGTGTTTTTGGAATGGTTCCATCGTCTGGATGCCGCTTTGATTGGCTTCAGCACTTTGGGCTTAGTCGGTTTAAGCATTTGGTTTCGGCGATCGCTGCCTGCTTGGTTGCCCTGGGCTTCGGTGGGAGCATTAGGCTTAATCCTCTTTCAAGGCGTATTAGGTGGCTTAACCGTTACTCAACTTTTGCGGTTTGATATTGTGACGGCCCATTTAGGAACTGCTCTACTTTTCTTTGCCAGCCTGATCGCGATCGCGCTTTGCTTACAGCCTAAACAGCCCTTTGAGGGAAGTGGGTACTTCAGAGGAGTCGCTATCATCGCAACGGTTTTTGTTTATTTGCAATGTTTGTTAGGTGGGCTTGTTGGTTCTCGTTGGGCAGTCCATCAATGCTTAAATGTGGCACTGACGGAACTTTGCAGTGTGATGAATAGCCACTTAATCGGTGTTATTCCGGCAACCTTAGCAACCTTAATTTTGATCGTGATGACCTTACGAAATCCCAGTATCAACCCGATTTTCCAGCCATTAGCCTTAACGCTGGCGGGACTAATTACCCTACAGATTCTTTTAGGGGTCGCGACTCTTCGTTTACATCTTCAGGTGGAACCCTTAACTGTCGCTCATCATTTAATCGGTGCGTCTTTATTTGGAACCTTAGTGGCCTTTACTACCCTGGCTTTACGCAATTATCAACCGAACAGCGATCGCCCCAGTGTTCCCCATGACCCAACCCTGATCACAAGTGATTCCCTCTAATTTTTCAACATTCCTATTCTAAAAATTGCCAATGGTTATTATTACAAAACTGGAACGCCGCCACGAAACTTTTTTAGACGTGGTTAAAAGCTATTATCAATTAACAAAACCCCGTATTATTCCCCTATTATTAATTACCACAGCCGCTTCAATGTGGATTGCATCGGAAGGACGGGTAGATTTATTTAAATTATTGATTACCTTATTGGGCGGAACCTTGGCGGCAGCTTCGGCTCAGACCTTTAATTGCATTTACGATCAAGATATTGATTATGAAATGCTGAGAACACGGGAGCGTCCAATTCCTTCGGGTCGAGTACAACCCCGCCATGCTTTAATTTTTGGATTGATTTTAGGCGCGATTTCCTTTAGTTTATTTGCCCTTTTTATTAATCTTCTCAGTGGATTTTTGGCCTTATCGGGTATTGCTTTTTATATGATCATCTATACCCATTTTCTCAAACGCCACACCACCCAAAATATTGTCATTGGGGGAGCCGCTGGATCGATTCCGCCGCTGGTGGGTTGGGCTGCTGTGACAGGCGATCTCGGTTGGACACCTTGGTTATTATTTACCCTCATTTTCCTCTGGACTCCTCCCCATTTCTGGGCGTTGGCATTAATGATCAAAGATGACTATGCTCAAGTCAACGTGCCCATGTTACCCGTGATCGAAGGGGAAGAAGCGACTGTTAAACAAATCTGGATTTATACCTTGCTCGTTGTCCCCTTAAGTTTCCTATTGGTCTATCCGCTCCATCAATCTGGAATTTTTTATGCCATTTCTGCTGTGATTTTGGGGTATCAATTTATCGTCAAAGCTTGGCAAGTTAAGCAGGCTCCTCAAGATAAAGAATTGGCGCGATCGCTGTTTAAATACTCGATTTTTTACATGATGCTGCTTTGTCTGGCCATGATTGTGGATAGTTTACCCATCGTTCATAACTTGCTTCCGTTATAAGGCAATCCTAAAAAGTTAACCTTACATTAGCAATTTAAGTAAATCCCCCCGCCTATCGGCTTTCCCTCTTAATAGGAGGTCTGGGGGGATTATGCTTTGGTTGGTTTAAATCTTTTTTTGCCCATGTTTCATTACATTTTGTTTTATAAACCCTACGGGGTACTGTGCCAATTTACTGATAATAGTTCTGACAATTCTCCTCGTCCTACGCTGAAAGACTATATTGATATTCCCGATGTGTATCCGGTGGGTCGTCTGGATTACGACAGTGAAGGGTTATTGCTATTAACCAACAATGGCCGTTTACAACACCGTTTAGCCCACCGTCAGTTTGCCCATCCCCGCACCTATTGGGTACAGGTTGAACGTATTCCCACCGATGCCGACCTCCAGCCCCTCCGTCAAGGCTTAACTATCCAAGATTATCGGACTCGTCCCGCGATCGCCAAAATTTTAGATCCTGATCCCGATCTGCCTCCCAGAGATCCGCCCATTCGTTATCGCAAAAATGTTCCCACCTGTTGGTTAGAAATCACCTTAACCGAAGGCCGAAATCGTCAAGTGAGAAGGATGACCGCCGCCATTGGGTTCCCTACCCTCCGTTTGGTTCGAGTTGCGATCGCCTTAGAATCTTCAGCCCCTGCTCGAAAGTTTAATCAGCCCCAGACTGAACTGAATTTACAAGGGTTGTCTACGGGGGAATGGCGAGAACTCAATTCAAGAGAACGTCAGCACCTAGAAAATTTACTGAAAAAGCATTAAGAAAAATTTTTTAAAAAATGTTTGTTCTTCGTCGTATTCGGGAATACTAAAACCAGATCACCCGCTAGCAACGACTCACAGCTTCTCAGCCTATGACAATCTTTTTATCCATAACTGTTAATAAGCTGAAGACCTGTAGGTTGATTTAACTTCTGTTCCCCCTGTTGGACTAAGAGAAAATTAACGATGCACGTACCCACCCTTGACTTCGGGATAACCATCACGGCTACAGAGATGACCAATCGTCTTTTCTGTAAACTAGACGGACTATCGCCGACTGTGCGTGAACAAAACCGAGTGACGACGTTAAAAAAATTAGGCCTATTGGAAATGGAAAGCATCCCCATTTTTGATGAGGCGACGCAAATGGCTGCTCGTTTTATCGAGTGTCCTATGTGTATTTTGACGCTCATGGTGTTTGATCAGGTGTGGATTAAATCAGCCGTTGGGTTATCCCGACTCGGTTTAATGAATCGGTTAGCGAGTGAACGCAAAATTTCCCGACCAGAAGCGTTTTGTACCTATGTTGTCGATAGTCAACAATCCCTGAACATTGAAGATACTTGGCGAGAAACCGTTTTTGCTGAAAGTAGTTTGGCCCAGGATTATGGGATTCGTAGCTATTTAGGCGTTCCCTTGATAACAGCCGCCGGACAATGTATCGGCAGTTTAGGGCTAATGGATTTAAACCCTCGCCATTTTTCTCTCCGTGAGCTTGAATTTTTGAGCATCACTGCCCGTTGGTGTATGGGGGAATTTGAGCGGAATTATTGGTTTAAACGTCAAACTGAAATTACCCAGGAAGCCCATCTTCTTGAAAGAAAATTATCCTCGGCGATCGCGCCCTTGACGGACAAACAGGGAAATAGCCCCAAAAGTGATTTCATGCGATCATTGGATCACATCAAACTGAAATTAATCAATCAATTGACCCAGGAAATTCGTACTCCCTTGACTGCCGTGATCGGAATGTCTAGCGTTCTCAAAGGGGGAGTTTTTGGCAAACTCAACGATAAACAACGGGAATATTTAGAAATTATCCATCGTAGTGGCGAGTATATGAATGTACTTGTCGAAGAAGTGTTAAAAATTGGGGCATTGGAAGAAACTTCCTCTCAATTGGAGTTAACACCCATAAACGTGGAAATGCTAGCCCAAAAAGCGTTGAACAGTCTATCAGAAATTGCCAAACAAAAACGCCAAGAAATCCGCCTCTCCGCTGAGCCAGGCAAACGGGTTTGGTTATTGGATAAAACCAAAGTTCATCAAGCACTCTACTATTTAGTCATCAGTATTATTGATGCGTCAGAGCCAGACGGTGAAATTCGGGTTCATATTTCCCATCGCTCCCAAAACCTTCATATTGCGCTGTGGATGTACCACCCTTGGATAGGGGATGGCTTACCCCATATTCATTGGCAACCCCCCTTAACCCTGGAAGCGGAAAATTCCTTTGATCAATCCTGCCTTTCTTTTTCCCAACATTACGACCAAACCCAGGATTTAAAAATCTTAACGGAACAACACCATCCGGTTAAAGAAAAGGCATTAACGGTTGTCTCCCTAGAGGCTATTTTGTTGCAATTAACCAATGGGCCAAATTCGGGTCAAGAAAAACCGCAAAAGCTGCTCGGATTACTGTTAGGGTGTTATTTAGCGGAAAGTCATGGCGGTAAGGTGGTCATTCAAGGTTCTCCAGAATCGGGTTACCGTTACGTGCTAATTTTGCCCCAAATTGCAATGGATGGAACCCTACAGGAATAAAAGCGATTTGCGTTGTAAATCTTATTTAAAACCTCATGGACAAGGGCCCGAATCGGAAGAATTCCTGTTAATCTTAGATGAGGTGCTACCTTGGGTTAAAAATAATTCTCTTATTTTGCTCATGTTAAAAATAGTGCTGATATTCCTGGATTTTGTTAGGATCTCCCCGTAATTCGATGTCAGTCTCTAGCCGTCCTTATAAAAGTCGTCTTTTTAATTTCCTCAATCGTCAGTCTTTACAACTCCGCGATCGCTTGGGGGAAACCTTTCGACATCTTAAAGTTGCGGCAGAATGGAGCGCGCAGATTCTGATTTCTCCGTTTTATTGGCTTTTGCATCCCCAACAATGGAATGGGCCCACATTAGGGGCAGGTGCTTCTAATTCAAACCCTAACGTCTTACCGTCTTCTGTTGCCGATACCGACCCATCCTATCCTCCCGTTGATCAGCCCTTGGAGAAAATTTTAACCACCATTGAGCCGTGGTTTGAAATTCCTGAGTTACCATCCTCGCCCAAAACGCTTTCATCAGAAGAGAAAAGTGCTAAAAAACAAATTATCCTTTCCCATCAGTTTTTTGAACAAATTCAACAACATCTAGAAGCGTCCCTTCAGGCTAATGTTGCAGAACAATCTACTTTAGAATTTCAAAAACCTTTACCCAAATTAGGGTTTAGCCAATTAACCACGCCCATTAAGAACCTTTTTGCCAACGACAAACCCAAGGATTTAATCATTCAGGGGCTGGCTTGCGCCCTCGATACGCGCCAATTGGTTTTAACGACGACGGATAATGACGTTCTTGATGTTCTTTCTCCTGAGCAACAGCAAACCTTGCAACAGGCGTTGCGTTCCGAACTAGCCAACTATTGGTACGAACGACGCTTACAGTGGTCGATCTCCCAGAAAACCTTGGGTTTAATTCCCTTAGTTGATGCCAAAAATGACACCGTTTTACCCCCTGTCCAATGGCTTTGGAAAACCTTGCATTGGCTAGAAACTCAAGAGTTTAAGCCCCAACTGCCCCCATGGAAGCCCTCCACTCTTGTTCCTGTCTCTGCTTCCGCTTTAGTCCCAGGTAAAAAGTTACTCGATAATTTGGATCAACGGGTTTCCTCCTTAGAAAATCAGGAAATTCAATGGAGACAGCAAATTTTTCAACAAGTTCAACAGGGATTGCAGCGGGTTCAAGCGTCTCCGTTAGTCGAATCTGCCCTAGAAAAAACCGGAGAGTTAGCCCAATATATAGAAATTCCGCCTGCGCTCCAGCGATTTAATACGGAAGTGTTGGCCAAAGTTTCCTGGCCACAACTAACGCCTGCGAATTTACCCCATCTTTTTTCTCCTTCTGAACCAACTGAAGCCAGCAATTTACCTATTCGCTCCCAAGCCCTTGAATCCCGTGAACCCGATCCGTTTCAAATTCAGGTTTTAATTCAAGCGGCGATCGCCTACTTTTTTGGTCAACAAGCTAGATCGTCTCAATTTGCGAAACCGGCTCAAAATAAGTTAAACGGTTCAACAGAGAAGATTGAAGACCCCTGGTTAACCTGGGAAGATTTATTTATTGACGTTACGACAGAAGCCGCTCCCGTTACGTCCACCGAAAATACAAACCCTCTTCCCTTACAAGGCATTCCTCGACAGAAAAAGTTAAATAGTTCTAAATCCCATAAAATTCAAAAAAAATCTCGTCAAAGTCCCCCTATTCGTCGTCCTGTTTCTCCCTCTCCTGCTCATTCAGTTACAAACGCCCCGACATCAACGAACCATACCTTAACAATTCCTAAACCCGAAGAGATGTGGGAAGACGAAATCGCGATCGCGCTCACCCCTACCCAGACTTTTAACACGGACTTAGAAGCCACACCGGATTGGATAGAAACCGAAGCCAAACCCATTGGTTATATTAAACACCCCTTAGAACGGATTCTAGAGTGGTTAGATGTGGGCATTCTTTGGTTAGAAGAAAACCTTAAAAAGCTTTGGTACTGGTTTAAGCAACACTCTCCCCTTAAAAATTAATGGATTGGGTAATGGATTTGGGAAACGAGCCACTGTCGCTGATCTTACCTATTTCGGAAGAATGAAACTTAAATCCCCTGAGAAAGTTGCAAGCTAGGATCAAAGCAGTTCAGCCGTAATTGATCCCCTTCATTCCAAGGTCTGGGCGATCGCGTACTAGGGGAAAAGCACTTGTATTGTTTTAAG
This sequence comes from Snowella sp., assembly GCA_035285545.1. GTDB lineage: Bacteria > Cyanobacteriota > Cyanobacteriia > Cyanobacteriales > Microcystaceae > Snowella. The sequence goes on along the minus strand of JAYKGY010000104.1, from coordinate 138,836 downwards.
GTGGTGACATCATGTCTGTAGCGGAAATGCAAGCAATAGCCAAAGCAATGGTCGTCAAAGGCAAAGGCATCTTAGCGGCTGATGAAAGTTTTGGAACTGCCAATAAACGCTTTCAATCGTTAGGAATTCCTACAACCGAAGCAATGCGGCGTGCTTACCGTGGAATGCTCTTGACTACGCCCCATATCAATCAATTTCTAAGTGGCGTTATTTTATTTGATGAAACCATTCGCCAATTTACCCAAGCGGGGATAGCTTTTCCTCAGTTATTAATCAATGCAGGCATTATTCCGGGGATTAAATTAGATGGTGGCACCAAACCCTTAGCCGGAAGCTCTCAGGAATTGATCACAGAAGGATTGGACGGTTTACGCGATCGCATTGCTGAATATTACGATTTGGGGGCGCGATTTGCCAAATGGCGGGCAGTTTTTCGCATTACTGAACAGACCCCTTCTCCGGTTGCGCTCGAAGCCAATGCCGATGCCTTAGCCCGTTATGCCGCCCTGTGCCAAGAAGGGGGATTGGTTCCCATTGTCGAGCCGGAAGTATTAATGGATGCCAATCACACTATTGAACGGAGTTTCGTCGTTCACCAAGACGTTCTTCAGCATGTATTTGATCGGCTCTATCTCTACAATGTTCAACTCGATCAAATGATCCTCAAACCCAGTATGGTCATTGCCGGTATGGATTGCCCCCAACAAGCCAGCGTCGAAGAAGTGGCAAGTTTAACCGTTCATTGTTTGCGCGATCGCGTTCCTGCCTCGGTTCCGGGTTGTGCTTTTCTCTCAGGGGGACAAAGTGACGAACGGGCCACAGCCCATCTTAATGCCATGAATCGGTTATTTAAAGGGCAACTCCCTTGGAATCTCACCTTTTCCTATGGTCGAGCATTACAACAAGCTGCCATGAAAACCTGGAGGGGCAAACCAGAAAACGTTGCAGCAGCCCAAAAAGTCTTTTATCGTCGTGCCCAATTAACCAGTGCGGCGACCTGGGGAGACTATACGGCAGAAATGGAAAAAGAAGAATTGGCCTTTGTTTCTTAAAACAGAACAACAAAACCTCTGTTGAAAATGTTGGACAGTGTAGGTTTCTTATTAATAGCAAGTCCAAAACCCATTAGCGTTTATCTAAACAAGCTACCACTTCCAATAATTCACAGGGATGATGGACTAAAAAATCGGGTTGATATTGCGCTAAAATTTGCGGAGAATTAAAGCCCCAACTCACTGAAATCATTTTAATTTTACTTTGTTTAGCGGCATGAATATCCCGCGTTTCATCACCAACATAGATCACCTCTTCGACTTTCAATTTATTTTCTTTAATTACCCGATTAATGATCTTATTCTTACCAAACAAAGTCGTTCCTGAATGAATGAAATCAAAAACCTTATCTAGATCATTTTTCTCCAAAAAAGCTAACACATTTTCCTTTAAATTTGAAGTGACAATACCAATGAGGTAGCCTCTTTCTTTTAAGGTAAAAAGTGCATGAATAATAGACTGATAGGGTTCTAATGCAGAGATTTTTTTGCCTAATTCTTTTTTAATCCGTTTAAGAATAAAGGGGATTTTCAATGTGGGAATGGCTGATTCTTTAATAACATCTAACGAACTCAAATTTTTAAGTTTTTCTAATTGCACCTGATCCACCGGCGGATAACCAAATTCATCGGCTAACTCATTAACAATTTCTAAAAACGCATCCTGAGTATTGGCAATTGTGCCATCAAAATCAAATAGAATTGCTTTAATTGCCATTGGGAACCAAAATTAACGCAAGAGTGGGGATAAAAAAAGGTTAACGAATCAGAATAAAAAAGGAAAAATAACAGGATGCTGGTAGGGATCTTTTGTTCTGGAGTCGCCATTCAAATCCCAGTATTTTAACCAGGCTGATCCCTTAATTCCTGTTAATTGAATGCAAAAATTAGATATTTGCTCAATTTGACCTAAGGTATATTATGCAGCTAAGAGGAGTCTTTTCCTACTCTAGACTAGCACGAGCATTCCGCCGTAACATAGCAGTTTTAATTCTTCTTAATGCTGAGGCCGTAAAGCGTTGATCCCATTCTTGGTCGCTAATTTCGGCTAAATCCTTTAATTTGGGATTAATATTCTCAGGATAGGGTTGAAAATCAGGAATATCGGTTTCTTTGGCAAAGCGTTGATTCCAGGGGCAGACATCCTGACAAATATCACAACCGGCAACCCATCCGTCTAAATGGGGTTTAATGTCATCCGGTAAAGTATCTGATCGATTTTCAATGGTATGGTAGGCAATGCAGCGATCGCTGTTAATCACAAAAGGTTGAGTGATGGCTCCTGTTGGGCACGCATCCAGGCAACGAGTACAGGTTCCACAATGTTCGGTATGGGGGCGATCGGGCGTTAAAGGGATGTTAATTAACACTTCTCCCAAAAAGACCCAGCTACCATAGTTCCGAGTAATGACATTACCATTTTTAGCAATCCAGCCTAAACCGCTACGTTGCGCCCAAACCTTATCTTGAATGGGGCCGGTATCGGCATAATAACGGGTTTTAATGGTTTTATCTTGATCTTCTAACCAATGGCTCAGGGCTTTCAACCGTCGCGTCATGACTTTATGGTAATCGCGCCCCCAACCGTAACGAGAGATTTTGGCATATTCTTTGCCTTCTGCCCGTTGATGGGGGGTGTAATAATTGATCGCAACCGAAATAACGGATTGCACGTCAGGAAAACAAGCGCGAATATCAAAGCGTTTAGGATTAGCCATCCATTGCATCTCCGCTTGATAACTCATTGTTAACCAGGCTTTTAACCGTTCTAATGCTTGATCAGGAAATTCTTGGTCAACATCCGCAATTCCAACTAAATGAAACCCCAATTCAATCGCTTTTTGTTTAACTTGATCACTGGTAATTGTCATCTCACGAATTACTGAGCCTAAGATTTTGGATAATGAAGAAAATAGTGCGATCGCCTAACCGTCTCTTGAGCCATTATTACGCATTAAGTATTCTTCATAAATCTAATAAACCTGTGGGCGGATTGATTTCAATGCGTTTATTATTAATCTCTACAATGGGAACAATCGCTTTGACAAAGGGAACTAAAATTCTTTTCCCTGATACTTTTTGAGTTTCAATTTCTTCTTGCTCTTTCGTACTTTTTTTTGACATAAATTCAGGTGTAAGTTGAACCTCTAATAAATCATTGCCTGCTGAAAAAACATCTTTAACAATTCCAATTAATTCCCCTGTCTGTTGATCATAGACTTCTAGGCCGATCAAGTCAGCCACATGATATTCATCATCTTCCACAGGTAAGCGATCGCTGGCAGGAACCAGTAAACGATAATGGCGTAGGGATTCGGCTTGAGTGCGATTTTGGATCTCCGCTAATTTGACAATATACAGATTTTTGCCATCTAAATAGCGACCAGAGCTAAGTTTTACCGCTTGAGGAGTTTCCCCTTTGGGAGATTGGAGCCAACGGGTGCCTTTTTGGGTAAATCGCTCAGGAAAGTCCGAACTAGAAAGCACCCTCACCTCACCCTGTAAACCTTGGGGTGCTACAATGATGCCAATTTCTAGCCATTCTTCGGATAAAGTTTGCTCGCTCATGGAAATTCAAATATCATGATCCTATTTTTTTGATTTTAGCGTTATTTTGTAATTTTAATTTATGGTTATTTGGCAAGCAGACTTTTATAAATTTCCATCCTCAAATCCAAAGGAAAATGTTTATTGGGAGCTATTAATTTGTGATAATTACGGGCGAATTGTTGAGGAAGCTAATTGTTTACAATCTCAGGTTAATTCTGCTTGGTTAATCGAAAAATTACAACCACTTTTAGAAACAGAAAAGCCTGAAAAAATCCAAGTTTTTCGTCCCCAATCTTTGAATTTATTAACCTTAGCAGGTAAGGAATTAGACATTCCCATCGAAGCAAATCGTCATACAACTGCATTAAAACAGCTATTAACCCAACGCCATCCCGATTGGCAGAGCGCGTTTAAATTAGACCAACCACCACCCCAACCCGTCCCCGATAATCTGTGGGGAGAACAGTGGCGTTTTGCTGCTTTTCCTGCGGGTGAACTAGTGGATTTTTTTCGCGATCGCCCGATGCCCTATTTGCACTTACCTGAAGCGTTTTTTCCTTTAACTTTAGGCATTCCTTCAACGGTTAATATTCCAGGTGTAGTGATTTATGGCGGCAGACAATCTCGTTATTTAGCCCAGTGGTTAGATTCCATTAGCCCCGTTAGTTTGAATTTTATTCCGACCGAAGTGGGACAATCGGGGGGCATGATCTTAGAAGCAGGCTTAAGCGATCGCTGGGTCTTATTAACCTTTGAAGATGCGGAAATTGCCCAGAGTGGATCAACTTTTGAAACCCGGAAACAAGACACTTTAGGATTGCATTTTTTGTTGGTTCAGCCTGATGATTCGGGCATGACCTACACTGGGTTTTGGTTATTGCGAAATAGTTAATAGTTAATAGTTAATATTTTATAGTTGATAGTTGATAGTTGATAGTTGATAGTTAATAATGTTTAAAAAAATTGAGTTATTACCATCTAAGGTTTTGATTGCTATTGGCACTGCTACGTTAATCTTTTTGATTAGTAGTATTGCTAGGCATTTATTATTTCAATCTAATGCGTTAGATCTCGGTTGGTTTGATCAAGCGGTTTATTTAATTAGTCAAAATCAAAATCCTATTATTTCTTTTCGAGGTTTTCATATTTTAGGCGATCATGCTTCTTTCATTCTTTATCCTATTGCACTTTTTTATAAACTTTATCCGAGTGTTTATTGGTTATTATTCATTCAGGCGATCGCGCTGAGTTTAGGAGCTTGGCCCATTTGGTTATTGGCGAATCAAGCAGGATTAAAAGATGATCAAGCTTTTGCCGTAACTATTGCTTTTTTACTCTATCCGTTGTTATTTAATGTTAATCTATTTGATTTCCATCCTGAAGTGATTGCTTTGCCTGCTATTCTTTGGGCAATTTGGACGGCACGTAATCAGAAATTATTGGGATTTATTGTCAGTATTGTAATCATTCTAAGTTGTAAAGCTGTTTTGTCCTTAACCGTCGCAGCAATGGGATTTTGGCTACTGATTTGGGAGAAAAAAAAAGTTTATGGAGTTATTGCTTTAATTTCAGGAGTCGCCTGGTTTATTATTGCGACTAAAGTTATTATTCCCCAATTTAGTGGGGCTGAAGTTGCTGCCGTTGGCCGTTATTCATTTTTAGGAAATTCAGTTACGGAAATCATTCAAAATCTAATTTTAAAACCTAATCTTATATTAGGTCGAATTTTTACAGGCGAAAATTTGGGTTATTTACTATTATTAATAGCTCCTGTACTTTGGGGGTTATCTTTCCAATATTTAACACCTTTAATCCCCGCTTTACCTAGCTTATTTTTAAACTTATTGACGGATTACTTCCCGCAAAAAGATATTACCCATCAATATTCTATTGCTATTTTACCGTTTTTATTTTTAGCTGTAATCACCAGTTTAGCTCATAATAAGGGTTTAGTTAAAAATCCTAAAGGTATTATTATTTGGTCATTAATCACGTTTTTAGCATTAGGAAAATATGGTTATTTCTTTAGTAAATATTTAGAAAATTGGGATAATTTAGCTGCGATGCAAGAAGCTGTTAGTTTAGTAAAAACCGATGAAAGTTTATTGGTTTCTCCCCAAATTGCTCCCCATTTAAGCCAACGAGTCATGGTTCAGTTAGCCATTAAGGATGCGGAACCCATTGATCCTACAACTTTTACTTATATTTTGCTCAATACTCGTCATCCTGGCTGGGAAAATTCCCAAGAAACGGTTAAAAATTTAGTCCAACAATTACAGCAAAATCCTGATTTTAAAACACAATATCAAAGGGATGATATTTGGTTATTTCAAAAGAAAAATAATTAAATTAAAAAGCATTTTGTGATTGTTCCCCCTGCCTTCTGACTTATTAAGGAGAATACCGATAGGCGGGGGGATTCTACTTAACGCATGGTGACAAATTCTTCGGCTGAGGTGGGATGAATGCCAACGGTTGCATCGAAGTCGGCTTTGGTTGCTCCCATTTTGACCGCGATCGCGACTCCTTGAATAATTTCAGCCGCATAATCTCCGACCATGTGTGCCCCAATCACCTGATCCGTATCTTTGCGGACAACTAACTTCATCAGGGTTTTCTCGTCGAGGTTTGGTAAGGTGTAGTACATAGAGCGGAACTTAGAACGATAGATTTTGATGTTATCTTCCCCAAATTGATGAACCGCCTGACATTCTGTTAGCCCCACCGTTGCGGCTTCTGGGGTACTAAAGACAGCCGAAGGAACATTGTCATAGGCCATAATTCGGGATTTTCCGCCAAATTCTGTGTCCGCTAGGGCGCGGCCTTCATTAATGGCAACGGGCGTTAAATTAATGCGATTGGTGCAATCTCCCACGGCAAAAATATTGGGCTGGGAAGTCTGGCTATATTCATTGACGGCGATCGCTTCATGTTTAACACAAACCCCAGCCTTATCAAGATTAAGATTATCTAATTTGGCCCGTCTGCCTAAAGCCGCTAGGGTCAAAGAATCTACGCCCGAAACTTGAAATTTTTCGTGATCCTTACAAATATTTTCAAGATTAATATTTAATCCCCGATCTGTTTTATCAATGCTAATTAATTTGCTGTGATTAATAATATTAATTCCGTGTTTGATCATGGATTCTTGAATTTCAGTGCGGAGATCCTCATCAAACCCTCGTAAAATCTTATCGCCGCGAATAATTTGAGTGACTTTAGACCCCAATTTATTCATTAAACAAGCAAATTCGACTCCGATATAACCGCCCCCTAAAACCACCAAATTTTTCGGTTGTTCAGTTAAATTAAACATATCATCGGAAATGAGGGCGTGTTCAATCCCTGGCACCTGGGGCGTAACAGGATGGCCACCGACGGCAATTAAAATCTTATCGGCAGTAATGTTTTTGTCTCCGACTTGTAGGGTATGGAGATCAATAAACGAGGCAAATTCTCGAAAAATTTCTACCTTGGAATTATCTAACATTCGTTGATAAATTCCGTTGAGTCGATTTACTTCCTGATTAACAGCAGTAATTAAGGTTTTCCAATCACAATGGCTTTCAATCGGACTCCAGCCGTATCCTTGCGCTTCGTGAAAATGATCAGCAAAACGGGAGGCATAAACCAACAATTTTTTAGGAACACAGCCCTTATTTACACAGGTTCCCCCTAAGCGGTCAGCTTCGGCAATGCCTACTTTTGCACCGTATTCCGCCGCCCGTCTCGCCGTCGCAATTCCCCCTGAACCGCCGCCTATTACGAATAAATCAAAATCGTAGCTCACGCTTTACCTCTATGTTAATGAAATGATTAATTTAATTGAAACTTGATCAATTATTTTTCGTCAATTTTATTCGTTAGAAAATAGCAATTAAATTTAGCGATAACTTATTAACTGAAAATTATTTTATGTTCCATCATAGCAAATTTTTAAAGACAGTCGGGTTTCCTTCAAAAGCACGTTGGATCATAGGGTTCTTATTGATGATGCTGATGACTCCCAAGGTCGCGATCGCCGATAGCCCCCTCTCCCAAACCGTTAGATCCCGCGATCGCCGTTGTGTGGCAGACATCCCCCAAAAAATTGATACATTATTAAGCCAGCCTGAGTTACGGACAGCCCATTGGGGAATTCTGGTTAAAAATTTACAGAATCAAACGACCCTTTATCAACGGGGGGCTGAACAATTATTTGTCCCGGCTTCTAATACTAAACTGTTAACAACCGCCGCCGCTTTAGTGAAATCAGGAGAAAATTATCGCATTAAAACACCTATTTATAGTCAAGGAGAAGGGGCTAGTTTAAACCGTTTACGAATCATTGGCAAAGGCGATCCGAGCTTAACCACTGAACAATTAAAAACCTTGGCTAATCATCTAAAATCTCAAGGAATTCAACAGATCAAAACCTTAAGTTTAGTCGAGACAATTGCCCCACAAAATCTATTAAAACCCACCTGGGAATGGGAAGATATTTATTTTTATTATGCCCCTGCGGTTAATCAATTAATCCTCAATCAAAATACCGTTAATTTAACCCTATCTCCCCAAGCGGTCGGACAACCTTTACAGGTTACCTGGTCGGACGCGATCACCGCTAAGCAATGGCAAATTATTAACCAAACCCGCACGGTATCAGGGAATCCCACCCAAAGAATCCGTATCAAAGGAGTTTTAGGTCAGCCGGTTTTAGTCCTTGAGGGAGAACTCGGAAACCAATCCGAACCCGACATTACTGCGATCGCCATTCCCGATCCCGTCCGTTACTTTGCCGACTCTTTGCAACAGGTATTGACTGAAGCTGGAATTCAAGTTGGCCGAGTAGAAATTACCAATAATCCCGCCATTAATTCCCAAGAAAAACAATTATTAGAAATTGAATCTCCAACCTTAAAAGAACTCATTACGGAAATCAATCAAAATAGCAATAATTTATACGCAGAAAGTTTATTAAATCACATTCAAGATTCAGACAATACCGCGATCGAGAGTTTAAAAGAGACTTTGAATAGTTTAAAAGTAGAAAATAATCAATATTTCTTAAAAGACGGATCGGGCCTATCGCGCCAGACCCTCGTATCACCCACCGCTTTTGTACAATTATTAACTTCGATGACCCAATCTCCTTTAGGTACAACCTATCGAGACTCCCTCGCGATCGCGGGACAAACCGGCACCTTAAAAAACCGTTTTTTAAATACTCCCGTTGTCGGCAAATTACAGGGAAAAACCGGCACCTTATCGGGAGCTATTAGCTTGTCAGGTTATTTGCAACCCACAGACTTTGCGCCCCTCGTTTTTAGCATTTTGGTCAATAATAGCGAGCAACCGGCTTCTATTCTACGCAATGCCATCGATACCATCATTATTGAATTAAGCCAATTAAAACCCTGTTAAATCCGTCCGAATGAGCCTCATTCCAAAAATTATCTGAGCGGGTCGGGCACGGCTGGGGATGAATCAGGGAAAATAGAAGAAGCGTCATGCCGAAGAAAAACCCATTCAAGGACAACAGCCATGTTTAAAACGGGTGACATTCTCCATCAGCGTTATCTCTTGAAACAACCGTTAGGCCATTCAGGAAATAACCGTCAAACCTGGCTGGCGATTGACTTAAAATCTCATCAATTTGGCTTTCTCTGGCGTTGGGAAAAACTTAATAATCTCGATTGGCTCAATTTAGTTAAATTACTCGCTTTTCAGCGATCGCCGCAATTAGTCACCCTTAAACTACTTGCTTTTAGTCCTCAGTTGCAATGGTCAGAATTTAAACTATTTGAACGAGAAGCGGAAGTTTTACAAAACTTAAATCATCCGCGCATTCCCCACTATCATGACTCCTTTGAAATTGATCAACAAAACGGCTCTGGCGTAACCTGGTTTGCTTTGACTCAAGACTATCTACATGGTTTTTCTTTAGCCGAATTAATCCATAAAAATCGAACTTTTAGTGAAAGTGATCTTAAAAAAATTGCTCAAGAAATTCTCAATATTTTAGTTTATTTACATGAATCAAATCCGCCCATTTTACATCGTGATCTTAAACCGAGTAATTTAATTTTAGGAACCGATGGCCATATTTACTTAATTGATTTTGGAGCCGTTCAAGCTAATAAAACCGTGACCGGCGTAACGTTTACCGTAGTTGGCAGTAGTGGTTATACACCCTTAGAACAATATTGGGGAAAAGCCGTTCCCGCCTCAGATCTGTATGGATTAGGCGCAACTTTGATTCATTTATTAACGGGGCGATCGCCGGAAACCGTCATTGCTCAACAGTCAGGGTTCGTTTTAGACGATCAGATCGCCATTAGCCGCCCGTTTAAACAATGGTTAGCGAGGTTAACCCACCCCATTGTAGAAAAACGTTATCAGTCAGCAACGGAGGCATTAGAGACGCTTTTAAGCTTAGACAATCCCTTTCATTTTGGACAGAAAGTGGTTGAGCAAACCCAAAAGCTAATTCAACCGAGACAATCTCGGATTAAATTAAGTTACTCCGAATCCGTGTTAACGCTAAAACTGGCTTCTGGTCAGTTTCGCCTATGGGATACCTTATTGGGAAAAACTTCTCAGTCTAATTCTTTGACTCGTTTGAGTCTGTGGGGCTTGATGATTTGGAGTTTAGCGATCGCGCCCAGTTTGATGGGATTAAATTATTATTTAACACCAAATAAATCGTTTGTTTTTTGGGAATTAGAACTGATTTTACTGTTAAATTTAGGAATTGTCCTGTTAACTCTCGTTATTGATTTAATTTTTGGAAAACTCTCTAAAACGCAGCTTATTTTAGCGGATGAACAATACCAAATTAGCCAAACAATTTTAGGAATAACCTATCAAAAAGCAAGGGGAAAACGTCAAGATATTATGGGAGTTTTTGCGCCTACTCAATCTGATCAACAGCACCTTAGTTTCACAACACCTGACCAGATTTACCCCTTAGGCAAAGACTTAGACCCCGCAGAAGCCGCTTGGATCGTTCAAGAAATTCGAGATTGGTTATACCGCAGTCCCGAATAAAATTTTTTCAATTTTGGCTAAGGCCGTTTCTAAATCATCATTGACCACTTCATAATCAAATTCGTGGCTAAGAGCTAATTCTTCCTTGGCTCGTTCTAACCGTAACGCGATCGCGGCATCCGCATCTTGACCCCGACTGCGTAAACGTTGCTCTAATTCTTCCATCGAAGGCGGCAATATAAAGATTCGCAAGGCTTGAGGGAAAGTATTTCTCACCTGACTTGCGCCGATCACCTCAATTTCTAAAATCACTTTTTTACCTGAAGCAACTTGAGACTCCACCGAAGCGCGAGGAGTCCCGTAATAATTGCCGGCATACTCTGCCCATTCCAGCAGTTCCCCCTGTTCAATCAGGGTTTGAAACTGGGCTTGGGTGACAAAGAAATATTCCCTGCCATCGATTTCACCTGGACGGGGAGCGCGGGTTGTGGCTGACACCGAGAGAAATAACTCCCCATGCCGAGCCAACAAGGCCCGCACCAAAGTCCCCTTGCCAACACCGCTGGGGCCTGTCAATACAATAAGTTGACCGATTGACATGAACCTAATGGGGGATTAATTAACGTTGGCAGCTTCTTTGCTCACAACAAAGCGGTTGGCAACGGTTTCTGGTTGAATAGCAGAGAGGACAACATGGCTAGAGTCCATAATGATTACGGCTCTAGTGCGACGGCCATAGGTTGCATCCACCAGTTGACCCCGTTCCCGTGCGTCAGTAATGATTCGCTTAATGGGGGCAGATTCAGGGCTAACGATCGCGACGACACGATTGGCAGAAACGATGTTACCAAAGCCAATGTTGATCAATTGTATTTCCATAGATGTAAACGGTTAATCCGTGTGAAAAGTAGTTGAAGTCAAGGTGATTCCAAGTTTATCGGAACAGATAAGAGCTTAGAAGACCAGAAAGTTTTAACTCTGTTATTTTTCGAGTATTATTCCTTTTTATCACAGTTTTCTGGAAATTGAAGCTCTCTGCCTCTACCTAAAGATAGATTCATGGTCAAAGAGACGCGATAAAAAGGGATTTCAGAGCTTTTTTCCGAGTTTGATCGGGGTTTCCTTCTTCAAGCAAAGGCCCTTGCCCCAGTCGTCTTTTGGAATTGAGAAGTTCTTAAAAAGCCCATTAAGAGCAACAAACCACACTCAGAGACTGATATTCCAACGCTGCTTTCATCAGCCCTAAAAAGAGGGGATGGGCGTGATTGGGACGGGAATGGAATTCGGGGTGAAATTGAGAGGCAATGAAGAAAGGATGTTTAGGATATTCGACAATTTCCACTAAGCGACCATCGGGAGAGGTTCCACTCACCACAAAACCTGTCTCTAAAAACAAGCTGCGGTAAGCGTTATTAAACTCATAGCGGTGGCGGTGTCGCTCATAAACAACTTCTTGTTGGTAAAGGGAAAATGCCAACGTATCAGGAACTAAACGACAGGGATATAACCCTAAACGCATGGTTCCTCCTAAATCTACCACATCTTGTTGCTCTGGAAGCAAATTAATAATGGGATTTGGGGTATCGGGATCAAATTCGGCACTATTGGCCCGCTCTAAGTGGGCAACATTGCGGGCCCATTCGATCACTAAGCACTGCATCCCCAGACAAAGGCCGAGAAAGGGAATTTGTTGTTGACGGGCATATTCAATGGCTTGGACTTTTCCATCTACCCCCCGAATGCCAAAGCCGCCAGGGACAATTACCGCCTGCACGCCTTTTAAGCAATCTTCTGCGCCCGATTCTTCGATTTCTTCGGCACTGACCCAACGAACTTTGAGTTTACTGCTAACCGCGATCGCGGCATGACCGAGGGCTTCTATCACCGATAAATAGGCATCACTCAGTTGCACGTATTTACCGACTAAGGCCACTTCTAACTCATGCTGGGGAGATTGCATCTTATCCACCAACGATTGCCATTCTCCTAAATGGGGGCGGCGCGATTCCATACGGAGCAATTCTAAAACCTGTTCGGCTAACCCTTCTTTTTCTAAAATTAAAGGCACTTCATAAATGCTGCTGGCATCTTGGCAAGTAATGACCGATTCTACCGGCACATCACAAAATTCTGAGAGTTTTTCCTTCATACCCTGGTGCAAGGGGCGATCGCAGCGACAGACTAACACATCGGGCTGAATCCCAATAGAACGCAACTCCTTAACCGAATGTTGGGTCGGCTTGGTCTTCATTTCCTTTGCAGCAGGAATCCAGGGAATTAGGGTAACGTGGAGGTATAACACATTATTGCGCCCCACATCCTTACGGAACTGACGAATTGCTTCTAAAAACGGCAAGGACTCAATATCCCCGACTGTTCCCCCAATTTCCGTAATAACCACATCAGGATTGGTATTTTGGGCCACCCGTAAAATGCGTTCTTTAATTTCATTAGTGATATGGGGAATGACCTGTACAGTGCCGCCCATATAGGCTCCCCGCCGTTCCTTATTTAAAACCGCTTGATAAATCGATCCCGTCGTCACACTATTGAGACGCGACATCGACGTATCGGTAAATCGTTCATAATGCCCCAAATCCAAATCCGTTTCGGCTCCATCCTCCGTCACAAAGACTTCACCATGCTGAAAAGGACTCATCGTACCCGGATCAACGTTAATGTACGGGTCAAGTTTTAAAATCGAAACCGAATAATCTCTGGATTTAAAGAGGCGGCCTAGACTTGCAGCGACAATCCCTTTTCCAATACTGGAAACAACGCCCCCCGTTACAAACACAAACTTAGTCATATCTTGCTTAATCTCTCGGTGACGACCTACTAAACCATCGTCAGAAACCCCCCGTTTATTGTATTACGGAAGGCAAAAAAGCGTAACAGGATTACTGAAATAGAAGGGGGAAAGGTTGAAATCGACATCAGTTTGATCGGAATAGTCGTTCTAAGTTCTAAAAGCTTTGTGATAAAAGCATTTTATGATTTCATTTTGATTGAGAATGATTATAATTATTCACTTAGCTTTGTTCAAGATCAACGGTTAAGAAGGGGCGGCGATATTTTCTCCTAATTGGAATCCTAATGCTTTTTTCTTCATTAAATTAAAAATATTATAAAAACCGTTGGCCCGCGAGGGGGTTAAACTGACTTCTAAGCCGGTTTCCTTAATAAAATCAGGTGTAACTGCTAAAATTTCTTCGGGAGATAAGCCATTTAAACCCTGAATCAATAAGGCAACTAAGCCTTTTACTAATTGGGCATCGGAATCCCCTTGATACCAAATTTTTCCTTCTTTCAAGTCTGCTGTGATATAGACTTGGGAAACGCAACCTTGAACCTTATTTTCAATAACTTTTCCCGCTTCTGGCATTGGTTCTAGCTTTTTGGCATACCACAATAATTGTTCATAGCGTTTTTTGGGATCGGCATGACGCTTAAACCGTTCAACGATTTTAGCCAAATTTTCAGGGAGGGCATTGGAAGTTAATGACATTGGGAGAACAGATTCGCTTTATTTAAACGATGAAGTAATTTCTCTCCTATTATTACCTATGATCTGATCGGCGATCGCAGAGAAGAGATGCATTGAGGTTTGCCCCCTATTCAACGGTTGTTCAATTATTAAAAAGCCGCTTAAATTGAAGCTCAATAATAAAATTCTAGCTAAAAACCCAGTTAAGTAGCTGTATTCGGATTCTTGATCCGATTTTCTAGCTCATCCAGTGTTTTTAAGACTAAACGTTGGGCTTCTAACTTCCATCCCCATTGTTGAATGGTAATGGCCAAGGGAATCGCGATCGCGGGAGCCATAAAATCTAGCGGTTGCTGCAACGAAATGCCGAATAATAGCCCCAGACCAGCAATTCCCCAGAAGGGTAGGGCAACGGATTGACGATTGTTTTCCACCAAGGTAGCAAAAAAGCCCTGGGGCATAACGGCTAATAACTCATCCCGAAGCTGTTGCTGTTGTTGATAGTTCAACGCTAAGGCGATTTTACGACGGAGTTTTTCGATTTTCCGGGCTTCCGTACTGTATTGGGTTAGCTCGTCTTCCGCCATACGGACATAGGTTTCGAGTTCAGCCATAAATAATTTGTTCTATTTTGAAAATAAAGATTTACAAGGACTTAAATAAAATTCTAGGCGATAGGGTCAATCCTCAGATTAAATCTAGGTCTTAACGCGATCGCCGCTTACGAGAAGTTATTAAAAAGGAACTAATTTCTCAAACTCGTTCCATAAAATAATTGTTCGGTTCTCACCGTGACAACTTGGGGAGGGGTTGCATCAGGCGGATAGAGGAAATCTAACATCACTTGCCGTTGTTCCCCTGGCGATAAATTGAGCATAATGAGCGGATCTCCCATTTGCCCCTGTCGTTGCGTGATATGAAAATAACGATTCTGACTTTGGCCGCGGTCGTCAATATAACTCACTCTCACCGTCCCTCGGAAAAAGACCTGACCCGTTGGGCGGGGGACAAAAAAGAGGCGATCGCTGTATTGATCCTGTTTAATCGGTGTTTGCAGCGCAATACTGACACTTTGCTTTGTAGAAGTCCGATTACGCAGGGGTAAGGTCAATTGATAATGAACCCCATAGTTTCCGTGGGCCAAATAAGCCGTATCTGGATACCGAGCCAACATCGGAGCACTTTGAATTTGTTGTGTCCCCTGGGTTCCCACCGTCACCGTGCTTAACGGATAAGAAAAGGCCTTGCCCCGATCAGGAATACTTAAATAATTAGACTTGGGACTATCGACTAACTTTGTTTTCCACTCACTGCCCAAGGAAACCCCTGCAACCCGTCCATAGATCGGCCGATTGGGAGCATTTGGATTAATTTTTTCAGGGGGAGTCGGAACCCTGTCTCTAGGGTAAACCAACCGACCGCCGGCTAACAGACCGCGCCAATCATCCAAGCTAGGTTCCCGAAACCTTAGGGGGGGAGCCGGTTGATTCTCGGTTGTCGCCATCTCTTCAGGGGGCATCTCTGGAACCGCAAACATCGCCAAATTAGCGAGATATACCGGGCCACTACTTTCGACCCGGAGGTAGGTAGAGCGGGCACTGCTGCGATTAATCGGTAAATTAAACAGTATCGTGCTTTCCCTTGGCGGAATAGTGACAATGCGGGGGAATTTGGGCTGGCTATAGCCCCGGAGAATATCATTCATCAAACGGGAACCTGGCCCAGAAAAAACCTGCCCATAGGGATCTTCCACGCTAGGCGGTAAATCAATGAACGGTGCATCAGGAGAAGTCAGATAACTCGCTCCCTGCAATACTCTCACCGTTACAAATTGATCCGTCGGATTTTCAACGATCAGCCCTTGATACAAGGTTCTATTGGTACCAATGGGTCGAGAAATATGATGGGTAAAGATATCAAAACGACCCTTTAGGGGTTTATTGAGATGGGCCCTCGGTTCGCGCTTCCCCTCAGCCGGAAAAGTGGAGAGTAAAATTCCTTCCGTTTGCACGATTTCTGGGCTATTACTGTTGAAAACAGGAACTTCATTTAGCTTGCCTGGTAAACTTCGTATTTCTTGGGTTTGTGTTAAAAACTGTTGCTCAGTGATAGGGGGCGGGGCGGTAACAATCTGGGCAACCATGAACGATGGAAGTAACGGCAACATAATTGTAAGAACTGTTTCTGAACGAGATCAAATTTCCTTATCGGTAAATTGCTAAGGGTCAGGGCGTTTATCTATACTTGCCTCTTCGCTCACCCGAAGGTCGGCGATCGCGTCAATTCTGGCGGTACGATTTGGCAATTGGACTAGAGAATAGGGCGATTTAGCAAAAAACAAGCCGCCTCAAGCATAACCCTTGCATTAACTGTATGTACTTTAGGGCTAAAAGCAGACAATTGCAACCCCGAAAAAGTTCCCGCCCATTCTTGCAAGGATTCGCATCAATTCCCCGCCAACCCATTGTTAAGCTTGAATTAGTCCGAAAAGTCCCTATCCAGATGGACAAAAACTCTCTTTTGCACAAAAACTTATAGGACTGATTTGAAACTTTTATCAGCTTTATGTAAAAAATTGTTACTTTATGTTAAGATTTATTGAAGAAATGTAGCTAAAGGTTGACATTATGCCATTTACGATTGATTCGGCTCGCAGTATTTTCCCTGAGACATTGGCTGCTGATGCCGTACCAGCAACGATCGCTCGATTTAAGCAACTCAATGCTGAAGATAAACTAGCGTTAATCTGGTTTGCTTATCTAGAGATGGGACAATCGATTACCATTGCTGCACCGGGGGCAGCCAGCATGATTTTGGCGGAAGCTACCTTAAACTCGATTCGCAAAATGTCTCCCCGTGAGCAAACCCAAGTAATGTGCGATTTGGCCAATAATGCCGACACCCCGATCTGTCGCACCTATGCGGTTTGGAGTGCCAACATTAAATTAGGCTTCTGGTATCAACTAGGGGAATGGATGGAAGAAGGAACCGTTGCGCCTATTCCCGAAGGTTATCAACTGTCAGCCAATGCGGCGGCTGTTTTACAAGCGATCCGAGAATTAGAAGCGGGTCAACAAATTACCGTTTTACGCAACGCGGTTGTGGATCTTGGGTTTGATCCCAATCAATTGGGCAACTACAAAACCGTTGCTGAACCCGTTGTGGCTCCGACTGAAATTTCCAAACGGACGAAGGTTTCTATTGAGGGCGTAACCAATGCAACCGTATTAAGTTACATGGATAACTTAAATGCTAACGATTTTGAGGCATTAATTGGGTTATTTACCCCTGATGGTGCCCTGCAACCCCCTTTCCAACGTCCTATTGTCGGAAAAGAAGCCATCCTCAAATTCTTTAAAGAGGAGTGTCAAAACCTCAAACTCATTCCTGAGCGGGGTGTCGTTGAGCCGACAAGTGATGGCTTTACGCAAATTAAAGTTACAGGTAAGGTTCAAACGCCCTGGTTTGGTGCCGGTGTCGGCATGAATATCGCTTGGCGTTTCTTGCTCAATCCTGACAATCAAGTCTTCTTTGTGGCGATCGATTTATTAGCGTCTCCGAAAGAACTGTTAAACCTCGTTCGACGTTAATTAATGTCTGAACAGTCAGTTTTTAGTGCACTTTTTGTTACCTAAATTTCAATCAATTTTTAACGCATTTTATTTTTGCCGGATGGTCGAGTAAGGTGCGTTTTTTATTGATTGTTATTAAATGAGAATATTTCGTTACATTTTGTTACATTTTTTGATAAAATTCTAGGTGAAGTTAAACCTTAACGCTTTTAAAAAAACCGTGAGTGAAAATACCTGGTCAATTTCAGAAAAATCAATTGCCGAGCAAGCATTTAAAAAAGCCTACGATCGCGAAACCCAAGGCTTAGTTCAATACATTAATCAACACGCCCCAGAAATACAAGACATCGATTCCGTCTGGAAGCTCAACGATTATTTAAATGCCAAGCGACATCAGATTGATGGAAAATATGACTATCGTTACTCGGCGTTAATTTTTGTTTTTTCCGATTTAATGAAAGAAGGCTGGCTTTTACCCGAAGATTTGGAAGGATTAGATCAAGATAAAATTTCTAAAATCAAAGCCCTTTCTCGCATGTAGGACAAGTTTTAAGGGTTAAGGCTTTTGATCAATTGAACGAACAGCAACAAGCTAGCACCTGAAGCCATTGAGAAGTGAATGCTCCCAACCCCTACTGTAATTCAGCAATGCCGATTTTTTGCTAATGTTTAATACAACATCCTTTCTAGTCAAGCATTGTCAGGAGTTGTGTTTTGACCCTTTCTTCCCGTCCGCTTCAACGTCAGCAAACCCTTCAACAACGTGCTTATCAGGCATTACGCTCTGCCATTCTGTCGGGAGAAATGGTGTCGGGGGAACGGCTTGTGGAAACCCAACTTGCCCAGCGTTTTCAGGTGAGTAGAACTCCCATTCGAGAAGCGATCGGGTTACTCGAACATGAAAATTTGGCACAAGTCGATGGGAACGGGGTCTTGCGAGTCGCTAAAATCTCTCCTACCGATGCGGCTCAACTCTATGATTGCCGTATTGCCCTAGAGCAATTGTCCGTTCAAGGGGCTGCCATTCGGGCGACATCAGAGCAGTTACACGGGTTGAACACGTTAGTGATTAAGGCAGAAGAAGCCTCTCGCCCCGATCGCGCCAATCCCCATTTAGAGTTATTGGACTTAGATTATCAATTCCATCGGCTTTTAGCCCAGAGTTCGGGAAATCCCTGGTTAGTATCTCTCCTGGAGCAGGTTTTCGACAAAATGCTGCTACTGCGAATTCAGACGATGAAACATAATCCCGATGTTTTGGAAGTTCGGGTTGAACACCGCCGCATTTATGAAGCCGTCGCGCAAGGGAATCCAGCAGAAGCCAGTGCGGCAATTGCAGAACATCTCACAGCCGCTAAAGTGAGAGTTATCCATGAAGTTAATCAAATTGAAGGGCGTAGTCAGCGTGAGAGTATTGAAATCGCCCCCAAACCCTAGACAAAAAAAGAGAATTTGGTAGTATTTCTCTGATTGTGACTTGTCATGTTGTTGGGTTTCTTCTTTTTTCCTACTTAACCCAGATTTTCTCTTTTTCGCCAAGTCTTGTTTAATCTTGCTTTTATCGATACTTGCTTGACAGTGTTCTAAGATTGAAAGGAAGCAAATTCAGTCTAAATTATGCATAATTTATCTAGGCGAAGCCTTGCCCTCACAACGCTTACCGCTATTATTGCTACTTTACTGGTTAACACCCTTTCAAGTCTCTTTCCCCCTGATGGACAGAACGTTGGAGAAATCTCCAATACGCTGCTCGCAGGCGTGTTAATTACTCCAGCTAACTACGCCTTTAGCATTTGGGGGTTGATCTATGTCGGATTGATTGCCTACGGTATCTACCAGTTGCAGCCAGCCCAACAGCGTGATCCAAACTTTTGGCGCACGAATAAGTTGCTCATTGTAGCTTGTGTTGCCCAAATCATTTGGATTTTCTGTTTTACTCTCAAACTTTTTTCTCTTTCGATTGTTCTGATGCTGGTAATTTTGCTGTCTTTGCTTAGCATCTACACAAATCTCGGCATTGGTGAGAGTCGAGTTTCTTGGAAGCAACGCTGGCTAGTACAAATTCCTTTTAGCGTCTACACGGCATGGATCTCAGTCGCAACTATCGTGAATGTAGCTAGTGCTCTATACGTTGCTGGTTGGGATGGTTGGGGCTTAAGCAGCGTAATCTGGACAGCAATCCTGTTAGTGGTGGGCGGTCTGTTGGCAGGCAGCATTGCCGTGATGTTACGGGATGTCCCTTTCGTCTTGGTTTTTGTTTGGGCTTATGGGGCGATCGCGTTACGCAACAACGACACTCCGAGTATCTGGATAACTGCGCTTACTGTGATGCTATTGCTACTAGGGTTGATTGTTTTCAAACGTTAAATTGGCTTTCTTTTCGGTACAGTACAAAAAACACTGTCTTGGAAAACTAGGATCCTTTTTGTTATCATTCCGAAGAGCGTGTTTGAAAAGTTGCTTAAGGGAAGAGAGAATAGTAAAAAATTTTTCATTTTCACCATAAAATGAATATTTACTGAAAATCTGGGTTCACAGTCTCCCTGTTTATGGGGATTTTGATGACCCTTGAATCTGATGGGGATGAGAGACAGCGATCGCGGCAGATGAACCAGGGTTGGACATATCGAGAAACGGTTAATCATCAAGGCGCAGGGCAAACGCTTCTGGATTATTATTGCCTACACTATCCCCACTCTAGCCGCACAGAATGGCACAGTCGCATTATCAATCAACAAATTTTAGTCAATGGGAAAAAAGCTTTCCCTGAAACGGTTTTAGAAAAAGGGCAAAGACTCACCTATGCGCGATCGCCCTGGCAGGAACCCGATGTTCCTTTAAATTTTGAAATATTGTATGAAGATGCAGATTTATTAATTGTTGCTAAGCCTTCGGGTTTGCCCGTTTTACCTGGCGGCGGATTTCTAGAACATACCCTCCTGTTTCAACTGCAAAAACACTACCCTGACGAAAATCCTGTTCCTATTCATCGGCTAGGGCGGGGAACCTCTGGCTTAATGCTAATTGCCCGATCGCCTTTGGCTAGAGCGAATCTGAGTCAACAAATGCGCGATCGCCGAATTCAGAAAGTTTATCGAGCCTTAATTGGAAAAAGTGAGTTACCTGACGAATTTATCGTTGATCAGCCCATTGGAAAAGTTGCCCATCCCACCTTGGGTTATCTTTACGCAGCGACTCCAAGCGGAAAATTTGCCCGAAGTGAAGGTCGAGTGTTACAAAGAACCCCAAACACAACCCTATTAGAAATTAGCATTTTGACGGGAAGACCCCACCAAATCCGCATTCATTTAGCCGCGATGGGCTATCCGCTCTTAGGTGATCCCCTTTATGGAGTGGGAGGTATTGCTAAAACAGATTATCTCAATGGGCAATTACCTGTTCCTGGGGATTGTGGCTATTGGCTCCATGCTCACCAATTACAATTTTGTCATCCGGTTACGAACCAAGTTTTAACCTTTGTCTGTCCGCCTCCTGAAGCTCTGGTGATAGATCCCAAGCAAGAGAACAGGATTCCCCATAACATAGTTAATGAATAACAAACTGATCAGTGTAGTAACCTAGCGATTTCATTATGGAATGGCAAGAAATTTCCGGCAGTTGGGTTTTAATTCCCCGACAACCCATCGCGATCGTGCATTTTTTAGGGGGGGCTTTTGTGGGGACGGCTCCCAGTGTGACCTATCGTTGGCTTTTGGCTGAACTGGGAAAACAGGGTTACGCCATTATTGCCACGCCTTTTGTGAATACCCTCGACCATACCGCGATCGCGCGGAGTGTCTTAAATCGCTTTGAAAATATTGTGGAACGCTTACAACTCAGGAACCTTTTACCGACGGGCTATCTGCCGATTTATGGGATTGGTCATAGTATGGGCTGTAAATTGCATTTGCTAATTGGCAGTTTATACGGGGTCGAAAGGGCGGGCAATATTTTAATTTCCTTTAATAATTATCCCGTTCGTCGGGCTATCCCGTTAGCAGAACAATTAGCCCAATTAGAGTTAGATAAATGGTTGGGGTCTTTGAAGCAACAATTTGATATCAATACGGATTTTAATCTGGAATTTTCGCCCTCTCCTGAAGAAACCACGGATTTAATCAGCCAGCGTTACCAAATTCGCCGTAATTTACTGATTAAATTTACCAATGATGACATTGATCAGACCTTAACGCTGAATCCTATTTTGCAGAAGCGGTTTAACAATATGATTGCATTTCGGACTTTGCCTGGTAATCATTTAACGCCCTTGGGACAGGAAATTAACTGGCAAGCAGGCGAGGTTTTTTCTCCCTTTGATGCGGTTGGGCAATGGATGAAAGAGTCTTTTTCCAAAGATTTACAGAAGTTGAAATCGGAAATTTTACGGTGGCTCAATCCTAGCCTGTTATCTTCTATTTAAATTATGTTTCAAGCGACCCGTCTTCGTCTAGCCTTCTGGTACACGACTATTACTGCCATTCTCTTGCTGCTATTTATGACAGGAGTTTACTTTTATGTCCGTCATACCCTAGTCGAAAGAATTGACGATACACTTAAGCACGTTGTCGAGGTGGTTAATCGCTCTTTGGTCATTCAACCCATTAGTAAAAATGGTTATCGTCTCAATGTGGCGGCGAGTTTTCGGGATAATGCAGACAGCGTAGAAGATGATCACATTGATTTGGAATGGTTTAGCCCCGATGGTCAGTTATTGTGGTCAACCTTCAGCGATTTTCCTGAAGTTTCTTTGAATTTAAATAAACGAATAGAAACGGTTTCTTTTTCCCGCGATCGCCAACTGCGACAGGTGACAGAACGCATTGAACGCAATCATCAGATTTTAGGTTATTTACGGGTTAGTCATCCCTGGTTTGAAGTCACCAAACCCATTCAGCAGTTAATTGTGGATTTAGGAATTGGCTTGATTGTCATGGTTAGTAGTGTGGCGGCGATCGGTTGGTTTTTATCAGGTTTGGCCATTCAGCCCATTAAGGAAGCCTATCAACGCTTAAAACAATTTACTGCCGATGCCTCCCATGAGTTGCGGAATCCCATTGCGGTTATTCAAACCAATGTGCAAATGTCGTTGGCCTATCCTGAAGCGGAACCTGAACGCCAACAGCAACAGTTAAAAGTGATTGAGCGATTAACCCAACGCTTAGGCAATTTGGTGAATGATTTGTTATTTTTAGCCCGTTCCGATAGTGAAACCGTGCAACTAGATGCGAAACCTGTTCCCCTAGACGCGCTCCTGCTAGAAGTGATGGAAGAGCAACGCTTAACCGCAGAACAAAAGGGGATTGGGTTAACACTGAATATTGAAGAAGGTCAGTCAGGGCAACGACAAAGCGATGCGGAATTATTTACGTTAGTTGGAGATTGGGATCAACTCGCACGTTTATTTACCAATTTGATCAGTAATGCCTTGGAATATACGAAACCGCGTCAGGACAAACCTGCAACGGTAACGGTTACATTGAAACGAATTAAACGCGATCGCGCCTGCTATCTCCATATCACTGTCCAAGATACCGGGGAGGGGATTCCTGAAAAGAATTTACCCCATATTTTCGACCGTTTCTATCGAGTTGATCCGGCTCGCAGTCATCAAACCGCTAGGGGCACCGGATTAGGATTAGCGATCGCTCAAGTAATTGCTGAAAATCATCAGGGAAAAATCAGTGTGGATAGTAAACTCCATCAAGGAACGATCTTTACCGTCGATCTGCCGACTTCCTGCCAATTACCGACTAATTCGCGCTAGCAACGGCTTCGACTTTTTGGGATTTCAAAGATTGCAACTGACGTAATAAAACATCGATTTCAGCTTCTAAATAAAGATATTCAACTTGTTGAGCGGCTTGATAGGGTTGCTTGGTTAAGGTTGCGGTCGGGGATTGAGTAGCCATTAGTAATGATTTTATTATTAAAAAAAGAAATCTATCTGACGCTGTATTATATAACAAGTTATATTGCGGATTGTAAATATAGATTAAGAAAATATTAAGATTTACAGTCCCAATTGTTAAATTTTTTAGCTGATTGTAATTAAACTACAAAGGAATATTGTATTTATGTCACGTCGAATACTGTTGTCTTTTTTGTTTAGTCTCGTTTTAACGGTTGTTTACGGTGTGTTAGCGATCGCGCCAGTTTGGGCATTAGGCGGCACTCAACCCCCTTTAAATCAAGCCGCCCCTAGCTTTACCCTACCGACGAATAGCGGGGACGGTGAAATCTCTTTATCTGACTATCGCGGTCAATGGGTTGTTCTCTATTTTTATCCCAAGGACTTTACATCGGGCTGTACCCTAGAGGCGAAACGTTTTCAACAAGACTTACCGAAGTACGTGGCGAAAAATACTCAAATTTTAGGGGTGAGTGTGGATGATGTGGATAGTCATGCTGAGTTTTGTGATTCTGAGGGCTTAAAGTTTCCGTTACTCGCCGATACAACAGGAGAGGTCAGCAAAGCCTACGGTTCTTGGTTAGGAGGAATGTCGATGCGCCATACCTATCTAATTGATCCCGATGGTATTTTACGGGAACGTTTTCTAGGGGTACAACCTGCGGTTCACAGCACAGAAGTCTTGGCTCGATTAACGGAATTACAGCAATCTTGAGATTTATTCTGTGGGATTGAATAATTGATTTAGCCAGTCCACAAATTTAGCCGCGATCGCATTATCAACCTGTAGTATTTTTTTGATTGCTTGTCCCATAGGCTGCCCTGGCTTTTCTTGCCATGCTAACCATGTATGAATTAGAACTTTGGAACGGTAAGAGTCTTTATATTGATTCAAATTTTCTTGTTCAATTTCATGAATTATAGATTTTGCTTTTGCTAACAAGAGGTCATCAGGAGAAATGAGGTTAAGAACAAAATCTTCTAACATTCCAGAGGATTGATTGTCAGGCATTAGCCAAACGCCTAGTCTTGGTAATTCTAATTCTTGAGATAATTCTTGAACCCATCCTCCTGATGGTGGTTTTTCAGGAATCTCCTGACAGTTTGCCTTGCTCAAAATATTTTTAATTGCCTGCCATCGTGCATCGATATCTTGATCGGCATCAATTACAATTCCTAACGTTTTAACCTTCTGTTGTTTAAGTCCAACTCGGAATCTTTCAAATGCGGATGATATGCCACCGTTTTTAGGTATGTCTACAGAAAATGTTTCAGCAATTTTGTATTTTTCTGCTAAATTCCAAATAACGTGCTGATCGTTCAATCCTTCTACTAATAATACTTGTTTAGATTGAATTGCGCCCGAAGGTTTAGTAGTAGCCATCAACGCACCTCAATTCCTTGCTCAACTGCGGTCTTGATCTCGCTAGCATCATATTCTACAGCGCGAAGTTTACCGTATTTGCTATCTAATCTAAATAATTTAGCAACGGATTGATCTTCTAATTCTTGTAATGCTTCTTTAAACGCAGCAATACAATCCCAACTATGGGTAGTTGCAAAGACTTGAACATCTAAATCTTGAGCCGTTTTAAGAACTAATCGCCACATATCGAGTTGGGCTTCATAGTGTAATCCTGTTTCAATTTCATCAACTAATAAAACACCTTTTTCGGTACTGACTAATGCCATTACTAGGGCTAATATTCTATTCATTCCGTCTCCCATAGTGCTCAAAGGAATTAGTTCAGATAAACCTTGTAGTTTTAGTTTAATAATATTAACTCCTGGACTAATACTAAAACCAAGACGTTCTACATTAGGCAAAATAATTTTAAGAGACTCGATAACAATTTCTTCTTTTGATGTGAGACTAATTTTATCCCAGATTTCGGCAATTGTATTGAAATCGACTTGCCTGCTGGAAAGGAGAAATGAAAAATTTATTGACGAAGAATAATCTATTTTTTCATTAATATCATCTTTGACTGATTTTAAATCTAGATCATAACCAATTCTTAGTGAACCATCTGAGTAAAAAGCAATAGATTCATTAAATTCTTTTTCAAACATAGATTTATCATGAGGATAAAGTAATGCGATATAGTCTTCATACTTTAATTCCAATATTCCAATAAGGCTCATTCCAATTTCTTGGATACAGTTAATTTTAAAATTCTTAGATTTTTTATTACCATATCCATAAAAAAGATGATCTAAAAAATATTCTCGACTGACAATTTGTTGCGACGGATTATCTATTTTTTCAAGTTTTTGACTGAATTCATTTCGATTATCAAAAATTTCTCGGATTGCTTTTATTCCTGTACCCATTGAAGGCTGATTAACTAATAAATAAATTGCTTCTAAAAAACTGGTTTTACCACTATTATTATTGCCCACTAAAAGATTAACACGAGTTAAACCGTCCATAGAAAAATCTTCAAAACATCGATACCCTTGAATTGTTAAATCTCTGATTAGCATTTTTGAATAAACCCCTATAAAAAGAGATAGATCTTGAATTCTATGTGTTAACTTAATTTATAAAATAACAATAGTTGTCTTTACTGATTATCTTATCTTAAAATTTTCGCTTTAGTCGATTAAGCCGCGATCGCGTCGGTATTCTATACTTTACTTCTTTGTGAGGACGGCAGAATTACCCACTAACTTGCAATCCCATGAGTTTAATTTAGAAGTCTTGGCTCGATTAACGGAATTACAACAGTCCTAAGTTTCCGTCAGTCGCCGTGCAAAATTAATTACCAATGATGTAGGCAAGTCCTAAATAAAAAACCATGATTCTATTGCTCTGACTGGGTTTGTCTTTTAACCTTCGGGCGTACCTGTGGCAAAATGGGATAGGTATTCAATCAACCCATTAACCCTATTCCCTTTCCCATGACGGCCAATCTTCCTCCCCAATACGACCCGACGACAACCGAAGCAAAATGGCAAGCAGCGTGGGAAAGTCAGCAGGTGTTTAAAGCGGATCCCGATCATGACGGCGATCGCTATTCCCTCGTTATTCCCCCACCGAACGTAACGGGTAGCCTGCACATGGGCCACGCCTTTGAAAGTGCCTTGATCGATACCCTGATCCGTTATCACCGCATGAAAGGGGACAATACCCTCTGGTTGCCAGGAACCGATCACGCCAGTATTGCCGTACAAACCATTTTAGAAAGACAGCTTAAAGCAGAAGGTAAGACCCGCGACGACTTAGGACGGGAAAAGTTTTTAGAGAAAGCCTGGCAGTGGAAAGAAGAATCAGGCGGAACCATTGTGAATCAACTGCGCCGTTTAGGGGTTTCAGTGGATTGGACACGGGAACGCTTCACGATGGATGAAGGGCTATCCCAGGCAGTTAAAACGGCATTTATCCAACTCTACGAAGAGGGCTTAATTTATCGGGGGAATTATTTAGTCAATTGGTGTCCTGCTTCCCAATCAGCCGTTTCCGATCTAGAAGTAGAAAGTAAAGAAGTTGATGGTCATCTCTGGTATTTGCGTTATCCCTTAAGCGATCGCAGTGGCGAATTGATCGTTGCGACAACTCGACCTGAAACCATGTTGGGCGATACGGGCGTTGCGGTTAATCCCAACGATGAACGCTATCAAGCCTTTATTGGAAAAACCATTACCTTACCGATTGTGGGCCGTGAAATCCCCATTTTTGCGGATGAATTAGTTGATCCCGAATTTGGAACAGGTTGCGTTAAGGTAACTCCCGCCCACGATCCCAATGACTTCGAGATGGGCAAACGGCATCAACTCCCCTTTATCAACGTCATGAATAAAGATGGGACGATGAACGAAAATGCAGGAAGCTTTGTCGGACAGGATCGGTTTGAAGCCCGTAAAAATTTAGTTAAAACCCTTGAGGATTCAGGCTTTTTAGTTAAAGTTGAAGATTATAAACATACCGTTCCCTACAGCGATCGCGGAAAAGTCCCCGTTGAGCCGTTGTTATCGACGCAATGGTTTGTCAAAATTGAACCCCTCGCTCAAAAAGCCTTGAAATGCTTGGATGAGGAAAATTCTCCCCGCTTTGTTCCTGAACGGTGGGCCAAGGTTTATCGGGATTGGTTAGTGAAACTCAAGGATTGGTGTATTTCTCGCCAATTGTGGTGGGGACATCAGATTCCCGCTTGGTATGTGGTCAGTGAAACCAACGGCGAAATTACCGACCAGACCCCTTTTGTGGTTGCCCATAGCGAAACGGAAGCCTTAGCAAAAGCGCAGAGCCAGTATGGAAATAACATTAAACTGGAACAAGACCCCGATGTCTTAGATACCTGGTTTTCGTCGGGATTGTGGCCGTTTTCCACAATGGGTTGGCCTGACAGTACAAAAGATTTAGAAACCTATTACCCCACGACAACGCTCGTTACAGGATTTGACATTATCTTTTTCTGGGTCGCTCGTATGACCATGATGGCGGGTCACTTCACAGGACAGATGCCCTTTAAAGATGTCTA
Source organism: Snowella sp. (assembly GCA_035285545.1). Classification (GTDB taxonomy): domain Bacteria; phylum Cyanobacteriota; class Cyanobacteriia; order Cyanobacteriales; family Microcystaceae; genus Snowella. The sequence goes on along the minus strand of JAYKGY010000104.1, from coordinate 110,814 downwards.
TATTCATGGCTTGGTTCGGGATGAAAACGGCAAAAAGATGTCGAAGTCTGCCAATAACGGCATTGATCCCCTGATCCTGATTCGCAAGTATGGAACCGATGCGCTGCGTTATACCCTCATTCGGGAAGTGGCAGGGGCAGGTCAAGATATCAGCTTGCAATACAACCGTAAAAACGATGAATCCGAATCCGTCGAAGCGTCCCGCAATTTTGCCAATAAGCTGTGGAATGCCACCCGTTTTGTGTTGATGAATTTGGAGGGTAAAACCCCTGAGCAGTTGGGAACGCCTGATCTTGCAAATCTGGAATTAAGCGATCGCTGGATTTTATCGCGGTTAAATCAAGTGATTAAACAAACCAGAGAATATTTAGAAAATTATGGATTAGGGGAAGCGGCCAAGGGTTTATACGAATTTATCTGGGGTGATTTTTGCGATTGGTATATTGAACTGGTTAAAACCCGCCTTTGGAAAGATAGCGGCGATGCTTCTCGATTCGTGGCCCAACAAACCTTGGCTCAGGTTCTGGAAAATATTTTGAAGCTACTGCATCCTTTTATGCCCCATATCACTGAGGAATTGTGGCAGACTTTGACCCAACAGGAAAATAAATTTCTGGCATTACAACCCTATCCTGTGGTGAATGCGGCTCTGATTGATCCCGATTTAGAAACGGCTTTTAGTCGTCTGTTTGAAACGATTCGCACCATTCGTAATTTACGCGCCGAAGCAGAAATTAAACCAGGGGTCAAAGCTAACGTTATTCTGCAAAATGAAAATGCTCAAGAACGAGCAATGTTAGAAAACTGCACTACCTATTTACAGGATTTGGGCAAAATTGAAACGCTAACGATTACGGAACAACTGGAGAATGACGGCATTCAATGTATTGCAGGGGTGGTCGGCACGACTCAAGCATTAATTCCTTTATCAGGATTAATTGATATCGAAACCTTAAAAGCCAAATTGGAGAAAAAATTAACCAAGGTGGAGAAGGAAGCGGAATCATTAGAAAAACGCTTAAGTACACCCAGTTTTGTTAATAAAGCTCCCGATGATGTCATTCAAGGAGCAAGAAATGCCTTATCTGAAGCGAAAACTCAAGCCGAAATTCTGCGATCGCGATTGAAACGTCTCCAATAAAGGGATTCATGACTATGATAAAGTTAGTCGCTTAAAAGTTATATGGGTTACTGAGTAACTCAATCAATACTTTGTCCATCCCAACTCATAATCTTTTTGATCTGCTTGGCTATGTTATACCTTGCTCAAGTTACCCACAATCCCTTTTTAAGTGAATTCCATCTACAAATACTCGCCTATGAAACCTCGGAAAAACTTTGGAAAAAAGAGTCGGGGACGCTATACATTGAATCAGCCGAACAATTACAGGGCTTGAATGAAGGGGTGTTGGTGCTGGTTGAGATGGATAATAAGCAAAGGATTTTGAGTGTCAAAAGTGCAACGGATTGGGTTTTAGATATCGTACAAAAATTTCTCAGTGACCCCATACTCACCCCTGAAATTATTCAACAGGAAGAAGCCCGCATTGAGCAATGGCGGCAGGAGATCGCGGCAAAAAGTTTAGACTTAACCCGCAAACAATTGGAAATTGAAACTCAACGGGAACAAATTCAAGCTATCGAAGCGAGTTTCGCTAAAGCTTAGATTTTTTCTTTTTGGGATTTTTGGAACGGGCATTGTGAGTGGGGCGCGATCGCGTTTTGGATTTCTGTAGCTGTTTATAGCGTGATCCAATCCAATCACTCAGATAATGGCTCATTGCCCCTAGTTCCAGACCAATCAGCAAAGCTAAGAAAGTTTGTCCGTAATGTTTTTGGGAAAAAGTTAAAGCTTCTGAAAGTTTGGCTAATTGTTGAATATTTAAGTAACCCGCAAGGGCCGCGATCGCGATTAAGATCCCTAAAACTATCCCTGCAATCAGACTTAGATACACCAGCCGTAATAAAGTCCCGATCAAAAATCCGTGTGACAGAACAGAACGATGACGAATCAGGGAACGGTAGGGAATCCAAATCCAACGCAACCATCCCCACCGCTTGTACTGCACCGAATAAATATCTAAATCGGGGCCAAACATCAACCCGCTAAACAAAAAAGCGATCATTACCAAGACCGTCAATTGTCCGCTACGAGTCACCCCATAGGTTAACCCCACAATGAGCGGAACACTCCAAACCGTAATGCGATCATGGGTGCGACCTGAAGGCATGGTAAAAAAATTTGGTCAAAAGTGATCTAAATGATTTTTTATTATGTTATAGTAGTTAAGCGTCAAACGGGCGGTTAGCTCAGTTGGTAGAGCTCCTGCCTTACAAGCAGGCTGTCGGGGGTTCGAGTCCCTCACCGCCCATCTTTTAAGCCTTTTGATCAATCAATCTTTTTTGTGACTTGAACCATAACTTTGCCGCAACGGCAAGCTTATGTTTCCAATAAAAGATGGCAAATTTATGGTTCCAATTTTTGGCGCAAGTCAATAGAGTTATAACAACTTACAAACCTATCTCAGTTCGTGCATTATGAAAAGCAGCACGGACTTTTTTATTTCTCAACCCTCCTGGCTTTGTCATTAGTTTACAAACGCGAGCTTCTGTTGGATAAATTCCCTGAGCCTTAAGATTACACACGACAGAGACAAAAATGTTTCTAAAAATATAGAAAGGGTCGGCGTGAGGCATCGACACAACTAGGGTCAGTCGTTAGGGTTGCTACTATAGGAAAATGTTCTTGTTAAGAAATTTAAACCCTTACCTCTATGGCCGATTCATCGCCTAGCCCGTCCTTCAGTATCAGCGCGATCGCGATTCGCCGACACATTGCAACCTTAATGCTAACCATTGCCGTGATGGTCTTAGGGGTTTTCTTCTTGTTTAATCTCCAGGTGGATCTACTGCCATCGATTACCTATCCCCGTATTGGTATTCGTATCAATGCCCCTGGCGTTGCCCCCGAAGTTGCTGTTGATGAAATTACCAAGCCCTTAGAAGAATCCTTATCCGGTACGGAAGGGGTTGTGCAGGTGTATTCCCAAACTAGGGAAGGCCAAATCAGTATTGACCTGTATTTCCAGCCAGGCGGCGATATTGACCAAGCCCTCAATGACACTACTGCCATTTTTAATCGAGCGCGTAACCGCTTACCGGATACCATTGAAACCCCTCGGATTTTCAAGTTTGATCCCTCTCAACTGCCGGTATATGAATTTGCTTTGACTTCTCCCCAACTTGCAGGTTCTCAGTTACGCATTTTTGCTGAAGAAGAATTAGCGCGGGAATTGGGGGTGGTGCCGGGGGTTGCGGCGGTGAATGTTTCAGGGGCAGCCGATGAGGAGGTGAGAATTAATATTGACTTACAGCGTCTTCAAGCATTAGGTCTGGGCTTAACGGAAGCGTTAAATTCTCTGCGCGATCGCAACTTAGATATTTCCGGCGGACGTATTTTAGGGATGCCAGGAGAACCCCTAACCCGAACGATGGGACGGTTTCAAAGTGCCGACGAAATTGAAAATTTAGCGATTTCGGTGCCAGGACAGGAAGGGGGAGCGGGTAAATCCATTTATTGGCGAGATTTTGCCCAGGTCATTGACGGTACAGAAGAACAGCGCGTGTTTGTAACCCTCAATGGACAGAATGCGGTTAAGGTAAGTGTGCAAAAGCAACCCGATGCCAATACGGTGGAAGTGGTAGATGGGGTGAAAAAACGATTGGAGCAACTCCGCCAGGCCAACGTTATTCCTGCCGATGCGATTCTGACGACGACTTTGGATGATTCTTTGTTTATCCGTAATTCCATTGCCAATGTGGTAACGTCGGGTTTATCAGGGACAGTCTTAGCGGCGATCGCGGTTTTGTTGTTTCTCGGTTCGGTGCGTCAAACCTTCATTATTGTGTTGGCGATTCCTTTGGCGACTCTGGCGGCAGTTATTTTGATGAAATTGTTTGGGCTATCGCTGAATGTCTTCAGTTTAGGGGGATTGGCCTTAGGCGTGGGGATTGTGGTGGATAACTCTATTGTCATGCTGGAAAGTATTGCCGATGGGGTTGGGGTCACGCCAGGTAATCCCTCACCGCTAACGATGACAGCAAGTAAATTACGCAACATCGCGATCGCGAGTAGTCAAAGCGTTGAATCTGCCCTATTAGCCTCTACCAGTACCAATTTAGTTGCCGTTTTACCTTTTTTACTGATTGGGGGGTTTATTTCCCTGATTTTTAATGAGTTAATTTTGACCATTAGCTTCGCGGTAGCCGCCTCGATTTTAGTGGCGATTACCGTAGTCCCAATGTTGACCTCTCGGTTGTTAGCCATTCCCCAAAGTAGTCACCTCAATCAATTTCCCCCTTTAAAAGCGTTTAATAATAGTTTTGCTAGGGCAACCCTGGGCTATGCTGCCCTATTGGTTTGGGTGCTCCGTCATAAAATTCTCGCGATCGCCTTAATCGTGTTATCCCTCGGTGGCAGTAGCTACTGGATGTTAGGCCAAATCCCCCAGGAAATCCTGCCCCGTATCAACACCGGCCAAGCGGTTCTTTTTGCCCAGTTTCCCTCAGGCACCCCCTTAGAAACTAATCGACGATTAATGAAAATCGTAGATGAAATTATTCTTCAGCAACCGGAAACCGAATATGCCTTTACCACCGTCGGCGGCATCCTCTTTGGCAGTAACACGACCCCTAACGCCCTCCGCAGTTCCAGCACCATTACCCTCAAGCCTAATACGGATATAGAAGCCTTTGTTGAACGGGTCAGCCAACAATTTGCCAAACTTAACTTAGTCGATATCCGTTTACGCCTAGCCCCAGGGCAACTACGGGGGTTAATCCTCAATAATTCCCCCTTACGCAATGCGGATGTGGATGTGATTTTGGAAGGGAATGATCCGGTTGTTTTAGCCAAAGCCGGAAAAACCGTTTTAGGAACCCTCAGTGACCAGGTAAATCTCGCCCGTTTTCGTCCTGATGCGGATACTCGTCAACCGGAAATCCAAATTCGGCCCGATTGGCAACGACTCACCGAAGTGGGCTTAACGGCTCAGGATGTGGGGGCAACGGTCAATACGGCCTTAGAAGGAAGTATTCCCACCCAACTCCAACGGAATAATCGTTTAGTCGATGTCCGCGTTAAATTAGAAACCGATGTTATCCAAAATCCCACTCAATTGGAGCAATTACCCCTGTTTATCACTAATGGTCGTCCGATTCGATTAGGAGATGTGGCTCAAATTCGTGAAGGGATCGCGCCGGCGGAGATTCAACGTATTAATCAACGCCCTGTCTTTTTGATTGCGGGAACTTTAGCAGAAGGGGCCCGTTTAGGGGAGGCCTTAGCCCAAGTGAATCAGGTTTTATCGGAAATTTCCTTGCCGGAAGGGGTTTCGCTTCTACCCAGTGCGGCAGCCGAGAGTAATCGACAATTGCAAGGTGCGTTAGTTCTTTTAGGGGGACTGGCGGCATTTTTAGTGTTTGTCGTGATGGCGGTTCAATACAACTCCTTGATCGATCCCTTGGTGATTATGTTCACCCTACCGTTAGGTCTGGCGGGGGGAATTTGGGGGCTTTATTTCACTCAAACGGCCATTGGGGCAACGGTGATTGTTGGTTCTGTGTTGTTAATCGGGATTGTGGTGAATAACGCCATTATTATGGTTGAATTAGCGAATCAGATCTGGGAACAGGAACCCATCAGTCGGCAGGCAGCCATTTTAAAAGCAGCCCCCCAACGGTTACGACCGATTTTGATGACGACTATTACGACGGTTTTGGGCATGTTTCCCTTGGCAGTCGGGACAGGACAAGGTGCGGAATTATTACGGCCCTTGGGGATTGTGGTCTTTTCAGGTCTATCGATTGGGACGTTTCTGACCTTGTTTTTAATTCCCTGTTTTTATGTGTTTCTGCACGGCGATCGCGATCCTCGTATCCCAGAAATTGCCATCCCGACCACTAGGGAACGGGAAAAGACAAAATGCTAATTGGTTGCTCCTGTTTACTAATGGCCGAATCTGTTTGGTGAACTACACCGTCCTAAAGGACGGAGCTTCTTACCCAATAACCTGCGGAATAGTAGAAGGCTTGCGCCCTTTACCACCACGACTTACAGTTAGACGATAAGCGGAATCCCCCGTTCCAGAGGTCAAAATACGCAGTCCTTCATCTCGAATATTGCAAGCGGCATTTACGTCACGGTCATGCCTTGTGCCGCATCTGTCGCATTGCCAAAACCTAACATCAAGGGTCAGGCTTTTTACTTGATTTAGGCATACATTACAGGTTTTAGAGGAAGGAAAAAATCTATCAACTTCGATATAAACTTTTCCTTCTTCTTCTGCCTTATATTTGAGCATGGTACAAAATCGACCCCATCCCACCTGAGCAATTGCTTTGGCAAGACAATGGTTTTGCATCATACCCTTAACATTGAGATTTTCCACCACAATGACTTGGTTTTCGTCTACTACCCTGCGTGATAGTTTATGGTGAAAATCTTCTCTACAACGAGAAATTTTATTGTGAACCGAAGCAACTTGCTTTCGTGTTTTGTTTCTATTGTTAGAACCTTTGACACGACGAGATAACCGTTTTTGCTTACGTTTTAGGTTGCGTTCATGCTTGTTTAACCATCTAGGGTTATCAAATTTAGATCCATCACTGGTAATAGCAAAATGAGTTAAACCTAAATCAATTCCAATAGCCTTGCCGTCAACAGATTGATTAGGCACATCTTTTCCGTCATCAACCAAGACAGAGGCAAAAAATTGACCCTTGGCATTCATTGAAACAGTGACAGTTTTAACAGCCCCTTCAACTGGTCTATGAATAACAGCATCAACCTTTCCTATTTTTGGAAACCTAATACTATTCTCATACACCTTTACATTCTGAGGATAACTAATCGATTGCCTACCGTGTTTAGACTTAAAAGACGGATAACCCGATCTACGCTCAAAGAAGTTTATAAATGCCTTAGACAAATTCAACGCCACAACCTGTAGGCATTGAGAATATGGCTCAGACATCCATTCAAGTTCTTTCTTGAGTTCGGTTATTGCTTTTTGGATAGCAAACCGATTCAACCCTTTTCCCGTTTCTTTATAAGTCTTACTGACTAGATTCAGAGCATAGTTATAGGCATACCGACAACACCCAAAGCTACGCCTAAAGTGTAACTCTTGCTCTGCTGTCGGATAAATTCTATACTTGGTAGCTCTAAGCATTATCATTAATTGACTTCGTGATAAAGTTATATCATAAGTGGAAGCTAAGCCGCAAGGCGCATCCCCGTCCTGAAGAACGAGGATTTCCCGCGACATATTTCGTTAAGATTTATGTATGTTAGTAAATCATCCCTTGTTTGGTGTGGCTAAATATCGCGTCCGTAGTTCGTTAGGCGTATTGTGTGGGTTAGTGTGGTTGGGAACGAGTCTCAGTGGTTGTGGCCAGTGGGAGCAACCCAAAGTCGAAGCCCAGCCATCTTCAGGGCAAGAAAATGCGACTGATAGGCCGAGCGCGGTAGATGTCATGTTGACGAAAACAGGTCAACTCCGTCAAGCAACCGAATATACTGGCACAACGGCCCCCATCCGCGAAGTTTCCCTACGGTCTCAAGTGGAAGGGCAATTGCAAACATTAACCGTTGATGTGGGCGATCGCGTGGAATCGGGACAGATTTTGGCCCGTCTTAATGATGATTTACTCTTGGGATCAGTGGCTCAGGCTCAGGCACAAAAAGCGGCTCAGCGATCCCAGGTGGCTACGGCCAGGAGTCAGGCAGGAGATGCCCAAATTAAGGTTGAACAAGCCCGCCTCCAACTGCAACAAGCCCAGGCCGATATTGCTCGCTTACAAACCTCTCTCCAGGCCCGTATTGAACAAGCGCGATTGGAAGTGACTCAAACCCAAATTGACGCGGAACGGTTTAGTAAATTAGCGCAAGAAGGGGTGACTGCGGCTCAAACGGCTGAACAGTCCCAAACGAAGGCAAAACAGGCAAAACAGGTCTTACAAGCTGAAATGGCTAATGCCGCGCAACAAATTAGCCAGGCCAAAACCGCGGCCCAAACGGCGGCTAAAATTCTGCGCTCGGCCGAGGCCCAAGTTGCCATAGAACAACAAAAAGTCACGGCGGCAACTTCCCAGGTCAAGGCCCAAAAAGCCTTAGTGAATCAGGCCCAAACGCGACAGTCCTATGCCACCTTGCGATCGCCCTTAGCCGGAAAAGTCTTAAAACGTGCCACAGAACCGGGCAACCTCGTGCAACCCGGAACCGAAATTTTACGATTGGGGGATTTCAGTCGGGTCAAAATCAATGTGGACGTATCGGAACGGGAACTCAACACCATTCAACTGGGGCAAAGTGCCGATATTACCCTCGATGCCTTCCCGAAACAACGCTTTACCGGAACGGTTTCCCGTATTTCTCCTTCTGCCGATCCCGCTACCCGATTGATTCCCATCGAAGTGACCCTCCATAATCCAGACGGCAAAATTGGCAGCGGTTTATTTGCTAGGGTCAGTTTTTCTCCAGCCCAGGGTAACACCATTATTATTCCTGAATCCGCTCTCCAGGAAGATGGTTCCGTATTTGTGGTTCAAGGAGAGGGCAAAACCTTAACCGCAACTCAACGAGCCGTAGAAATCGGTCAAAAAGCAAATGGCAAACTGGAAATTCTCTCCGGTTTATCTCCCAATGAACGTTTAGTGGTTCGGAGCAGCAAGCCATTGCAAAACAATAGCGCGGTTCGATTCAGTGTGCTTTCAGAAACCAAGAAGCCCTAATTCCCCTAGCTTAAATCTAAGCTCAATTGCACATAGGGAGCGGTTTTAGAGCGGTGTTTTTGCTCCGATAGCCTCAGTTTGAGCCAATATTCATCAAACCACCCCTCCGAACTGCCCGGTAAAGCGCGATCGCGGATTAACCATTGCTCAAAAACAGCTTCTCGTTGATCTTGGGGGCATACCATTTGATAAACCCTGACGGATTTTTTATTCACTCGTTTGGATTTTAGTGGGTTTAAACCAAAACCAATTTCATCCAAGAAACGACGAATAATCGTGATGGGACTCGCATTCTGGGCAATCCCAATCCCCACCACCGTTTTAATATCAGCCCGATTTTGAATAGCAATTTTCGCCAAAGCCACCAGATCACTATCGAGGGGACACAACTCCCGATGCGGATTCGCCAACAAAACTGGAATTCCCAAAATATCCATCGTGCCAATAATCGCGCCTAACTGGGAACCATTAAAATCTGGTAAAAAGAGGCTCCCGTGACCCTGTTCGATCAGCTTTTTGGCCAATTGGGTATCGCGATCAGCCAGGTAGGGACGACCGATAGTGAGGAAGTAATGCAACCTTAATTTTTGATACCACCCTTGATCATCTAAATGAATTAACTCAGGCGTAATGGGAATACCATACCGTTGTTGCAGTTCATACTTACGGATAGCCCGTCGTTCTTCGCTATTTTTAACTAACCGTTTTTTTAAGCTCTGATAGTGTTGATCACTCAGGAGGGGAGAAAGCGCGATCGCCTGACACTCAGCCTGATAATTTTGTGCTTGGACTTCCTTAATCGCATCAGAAAGTTGATGGGAAGAACTAGAACTCTCTGGGGAGGAATTTTGGTTTTCCTCAACGGTTTTGAGAGAGGCGTTGGGCAACCGTAGTTCTAACCGATGATTTTCCTGTTGGAGGTGGGCCAGGACAGAATCACGGTAATGCACCATAGAAACATTGACCCGTACTGCCATTTTTGCCCAACAAAACAACGATTCCCCCTGAAATCCAATATCTAAATCATCTAAATTCTCCAAATCCGATTGGTGTAACAGGCGAATATTTAACTCCGTTAAACGATGACCCGACGTTAACAGAGCCGGAATAGAAGTGGAACCATTACCAACTTTATTAAACCCATAACCGGCTGCCCAAAGATAGCGGGGCACATTCTCCCGAACTCGACCCAAGGCCTGGCAAACCGAAGTCGCCGTTTGTACTCCCTGAGCAATACACCAAACGGAAGTGAAATGACCCTTTAAATCAATACTGACCCCCGTTTCAATAGAAGGGCTAGCTAAAACCACATCGTATTTCGCTAAAACTTCATTTAAATTACCCATACACCCGTAGGCCGGATGGCTAGAATCGGTTAAGGATTCCGCATCAATCCGTAGGATCTTAGCCTGGGGAAATTGTTTATTGAGGTAGGATTCTAAATTTAAAGTCCCCCAGGAACTGGTTAACTTTTGAGCCGACAAACAGACAAAGGGCTTACCCCCCTCACGGATATGCTGCACCAGGTGTTTGACTAACCGTTTCGGATCATTTTCCGGATAGTGATAAACCGTCCAAGCATCCTTATCTTGCGCTTTCCAGTGATTGTGAACGACAAAAGGATCGAGGGGAATGCCTGCAAGGGCGATTAAATAGTCCAAAGAAACATCACTTAAGTCAGCATCAGAAACCACAACCCGCCCATGACTACTGAGAACCGTTTGTAACAGGGATTTTAAGGTTTTGAGGATCGCAACCCGTTGGTGGCGACAGGTATCAGAATTGAGGGCATGCCATAAAACCTGTTCGACTTCATCAATAATAACCAGACTATCTGCCCATTGTTCGGGATTAAATTGGCACTGGGATTGGGGATGGAGGGAGTCAATACAAAGACCGTATCCCAGCACTTGCCCCAAGGGATTGTCCCGAATTTCACGAATATGGGGTAGACCAAAACGCTGACACAGCTCTTCGACCAATCTCACCCGATGGCCAATAACGATAACGGGTTGATGTTGGGCTAGGGCTTGGCTAACGAGACTTTTTAAATACTCGGTTTTGCCGGTTCCTTTGGGGGATTTGATGCCGATGAGTTGGGCTTCTGGGTTAATGGCGAGTTGGGGCAGATAACGGGCATTAACCACTAAATTGGGGGAATAGGTTAACTGATTGAGTTCCCGCGCTTTCCAAATCTCAAAGGGGAGGGCTGTTTCATAGGCTTGGGTAAAGGTTTCTTCTCCCTGTTGGGCGATGAGGTCGTCTACACCTTTTCCGAGTTGATTGTCCCAAGTGATGATCTTGACGGCACAGTTGGCTTTTTGAAACAGGTATCCCAGACGTTTAATGGCACTGTTAACGGCTTTAATCGTGGTGGGTTTACTGTCTTGATCAAAGGCAATATAAATTTCCCGTTTGGGATTGGCTAATTTTTTTAAGGGAGGAATTAAATAGGAGTTGCCAATACGTTTTCCGGTTTCGTCTTTCGGTGTTCGATAACCGTTGTGTACACCAGGTAAGGCGATCGCGGCATAGCCAGCAGAGAGGAGGGCCCCCGCTTTTTTGGCTCCTTCGGTGATACAGAGGGGAACTTCGGGGTGTTTCATCAACCATTGCCAAAATCCAAAGTCCGGCTGTTCGGGATCAATACTAGCGGGTAGAATAGGGATATGGGCACGCTCAGCAATACGTTCCCAGAGATGGAGAGGAACCCGTAGCGCAAATAAGCCCGTCGGGGCTTGGGGGGGATGCTCGTATTTGATAAGTTTGCCTTTTTCGGGATGAATTCGAGGCACATCGGGTTTAAAGCAGCCCCACAGATCCGCTTCTCCGGTTAACAAATCCACACCCGAACACCACCAGCCGCCGGCTTCAATGTGATTGTAGCGTTGCAGAATGGCATTGCTCACTCGGCCATCATTCCGTCGGGGTAAATCTTCAGCGTAGAGGAGGTATTCGGAGGGAGAAGCTCCCGTCAGAGACGTTACATTAAGGCGAATCAGTTGCTCATCAACACAACTTTGTTGCCATTCCTGTAAGTAATTCATCTGTGTAAAGGAGGGCAAGCCCTATATCTAGTGTGTGTGGAGCTTTAATTGTAGGGGTAAGACACTAAATATGGAAATGGCAAAATTGGGGGTGCGGGTTGATTTTGGAAGGAGACAAGACAGCGATCGCGCTAAAGCTTAACCAGAGATGAGTTTAACTGTTTGTACTAGTTGTAATTTTTGCTAAATAAATTGCTCAAAAAGCGTCAAATAGATATTTTTTGTGGGAATTTAGAGATGATTTTGCCGGAAATAGACTTTTTCTTACGCTGGATGACGGCAGAAATCCCCTAGTCCCCAACTCTAAAGAAGGAATCGCCTGAAAATTGTTCCATTATCTGTATCAATCTTGTTTTTGATTCCGGTTCCTGTGGCTTGAATCACCTTAAATCTCTGGGGATGAACACAATAAAAAAATAAATCCCATCTCGTTGTTGAGATAGGATTCGTGATTCGGAATGATTGGGAAATCGTATTTATCTAACCTTGCGGAGGAGCCACGATCGCTTCCACATTAACGCTTCTTACGCCTTTGATTTCGCGGGCAAGTCGATCAATTTTTGGCAATTGGTCGGAGTAGGGAACGGTTCCGGCAACCGTTACGGCTCCATCATCTGTGGCTTCAACAGTGAGTTGGCCATTCGGAATATTGGCTTCTAATTTTGAGCGGACTTCACTGGCGATCGCGCTGGCTGTCCGGTTGAGGTCGCCTCCGGTTGCAATATTATTCCGTTCTTCCCTGGCACGAATATCCGCATCCAGTTGATTTCTACGGACATCACTCGTTGCATCTTGAAGATCGTTGCGAACGGTTTCTTGTTCAGGACGTTCTACATTTCCGCCCGTTGGGATATTCGGGGCTTCACCACTGGTTCGAGCCGTGTCCGTCCCACAAGCGACAACCCCTAGCAATAACAAGCCACTGACGAAAACTGCTGATAATGGCTTTTTCATGATTGAATTCCTCCTCGGCGGTTTTTTAATGATTTCGTTTGTCAAAATCAGAGCTTTGATCTCGGCGATCCACAATAATCACATCGGGATGGGCGTTGACATTTCCTCGCGATTCATCATGGCGGGTTGGATTAAAACTGCTGGGGGAGTTTTGGGCCATTTCCATTGGCTGGAAATCATAGATAGCCCAATCTTGGATGCCTCGATGGTGAATCAGCGATTCAGCCCGGCGGATTTCCGCTTCGGTACCATTGATAATGACCGCATAGTTTCCTTGCTGAACTCGGTCGCTATAGAATCGGGTGCGGTCTTCCGGGAGGCTTAAATGAAGTTCATCAAAGCGATCGCGGAGAATTACACCGGCGAAGGGTTCACGTCGTTCAAAGTATTGACCCACTAAGGTCACCTGGCTTAAGGGAAAATCGGCATTGCGTAAATCGGCGATCGCTAACTCTGCATCATGGAGCCGCGAAAAAAGACCAACCCCAGAACGAACATTTCCCGATGTTGTTGCCCTTGGCCTTGGAGAGGTTGCCGTAGTTGTCGGTGTAACCGTATGGGTCGTGCTGGGCTGGGTTGCTATCGGGGTCGGGTGAATGGGTTCTGTGGGGGATGTATCAATGACCTGCGTAGTAGGGGCTGTTTGATGGGTTTTTGATTCAGGAATGTCATACACCTCATACTCTTCGACATGGCGATCGCGGAAAATAGATTCCACTCGCTGCAATTCTGCGTCGGTTCCTTCAACGATCACGAGATAATCCCCTCTCGCAACTCGCTCGTTATACACCCTGGCTCGTTCTTCAGGAATTCCCAAACCAATTAAGGCTCCAATTAATCCTCCTGCGACTGCACCAACGGTTGCGCCTCCCAGAGTGGTGGCAATGGTTGTGGCGGTTGCACCTGCGAGCATGATGGGCCCAACCCCCGGAATGGCAAGCGTCCCTAGACCCACTAATAGGCCGGTTAAGCCCCCTAGAATTCCGCCTGAAACTGCCCCTGCTGCGGCACCCTCATCGGCTTTATTGCCTTCGTCGCGATCCTGCCCTACGGTGCCCAATCGATCATTGCGTCCATCGTTATCCTGTTTAATCACCGAGACTCTTTGCATGGGGAAACCGGAATCTTGCACTTCATGCAATGCAGACTCCACATCACGACGGTGAGAAAATACGCCCACTGCTCGTCGTAGGGTTCCCCTGTTCCTCAGAGGAGCATAGGAGCCTGACGTAGAATGAACCGATGGATGGGACGAGTATCGACCTGATTGATCCGCCGTTGTCCAATTTTGAATCCCTCGATGACTCAGGACTCGTTCGGCTCGATCAATATCTTCTTCTGATCCTTCTACTTCTACTAAGTAATGGCCGCGGGATAACCGATCATCATAAAAATTCACTTGATCAGGGGCGAAAGAAGACCGGATCTCATCTAAGCGATCGCGGACTTTAAAATCAGCATGCCATCGGTAATTATTAACATCTCGCCCAATCACAGAAATCTTATTCATTGGAAAGCCAGAATTTTCGAGATCTTTTAGTGCAACTTCCGCACTGTCATAATCTGAAAAGATCCCGATTGCTTTTCTGGAGTGAGTAAATACCATTTTTCCCTCCTGTTATCGAAAATTTATATTAAACTGCCTCAAAATGCAGTCACCAGATTAACTGATTCATCTTTTATTAGCTCATTTTTAAGACAGATTTTCATCAGTCTATCGGAAGAATTTATAAATTTCTCTTAATTAATGAAAACGGTTCTTTTTGCTTCAGCTTGATTAAAATTAATTCAGGATTGGTTTCACTAAAAATCATTTAAAAATTCATTCATTAGGTATAAATACAACTAGAAAAAACTCGTTAGTCTGCTAATGAATGAGCGATCACTTGAGTAGAATTATAGCTAAGTTTTAAGGCTTTTTACAGTTTAATTGCTGTTGCGATTTATCCCCTCTACCCCTCCTGCTAAGCAGGTAGTCAATAGTCAGGGGGATTTTATAAATAATAAAATTGACTTACTTAATCCTCTCGGCGATCGCCCTAAAAAGTTCACAAAAGTGAGAATTAAACGCCCAATTATCGGAGAATTATGATGCAGCCCAAACCAACGCAAAAAAAAGACCAGTGGAAATATTTCCAAAATTATCTTTCTACCGCACCTGTCTTAGGAGTTATAGTGATTTCTTTACTCATTAGTCTCTGGATGATCTTTAATTACTTTTTTCCCGATTTTCTCTTTTTTACTAACTCTTAAATCAATCTTAGGCTAGACGAATTGAATTTCTCTAAGCGATAGGCTGAAAAAGGGAAAATCTATCTTTTTTCCCAAAAAGCTAACAATCAGACGGTGATTTTATGAAACGATTAATCTTTATAAATTTAAAAAAACATTTGACCCCAATTGTCCTAGCAGTATTCTTTGCAGTCAGTGCTTGGTTTGCGAGTGGGATTGTGAATCCCGATCACGTTTTCATCGCTACTGCACAGGCTGCCATACCAGGAACCGCGAAAAACTTTAACGGCAGCGATCGCAATGCCAATATCAAAGGCATTCAATCCCCCAATGAATTACCCCGCGATCCCTCTAATTTAATTGACAATTCTCGATATCAACTTCAGGACACGGTAGATACCCTTAAAAATACCCTCAATCCTAATACGGATAGCTCCTCTCGTTCTTCCCGTCTCAAAGAATTTTCCCAAAATAACTCTCGTCGAAATACGAATGATGCGGTTGAAAATTTTAAAGAAGCGATCACCCCCAATCACGGTGCATCCGCTCGTGGCCAAGTCAGAGAAAACGGGATCTAGTTTGAGTTGATGTCTGCAAGCAATTGTTTAAGACTCTTCAGGAGTTTAGGGATAAATTAAATAGTTAGAATCCTTGAGGGGTAGTTTATCCATCCCTCTTTTTAATTTGTCACAAAATACATTAGAGTAAATAGTTAACAAACGCCTATCACAAGCAAAAGGTTAATCTGTATGACTCCTAGTTTAGCGAATTTTCTCTGGAGCCTAGTTTGGGGTGCTGTAATTGTAGTTATTCCTTTTACTGCGGCTCTAATCTTCATCAGCCAGAAAGATAAAATCAAACGTAATATCTAATCAAATTTTTTTAGTGTGCCCCACTCTGACGCATTCAAGGGTGGGGTTATTTGACGAACAGGTGAGCAAAAAATCGCTACCATGAAAGAGATAATGGAGCGCGGACAAAATCAATGGTTAACTTTGGGCTTAATTCAGCGAGTATTTTAGGGATTTTTCTGGCCGTAGCCGGAGCAGGGCTGTATTTTCTGCGATCAATTCGCCCAGAAGTTTCACGGGACTACGATATCTTTTTTTCGGCGGTTGGGTTGCTGTGTGGGTTGATTCTGCTGTTTCAAGGTTGGCGACTTGATCCAATTTTACAATTTGGTCAATTATTACTAACAGGGTCAACGGTGTTCTTTGCCTTTGAAACCATTCGTTTACGGGGAATCACTACCGAACAAGCCCGACGCAATAGCCCGATCGCCGATGATCGTCGCGTGAGCAAAACCAGAGTCTACACCGAAGCCGAATTAGATCAAATTGAACCCTACGAAGAAGAAGATAATTACAGTAACAAACGGCGGTTACGGGGTTATGCTGAACCACGCCCTAGCCGTAGCATGAGTAATGAGGTAGAACCGCCCCGTCCGAGTAGTCGCAATCGTCGCCCTGCCCCCCCAGCGACTGAATCTAAGCCTCCCCGCCGTAGTCGCCCTTCCCGACGACCCGAAGAAGAAAATTACGAAAGTTGGAATGAGACAGATATGTGGGATGAAAATCCTGCTCCCCGTCGCCCTCGTCGTCCTCGTCCTGAGAGTGATCAACCGGAAAGTCCTCGTGCCGCTAGACCCTCTCGCCCCCGCCCAGAAAGCCCTACTCCTTCCCCTAGACAATATGAGGATGAACCCCCCGCGGCCTATGTAGATTATTTACCGATTGAGGAGTCGGAAATGGAGCAAGATTCCTGGGAGTCACCCTCGTCGGAATCGGAGCAACCCAACCGCGATCGCCCCTCGGAACCAGAGGATAATCCGTCCCGTTTTGATTACTAAGTTGACTCAAGGTGAGACAAACGGCTTGTTGGTGGCGAAGTGTTTATCAGGTTTTTCCCGTTGTGTTGGTGGGCCTGTTGAGTGCTTGTAGTTTTATTCCGCGATCGCCAATTGCCAATCAACTTAATAGCCGCTATAACGATGAGCAACCCAGTTTAAGCGGAGATGGTCGCTGGTTAGCGATGGTGTCCAACCGTAATGGGAATCGGCAAATTTTAATCTATGATCTACGGGAACAACGCTTGGTTGAGTACCCTGGTTTAAATCAAAGTAACGCGATCGCCGAGAGTCCCAGTTTAAGCCGCACAGGTCGTTATTTACTTTATCTGTCCAGTTTGCAAGGACGACCCGATATTGCCCTCTATGACCGCGCCACTAGACG
Organism: Snowella sp.; assembly: GCA_035285545.1. GTDB lineage: Bacteria > Cyanobacteriota > Cyanobacteriia > Cyanobacteriales > Microcystaceae > Snowella. The sequence goes on along the minus strand of JAYKGY010000104.1, from coordinate 93,557 downwards.
GACAGAACTATTAACCCTCAATTATCGCAGTTGGGTCAGAAATCCTAAAATTAGCCCTGATGGCCGATATGTGGTCTTTGAAACCGCCCGTCGTGGTCAGTGGGATATTGAAGTGTTGGATCGCGGGCCCAATATTGAGTTAGATATTCCCGACGGTAGCCCTGTAATTGTTCCCTCTCCCAATCCTTAAAACTGCTTTACAATAGCTTGAGCATCCAGTTTTTTCCGTGTTGCAATGAAACAGTTAAAATCGCGATCGCAGGATCTCCGCAGTTTATTTGAAAATAGCATTACTATCGAATACGTCGCTGAATCTCTCAAAGCTTTTCCTGCCCAGACCTTAGCCAGTGATATTTTACAGTGGATGCAAGAGCAGGATTTTGATGTAGTGGGGATTGAAAGCGAGGGCGTGATTACAGGTTATGTCGAAAAAGAAACTTTAATTGAAGCATTAAATAATAGCGATTTAAAATCAGGAAAAGATTACGAAAAAGCCTTTCAACCCTTGGATTTAATTGCCGTTTCTACTCCGCTAATTAAATTATTGCCCTTATTACAAACTAAAACCCGGCTCTTTGTTTTAGATTGTAATTCTGTTACTGGCATTGTTACCCAAGGTGATTTACAAAAAGCTCCCGTCAGAATGCTGTTATTTAGCCTAGTAACGCTGTTAGAGATGAATTTATTGCGTCTTATTCGTTCCTATTATTCCCCTCAGACTTGGCAAAATATTTTAACTCCCGATCGCTTAGAAGCCGCCCAAAAATTGTTCCAAGATAGCCGCGATCGCAACGAAGCCACCGATTTACTGGATTATTTGCAATTTTGTGATAAACGAGATTTAGTGTTATGTCATCCTGAACTCCTGAGCCAACTGGGTTTAAAATCCAAACGCGCAGGAGAACGCTTTTTAAAATCCGCCGAACAGTTACGCAATCGGTTAGCCCATGCCCAAGATTTAGTCAGTGGCTCCTCCTGGTCGGAATTAATTACCCTAGCGGCTGGGATTGAAAACTTATTAATTCAGTGTGAAAAATTTTAAAGATACCCAGTGGTTGATCAAGTAACCATAACCGAGTATCTTTCAGGATTTCTTGGGTTTTGATGTTAAAAAAAATTAGAGTGCGCCGATACTGGCTAAACCGAGAATCGCTCCTGCACCTAAGATATGGCCAAAGCTCGTGGTTGCTAGAACTGCGGGTAAGCCGAAGCCCCCAAAGAAATTAGAAGCTGGCATAGCAGGGCCCGCATTTTGGTATTTAATGGTTAACTTCCCAATCGCGATCGCGATAATATTAGCCGCAATCATCACAGCCGCCACTTTGGGACTCCATTCCAGGGTAGCCGGAACCGTTGTAGCGAGTAATAAGGTAGAATACATGGCATTTTCCTCAAACGAGATATATTAAGTTTTTTATCATAATCGTCAATTTGCCTCTGTCTGACTGACCTGTAGCAATACTTAACGATTAAAACGATTAAAGTCTTTAAATAAAACTTTTTTGACACAGGGACGACCTTATTTGCTATGATGATTAATCGTTAGCTTGGAGAGATGGCTGAGTGGTTGAAAGCGGCAGCCTGCTAAGCTGTTGTACGGTTCGTAAGGCCGTACCGAGGGTTCGAATCCCTCTCTCTCCGTTTTATGATGATGAATAAAAGTTTTAAGTAGCACTCTGCGGTATTTACTGCCGAAGATTTGCTAAGATGCTCATCACTATTTCACTCGTGAGGAGTTTTTCCATGCGATCCAATTCATTTAAAAAAAATCGTCGAATTAAATCCCCCATTGTGCTCAGTTTGGTGCTAGCCAGTTTAAGTACCAGCTTTTTAACAGCCTGTACAGGTGGCGGGAATAATTCACCAACAACCTCAACTCAACCCACAGACGGTTCTGCCCCTACCGGAGCAAGCGGGTCTTCCGATGGACTCAAGTTAGGAGCCTTGTTACCTGCAACGGGAGATTTATCTTCTATTGGTCAAAATATGCCAATTGCAGCAAAATTAGCCGTCGATACGATTAATGCTTGTGGTGGCGTAAACGGCAAACCCGTAACACTCGTTATTGAGGACGACCAAACCGATCCCACCGCAGGCGCGTCAGCGATGACTAAATTAGCAGAGGCCGACAAGGTGGCGGGAGTGATCGGATCTTTTGCCAGTAGCGTTTCTAGTGCAGCCGTTCCCATCGCGGTTAAAAACAAAGTCATGTTAATTTCTCCTGGTAGTACCAGCCCTGTCTTTACCGAACAGGCGAAAAAAGGTGACTTCCAAGGCTATTGGGCCCGTACTGCTCCCCCGGATACCTACCAAGCGCAAGCGTTAGCGGCTCTTGCTGCCCAAAAAGGTCTTAAAAACCTTTCTACTGTCGTAATTAATAATGATTACGGGGTGGGGTTTGAAAAAGTCTTTGTTGAAGCTGCGACAAAAGATGGGGGAACGGTGATTAATAAAGATAAGCCCGTTCGTTATGATCCTAAAGCTGCAACCCTAGACACCGAGGCTGGCCAAGCGTTTGCCAATAAACCCAATGCAGTAGCAGCCGTTCTCTATGCCGATACCGGAAGCGTTTTACTCCAAGCCGCTTACAAACAAGGTTTGACCAAGGGCGTTACAGTATTGTTAACCGATGGGGTTTATTCCGAGGATTTTGTCAAAAAAGTGGGCAAGGATGCTGACGGCAATTCCATTATTGCAGGGGCTTTAGGCACGGTTCCAGGTGCTAATGGCCAATCCCTTGAAGCCTTTAGCAAAACTTGGAAAGAAAAGTCAGGCAAGGATATCACCGCCTTTGTGCCCCATACCTACGATGCGGCAATTTTATTGATGTTGGCAGCGGAAGCCGCTAAGACCAATACGGGAGAAGGAATTGCGAGCAAGATTAGAGAAGTTTCCGCCGGGCCAGGGGAAGAAGTAACCGATCCTTGTAAAGCCCTTGCTCTGATTAAAGAAGGAAAACCTGTGAATTATCAAGGGGCTAGCGGTAATGTCGATATTGATGCCAATGGGGATGTGATCGGTAGCTATGATGTTTGGACAGTCAAGCCCGATGGCTCCCTCGCGGTCATTGATAAAGTCTCCCCGAAATCTTAATGACTTGCGACTCATGTGATTAACGATCTAAGTCCCCCTAATACGGGGATTTTTTATTTTACGGTGATCCCCGACTCTGATAGACTTTGACTGATAACAAAAAACAGATCCAGGCTAGGGAAACCTATTTAGCAGTTGGGAGGATTAACTCGTGGAAAGTACGCTAGGTCTTGAAATTATCGAGGTTGTGGAACAGGCGGCGATCGCTTCTTCCAAGTGGATGGGTAAAGGCGAAAAAAACATCGCTGACCAAGTTGCCGTAGAAGCCATGCGGGAACGGATGAACCGAATCCACATGAGAGGTCGCATCGTTATCGGAGAAGGGGAACGGGATGAAGCTCCCATGCTCTATATCGGTGAAGAAGTGGGGATTTGTACCCGTGAAGATGCCAGTGCTTATTGCAACCCCGACGAATTAGTTGAAATTGATATCGCTGTTGACCCTTGCGAAGGTACGAACTTAGTTGCCTACGGACAAAACGGATCAATGGCCGTCTTAGCGATTTCCGAAAAAGGGGGTTTATTCGCGGCTCCCGACTTTTATATGAAAAAGTTAGCGGCTCCCCCCGCAGCGAAAGGCCACGTTGATATTAATAAATCAGCTACCGAAAACTTAAAAATTCTTTCTGATTGCCTCAATCGCAGTGTGGAAGAATTGGTGGTTGTCGTCATGGATCGTCCCCGCCACAAAGAACTCATTCAAGAAATCCGTGACGCGGGAGCCAGGGTTCGTCTCATCAGTGATGGTGACGTTTCTGCTGCTATTTCTTGTGCTTTCTCTGGAACCAACATTCATGCTCTGATGGGTATCGGTGCTGCGCCTGAAGGCGTTATCTCTGCTGCTGCCATGCGTTGTTTAGGAGGTCACTTCCAAGGTCAATTAATCTATGACCCTGCGGTTGTTCAAACGGGGTTAATTGGGGAAAGCCGTGAAGGGAACTTAGCGCGTCTAAAAGAAATGGGCATTACTGATGCCGATCGCGTCTATGACACCCACGAATTAGCCAGTGGCGAAACCGTTTTATTTGCCGCTTGTGGGATTACCCCCGGAACCTTAATGGAAGGCGTTCGTTTCTTCCACGGTGGAGCCAGAACCCAAAGCTTAGTTATATCTACCCAATCTAAAACGGCTCGCTTTGTCGATACTGTTCATTTATGGGATGCTCCCAAAGTCATTCAGTTGAACTAGTTTTAACAATTAAACAGATAGTTTTGGGTGTTGCCTATTTACGCTATGTTTTGCCCCCCTAGCCTCCCAATTTTTTTGGGAAATCGCTGATTACAATGCTTAAAAGTCCCCCCGTATTGGGGGATTCAGGGGGCTATTACAGTTAACGAAACAAAGAGTTCATGCCTAAATTCAGCAATGCTCATAAATTAATCCGAGGTGAGTTAAAATAGCTCACCTTTTTTCGATCCATTTTTTCTAGCAAGCATTCCGCGAATCCAAAGACAGTTTGAGCCTATATAATAGCGTTAGGTTTAATTTTTCTTGGTTAAATTTGCTTAACAATTCTTTTTTATGCCCTTTTTACCGAATTATCGACCCCATCAACTCTCCCTTGGCCCCCTAGAAAGCGAGATTCTACAGATTGTTTGGGATCTCGACGTAGCAACGGTTAAGGATATCCATGAGCGGATCTTAGAAAATCCCGATCGCGAACTTGCCTATTCTTCGGTTACAACGGTATTAAATCGCCTCACCCAAAAAGGGTGGTTAATCTGTCAGAAAAACGGTAAAGCCTTCTCATGGAAAGCAACGGTTTCTAGGGCACAGGCTAAAGCGATTAAGTCCTACGAACAATTACAGCAATTTTTATCCATTAGTAATCCCGATGTGGTCGCCTCCTTTGCCGATAGTTTAGATACGGCTAGCATTGAACAACTTGACGCGATCGCCGCCCGCTTAAAAGCCCTTCGTTCTCAACGGGGAGAGAAACCTTAAGTATGCATCTACTCATTTTAATTGTTGCGTTATTAGTAGCTTACCAATTTCGGGAGATTACAGCAATTTTTCGGAATAAATCTCAAATTTCTTGGCAAAAATCCCTATTTTGTTTTGCATTTCCCCCGTTATTTTTGTTAATGGCTGCCCTTGCCGTGATTTCGATGGGGTACGATGGCATGATGTTTGGGCTTAGAGCTAGTTGGGTAAGTTACGGGGTCGCGATCGCGTTTTTGGGCTGGAGTGTTGGACTCGGAGCCTATCGCCTCTGGCAAGCGATTCAATCTCTGCAAGAAATGAAGCAGTACCCCCTAAGCTGGATCAAAAGCCAGCCAACTCGAATTTTAGAGACTCCTTTCCCCTACAGTGCCCAAATCGGTCTTTGGAATCCTCAACTTGTTATGAGTCAGGGGTTATTGGATACCTTAGATGAAGAGCATTTAGACGCAGTTTTAGCCCATGAAAATGCCCATTCCTACTATCGAGATACCTTTTGGTTTTTCTGTTTGGGGTGGCTACGTCAGATCACCTTTTGGCTTCCTCAGACCGAGGAACTGTGGCAAGAACTGCTGTTTATCCGAGAACTACGGGCAGATCAAAAAGCGGCAGAAAACGTTGATCCTCTCCTATTGGCAGAAGCCCTGATGGTGGTTGCCCAAACCGTGCAACAGACTCCTGTTCTTCCCCAGTTTGACGCGATCGCGGCAGCCTTACATCAGGAAGAAAGCCGTTTAATTACCCGTATCAATTACTTAGTTGATCCCGCCGAAGTCGCTAATATGGGCAATCAACCCTTCAATTGGGTCTTACTCGCCCTGGCTTTGATTCCGCTGATTTTAATTCCGCTCCATTCCTAACCGTCCTCTTTACGACTGTTGCTGAATTACTCCGGTAATGTGGCCTTTATTTGTCAAGGTCGGGATTAAATGGTGAGTGCGAGTCCCTTATCGGATGGTAGAGTGAAAAATTTATCAACCCTAGAAGAAGTTATTCAAAATCAAATTCAAGCAAGTCCTGAAAAACGGATTACTTTTGCTGAATTCATGGAACTTGCGCTCTATCATCCCACAGAAGGTTACTATAGTTCGGGGAAAGTTGGAATTGGCAAAGCAGGGGATTTTTTCACTTCGGTTTCTTTGGGGGCTGATTTTGGGGAATTATTAGCGGAACAGTTAGCCGAAATTGCGTCAGTTTTAAATTCTCCTCAACCGTTTCAAGTAATAGAAATGGGTGCAGGCTTAGGAAATTTAGCGAATGATATTTTAAGTTATTGGCAAGTTAACTATTTTGATTTATTCAGCACTATTGAATATAGTATTGTTGAAGAATCAACCGCATTAATTGAGAAACAAAAAGAGTTATTAAAGCCTTGGTTAGATAAAGGAATTCCAATTAATTGGAATAGCTGGTCGGACATTGACGATGATTCAATGACAGGTTGCTTTTTTAGTAATGAATTAGTGGATGCTTTTCCTGTACATCAAGTTATTTGGAAAGAGAATAAACTACAGGAAATTTATGTGAGCGAATCTTCAGGGCAATGGGTTGAAGTGATTGATGGGTTATCTACCCTTAAAATATTAGATTATTTTCAAAATTTAAACATTGATTTTAATACAGACAATTATCCTGAAGGCTATCGAACTGAAGTCAATTTACAAGCTTTGGACTGGTTAAAAACGGTTAATAAAAAACTAAAACAAGGCTATTTATTAACGATTGATTACGGTTATCTAGCGACTCAATATTATCATCCTCAACGGAGTCAAGGAACCCTACAATGCTATTATCAACACCGTTTACATTCTGATCCCTATGTTAATGTCGGATTACAAGATTTAACGGCTCATGTAGATTTTACGACCCTTGAAAATTACGGCAAATCGCTCGGATTAGACAAATTAGCGTTTACTCAACAGGGGCTATTTTTAATGAGTTTGGGATTAGGCGATCGCTTAGTTGACCTTTCTAGCGGCAAATATAATATTTTGGAAATTATGCAACGTCGTGATGCGCTACATCAACTCATTGATCCCAGGGGATTAGGCAAGTTTGGTGTTTTACTGCAAGCTAAAGGATTAACCCCAGAACAAAAAGCGCGATCGCTGAAAGGATTTACTGCTCCCCAGTAAGCCTGAAGAAATTATTACCGATTTCTGCAATTTATTTTTAGCAATCAATCGTCAATAATACAAGTTATACTCAAGGGTTGAATAGACAACGCTTCGGTTGTTTTATCGGGTAACTCATCATTCAATAACGGGTTTTAACAATGGCAGCAAATTCAATTTACCCCGTAACTTGGCAGCATGACCGGGTACTGTTAATTGATCAAACTCGCTTGCCAATGGAATTTCAGCAGATCGAGATTGTTAATTATCAACAAATGGCCGAGGCCATTAAAACCATGATTGTCCGAGGTGCGCCGGCCATTGGGGTGGCAGCAGCCTATGGGATGTATTTGGGAGCGAGAGATATTTATGCGGAAGAAACAGAAGATTTTTTAGCAGTATTGGAAAAAGTTGCCGAGGAATTACGCCATACCCGTCCGACAGCGGTAAATTTATTTTGGGCCATTCGGGAAATGCTGAAAACGGCCTATGGCAGCGGTGATACTGTTTCCACTATTAAGCAACAGTTATTGATTAAAGCGCAAGAAATTCAACAACAGGATATCCAAACCTGTCAGGCAATCGGCGATCGCGGACTAGAAGTTTTACCCCAAAATCCAGAAAAATTAACCCTTTTAACCCACTGTAATGCCGGAGCCTTGGCCACCGCCGGCTATGGAACGGCTTTAGGGGTAATTCGTTCCGCCTGGTCAGCAGGGCGACTCAACCGTGTCTATGTCGATGAAACCCGTCCCCGTCTGCAAGGTGCAAAATTAACCGCTTGGGAATGCGTCCAAGAACAAATCCCCGTTACCCTGATTACCGACAACATGGCCGCCCACTGTATGCAGAAAAAACTAATTGATGCGGTAGTGGTGGGGGCAGATCGCATTGCCGCTAATGGGGATACAGCCAATAAAATTGGCACCTATGGCCTCGCTGTGATTGCCAAAATGCACAACGTTCCTTTTTTTGTTGCCGCTCCCCTGTCTACTATTGATTTTGATTTGACCGACGGAACCCAAATCCCTATCGAAGAACGCGATCCCAGCGAAGTGTATCAAGTGGGCGAGACACGGCTTTGTCCTGAAGGTGTGGATTTTTATAATCCTGCTTTTGACGTTACGCCCAATAGCTTAATTACGGCCATCATTACCGAAAAAGGAGCCGTTACCCCCACCGATCTGATATCTCTGCAATCGTAATTCTGTCGTAGTGCTATGCAAAAATTTGATGTCGTGGTAATCGGAGCCGGCCCCGCAGGTGGATATTGTGCCGGTCAATTAGCAAAAGCCGGCTATCAGGTTCTTTTAGTCGAACAGCATGAATCGTTTACGAAAAACAATTACTCTAGTGCGGCGAGTCCGTTAGAAATCCTCCAGCAGTTTGATCTGCCCAAGGAAGTCGTCGCTCAATTTTGGCGAAAATTAGAACTCGTCAGTACTAATGTTTACCATTGCTGGGAATCGGAAACCAATTTAGGGGTCGTGTTTGATTTTGCTAAACTACGGCAATTTCTCGCTGATCGGGTCACTCAACGGGGAGGACAGGTTTGGTTAGGCTATCGCTATCTTCATTATGAGCAGGTGGCAGGCAGAACGATTGTTTATGTGAAAAAACGCGGGGGAGAAAGAGTTCCCCTCATGACCCAGGTGGTGGTGGATGCAACGGGTTACGCCAGAGCCGTGATTTATCCGAATAAAAAGACTCGTCCGACCTTTTATAAAGCCAGTGGCATTGAATATTTAATTCAAGTGGATGAGCAGACCCATCACCGCTATGCTGATTCCCTGGTCTTTTTTCTGGGGTATCGTTGGAGTCCGAGGGGCTATTCTTGGATTTTTCCGATGGATCACCATCAACTTAAAATTGGCTCTGCCTGGATTGATGCTCCCCATAAATATTTAAAAACCTTGAAGCCGTTAAAAAGCTATACCCAAAGTATTATTGATGACTATTTAAAATTAACTCAAAATCAGTACCAGCTAGTTGATGTTCATGGTTCCGCGTTGGAGTATTCCAGTGGTTTAAGTGATCTTTATTTTAAAGATAATATTATTGCGGTTGGAGATGCGGTTTCAACGGTTAACTTTTTAGGCGGAGAAGGGATTCGTCACGGAATGAAAGGGGCTGAAGTAGCGGTTTCCCATATTCAACGGTATTTAAAGAATCAAGCCAATAGCTTTACGGCTTATGAAGAAGAAATGAAGTCAATTTTTAAAGATAAGTGGAATTTTTCTGAAAAAATAAATCGTAAAGTTTACTTGGATTATTCAGATGAGAAAATTGATCTAGGCGTATCGTATTTTAAATATTTAAAATTAGCAGATGTGATGGAAATTTTGTTTAATTATAAATTTGATAAAATGTATGGAGGAATTTATCCTTACTTCCTTAAAAAATTTACCCAATTAACGGTTGCCTTTAAACAATGGATAAGTCAAGTCCAGTCGGCAAAATGATTAAAAAAGTTGCGCTTGTAGTCGGTTTATTCTCCTTTGCGACACTAACAGGCTGTAGCGGCAGCCAATTTTTTGAAAATCGTCTGGCGGCTGACCCCTCCTTACAAAATTCCCCAAACGCGACTGTTACCTCCACGGACACCCCCTCCCCTAGTGTTTCTGCCGAAAATTTACCCGATGAAATTCCCCGCTACTATAATGCAACCTTAGAAAAAATTAGTCCAGATGCCACTCGCGATCGCGGTCAAACCCGTTGGTCATCGATCGATCCAATGAATGCCATCACGGTATTTTATGAACGACAATTCCGCGCCGATGGTTGGGAAATTCTTTCCCGTGAAGATAATCCCAATCGGGCGGTTACGGCTCAAAAAAACGGGTTACAGGTAACGGTTACGCCTTTTACCGAGGATCGTCAAACCCGATTTACCCTAGATTATTTACGAACGGATTCGACTACCCAATCGGCTCAACCCTCTCCAAACGAGATCGCCGATCCCAATCGAACGACAACCAATGAACCCGTTACCTTTGACGACATTAATCAAATTTCTCAACCCTTACAGGGCTATATTCAGGATTTAGGAAATTTGGGAGTAATCAGCCCCAAAACAGGCAATAACTTTCAAGCGAATACGCCAATCACTCGACGAGAATATGCTCGCTGGCTAGTCGCGGCCAATAATCAATTCTATGCAACCTCTCCCGGTAAGCAAATTCGATTAGGAGACAAAAATAGCTCTCCTGCCTTTAGCGATGTTCCTGCGACCGATCCCGATTTTCCCAGTATTCAGGGTCTGGCCGAAGCCGGATTAATTCCTTCCCCTTTAACCAATGATTCGAGTGCTATTCTTTTTCGTCCTGACACGCCACTCAAGCGAGAGGAATTAATTGCGTGGAAAGTTCCTTTAGATACCCGCAAAGCCCTACCGACAGCTTCAATAGACAATCTGAAAGAAACTTGGGGCTTTCAAGATACCGCTAAAATTGATCCGAAAAGCTGGCGGGCGATTTATGGTGATTTTCAAAACGGAGAGCAGGCAAATATCCGTCGCGTCTTTGGCTATACCACCCTTTTGCAACCCAAGAAATCGGTAACCAGGAGTGAAGCCGCGGCAGCCCTTTGGTATTTTGGGTTTCAAGGAGATGGTTTTTCGGCCAGCGATGCTTTGGGGATCAAAAACACAACGGCTTCTCCTAATGTCCCCAATAGTTAGCCCACTCAATCCCATCGGGGATCAATCTTGCTTGTTGAAGCTGACTTTTCCTCAATCCCTTGAATCATCAAGGAAACGGGAGAGGACGCTCTCGTTCTACGGCATCATCAAAATGTCATAAATTTCACAAATTTACCTTAAAGAATCATAATAAAAAAGTTAAGCTGTATGCCAGGTCTGTTATGATTAACGGTTTTATTGATCGCCTCAAAAATACTTTACCCGTCGGGAGAAATGACGATCCAAGTACCTCTCCCCCCGAACCGTCTCAACCAGAGGCTACTGTTAACCTAGACGATCAGCAAAAGCAGGGCTTTCCATCGGAATCCGTCGCAGAGGAGAAAGAAAGCCAGAACATGTTCGTTGCCACCGTTGAAGATCCCGCTTCATCTCATTTGCTACCCGAATCGCCCGAAAATCAGATTGCTCACCAACTCACGGATACTTGGGAGCCGCCTTATCAGAATGGACATCATTCTTCCCCTTCCCCTGCGCCGAACGAAACGGATCGCGATGGTGCTCAATCAATGCCTAAAAAGACCAACACTTGGTTGATTGGGGGCGGTGTTTTATTAGTCGTGCTGGGGGGATTAGCGGTACTCGTTCCAAAAGGGTTGGATTGGGTAGAAAGCCGTCAACAGCAAGCGATTCTCAAGACCTTAGAATCTGAAATGAATCAACCGTCACAAGTGTTGAAGTTAGCATTGTTGCCGGTGAAAGAACGGGAAAGTCAGCTACAGGCGATCGCGGCTCAACCCGAACCCTCCCTAGAACGGAGCCGAGCCAGATATTTATTAGCAGCAGATTTATTAAGAGCCTATCAAGGGGGCCAAGCCATTCGGATGCTGGAAAATTTAGAAAATGAATACCCCATTTTGGCTCCCTATATTCTGCTCAAACGGGGACGCGGTTACGAACTGTCTAATGAAAAAATTAAAGCGGAACAAACCTGGCAAGAATTATTAAAACAATATCCCACTTCCCCTGTTGCGGTTGAAGCCATGGACTTATTAGGCCGTTCTAATCCCCAATATTGGGATCAGGCGATCGCCAACTTTCCGAAACATCCCCGCACCTTGGATATTCTGCATCAACGCCTCAAACAAACCCCCCAATCCCTTGAGGTGATGCGTCAAATTGTCGCCACCGCCCCCAAAGATAGTCAAACGCCTGGCATCCGTGCCACCCTAGTTAAGGATTTTTCCGGTCAACTCACACCAGAGGATTGGCAAGCGATCGGCGATAGTTATTGGGAACAACGGGAATACGGAAAGGCCATGGGAGCCTATGCCAAAGCAACCGAAACACCCCAAAATTTGTATCGCCTAGCCCGTTCTCAGGAAATTAATGACAAAAAACCGGAAGCCATCCAAAACTATCAGAAATTAATTCAACGCTATCCCAATCTTCCTGAAACAGCCCAAGCCTTACGACGCTTAGCGGGCCTGACTCCCCTTTCCGAGGCTGTTGCCTACCTAGACCAATTAATTCAAAAATTTCCAGCGGAAGCACCCAAAGCCCTGGCGAAAAAGATCGATTTGTTGGAAAAATCCGATCCCAGTGCGGCCCAACAAGCACAGCAGCAGTTATTGAAAGAATACCCGTCTTCGGATGCCGCCGCAGAATACCGTTGGAAAATGGCTCGCGCTCAAGCCAAAGCAGGAAATTATGTACAAGCGTGGCAATATGCTCAAGAACTCGTCCAAGCGAATCCCGATAGTCCCCTCGCACCGAAAGCCACCTTCTGGATCGGCAAATGGGCCCAACAATTAGGACGTTCTGAGGATGCTAAAACGGCTTTCGAGAATGTTTTGGCCCGTTATCCCCATTCCTACTATGCTTGGCGGGCAGCAGTGCTGTTGGGTTGGCAAGTGGGAGATTTTAATAGTGTGCGCTTTTTGCAGCCGAAAGTGGAAATACCAACGGTTCGCCCTGTGCCCCCTGCTGGTTCAATGATGTTTGCAGAACTGTATCGTTTAGGGCAGGATCAAGAAGCGATCGCGCTCTTTACCGCAGAAACGGCTGGTCAAAAGACCCTCAACGTGAATCAACGATTTACCGATGCGTTACTCAAACTGAATCAAGGTCAAAACCTAGCGGCGATTAATCAAATTTGGAGTTTAAGAGAATCCCAAGATCCGCTGGATCAGCAACAATGGAAAACCCTCCGTCAAATGCCTGAATATTGGCAAGCCCTATTCCCCCTGCCTTACAAAGATTTAATTGTCAGTTGGTCAGAGAAACGTCAAGTGAATCCTCTCCTCGTCGCCGCTTTAATCCGTCAAGAATCTCGCTTTGAACGAGAAATTCGTTCCCCCGTTGGCGCAACCGGACTCATGCAGGTCATGCCTTCAACTGCTGATTGGATCGCCCCCCAAATTAATCTGACCAAATTTTCCCTCACCGATCCCAACGACAATATCAATATGGGAACTTGGTACTTTAAATATACCCATGAGGAATATCGCAATAATTCGGCCCTCGCAGTGGCGAGTTATAATGCCGGGCCAGGGAATGTAGCAAAATGGTTAAAAGAATTCCAAGGTAACGATCCGGATGTTTTTATTGAAAATATTCCGTTTGCAGAAACCAAAAATTATGTCGAATCCGTATTTGGCAATTATTGGAATTACATGCAGATTTATAGCCCTGAAGTCGCTCAATTACTGGCAGACTTTACCAAAAAATAAGCAAAAATTAAGCGGATAATCGGGATTTTATCCATTAGTGATTAAAAATGGGTTTATTCTCTAGTTATTAAATACCAACTATGCTGGGATTTCTCAATTTAAATAAACCTCCCGATTGGACATCCCATGATTGTGTTGCCAAAGTCCGACGATTACTCAAAATCCGCAAAGTTGGCCATGCGGGAACGCTTGATCCGTTAGCAACCGGAGTTTTACCGATCGCCATTGGAAAAGCTACCCGTTTAATTGCCTATTTACCCTCTCATAAAGCCTATCGCGCCAAAATTCGCTTTGGGATACAAACTACGACCGATGATCTGGCTGGGGAGGTATTACAACAAATTTCAGCTTCCCATTTAACCTTAGCGCAAGTTCAAGCTTACTTTCCTCAGTTTTTAGGGAAAATCCTTCAAATTCCACCGATGTATAGTGCGATTCAACGGGATGGAAAGCGGCTCTATGAGTTGGCCCGTCAAGGAAAAGTGGTGGATGTTCCTAGCCGACAGGTGGAGATTTTTAAACTTGAGGTGTTGGGGTGGGAGCCAGGGGAATTTCCTGAATTGGATATAGAAATCCATTGTGGGGAGGGAACCTATATTCGGGCGATCGCGAGGGATTTAGGGGATTTACTCGGAGTTGGTGGCACTCTCGCAGGTTTGATTCGGACAAAAAGCGGGGGAATGTCGTTAGAAAACAGTCTAACCATTGAAGAATTGCTTCAAAACATAGAAGATCAAACCCTATCGCTCATTTCTCCCCAAACGGCGATCGCGGATTTGCCCGCTATTACCCTCGATCCAGACACAGCAAAACGGTGGTGTCAAGGTCAAAAAATTTTCTTAACTGAGTCTGTTCATGACCTCCAGCAACGCTTAAGAGTAGAGCAGGAAGGGGGGGCATTATTAGGCATTGGAGAAGTGGCTGAACGGGAAGAAGGACTACGGTTAATACAAAAGGTCGTTTTAACCCCTTAAAACAAACTCAGCAATTCCTCTAAATGTCCGTGATAGACTAAACCAATAGACAGTCTTGAGGCGGGGATGATGATGATACGCACTTTTATTGGAATTTGCTTGACGGGTTTACTCGTTTTCGGTAGTTGGCTGGTTTCCCCTAGCGCGATCGCTTTAACCGAAATTCCCTTATTAGATATTTCCTATCAAGATTGTCCCCCTGAACTCGCAGAAGGCAGTGTTCTTAGTGGATCGAATGATCCCGCTAACTGCTTTATTGTGACGGGAAAAACCAAAAATACATCCGGGAAAACCGTTTATGATGCAGATGTTTTTGGGCGTATTTATGATGCAAATAACGAACCCGCCATGCAAAATCGGACTCGTGTAGGGTCTATTGCTGAAATTGAACCCGGTATCCATGATTTTGAACTTCGTATCAGTGTTCCCGCCAATCAACCAACGCCTTTAAAATTAGAACAATTTAAAGCTTCTGGGTTTACGGGTAAAGTTCGGAAATATTAATCAACCGTCAGATAAATCATGCTGACTCCAAGTCTCTTAAATCAATTGTAATAAAAATGCAACTAACAACCATGTTAGAGCTTTGTTTAAAAATTCCGTTTCTGAGCGTTTTACTGTTGAATTTAAGTGGTTGTGATTGGATTAGTCAGCGAATTTTACCTCCGTCCCGATTTACTGCTCAAAATTTAGGTGTAATCGTCAATGAAGCCGATCCCCTCAGTGTGCAAATTGGTGAATACTATCAACGTCAGCGCAAGATCCCTCAACGCAATATTATTAAAATTTCCTTTCCGCCAAACCGTTCGACTCTTTCTTCTCAAGAATTCCGCAAGTTACACAATACGGTGAAAGCACGAACCCCCAGCGCAGTAGAAGGTTATGCGTTAACCTGGGCGGCACCTTATCGAGTGGATTGTATGTCGATGACCAGTGCCTTTGCTTTTGGTTTTGATCCGTCCCACTGTGCGAATGGTTGTCAGCCAACAGCCCCGAATCCTTACTTTAATCAGACATCCTTTCGTCCTTATCAAGATTTTAAAATTCGCCCGTCGATGATGATTGCCGCAACGAATTTTGCTCAAGCCAAAGCCTTAATCGATCGCGGTGTGGCAGCCGATGAAACCTTTCCGACAGGAACAGCCTATTTAGTCAATACGAGTGATAAGGCCCGCAATGTGCGATCGCAGTTTTATCGTCTCATTGAAACCTATCTCGGTTCGCGCTTTAAAATTACTCAGATCAAAGGCGATGTTTTAGAGAATAAAACCGATGTCATGTTCTACATCACCGGATTGGAAAGCGTCGAGAAAATTAACACCAATCGTTTTCGTCCAGGCGCGATCGCCGATCATCTCACCTCTACCGGAGGACAATTAACCGATAGTTCCCAGATGAGTAGCTTACGCTGGTTAGAAGCAGGAGCTACCGGCAGTTATGGCGCAGTCGTAGAACCCTGCAACTTTCCCCAAAAATTTCCCCATCCAGGGGTTCTCATTCAATCCTACTTAGATGGTGCAACGTTATTAGAAACTTATTGGAAAAGTGTGGCTTGGCCAGGTCAAGGGATCTTCATTGGAGAACCGCTCTCCCGTCCTTTTGGATTAAAATCTTAGAAATTTTCCATCCTACTTCAATATCAAGTTCGTAAAAAAATCAAAACTTTCAATGATGATCAACGCCCAATTTCTCAACGAATAACTGATTGGCATTTATCTTCCTATCTAAACAGTAAGCCAAACAACAAATGACTACTGACGGATAAGTGATCTTCCGTTACAATAAGCGACTACAATAACAGCCATTATTAATCAACAATAATTAGCCCAAAATTAAGTATTTTTCGTGTGAGGAGAGTTAAATGGGTTTTCGATCTTTAAGTTTAAGTCTATTAAGTATATTACTTCTGGGAAATCTCGCTCACGCTAATGAGTCAGAAATAACCTCTTCTGTCCCAAATACTTTAAATAATGGGAATCCTACCGCAGAAAGTTCAACATCTTCGTCTATTATTCCCGATAGTCAGCACGTTGATAAATTAGACCAACAGGACAAGTTATCATCTCAAGCCAAGCTTGCCTCCCTATCAGCTTCATCACCGTTAACCGTCTTACACTCCATTTACGTTCGAGATAATACGCTATGGGTTTATAACAGCGGAAATGATGCAAAAGTGCTAATGGATACCCAAAAAGAATTGGGTAAAGTTCATCTAACCCTTAATGAGACCTTACTAGATCAACAATTTAGGGTTTATCAAGACTCAACGGCAACGGACTCCTCTCTCAAAAACGTTCAAGTCAACCAAGTTACCGATCAGCCTGCTGTTATCGAAATTGTGATTGAAACCGATCAGCAAAACTGGCAAATATTGCCCCGCCAAGGCGGATTTCGCCTCACTCAAGCCGACATTCCCAAAGCAGCTAAACATCAATTATTAAGCCAAAATCCCAGTATTTCAACGGAATCTTCGTCTTCCCATGAACCGCTCCTCGCCTCATCAACGATTACGGGTCAGGATACGACTTCTGCTACACCTGCTACAACGGATGTCACCCAAACTTCTGGGGAGAATGCTCAAACCATTGGTTCTGTGGTTACTGACGTTGCGGACAATTCTGTAAAAATTGAAGATTCTAAAACCTCAGCGTTGGTTAAATCTGTCGCTTCAAACCTGACCGCCTCTCCCATCAAGTTTGCTCAGCAGCAATCTTCTACTTTAGCTCCTACCCCTCATTCTGTTGAAAGTTCTCTCCCAGTTCAAGCCTCAAGCCCAGAACTTGCCCAAGCGATGAATGAAGCGTCAATTCCAGTTGTTCCCGAAAACGCTGTTGAAAATTCTTCTGAAAATTCGCCTTTAACGCCCCTTTCCCCAGAATCGTCAGAATCAACTCCCCAATCAACGGAAGAAAACTCACCCCCTACTCAGCCAATAGTGGAAACGGTGGCTCCTGAGATTGAAACCCCCTTGTATCGACAACCAATCCGTTTACTCCATCTGAATACGGCGAATCAGCTTAAAGCGGGTGACTCAATTGCGAGTTTTAGTGAAACCCAAACTCTTGGGGGTCAAGGTACGGGAAATCAAACTTACTATACCTACAGTGATTGGGGCTTGACGGATGATCTGCAAGTGGGCTGGGCTTGGATGTTAAATGATGATCCGACCTATAACCAGGTGAATGGTGAATTTATTGAGCAACAATATCAAGCGATGGGGCCTAATATTAAATACCGTTTTTATCAAGATGAAAATTGGTCTTTAGGGATTTTAGGGGCGTTAGAACATTTTCAAATTTATAGCGGCCCCGGTTTATATAACAATCAGGAGTCTCCAACCATCAGTAATACGATCGCGGGTTCGATACAGGTTCCGATCTCCTACAATTTCAGTGAAGAATTACAGGCAACGATTACGCCTGGGGTTAATATTTTCTCGAATAATCTCAATGGGGTTCCTTTCTTTGGCACCATTTTCAATGTGGGTGCAGGCTTAAGTTGGCAGATTTTACCGGAATTTTCGGTTTATGCCAATACAGTAGTCCCCTTTGGCTCAGGAAATAATGCGGTTAGCCCGTCCCGTGAGTTTTTCCAAAAAGTCCTCTGGTCTGCTGGTGGCACCTATGCCTTCAATAAGGCGATCGCGATTGAATTGCATGTAACGAATTCCTTTGGGGGAACGCCCACGACTGGTATTTTGACCCTACCGACTGCTAGCAACGAAATCTTGTTAGGGGGTAGTTTTATTATAGTTCCCTCCGCTAAGGAAAAACGGGAGGATATTATTTTAAGCGATCGCAATCAAAAACTCTTGTTTGATTGGTTTACCCTAACAACGCCCTATATTCTCCCAATGGATGATTTTGGGTTTCGGGTAGCAGGGGACTCAGAAGGCAGTATTGGCGGCCGATTTTTCTACAGTTTTCTCCAAGATTACCAGTTTGAAGTCGCGATCGCTTCCATTGGTGGCTTTGATACCTCTACTGTGATTGAAACTCGTCTGGGAACTGATACCCAATGGCGAGCAGGTGGAAAATTAGTCCTGTTAAATCAACTCGATGGCGATCCGTTTTCCATTACGGGAAGATTAACCTTTGGACGCGAATGGGGCAACAAACAAGGTTACATGATGGTTGAATTTCCCATGATGTATGAAATTAATCCTCAATGGGCCGTCCTATTTTCCCCCAAAGCTGCCATTAGTGGTGGAAATACCCCTGTTGGCATTGGTTTAGGTGCTAATTATCAATTGAATTCCTTTACCCAATTGATTGCGGAAGTCACCCCTTTAGTTACAGGGGAACGAACCGTTTGGAGTGCGGGTGTGCGCTTCTTTCCTATCCCGAATCTTTCCATTGATTTAGTGGGAACCAATTCTACAAGCCAATTTGACTTAGGGACTGTCGTTGCAGAACCGGGTACTCGTTTCTCTGCGGGGGTTCAATGGCGAAATTAAACCTCGACTAACACTTAACCCATTAACGCTTAGAATTCAAGGCTAATTTTTCTCCAGGGTGGGGTAGCGGCTTATCCAAATCCAGTCAGGATAACCAATACCACCACTCTAATTGCGTTTTGACCCATTGATCTATTCGTTCATCCATTGGCTGTTTGAAAATTTAAAAAATTAACTTTCTACTTAAAATTGCAAACTTTACTGGTGTTTAAAAAGAAAATTTGTAATTTTAATAGGGTGCTAAATTCTGAAATCAAGAAGAAGAATCTAATGAAGACTGCCATTACCGATATTTATTCTCAACGACAGCAGCTTGAAGATTGCTTAAACTTAGTCAACCCTAAATTTACTTACAGACAAGGGACTTTCGAGTCTTTTTTATCTGAGTTTGATATCAATTATTTTTCCGATGTGCATCGGGAGTTGTTGACTGTTAAAGCTGACTCCCAAGTTGTTCTCTCCACGACCTTAGACCGCTCAACGTCCTATGGGCCCTGCCTCCGCCAAACCAACCAGTTTGATCAATTCAAAGCCTGGATCGGAATGCCGAATGCGTTATTTGAGCAAGGCGTTTTTTCTTTTACCCAGGCGTTACCTTCTTCACCGTGGCCTTCCAACTATTTTCCTGAAAGCAGTCGTCTTACAGATCTTGAAAAAGAGAATATTCAAAAAGCGGGCTATGCCTATCTCTTTGGGAACTCCCAATTAGTGGCTAGTTATAAAGCTGTCATTGAAAAACTCCATGCTCCTTTTGAAGTAGCGGTTTGGGCGATCGAAAAAATTCGGATAGAAGCGGGGAGTTCGCTCATTATTCAGGGGGATCTTCCCGCCGTACTAATGGTAGGAGAACTGGAAATTGTAGAAGGCGGTAATATTACCCTTTATTCTCCAACTAATCTTACTGTTCAAAAACTTCAAAAAATCAAGCTTTAAAGTCAAATTAATCAATTCATTTAATTAGGATACATGTCATGGCCACTCAAATTAATGTTACTCCAACCAATCCCTTAAACCTGATTCAGCGTCAGCAGACTTTTACGGAAGAAGTTCATATTCAGGGGGGATCAATAGTCGCTCAGGGACAGCAAGTAGATGTTACCTTCACTAAACTCGTCAAAGACACTTAGTGTTCGTTTACCCACAATCAATAATCAGTTTTTGCATTTTATTTTGAGGATTTAAACATAATGAACTACGATATTTTAGTCGTTGGAGCCAATGGTGCTAGCGGGAGTCATGGAGATTCAGGCCCTAACGGCAACGATGGTAGTCGAGGACGAGATGCTGATTGCGATTGGAAATCAGCCTGTGATCCGCATTCCTCACCGGGGAGTGATGCAGTCTCTGGTGGGACAGGAATTCGTGGGGGTGAGGGGAGTAATGGATTAGATGCTCAACCCGCAACGATTACCATTAGTGAGTTAGTGGGTAATATTACCCTTTATTCAGGGGGTGGTAAAGGTGGAGACGGAGGAGATGGTGGTAAAGGTGGTAATGGCGGTAATGGCGGGCATGGCGGCGAGTCCTCAAAATGCCCTGCTGGTGCAGATTGTGCTGGAAGCGATGGGGGTAAAGGCGGGAACGGTGGCAATGGCGGCGACGGGGGCAAAGGCGGGAACGGCGGCAATGGTACAACGGTTCGAGTGATCTACACCTCTTCTGCCCAAGGCGGTGATGTTTTTGCTACTCCCTATCCGGCTCCAGGAGGAACTGGGGGTCATGGGGGTCAGGGGGGGCAAGGGGGCCTCGGCGGTGATGCGGGAGGGGGCGCTAAACCAGGGACGCCAGGAAGCAATGGTAATCCTGGCCAGTCAGGCTCTAGCGGAAATCCTGGGGTTACTAGTAATATATCGGTCACTAAAAACTAAAGATGTTAGGACTGTTTACGAGATACGGGATAGAAGCCCGCCTCAAAGACCTATTAGCAGTAACGACTCAAGTAAGTGGCGTTTCCCCTGAGTCTGTGGCAGCCTTGAGTCAAACTTTGTTGGCGATTCCCCCCGATGATCAAGGTCAACGCGGTGGGCGATCAGGGCTAAATAGTGATGGTTCTCCGTTACAACTGTGTTTGACTGCTACAGAAAATCACTGCTATAGCCGATTACTGGGCGATCCTGGTTTTGTTTTGGCTGATCCGAAAGCTCGGTTTGACGCAAGTTATTTAGCGTTAACGGAGATACTGACATTAACCGACTCTCCTGCCTTAGCATCTCTCTGCGATCGCACTTTAAACCGATATATTCCCAAGGATGTAGCTGAATTTGCCCGTTTCACCAGTGGCGTACTATGGTTAGGTGCAGGACTGGATACACCGGGTTGTGCGATGTATGTAGACGCTCGACGGACAGAAGGCATTCAAATGGCTTGGGATTGGGCTGAACGCTGGTTAACTGCCATTTTACCCGATGCGACAGAGGCTAGAACCGCGATCGCCGCTTTACGAGATTGTGCCTATTTACAAAGTATTGGTATCGAAGGATCAAACCTTGAGAATGTACGGGCTAAACTTTACTGGCGTTTTTTGCGTCCGACTCGTTTAGATCGTCTGGGGATTGAACTCCTGCAAAATTCCGATTTAGCCACGTTTTTAACCCTCGTTATCCGGGACAATATTTTGCAATTAATGGGTATTGTTCCTAGCTTAGGTTTCGCGATCGCCACTGGCAAAATAGTAGATGTCAAAGTAGATGTTTGTGGGCATTGTTTACCCTATCGCCCCGACCAATGGATTAATTTAGTCAATCGCTGTACGCAACAGTATGGTTTAGCCAGGTTACCTATTGCAGAAGCCCTGGAGCAAAACCGTAGCACAGTTTCTTATCTAGGAATGGGATGCGATACTCAGGAAAATTTACGATTAAATCTTTATCTCAAAGCCTTTCCTGTTTCCTCTTAGTATTAATCGGCCCTATTAAAAAGTTCATTAACCCCCATTAATCTATGAACACTAATCTTTTAAAGCCCGAAAAACCCCGTCTATTTTATGCAGGTCGGTGCGGAAAATGTCGGTTACTGTCGCAACTGGTCGTCTGGTGTTCTTTTCAGCAAATAGAGCGAATTCCCATTGAATCAGACACCGCCAATCAGTTTTATCAACAACATCCCGAAGCAAGAGGTCAATTAGTTCTATTTCATTCCACATTTCAAACCGGAAAATATCCCATTGGTCGCTGGGTATATATTGCAGTCCCTTGGTTAATTTTAAAATTGTGGTTTGTCCTCAGTTTTTTAAGTATTAAAAATAGACTGAATTTATCTGTGAGTGAACCATCACTTTCTGATTCTTCCCTTCCAAAAGAGAACTAGGGGAAATAGCTATAAAATCAGCTTCAATATCATTAAATTGCGATTAATTATGACTCAACTTTTACATCAAATTCCTTTACAGACAGAAACCTTTGAAAAAGCGGGATATCTGGTTATTGATTTCCTAGATAAAGCCGAAATACAATTTGTATTAAATCTCTATCAGCAAAAATCTTCTGGACTCACAACAGGTTTTGCCCCTAGTATTATGAGTGCAGATGTTGATTATCGAAAATTTATTAATGTAAAAACCAAGGAACTTTTGGGCAGGAAAATAACAACGCTATTTCCAGATTATCGTTTATGTTTTTGGAATTTTGTTGTCAAAAAAGCAGCCCGAACGGATAGTCAAGTCCAGATGCACCAGGATTGGTCTTTTACCGATGAAAGTCGATTTCAATCCCTGGGAATTTGGTGTCCTCTGATTGATGTACAGCCGTTTAATGGTTGTCTCCACTTAGTCCCAGGGAGTCATCACCTTAATACTCAGCCCAGGGGAGGACTCAATGAGTTTCCCTATCGGCATCTATTACCAGTTATTGAGGAAAAATACTTAACAGCATTGCCAATGAAAGCTGGCCAAGCCGTTGTTTATAATACTCGCTTATTTCACTGCTCTCCTCCCAATCAATCTGACACAGAAAGGGTTGTCTTAGCAGGCTTAATGATTCCAAAAGTCAGTCCTTTAAGATATTATCATTGGGATCATCATCAGTATCCTAATCAATTAGAAATTTTTGAAGTTGAAGATGATTTTTATACCAAAATAATGTTTTATGAGAATGCTATTTTAGGACAAAAACCTAAGGGGCTTAAAAGTTTAGGTTTTATTGATAAAGGATTTGAACCGCTCACCGCTGAAGATTTAGCCTTTAAGCTACCGAAAGCTATCTAAAATAACGTCCAAATTCCCTGCTTTATACCGTTTGACTATGGTTTCTACGTTGCCTTCTCCTCAAAATTTTTCGGAAATCCGTCTCCAAAATTGCTTAGAAAAAAGTTTGCAATTTTTGGCAGTTCAGGGACAACAGGGATTTGCAGAGGCGGCTCATCGGATGTTGTTTCCCCAGACCCAGGGGTTTACCTCTCCTCAGGAAGAACATCAGGGCGATATTTTTGCTAGGGCCTTAATTGCTGATACCTTGTGGGATCTCAGAGAGCATTTTGGGGAAGTCTGGCAACCGTTGATCGAACAAGAAACTAACTATCTACTGAGTGGTCAACGTCAGACCGGAGTAGGCGGCTGGGGCTATTTTCCCCATTTACCTGAGTTACCTCCCGATGCAGATGATTTAGCCCAAATTATGCAGGTTTTGCTGCGATCGCAACGACAGGATGAGGTAAAAAATACCTGTGAATTGCCCCTAGCTGTTTTGCTTAAAGATAATTATTATCCTGATGGTTCCTTTGAGACTTGGATTATTCCGAAAAATAACCGTACTCCAGAACAACAACTTCAAGATGAGTGGGCTAGGTTAGCTTGGGGAACTGGCCCTGATCCTGATGTGATGGCCAATTTGCTGTATGCGTTGGTTCTTTACGATGTAGAGCGATTTAGCCAGGTCATTGAAAAGGGTGTGACCTATTTAGAAAACCAACAAAAAGCCGATGGAAGTTGGCAAAGCTCTTGGTATCACGGGCCTTTTTACGGAACTTATGTGTGTTTACGATTATTGGCTTTAGTCCGTCCCTTATCCCCTAGCTTGGCGCGAGGCGTTAATTTTTTAGTCGGATCTCAACGAGAAGATAGCGGTTGGGGAATTGAGGCGGTTACCGATCCGTTAAGTACGGCTTTGGCGTTATTAGGTTTGGCTTTTGCGTATCCAGAGGGAAAAACCTTAATCCATAAAGACTTTATTTTTCAAGCATTGAGTTATCTCCAAGAATGTCAACAATCCGATCAATCTTGGCCGAGTTGTCGATTTATTCGTATGGAGTTGGGTCGGGCATCTGGCAATATTCGAGCAATCTTATTTTATGGAAGTCGGACGATTACTACTGCTTTTGTGATCAAGGCACTGCTGGCTTGGCAAAGGGTTGGCTAAGAATGTCACGCTATAAACAAGAAATGGAGATAATGAGAAGAACTGGAGTTAAAATCGATTGGATGCGTTTTGCTCATTATGATTGCAAATCAAGATCATTTTCGCCCCTTAACATCCGAAGATTATTTTCGTTGGGAAGAAACACAGGCCGAAAAACACGAATATATTGACGGCGAAGTATATGCAATGAGTGGTGGCAGTGTTAATCATGGTCGTCTGGCAATTCGATTAACAGCCATGTTGGATGCTCATGTCGGCGATCGCGGCTGTATAACGGGCAATTCAGATATTAAGATTAATATTGCTGGCACAAATAATTATACCTATCCTGATGCGAGCGTAACGTGTGATGAAAGGGACAAAAAACAAACCCGATATTTTACCTATCCTTGTCTAATTATTGAGGTTATATCAGCCAGTACGGAAGCCTATGATCGGGGAGGAAAGTTTCGGCTATATCGTCAAAACCCTGTTTTACAAGATTATTTATTAGTGAGTTCCACCAGCATCGAAATGGATTTATATCATAAAAACCATTTAGGTGAATGGCTCATTTTTAATTATCAACAAGGGGATATTATTGAATTAAAAAGCATTAATTTAAATTTTCCCATTGAGCAAATTTATCAGGGTCTTATTCTTGCAACTGAATCTTGAACAGTTCTATCATCAACGAATTGAGAAACCAAACTCCTACCTATTTTCAAGGGGATTTAGATAAGTAGATTTAGTATTTTTGATGGATTACGCAATGCTAACCCATCCTGCCTGTCTCCCCTTGACACTTAACCCAGTATCTACAATCTGCGATCTCTATAAATTATTAAATATTAAATATGGCCTTTCTCTGCTGTTCAGTTGGTGCATACTTATCAAGCAAGTCAGACAGGCGACTACTAGATGTATTGCTTTGGTAATTACCCATGTTTTGACCTGATAGCTGATGTATGGAATCCTGGGCAGGCTCACTAGTCAGAAATAAATTATTCTTACTCGAACTAGGAGGAGACTTTTCTGCGAGAATATTTTTAATCTCTTGTGTATTATAGTTAGGTCTTAAAGTTACTTGGCTTACTGTTTCTTCAGTGGCTTGTTCTCCTCTTTTTTCAATGATCTCCTGTAAAGTTTTAAAACGATAAACTCTTTCAGAACCTACACCTGGATTTCTTAAGGTTGTGAAACCTTTGAACAGTTCTAATGTTTCTGCCAATCCGCCAGTGACGAAGCCAACTCCGGCACCGATCGCTGCCGCCATACCAAGGCCAGCCCCTAAGGGTTTGCCATCTACTGCATTCATGGCGAGTTGACCAAGCACAGAAACTTCGGCTTCTCCAACGGCCGATACTGCTGCTGCTGTAACTGTCCCTGCAAGAATAGTGCTTGTTAGCGAAGCTGTTGTTGCCGTAGCAACATATCCGCTAACTGCCAATCCAGCAACGGTACTACCAAAGGCCATTGCTCCACTTACGGCACCTGTTAACGCGCCAATACCTACATTTTCAAAAAAGCCTCCCCAAGTAAAATGATCAGTTGTTACTGCATAAGTAATCCCCGTTGCAACGCCACCGATCACTGCCCCAGCTATGATACAGACAATAAATGCTGTGAATAAGTCATCAATACCAAAAATGCGGCCTGTTTTATCACTAAAAAGAATCGGATCATTACCACAATAGGCAAAAGGAGAGGGTTGTTGACCCGCAGGATCGGGCCCATAGAAACGCCCTAAACGACTGTCATAAAATCGCGCTCGGTAATTATACAAACGGATTTCAGCATCGTATTCTTGCCCCGTATAAAGATAAGCCAAATCACTTTGACCATAAGCCTCGCCCATTAAATCCCCAAAGGCTAGGTAATTATAAGCCGCTAAAACTTGATGGGTTTTGCTATCTACGACTGCCCTGGTGGAACCTTTGCGGTCTTTTAAGACATACTGAATACTTGCCAAGGAAGTATCTGAGGTAAAAGCCAACAGACCATTTAGCCCATAGAAATAAAAGGTCACTTTCTCCGAGCCAGTCCCCGTTTTTTCTAACTCGATGAGAGGGTAACTATTACTGCCATGAATGTACAGTTTTTGGCGATCGCCTTGGGATTTCAGCACTCGTTGACTACGCCCCCCGTAGGTAAAAGTAACCGCCTCTCCCGTTGTGGGAGTAATACTTGCCGTCATTTGGGTTAAGGGATCGTAGGTTAAGCTCTGGAACTTACCCGAAACCCCTGTGATATTGCCATTGCCATCTGCCGTATAATTCTCAGCGATCGCGCCTGTTTCCGTTTGTATCGAAAGGCTTTGCAGTTGGTTAGTACCAGGTTGATAAACATAGGATTGGTAAGCAAAACCACCGTCATTGGCTGTTTGATTACCATGAGACAGTTGCAGAATATTACCGCTATCATCGTAACTAATAGCCCCCTGGGGACTCAAACCCAGACTATAGGGATAGGCAACCTGTTGATCGCTACAACATTGAGCCGTCTGTAACCGTCCTGCTCGGTCGTATTGGTAATGATAGGAAAATTGAGAATCGAAACTTCCTGCATTACTAAGGTTAAAAGTCGAAGAAATCTGGGCAATTTTGCCTGAATAGTAGCCCTTATCGCTGCCATCAGCACTATAGCCCCCTGTTGTATAACTGAGAGTTTCCTGGAAAATATCATTATTAATCTGCTGGAGCCAACCTGGGGCGTTATAACTAAAGTTTCGTTCGATGGGGCGATCGCCGTGATTAAACGATTCCTGTTGCAAGCCACCCAAGGCATTATACTGATAAGCTGCGTAGGCTTGGGGCTGTTCGGGACTACTGCCTATCCCTGTTAATTGATTAAGGGCATTGTAACTGTAGTAAACGACAGGGCCCGCTTTGCCATTTAGCTCACCGTAGTCAACCTTGGTCACATTACCCAAATTGTCGTAGGTATAGCCGATGCGATAGGCGCGATCGCTGTAATCATTAACCTGTAGGTATTTAGCAATCACCTGTCCGAAAATATCGTATTGATAACTTTCCTGAACAGCGATTGTGTTTGAATCATCCCCCTTGTTTACCAACACTTGAACTAAGCGTCCCAGGGCATTCATATCTGTCCCGTCACCGTCATAAACATACTTTCTCCCCCAGGTATAATTGGCTGTTGGTTGGTTGGGTTCATCGTTGGCATAGCCCTGTAAAGTAGCCAAATCCCAAGCTTGATGGTAGATTCCCCCTTCTAAAATTCGTCCTAGCTCATCGTACTTGGTGTAAAGTACATAGCCCTTTTCGGCTCCTTCCGCATCCAACATAAAGCGCAGTTGTCCCGCACGATCATAAATATATTGGAACGGTTGGGTAGTGTCGGGGGTTATCCGATGAATTAAACGGCCTAAAAAGTCGTAGGTGCTGTTGATTACCCATTTTTCTGCCTGGGAACCCGTCGGTGGGTTGTAATAATTCGGTAAGCGAACCGTCTCGACTTTACCCTGTTGTTGATAGTCGTAATCAAAGCCAGTCACGATATAGGCTTCATTGGCCCCATCTATTTCGACGCTTTTGGCCAATTGATTACCACTGGGATCGGTAACGCTAAAAGAAACATTGCCATCGGGATCGGTTGTTGTCGTAACTGAATATTGCCCCGCAGGTAAATTCAGTTTACTGGCGAAACCCTCAGAACCGTTAACACCGTAACTGTATTTCACTGTATGGCGATCTGTGGGTTGGGTTGTATCCAGATTCGTAATGGCAAATTCTTTCCCTGGTGACCCTATTTCTATCTGACGAGAGAGGGGAGACGCTTCAAAACAAGTGCGATAGTAAGGATAACCCTGATCGTCCGAATCTCCTTCCCCTTGCTCTGTGTAGTAGTCAGCAACGTAGCCTGTCAGGATTCCCGTTGTGTCCCAGGCAATACCTTTGACAAAATCCGATTGATAACCAAAGAGGGTGTCACGGTAACGGGCCGGTTTGGTTTTAATTGCTAACCGACCGATCGCATCGTAGCAACTTTCAGAAACGAGGAGATGATTCCCCGCTAGGGTTTGGGTTTGACGGGTACGACCACTGCCATCTTGGTAAGTAAGGGATAGTTGCGGCTCATGAAAAACGACTAAATTTTGGAATTGCACCGCATCGCCCGTAAATAGCGTTAAGGGGCCTGTAATTATCTGGGAAGCGAGATAGCTAAAAATTGGCCGTCCCCCTACATAGAAAAGCAGTCCTTTTTCGATTACCACTGCTAGCCACTCTGTTGTTGGTAAAGTCTCTTGAGACAAGGTACTCACGGGGGTTGGATTACCACTGACCAATAATTGCCATTGGCCCGCCTGGGGAGACCATTGTACGGTTAGGTTGCCGATGCGAATGCCGACGGCTTGGGTCATCGTGGCAGGGGGCGTAATTTTCACCATTACCCCATAGTCGCTATCGGTTTTGCTTTCCTGGAGAGTAATTTGCCCCGTTTGTTTGCCTTGATAGACCAACGCTTTATTTTGAATTAACCACTGGTCTGGATTATCGGTTTGCCATCGGTCTTGCCATTGATTATCGGTAAAGGTCTGATAGAATCCCCCTCCTTTAACGGCGATCGCCAGATTGTGATTAGGATCGGCTAGGTTAAAGCGATCGTTATTGCCTCCCCGTGAGAAATAGCGGGTACTGAGAGCAGTAACATTTTCAGCAGGCCCAATGTTTGCCAGGGGTTGGGAATAATCATCGTAGAGTTGCCGCATCGTTTCCCCATTCTTGTCTAGGGTAGCGGTCACTAACCAGTCTTTTTCCCGATAGACATTGGCCGTAAAGTCGCAGAGGAAAGGCGAAAAGCGCAGGTTATCAACGAGGCAATATTTTGTGGCTTTTTGATTTGTCACCAATAAACTGACCTCTAGGGGGAATTCTCGCTTAAAGGTGAGTTGGGTCAGATCAATGACTTGCCAGAGATAGTACCATTGAAGACTTTCTGGAATTTCCACCGTTACGGGTTGACCCACTGCCTGACCCTGTTGTGTGAACTGAATTTGCCAAGTTGCTGACCCCGTATCCTGACCAAAGCCTGTTTCGGTTTTAAGCCAACAGGAGAGTATATAACGGTCGTGGCGATCGCCTCCAGGTAAGGAAAGGGTTTTTTGCAGACCGATTTCTGGGGAGGGTGGTAATTTTAAGCAATAATCCCCTGTGTGAGCATCTCCTGAAAAACGATAGGGAAGGTTCGAGGTGGTATTTTCGGTATCCGTTGCTAAAGTCTGACCGTTAGACAGTAACCAACCCTGGGGGTCTTCATAGCTTTCAAAGCCGTAATAACTAACTTGTTGCAAACTGGCATTACTAAAGGTCGCGATCGCAATATTCCCGCCTTGGTCATAGAGAGCGGCTTGATAACGCCCTAACACATCCGTCTGCTCAATGATTTGATTTTGATTAGGTGTAACAGCTTGAATCTCTGACAGTTTTAACCAGGTTGTTGGATCTGGATTGCTAAAGTT
This sequence comes from Snowella sp., assembly GCA_035285545.1. Lineage (GTDB taxonomy): Bacteria > Cyanobacteriota > Cyanobacteriia > Cyanobacteriales > Microcystaceae > Snowella. The sequence continues at coordinate 63,797 of JAYKGY010000104.1, read as the reverse complement.
AAAAGTGGGCTGATCGGTGCCTTGCTGTAGGCGATAATTCTGGTGTGCGGCCCATTTCCACTGGTTTTCATTGCCCCAATTTTTCCAGGTGGTGACATAGCTAAAGGTCACAGTCTTATTGTATTGATTCGTAATCTGAACAATCGCCGACAATAAATTTTTAGCGACCATCGCTTGCCGATAAGCGTCTACTTGCCAAGCATACAGAGTCGATTGAATATTGACGGTTTGCTGCCCTTTACTGTCATAGCTGTAATTTTTAGTCTCAGTAATTAAACCCGTCGAGCGATCGTAGCGATTTTCTGTGATTTGGGGTAGAGTATCTTGGGTTTTAACCGTTTTTTCCAGACGAGTATAGACTCCATAGAGGGGAATTACCTGATCAGACCCCAATTGATTGCGAGATTGAAAAACTTTCCAATAATTTAGACTAGAAGCCACTTCCTTTCCATCGGCATCGTAATCTTTTTGACATAACAACATCCCGTTCAAAATCTTGACATAGTTATACACAGTGCCAATGGGATAAAAGACCCCTGCCTGTTGAGATAATCCATTGGAGTAATAATATTCAGTTCTACCGTAGGGAGCTTTAATCGGTTCTTGCTTACAGCCCGGAAAAGCCGTAACTTTGGAATATTGAGCAACTCCAGAATTGCCGTCATAAATGGCATTGCTCAGGTCATAGCGGTAAAATTGATAGAAAGGCACATCCTCAGAAATACCATCTTCAATTTCGATATAATTCACCTGAAAATCTTCGACAATCCCTGTAAATTTACCATCAGCCAGAGAATATAGCGTAATCGAATTGGTCTGATCAAAGGTTTGGTCGGCGGGGTAAGTGACAAGGGTATTCGCACCGGCTAAATTCAGTTCTAGTTGGGTCTTTGGATCGGGTTCGACATAAATTCTTTCTCCATAAAGATTAGTGACTTCAGTAGTTTGCAGTTGGTTATTTTTAATGGCAACAATCGTCGTATTTTTGCCCGTTGTATCTTCGTAGGCAATATAGGTAGGAGCGTAATTTTTAACGGTTTTGGGGTTAAGGGTACCAGGTAAATTGCCAAGGAGTAGCCAACTTCCATCCGTTGAGAAACTATAAACTGCATTGTCTATGTTGAAATAGCTACCGTTGCCCCTGGGATAATGTCCCTTAGCTTGCAGCGTAATAGCGTCTTTCCAGCGATTTTGAGTGGGATCGTATTGCAACAGTTGGTTAACCGTATTATTGCCCGATTGGGCTGACATAATCGCAAAATCACTGCCATAACCAAATTGATAATCGGCTCCCGTATCCGACGTATCAAAGATTTTTTCGAGCCAATTGGTAGGGTTATAACTACTGCCTCCGCTCCCGTAGCGTAATAGGTGCTGGCTATTGCCCACCATACTGTTTTGCACTAGGGAAGCTAGGATCGGAAACTGTAATTTTTTATCATTATCCTGTCCACTGTTTTTATCTACAATAGGCGATGTATATTGCTTCACCAAAGGAGAACTGGGATTGAGAATATTGTAGTGAGCATCCCATTGAAAGAGGCGAATTTCTGACGTTAATTGATCCGGATTGGAAGAACTACTTTTAACATAGGTTAGGATCGCAAAGGTATCACCTAAACTCCAATAAAAGGGAACATTTTCGCTGGCATCGGAGGGTTGATAAACTTCAAAGTTATTTGTCCACGTATAACCCGTTTGCCATTGCCCCAGGTCGTCTTGATATACAAGTTGAAAACTTCCTAGTTTTGCTTCTTTGTCATAGGCGCAGATTAGATAAAAATTATTCTTGCTAGTCAGCGCGACCTGGGTGTTGGGTGTAATGGCTAGACTGGGTAACAGAACATCTGCCCATTGTTGTTGTTTCCAGTCCCAATAGTAACCATGACAGGGGCGATCGCTGAAAGTGGGATTATAGGCCAAGATAAAATTATCGCCAGACGTTAAAACTGTTGCCGTTGTGTCTGAAGTGAGGGATAAACTTTTTTGGACAGGCGTTTCCCATTGCCCAAATTGTAGGGAATTTTTACGGAAAAGGTACAGTTCTTGGCGGTGGGAATCTTGATTTTGAAAGGATAAAGCTAACCAATCCTGTTGGGGAATAATGGTTAAGGTATTTAGGTCAAATTTCGCTGTGAAATAGACCCGATCGGACTCCAGCCAACGCCCATTCCAACTGTAGGTTGATAGTTGTAAATTGCCACTATTCGCTTCATACCAAGCAACCACGGTATAGCCTGCCCCATGCCAAATTCGGGGAGTGCTACCTGGTCTGGGACTATTAATGCGTAAGCTTTTCACCGCATTGGTTAACTGTACCTTTTGGTAGCTATAGGTTGCCTTGCCACCTTCGGGGTAGGTAATACTTTTTAAGGTGCCTGGATGGGGCGTTGTTGAGTCGGCTTTGCCATCATAATCAAGATCAATTCCGGGTAAGGATTGGTTATCGACATTGATAAATTTGATGCCGACTAAATACCGTTTCCAAAGGTAGGAATAAACAGCAGAGGTATTGCCTGTATCAGAAACATTTTTAAGCTGGTATGCAAATTTAACCGCAAACAGTCTTTCCGCCGTGGGACTATTGACTTCAATGGTGTCTAAATACTTCGTTTCGTAACGGTCTTGATAGGCATTAGCTCCCATTGCACTATGGGGCAGTTGATACTCGATCGCCCCATGAATATCAGGATTATTCGGCCCATATTTATCGGCATAGCTAAAGTGAATCGTGCGTCCAAATTCATCGGTTACTTTCGCGAGATAGGCGGCTCTGGTATAGGCTAACCCATTATTGCCGACTGTTTGATTATCGCTGACATACTCAAACACAACCCGATTGTCCCAAGTATCCACCGTTTCCGACAGATTCCAAGCCACAGCATATTGTTCTTGACCCAGGGGAGAGGCACTACTTCCGATCCAATTTCCCCACTTCACCCCCCATTGCACCGTAGCGCGATCGCTGCTTTTATCGCCGTAAATACTGGTAATTCCGGTTTCCTGGGTAACTTCCCAGCGTTCCTGATCGGGATAGTAAGCAATGCGCCAAAATTGATAGTTTTGGGTTTCGTAAAGATAGGCTCCATCGCTAGCCGTACCAATGCGGATTAGGGGATTCATACTACCCCCCGCCATTAAATAAAACCGTCTTTCTGAGGGAGAAATCGTGTTATTGTCGGCCACAATGCGATCAAATCCAAGCGACCAACCGAGACCCAAAACCCCTGTCGGAGCCTCTAAATTCCAAGTATTAATACTATTTTGCACATTACTGCCGTAAATAATGGCTACCTTTACGTCTAAGCCATTACGTCCGGTCAAGGAAACGAGATTTAAGGGTAAATTAACATCACCGCGAAATAAATTAATACTATCTTTAATTTTCCCCAGGGCTTGCGAGTCAAACTGAAAACTTCTGATGGCGGGAATACTACCATTGGTGCTGCTGGTATTGGTGGCTTGAGAAGTCGTTGTCATCTTAATGATCCTTGCTGGAAATTAAATGAACTCTGCCCATCGGTTTAAATGTCAGGTTTGCCTATGATGGGGGTTTATTCAAAAAAACACCAGTAAAGTTTGCAATTTTATCTTGAAAGTTAAGCCTCAGGTTGAAGCCATCTGACGAACCCATTTCAGCTAAAACCCGTATAGGCAAAGCGTTTAAATCCAACGTTATCGAGCTTTTAAAGTAGATTCCTAAGCAATCTATACGGAACAACAGCTTAAGTTAATGAGCAAAATATTACGTAATGTAACAAAAATCGGGATAACCGGGAAATTTTTACCCAATTTTTCACACTATCATTTCTCCCTCGTCTTATATAAAGAGGGCCAATCTGAATCGCCTATTCGTTTAAACCTTTGGCCTTCTTGATCAATTCATAGAAGGGATAAGAAAAATGTCACTACAGCAATCATCCGCTCGAAAAGCTGAACGGCGGCGGGGAGTGACTTTAACTCAGCAAGGTTTACAAAAACTTTGTCAAGCCAAGATTGAGTTACAGGTGGAGCAGAACTTTAAACGATATACTCTCGAAAGCCTCAGTGAACAAACAGGCTTAACGCCTACCACCCTCAGCAAGATTTTTACGGGTTCAGCCCCCGTAGATAAAAGAACGGTAGAAAATTGTTTTACGGCTTTTCATCTGACATTATTACCAGAAGACTACCTGTACGCGAAAGCAGAGCAAGATTTTTTGGAAATATTCAATTTAACGGCTAGTAATCCAGGGGAGTACCAACCCAAACTAGAAACAATCCACAGCCATCAAAATGTTTTACTAAGTCAAAAAATGTGTTCTAATCAGCTTCCGTACACCTTGACCTTACCTGGGGGACAAGTTCCCCTAAATTCAAGCAATTATATTGATCGCCCTGTCACAGAATCTCGTTGTTATGAAGCCATTCAACAGCCGGGGGTCTGGATTAATATTTCTGCGCCCAAACAAATGGGAAAAACTTCCTTAATGACCCGTATTTTAGCCTACGGAAAATCTCAAAATTATCGGGCTATTTCTATTAATTTACAAGCAATAGACAGGAACGTTTTAGAGAATTTAAATTTTAAAGAATTTCTTTTAGATCTTTTAGCAATTGCTCAAAAACAACTTCCTTTGGTTCATGGAGACAATGATCATTGGGAATGGAATCATTCTTTAGGTATTAAAACAAACATCACATTTTTATTTGAACACCTCATTCTCTCCCAATGCGATCATCCCTTAATTTTAGCTATTGACGAACTGACACAATTATTTGAATACCCTCCCCTTGCTAATGAATTTTTGTTATTACTAAGAACCTGGTCGGAACAGGCTAAAACCAATCCTATCTGGCGTAAACTGCGATTAGTAACTATTAATTCTACAGAAAAATTAAGGCCGGTTTCTCTTGATCCGTCCCTATTAAATACAGGGTTAGTCATTAAATTACCTGAATTTAATCTATCTCAAATTAGAGCATTAGCCCATTGCTTTGAACAAGAAATTACAGATGAAAATCTGCTTCAAATCAATAGGTTATTAGGCGGACATCCCTATCGTTTACAATTGCTTTTTTATCATTTATTACAAGAAACAATTACCCTAGACAGTTTATTCAATGATCCTGATATTGCTTTAACCATTTATTCAGATCACCTACAACAACAGAAATGGAATTTACAACGCTATCCTCAACTTTTAGAATTATTTAACACCATTATTCAACAAACCAATCCAACTACCTGTGAAGCAGAACAAGGATTTCAACTACAAGGCATGGGACTAGTCCGTTTACAAAGGAACCAAGCTAGTTTAGCCTGGGAATTATTACGTTTTTTCTTTCGCAACGATTCTCTTCTGTAATATCCTAGATTTGAAAACTGTTTGCCTAGAAGATGGTTATTCTAACATGATCACCTGCCATTTAATCAATTTTCAAAAAAATTATTACCTAAGTAAGAAGCTAAATGTTGTTTTAATTTGTCTCTGGCTAGTTGTACTCGCTTCCTCGCGTTACAAACGGAAATTGACAGCGATCGCGCAATATCTTCATAAGATTTCTCTTCATAAAAACGTAAATAAAAAGATTGAGATAGTTGAGGTGGTAACTGACTCAGAACCTGTTGAAATATTTCTTTGATTTCTTGAAGCGTAATGATTGAATGGGGCGAATAACAATCAGGAGAAATTAATATATCTTTAAACGCTTCTATAGAAGAAAAATGGTAATTATTTTTACGATATTGATCGATATAAAGATGATAAATAACTTGTCTTAACCAAGCCTTAATATTACGAATCTGGCTATAATATTGAAGAAATTTTTGATAAGCTTTTAGCATTCCACTGTGTAAAAGTTCCTCGCTATTAGTTTGATGATAATTAAGCCAATTCAAACAACAGCGATATAGATAGGATTCGTGTTCTAACCAATATTTCCAAAACAAAATTTGAATTTCAGACTTATTTTGTCTTTTTTTTAATTCTTTTTTTGAGACGGGAAAACAATTATTCTCAAGCTTGGAAGATTCTACAAAAGAAGCGTTGTGGAAAATTTCCTTTTTATTTAAATTAAAATTAACTTGGGGACTTAAACGAGTATTTTTTTCTGTCCATTTTGTTTTTACATTATGCTTACTATTTACATTATGCTTACTCGTAGATAAAGTTGATGAATAGTGAAGATCTTTGTCTTTGCTAAAAAGCATTATTTATCTCCTTAACCTGAGATATTGTTTACCATTTCAAGTTTTAACTAATGCAGAGCAGAATAAATCTAAGTTTTTTGTAAAAAATATGATAAGAAGTTGATTTTTGCCCAAACTACTTACCTAAACCGGCTTAAATTTATAGATTAAATTCATTAACCTTGTTTTTAAATAAAGTTCAAGAATCTCTACGCTGCAAACTCTTAGTATGCAATTTATCAAAAACAATCATACTAAGAAAAATTAAATGAATTTTGACCAATCACAAACCAGTTTTACAACAAAACTAATGCTCTACTTTGATTGATTAAGATAAAAAATCACTGGACTGAATTGGCTATTTTTTATTATTTTGCAGCTAAAAATTAAATTTTTCAATCCTTAATGCTCAGGAATAATATCTGTAAACTTTATTTTGATGGATACTGATTTTTTGTTTAAACGGTCAGCTTATATTGAAAATTTTTCATGCTTAAGTCTGTATTTTTGTCTGTATTTTTGTCTGTATTTTTTGAGAATTCAAGGCGAAGATTACACTGCGTAAACATCATTAACGATCATAAGCTTTTTTCAGTAATCATCCCAAAATTATAGATTCAAATTCTGTTCATAACTCTAATAACACCCTTAAAATGTATGATATGTCTTTTTGATAGAGCACCATACTATTAATACTGACAGACCTATCCTGTATCAGCTAAAGAATAAAGCGAAGCGCGCACTTCCCATTTTATTTTTCAAGGCAGTGCTGAAACATCTGTGTTGAATAGATGATAACAATTGGGTTTAAAGAAAAATACATCTAGCGAAAATCAGTAGTACTTCCAGATAATCAGGAGATAAGGAAACTCAAAAGATTGTTCTTAAGTCAGAGATAGTCAATAATAATCCTCATGCAGCTACTCGTTAGAGATATTTTTACTATTTGTCTGGATCCTTGATCCTCATCTGCAAGTACTGCTGAATCTAAACCCTTTGTGAGTGCTAAATTGACTTTTACCTGGGAACAGGCAAGACAAATCATCGATACTGTTGTTCTCGCCCATTTTGGCGAACCGTTAAAAGATATACATTTAAACCTATTGCAAGATGTATGGGAAGGCTTAACCTATAATCAGATTGCTCAACAACGTTATCTGTCTGTCAACTATTTGCGAGGAGATGTTGGCCCGAAACTATGGCAAAAACTTTCCTTAGCTTTTGGAAAGTCTGTTACTAAAAGTAATTTTAAAACAATTATAGAGGAGTTTAGCCAAAAGCAAGAAAACAACGAAAGTGCTTCTTCACACTCTATAGTAAATCATTTCTCCTTAACTGATTTTCCTTTCCCTGAAGGTTCTGTTCCTCCTGATTCTCCGTTATACCAAGAACGCCACTATGAATCCTTTTGCCATCAATTAATTAATCAGCCTGGAGCATTGCTTCAACTGCGATCGCCGCCACTGATGGGTAAAACATCTTTGCTCAAAAAAATTTTATATCAAGCTAAAATCCAATTTTATCAAACGCTTTATTTAGACCTATTCAGCCTAGAGTCTCATATTTTAAATAATGGAGATCAATTTTTACAATGGTTATGTTTAATCCTTGGACGAGAATTAAATTTAGAAAATGCTTTAAATCGTTACTGGAATTCAAATATTTTGGGTAGCAATGATTGTTGTACTCAATATTTAGAAAATTATATTTTACCGAGCTTACATCAGCCGCTAGTTTTGGCAATAGATGATTTAGATCGTCTTTTTGTAAGTATAGAAATAACTCAGAATTTTTTAAGCCTACTTCGTAGTTGGCATGAAAGAGCTAAGTCCCAAACGTGTTGGCAAAAGATACGTTTTATTATTGCTTATTCTACTTCTACTGCTAATTTCTTTTCTATTGATTCTAGTCTCTTTAATTTAGGAGCATTAGTTGAATTAGAAGATTTTCAAAAAATACAAATTCAGAATTTAATCCTTAATCATCAATTACAACTTTCAGATGAACAAATTAATAGTTTGATCAAAAGTTTTGGTGGTCATCCTTACTTAATAAGACTGGCTTTATATAAACTCAGAACAACTTCAATTAGTTTAGAAAGCTTCTTGGAAAATTCATCAAATTATACGGGGGATTATATTCATTTTCTCTATCAACAAGCTTTATCGTTACAACAATTCCCCGAACTAATTCAGGTTTTTAAGCGCATTCTTACTGCTGAAGAATCCATATTTATTAATTATAAATTTGTCAGTCAACTTAAGGATCTAGGTCTAATCAAAAAGCAAGGTAATAAAGTAATCATAAAATGCCGCTTATATCAAGATTTTTATGCAACTTATAATCTATGAATGAGCTAAAATTCTTTAAGATTGCCTAAAACTGGTTAAATTACAACAAGAACTTATTTGCAACCGGATGACGTTGGACTGCTGAATAACGATGGGGGAAAATGCGATCGCAAGTAACATGCTGGTAAATTGGGATCAATTTTGGCTCTGATTATCTCGCTACCTATGCTAAAACTTGGTAAGTTGCCCACAACATTGCTTGGTTTATTTTTCTTGTATTTACTTAGTTATATGGCTGCGAGAGTAACTATCTTTCATGCTGTAGAAAATTACACTGGAATAGAAGGCAAAAGCAAACCAAGACAGGATTACATTACTAAAAGAGATCACCCCACAGGAGAAGGATGGGAATATCGAATATTTTTCCCTGCTATTCAAGCAGAAGAAAGAATTATTAACTTTTTCCATAATCTCCAAATTTGAATGTTTGGAATGCTCGTTAATATCTTAACGCTCCCTAATTAGGATGTAGAGAGGGATTTTCCTCAAAATTTCATGGATTCAATGGATTAATGTCCCAGAATTTTTGTGACAACCCATGAGAAAGGGGATATTTTGCATAAAATCTACTTGTTAGACAGCCTGTCAAACGTTCTTAAGCTAAAGCTTTGCTTTCTAAAAATCTTTTATCCGATTGATCAAAAACATTTCGAGGAAGAAGTGACGATATTTATTGAGTTTCTTTGCAATGTCTGTTAGTTTTGGTTTTTTTCAGGGCAAACTATAACTGTAGCCTCTGAGTTTTGTTGCGTGACTAGAATTATCGCTTAAATGATGACTGCTCAATTTCCTTCGTCTCATTCCATTCCCATCCATGAATTCACCGCTTCTCGACAGACAAGCTTCTTCGAGGGACTCAAACAACCTCGATTTAGTGGTCAACTGTTGTTAACCAGTCCAACGGGAGAGCAGTGGGTTTTCTACCTCTATTTAGGGCGGATTATGTACGCTACGGGGGGAGTTCATGCGGTTAGGCGTTGGAGACGACAAATTGCGCTGTATTTACCCCAGATTGCCGCTAATCTTTCCTGCATCCAATTAGATCTGGCGAGCTTAGATCCCCATGATCTGCAACTGTGTTGGGAATATCAATTGTTGTGTCTTTGGGTGGAGCAACAAAAAGTCACCAGAGAGCAAGCTGCCCGTCTGATTCGCGCAACCATTACGGAAGTGCTGTTTGATATTACCCAAAGCATGGAAGTGTCTTGTGATTTGCGGCAAGATAATTTGTTGTCTACTCGCCTTGTCCTGATTGATGCGGATCAGGTTATTGCAGAATCTCAACAACTTTGGCAAAATTGGCAAGCGGCAAAGATTGCTGATCGCTCTCCCAATACGGCTCCCGTCATTCGTCAACACGAACAACTGCAACAGCGCACCTCTCCCCAGGTCTTTCAAACGCTGAAACAGTTATTAGATGGGCACCAAACGTTACGGGACTTGGGCGTTCGCATGAAACGGGATGTGTTAAGTGTGACGACTTCCCTCTTACCTTACCTACAGTTGGGGTTAGTGGAGTTGATCCGCATTCCCGATTTAGCTCCCCCGATTACGCCCCCGGCTGCGGGAGTGGTGACGGCTCCCAATGTTCCCACTGGGCCGTTAATTGCCTGCATTGATGACAGTCCATTGATGTGCCAAACCCTAGAAAAAATTCTGACGGCGGCCAATTATCAATTTATTGGTATTAATGATCCCCTACGGGCGATCGCGATCTTATTGGCGCGTAAACCTGAACTGATCTTTTTAGATTTAGTGATGCCCAATGCCAATGGTTACGAAATTTGTGGACAACTGCGGCGGCTGACTATCTTCCGCAATACTCCTATCGTGATCCTGACGGGGAATGATGGCATTGTGGATCGGGTTAGGGCCAAAATGGTCGGTTCAACGGACTTTTTAGGGAAACCCGTTAACCCTGAACAGGTGCTAGGCACTATCCGCAAATATATTGGGCAAGGAGAAGTGGTTTAGCTATCCTGGATTCCGTGTGTGTGTTTTAAGACTAACTTGAGTGATTTTCCAAATTATTGACCTGGAGAGGTAGGTATATTTATGGGGACTGTCCTTTTAATTGAAGACTCCATCACAGAACGAACCATCATAACCGATTTTTGTCAGAAATTAGGGATCGCCGTTACCGTCGCGACCAGTGGAGAAGAAGGATTAGAAAAGCTGACTCAGCAAACGCCAGATCTCGTCATTCTAGATGTTGTTCTTCCTGGTCGAAGCGGCTTTGAAATCTGTCGAGAAATTAAAGGAATGGAAAAAACCAAATCTATTCCCGTTATCATTTGTTCCACCAAAGACACCGATATGGACAAGTTTTGGGGAAAACGACAGGGAGCCGATGCCTATATCACTAAACCGATTGATCAAGAGATTTTTAATACTACCGTTAAACAATTTTTAAAAAATTAGCCCCTTGGGAACCTAGAATACAGCGATCGCCATCCAACGATTAAGTCATTCCCATTTTTACCATTTTCGAGGTTTTTCCTCTGCTGCCCATTCGTCCGTTAGGAGTTGCCCCTGTGGTTTCTGAGTTTATTTCTGCTTCCGATTCCCGCTCAACCCGCAAACTAGATCGCCGATCTCAACAGCAGTTTTTGCGATTTCACCTAGAGCCGGATACCGCCGCGATGTTGCCTGTGGCCCAACTTTCAGAGGTACTCACTATCGGGCTAGGCCAAATTGTCCCCATTCCCCATCTGCCGCCTTGGGTGTTAGGGGTGTACAACTGGCGGGGGGAAATTTTGTGGATGGTCGATCTCGGTTATCTAGTTGGTCTAACGCCTTGGCATCAACAATCCGTTGCGCGATCGCATTATCGGGCCATTATTTTGAATGGAGATATTAGCTTTGAGCAAAATCAACGAAAACGGAGCTTTATGAATCAAGATCGCAACCAAATGCTTGGTTTAGTCGTCAGTCGAGTAGAAGACATTGAGTGGTGTAATACCGATGAACTTCATTCACCCCCAACCGCCAGCATCAGTGCCAAATTAATCTCCTTTTTACGAGGGATTTGGGTTAAGCCCAATAACGATGTTGTGTTAGCCCTCGATGGTCAATCCATTATTGCCAAGCTTAAAAATCAGTGATCCATGGGTTTTAAAGCGTTTTTAAAGCCAATTTTTGCTCAAAATTTATTTTTTATAGTCTTAACTTTCTCCACTTACCCAATCCAGACAGGACTTCATTGCGAGGTTATCTTTCATGACTCAGACTTCTGCGAAATCGGATATGCCCGATCCTAACCAAAACCCGCCTTTAGATTGGGATGAAAAGCCCATACCGCCTGAAGCCTTTGGCGAATTTATCGACCTCCCCGCTTTTTCTCTCGACGATCCGAATTCCACGGATAATGGAGCTGAGACGGCTAGTATTGACGAAATCCCCCCCGACTTGCTATTTAATGAGACAAATAGCGACGGGAATGCTCAAGAAGCCCTATTTGGAGACGCGCTTTTTTCCTCAGAGCCATTCTCGGTAGAAGCCCAACCCGATAACCTATCAATCCCCGATCTCGCTTCAGAAATCCTCCAGACTCACAACCCCGCCCCAGAGAGTCTTCCTGAATTAGCTGCACCTTCTCCTGTTCCTGAAGCCCAACCTCAGCGGCAAGAACCGATTGCCCTTCGGGAAGAAACCTCTGCTGAACCTGAAGCGATCGCGCCGGTTGAAGAAGTGATTCAACCCGAACCCCTACAACTGCCGACTTTTACACCTCCTGCGGAACCCCCTAATGTCCCCGAATTGTCGATCCCGTCCTTTTCTCCAGCGATCGCACCTCCCAAAACCCCTGCGCCCAAACCCCTTACCTATACGGCCCCATCTTCCCCCTCAATGGACACTCCCCCCCCAACAGGAGGGGGCTTAGGTATTCGTCCCAAGGCAATCTTATTAGCGTTGTTAGCCAGCGTCATTCCTGTGGCTGTGCTAGGCGGCATTAACTATAGCCAAATTGCTTCTACCTTAGATCAGAAGGCTTCAGGGCCAGTCACGGAAGTTTCCACCCAAATTAAGGATAAATTACAACAGAATCTGTGGTTAGGCATTATTGCTACTGCTGGCATTGTGGGAGCTATTGCCTATGTTATTGCAGGCCAATCCAGTGGGAGCCTGCGCCGCCTCGGTCAGCGGATCACTACCGTTAGTCAAGAAAGCTTAGATCTGCCCTTGTCCTACCAAGGTAACGATGAAATTGCCAAAGCCGAAGCCGCGATCGCGGCCTTGAGTCAACAGGTTCAAGCCCTCCGTCAAGAAAAAGCCCTCTCCTTACAACAATCCCAACTGCTTACCGAAATTGCCAGTGGTAATATTCCCGATCAAACCGCTCTGTCCGGCATCATTCAAAGAACCTTGGAACAAGCCCAAACCCTTTTAGGTTTAGACCGATTAGTTTTTTATCACGGTGCCCCCCATCAGGGCAATACCACTGTCCATGAAGCCGTAGTCCCCAACTATCCCCGCGTTCTTACAGATAATCAGCCCCATCCGTTGTTCAATCGTGATGCTTCCCAGCAAATTAGCATCATTAATGACGTTTCCAGCGCGAATTTAGGGTCGGTTCACTACCAATGGCTGTTCCATTACCAAGTCCGAGCCAGTCTCAGTGTGCCTTTACTGCGTCAAAATGAACTGATTGGCCTACTCACCGCCCACCATTGCGATCAAAGCTATCGTTGGCAAGATCAAGAACGGCAGTTTTTACAACAATTAGCCGAACAACTCCAGACCCTATTAGAGCGTGTTTCTCTCCTACAGGAGCGGCGGGATGCGGCTAAATTGGCCCAAATCCTCAAGGAAATTACCCTAAAAATTTCGGCAGAACTAAACACAGAAGGGGTTTTTGATGTCGCTGTTAACGAAATTCGTCGGGGTTTAAGAGCGGATCGGGTGATTGTCTACCGATTTGATGAAACTTGGGCGGGAACCATTATTGCTGAATCCGTTGGCGAAGGCTTTCCCATTGCTTTAGGGGCACAAATCAACGACCCTTGTTTTGCCCAAAACTATGTCAATAAATACCGTAAAGGTCGCATTCAGGCTACCCCCAATATTGAAGAAGCCGGATTAACCCCCTGTCATTTAGGACAATTAAAGCCCTTTGGAGTCAAAGCCAATCTCGTTGCTCCCATTATCCGTAATGATGAATTATTAGGGTTATTAATTGCTCACCAATGCGCTGCTCCCCGCAATTGGGAACAGGGAGAAATCGACTTTTTTGGGCAACTCGCTACCCAAGTGGGCTTAGCACTAGAGCGGGCAACCTTAATTGAACAACAACGGTTAGGGGAAATTGAGCAACGGCAAGAAAAAGAAAAATTACAAAAACGGGCGTTTGAACTGCTGATGGAGGTAGACCCCGTGAGCCGAGGGGACTTAACGATTCGGGCCCATGTTACCGAAGACGAAATTGGGACGATCGCCGACTCTTATAACGCCACCATTGAAAACCTCCGACGCATTGTAACGGACGTACAAAAAGCAACCACCCAATTTGCGGATACCACGAATACCAATGAAACGGCAGTCCGTACCCTCTCCCAGGAAGCAGAACGGCAAGCCGATGATATTGCCCAGGCCCTAGAGCGACTGCAATCCATGACCCAATCCATTCAGGCGGTAGCCGCCAACGCAGAACTCGCAGAAACGGCAGTACAACAGGCAACCCAAACCGTAGATATGGGAGAGGATGCCATGAACCGTACCGTAGATGGGATTTTAGCCATTCGGGAAACGGTAGCTGCCACCGCCAAAAAGGTCAAACGCTTAGGGGAATCGTCCCAAAAGATTTCTAAAGTCGTGAACCTGATCGGTAGTTTTGCTGACCAAACCAACCTACTGGCATTAAACGCGGCGATTGAGGCTGCCCACGCAGGGGAAGAAGGTCGAGGCTTTGCGGTGGTTGCAGATGAGGTTCGTTCCCTAGCTCGTCAGTCAGCGGAAGCAACGGCAGAAATCGGGGATCTCGTTGCCAGTATCCAAGCAGAAACCAACGAGGTAGTCGCCGCAATGGAAGCCGGGACAGAGCAGGTTGTGACAGGGACGAAACTGGTGGACGAAACCCGTAAGAGTTTGAACCAGATTACGGCAGCCAGTGCCCAAATTAGTGAACTGGTTGGCGCGATCGCAGCGGCAGCAGTGGAGCAATCCCAAACTAGCCAATCGGTTACCCAAACCATGGCCCAGGTGGCGGCGATTTCCGATAAAACCTCGTCCGAAGCAGTACAGGTATCCAATGCCTTTAAAGAATTACTGGCTGTTGCCCAATCCCTGCAAGATAGTGTCCGTCAGTTCAAAGTTGAATAATCCTCTTTACCGTTTTCTTGTTGAGCTTGCTTTATGAACCCTCCCCTTAGTTCGACCGCTCCCTCCCTTTCCAATTTATCCAGCATCAATGTCCTGCTCACTCAAAATGAGCGTCTGATGAATCAAGCCGCGATCGCGGTTTCCATTGCCGAGACCACCCAACAGGCGATCGTAGAAGGAGAAAAAACCCTAACCGAGCAATTGGATGGGATGAAAGCCATTCGAGAAACTGTCAATGCCACAACAGGACAAATCGAACGGCTCGATAACTCCACCAAACAGATTGCTCAGGTGGTAACCCTAATCCGTCAATTTGCGGCCCAAACCCACCTATTGGCGTTAAAAGCTTCCATTGAAGCAGCACGGGCAGGAGAAGGCGGTCGAGGTTTTGCGGTCATTGCCGAAGAAGTCCGAACCCTGGCGGCCCAATCCGCTGAAGCAACAGCTTCTATTGAGGCGTTAGTGGTCAGTATTCAGGCAGAAGCCCGTGATGTGGCAGAAACCTTGACCAAAGGAAAACAGCAACTCAACCAAGAAAGCCACACCCTAGAAAAATCCCGTGAGCATTGGCAAGAAGCCGTTCAATCCAGTCTCCAACTTCCGTCTGTTGTTCAAAAAATTGCTGAAACTGCCGGCCAACAAACCCAATTGGCCCAACTCCTCCAGCAAGAATTGACCAGTTTTTGATCCATCGTGAACCCCCTTCCCTACCGTTATGATGAATCCCGATATCCGCGATCACGCTTACCAATTCTTTATTGAAGAAGCCCCCGAATTACTTCAGATTATTGAAAACGGGCTGCTCACGTTGCGAGCCGATCGCACTTCGGCCAAGGTTCACGAAATCATGCGGGCTGCTCACTCGATTAAAGGGGGAGCCGCGAGTGTGGAATTGCCAACCATTAAGGATCTATCCCATCGCCTAGAGGATATTTTCAAGGCCTTTTATAACGAAGCCGTGCCCCTGGATGAGGACATGGAAAGTTTGCTCTTGCAGGCCTACGACTGCCTCAAGGATTCTTTGATGACGCAGATTACCGAGGGGCAGTTCGATGAAGTGGCAGCCATGAGTCGGGCCCAACCGATCCTAGAAGCCATTGAATTTTTATTAGGCGATCGCTTAGCAGAGGGGGATCAATACATTCCCAGTTCGGCGGATTTAGGGGTCGATATTGTCGCTTCGATTTTTGAAGTGGATATTACCCAAGGCGTAGAGCAAATCGCATCGGCCCTAGAGTCGGGGGATTCAGGGTTAATTACCGATACCCTACAGGCCCAAACCGAAGTTTTTGCCGGATTAGCCGAATTATTAAATCTACCTGGCTTTAAAACCATTACGGATACGGTTCAACAGGCTCTCCAACACCACCCCGAACAAGCGGTAGAAATCGCCCAACTAGCTCTACAGGATTGGCGTGGCAGTTGTGAAAAAGTGTTACAAAACGGCGATCGCGCTCAAGGCGGAACCCCTTCAGAAGCCCTATTAGCCTTAGTTCAAGGATCAATCACCACAAATGGCAATTTAGGCGATCCCTTTGATAGCTTAGAACCCTTAAACGGTAATGCCTTTGAAGATTTTAGCTTTGGTGAGCCGTTACCAACTTTAGAAAACGATGTCTTTAGCGGGCTTGATGCTTTCCCACCTTTAGAGGAAACTAACTTAGATTGGTCTGAAGCCATTCCTGCGGCGAGTGTAACCCCAATCCCATCGGCAGAAATTGAAAGTGAACCCGATGAAGCGGTTGATCCCAATGATCCCAGTTACCAATTCTTTATTGAAGAAGCACCCGAATTACTGCAAATTATCGAATCAGGACTCTTAACCCTGAGAACAGAGCGCAGTTCCGCCAAAGTCCATGAAATTATGCGGGCGGCCCATTCCCTCAAAGGTGGCTCGGCCAGTGTGGGCTTAATGACCATTAAAACCCTCTCCCATCGGTTAGAGGATATTTTCAAGGCTTTTTACAATGAATCCGTTGCCGTTACGGAAGATATCGAAAGTTTATTACTCCAAGGTTACGACTGCTTAAAAGAAGCCCTATTACAGCAACTTTCCGAAGGCTATTTTGACGGAAAAGCCATTCTTGCTAAAGCCCAACCCGTTTTGGAATTACTGGAAAGTCTCTTAGGGGAACATATTGCCGAAGGGGATCAATACTTACCCAGTTCTGCCGATTTAGGGGTGGATATTGTTTCTTCTATCTTTGAAGTCGATATTACCCAAGGATTGCAACAACTCGCCGCCGCGATCGCTACCAATAACCCGACCCAAATTCAAGAAACCCTCGAAGCCCAAACAGAAGTTTTTCTGGGTTTATCAGAACTCCTCAATCTATCGGGCTTTAAAGCGATTACCACTACAACCCAACGGGCATTAGAACTGAACCCTGATCAAGCTCCCCTCATTGCCCAATTAGCCTTGAGTGATTGGCAAAATGGCTGTGATCAAGTCCTGAGAAACGGCGATCGCGTCCAAGGGGGAACGCCCTCAGAATCCTTGATTGCGCTGACGGTAGAAGAAGAAAAAGTTGCCATTGAAGTAGATGAACAGCCGAAATTCTCCTTAAGCGATCTGTTTGGCGGAGATGAGGATGAGGAAGAAGTTCCTGAAATAGCGGTTGAAACGCCTGAACTCACTACAACGGAAAACGCAGAACCCATTGCGGCTTCTTTAGATGATGTCTTTGGTGCAGGTTTAGACTTAACCGAAATTGCTTTCCCCGAACTCAGTGAATTACCCAGGGTTGCTGAAACTGAAATTCCCACAGAAACGACAGCGGAAACCGTTGAAAGTGTTGAAACACCAACCGTTAGCCCTTCTTTAGATGAAGTCTTTGGCGGCTTAATTCCCGATTCGGCAGTCATTGATGAAAGTGTTCTGGCTGAAATTGCGGAAGTCCCCAGTATTGATGAAGCGGCGATCGCTGATATGGTGCAATCCGTTGAACAAGCCTTTGCCCAATTACCGACCCTAGACATTCAGGCAGCTCCTAATGGCTTACCTGCTATTAACGGTCAAACAGCCCCTACGCCTCCCATTGCTGAAACCGTTGAGCCGCCTATTAAACCCGAAAAAGTCGAAAAAGCAGAACCCATCGCACCTGCGGCCAAACCATCCACTGCTGTCCCAACTAACCTCTCTATTCGGGTTGATTTCTACCGTTTAGAGCGGATGAATAACTGGGTTAGTGAACTCGCCATCAATCGCAACAGTTTATCGCTCCAAAATGAGCAATTACAAGGATCGGTTCGTTCTTTGCTATCTCGCTTTAGCCGTTTCCAAGGCATGACCAGTAAATTGCGAGAACTAGCCGATCAACTGGTGATCATGCCCGAACGTCGAGAACAAGCCGCTTGGATTTCTAATGCCTTTGATGCGCTGGAAATGGATTCCTATGGAGCCTTATCGGGTCAGTTGCAGGACATCCTCGAAGAAATGATGCAATTAGAAGAAGCAGTGGATGATATTGTGCTGTTTGCCAGAGCCACCGACCAAGGGCTAGAAGCACAACGCCAAATGCTCTTCTCCTTACGGGATGAATTGATGTGGGCGAGAATGTTGCCCCTGGGTGAAGTCTTAAACCGTTTCCCTCGTGTTCTGCGGGATTTATCCACCAAGTACCACAAACCTGTGCAATTGAAGTTACAGGGAACGGCGGTATTAGTCGATAAATTAGCCCTCGAAAAACTCTACGATCCCTTACTTCATCTGTTACGAAATGCCTTTGATCATGGCATCGAGTCCCCAGAAACCCGCCGCAGTCAAGGGAAACCCGAAACCGGAACCATTGAAATTCATGCTTACCATCAAGGAAACCAAACCATTATCGAAATTCAAGACGATGGCGGCGGCTTAAAGCTGGAAAAAATTAGCCATCAAGCGGTTCAATCGGGGCTAATTACCCAAGAACAGGCCCAACGGATGGTTCCTGAGCAAATTTATAATTTAATCTTTGAACCAGGTTTTTCAACGGCGGATAAAGTCAGTGAACTCTCAGGTCGGGGCGTGGGCTTAGATGTGGTACGGCAACAAATCCAATCCCTCAAAGGTAATGTTTCCGTTGCGTCTCGTCCTGGGAAAGGAACGACGTTTA
Source organism: Snowella sp. (assembly GCA_035285545.1). Taxonomy (GTDB): domain Bacteria; phylum Cyanobacteriota; class Cyanobacteriia; order Cyanobacteriales; family Microcystaceae; genus Snowella. The sequence continues at coordinate 44,862 of JAYKGY010000104.1, read as the reverse complement.
TTCTCCGCTTACCCTTAACCCTAACGATCGCGAAACTGTTAGTTTGTCTGGTGAGCCAGGACAGTCAACGGACGAATACGGTCATTGCCTTACCATCCGATAGCGTGGCGGAATTACTGGTTCCAATGGCGGATCAGGTTAAAACCTCTGGTGGCCAACGTTTCTTGATTTGGCAACAACAGATGGTTCCCATTTATCCGCTCAATCAACTGTTGCCTTACAACATGACCCTCACGGAACGGGTTAATAGTAAGGCGTTAACCACTGTGCCCCATCCTGAAGATTGGAGTTTACCCCTCATCTTGTTACGGCGAGGCAATCACTACTATGCGTTAGAAGTGACTCGTCTGGTTACAGAACAAGAGCTAGTTATTAAACCCTTTGGAGCGGCGATCGCGTTTCCCGATTATTTATACGGTTGTACGATTTTGGGGGATGGAACCCTGATTCCCGTTATCAATGGTGGTATGTTGCTGGAATGGTATTGGGACAAAGGCGAGGCCCTCATGGCAGGACTGGCAATGGAGCAAAGTGAAGAGGGCGATACTTCCTATCTGGATGCAATGCAACCGCCGACGATTCTGGTGGTGGACGATTCTGCGGCTTTACGTCGTACTTTAGCCCTAAGTCTCGAAAAAACTGGCTATCGTGTTCTCCAAGCCAAAGACGGACAGGATGCTTTGGAAACCCTCAACCAAACGACAGGCATTCAACTTGTTATTTGTGACGTAGAAATGCCGAACCTCAATGGGTTTGAGTTTTTGGGTCAACGCCGTCGCAATCCCGACATGATGAAAATTCCTGTCGCCATGCTCACTTCACGGGGCAGCGAAAAACACCGTCAATTGGCCATGCACCTGGGGGCGAGTGCCTACTTCACCAAGCCCTATATCGAACAACAGTTCCTTTTAGATATCAAGAAATTACTCAGTCCTGAACCTGCTCAAGTTTAGTAACTTCCTATGAATCAACCTGCCCCTTTTTCCGTTCTTGATCCCAATAATCTGGGTAGTCTGCCTGAGCAAGCCACTCTCGGTCAGACTGAAAAATTTTTGGTGTTTACCGTCGGGAAGCTCAATCTCGCCCTAGCTGTTCCCATTGTGGAAAGGATTTTAAGTTACACCCCGATTCATGGCAGTGGTACAACCGCATCGGGCATTATTCATCTGCAAGACCGCTCCGTCACGGTAGTAGATCTCTATCAGCGTTTATTTAAGGTTAAACAACCCCAGAGTTCCCAATCAAAACAATTTTTGATTTTGGCGAGAAATAGCGCGAATGAATCCTTTGGCATTTTAATCAATGAAACGCCGAGTTTATTTGATGTTCCCCTATCCCAAGTGCGTGTATTACCAGATTCCTATCGACACAGTGATACGCTCAATATGGCCAGTCACGTTATGATTATTACTAATAAAGATCAATCCTTTACAGTGTTTTTATTAGATAGCGATCGCCTCATTAGCCCAGGTTAATTTTTACAGAAAACATTTAAGAGGTTGATCAGTAAGCCAACTTTAACAAACCGTAAAATAGATTTTCATTAACCATAATTTGATTGCTTTGCGCTTTTTTCCTTTTTGCCCTGTGCAAAGCCAACGCTACCGTAAGATGGATCGATATATTTTTAGTCTAAATTAAATGCGATTAGGATCAATGCCCTGTTCCTTTAATCGTTCAGCTAAGCGGTCTGCTCGTTGCTTTTCCAACTTAAACTTTTCATCCCCAGTTAATAAAATATTACCCGATTGGTCGCACCACCTTAACCAGCGATCATAAAATTGTCCTTCAAATTCTCCTGACCATAACGTTAACCCCAAATTAATTTCATCTAACCAATAATTTTCCTGTAACTGATAACTCGTAATTTTTCTTTGATAAACTTGTAAAATATTTTCTCCCAAACATTTTAACGGATCAAATACGACATAATAGCCAACGCCAGCATCAAGATAATTATTGAGTTTACTACCTAATTCATTGCCGATCTGATTAGAAACAATTGCAATGGCCACTTCAGGGGCTTTTCCAAAATTCCAAATAAAATAAGAACGATTTTTCTTTTGGCTCCAATCTTCAGGACATTTTACCCTTAAACTTAACATGACATCAGGCACTAAAGGGGGTTTTTGATTGGCATAAAATAACCCAATATTGGCAGTTACTAAAAAAGGAATCTCTAAATTCAGTGAACTATAGGCAGAAGAGGTTAATAGCCGTTGTTGTTTTTCTGAAATCAGATTATCCACTAATTGATCATCCTCAATGATTAGCTCATCAATATTTGGCTCAGGCATCAATTCCCATTCCGTTGCCGCTAATAATGGTTGATGGTTAGAATCAATCGGCGGAGATATTGTTACGGCATTCATTGTTTTTCTGAAGATTGAATCAATAAGCTCTAACTATTAAAATTATATTTATTTTATAATCTTCTTACAATTTTTCTTGATTTTTTGAATATGGCGTTAAATATGGACAAGTTTTCCCCTCCTTTACGAAAACTTCTAACTTTTTGGAAGCGCGATCGCCTTAATTCCCTTGAAGGAGAAATGAAAGCGGGATGACTCCTGATAAAATAAACGTAGTTTCTTGGATTACCATCAGAACCACCAATGCGCGTTGGGAAGCAGAATTCATGCAACAAATTCTTGATGCCTACGATATTTCTAGCCGCGTGCTAGATATCGGTTTAGGGGGTTATTGGGGTCAAGGGAGTCCCGCCGCCTTACAAGTGCGATCGCAAGACCAATGGACAGCCCGACTCCTCCTGAGTTCACCGGAAGAAAATAGCCTATAATTCCTAAATTTTGTTTTTAATATTACCTTAATGGCCCAAAAGCCGATAAATTCGAGAACTTATGTCTTTATTTGATTGGTTTGCTAACAGAGAAAAAGCGGAACCCCCCGTCGTCCAGCAGCAGCAGGAACGAGAAATTGCCGATGGATTGTGGACTAAGTGTCCATCCTGTGGGGTTTTAACCTATACCAAAGATTTACAAGCAAACCAATTGGTCTGTGGCGAGTGTGGCCATCACATGCGGGTCGATAGTGATGAACGCATTCGTCAATTAATTGATGCTAAAACCTGGCAGCCCCTTAATGCCCATCTAGAGCCGACCGATCCCCTCAAATTCCGCGATCGCAAAGCCTACAAAGACCGCATCAAAGATATGCAAAAAAGTACCAACCTCACCGATGCGGTACAAACTGGAACAGGATTATTGGATGGTTTACCCGTTGCCTTGGGTGTAATGGACTTCCGTTTTATGGGCGGCAGTATGGGGTCTGTCGTAGGAGAAAAACTCTGCCGTCTGATCGAATACGGAACCGCTGAACGTCTACCCGTCGTTATTATCTGTGCGTCTGGGGGGGCGCGGATGCAGGAAGGAATGCTGAGCCTCATGCAAATGGCTAAGATTTCGGGAGCTTTAGAACGGCATCACCAAGAAAAATTATTGTATATTCCTGTTCTGACCCATCCCACCACAGGGGGCGTAACGGCTAGTTTTGCCATGTTGGGCGACATTATTATTGCGGAACCGAAAGCCACCATTGGTTTTGCTGGGCGACGAGTCATTGAACAAACCTTACGGGAAAAATTACCCGATGGCTTCCAAACTTCGGAATATTTACTCAAACACGGCTTTGTGGATGTGATCGTACCCCGTACCCAACTAAAGCGAACCTTAGCTCAACTCATTAGCATTCATCAGCCCTTTTTCCCTGTTTTGCCCCATCTCAACCCCGAAGCAAAGCACAGCGAGAAAGAAATGATTTTCCACAGCCAACAGGAGGTCGGTTCCTAGTTTACATCTGGATTGTCGTTAGGATTTTTTGACTAAAACCTTGACAGCAGACTTTCCATAGGACACAATCAATAACGGACTACACGGGGTTATAGCTCAGTTGGTAGAGCACTGCAATGGCATTGCAGGGGTCAGCGGTTCGAGTCCGCTTAGCTCCATTGAATAATTTTAGGAAGAATAGTTTTCGGGATTAACACAGGAGAAAAGAGGCATGTTAACCACACCGATTAATCACCTCCAGCTTTCTCCTGGTAGCGTCGTTACTCTACCTGATTGCAGTTGGACTGAATTTGAGAACTTACTCCATGACTGGCAAAATCGACGTTTTCCCCGTGTTTTATTTGTAGAAGGAAGCCTAACTTTAATGACTCCCCTGCCAGAACACGAAATTACTAACGACTTGCTCTCCGATATGGTCAAAATGCTGTTGAAAGTCCAGGGGAAAGGCTATCAACCTTTTGGCTCCACTACGTTGAAAAAAGAAGGACTAGCTGGAGTAGAACCCGATGCCTGTTTTTACATCACTCAGTATCAGCAGATGATTGGTCGTCGCCGCCTGTTGTCCGATGATCCACCGCCTGATCTAGCCATTGAAATTGATGTGACTTCTAAAACTCTCTTGACTGCCTATCGTTATCTCAAAGTGCCAGAAATCTGGATTTATGATCAGGGTAAACTGACAATTTATTGCCTAGAAGGTGATGACTATCGTTCCGTTTTTTATAGTCAATTTTTTGGCCCAATCCCGTTAACTGAAGTCGTGCCGCATTACCTAGAAAGAGGTTGGCAGGTAGGCAATTTTCAAGCATTACAGGAATGGGAATCCTATTGCTTGGATTGGGCAAATGCAGAACCATGAATGAGGGAGAGCAGGGTTTTACAACCGCAACAGAAGAAACTCTAGAAGATGGAACTATACTATATGAGTCAGGATGTTGGGGATAGTTTTTGGGAAAACTTAAAATTGCAAATAGTGCATGAGTTGAGAGATTAATTCAACATTCAAATTAAGGCGGCGTTGGAAATCGACTAAGTTTTGGAAATTACCTTGATTTTGACGATCGCGGATAATGGCTTCAGCTAATCCTAGATCCAGAAGAGGAATGGTGATGAGTTGGTCTAAATTGGCAGTATTAACGTTAATGCGTTGAGGAGTGAGTAAACTCTCATTGTCGTAATAGGTAAAAGACAAGATTTTTTTTAACGGTTGCAGTCGTTGCAGGGGAAGGCTTAAAGCTGCAGCTAGATCCTCAATCGACAGAAATTGCATTCCCATTGCCGTTAATTCGACTAAATTGCGGGCTTGGTGAATGGAAATTCCTGGTAAGCGGAGCCACTCATCCACCGTTGCTTGATTAACTTCGATCTTTATGCCCAATTCCGACGCGATCGCCACTTCTTCTAAGGATTGAAACCGATAAAAGGGATCGTTGAGAATTTTACGTTTCAGGGTTTGCCGCCGAAAGTTAAGCATATTTAAACCATGCGATCAATCAATTGACGACGCTTTTGTTCAAACTCATATTCTGAGACTAAGCCTTCAGCGCGTAACTGATCCAACTCTCTGAGAGCATCGGCAACGGCGGTAACTTGAGGGGCTTGCTGGGGTTTCATAAAAGAATAACTTGAATGAATTCCATTAAATTGCTCTTGAAAGGCTTCCTCACCTTGAACAAAATACCAAACTGCATCGATCGCGCTGGCAATACGGGGAATGGGGGTATTCCACAGGAGTAAATAAATGACACCCCACAACGGCTGACCAAGATAAAACTTTTGTAACCCAGCAATCGGCACAGGAAGAATGGTTGAGATCAGCGCGATGGCAATAGCGATCCGACGATCTTTTCTTAAATTTAAAAGTTTTTCTAGGGCCTGCATAAATTTTTCAATACAATATTTTTAGCAATAGCAGCGATCGCCTACGGTTTAATGACCACTTATCACAGAACAGGTTCCAAGTTAACGAACTGCTTACCGCTAAAGGGATACGGAAAACCGTATTGTTTCAAAGTTTTCCCTATTTTAAAATACGAAGAATCAGAGATTAAACTAAAAATAGTAAGTTCCAACTTAACAAGAGCGTAAAGCAACTATGGGATTTTTCGATTCAGAAGTCGTTCAGCAGGAAGCCAAGCAACTTTTTGAAGATTATCAGGCTCTAACCCAGCTTGGCAGTGATTACGGCAAGTTTGATCGCGAAGGCAAAGTCATTTTCATTGACAAAATGGAAGAACTTATGGATCGCTATAAAATTTTCATGAAACGATTTGAATTATCAGAAGATTTTATGGCCAGAATGACCGTCGAACAGCTTAAAACTCAGTTGGGCCAATTTGGGATGACTCCCCAACAAATGTTTGATCAAATGCACATGACCCTCCAACGCATGAAATCAGAAATTAATTACTAAAGGGATGATAAAATAACCAGCGATCGCGGATTAATTATTCAAAAAAACGATTAAAAATAATGTACGATTTTGCCATTATTGGTGGGGGGATTGTCGGTCTTTCTACAGGATTATTTATTGGTCAACGGTTTCCATCCTCTCGAATTGTTATTGTAGAAAAAGAAAGCCAATTAGCCTATCATCAAACAGGCCATAATAGCGGTGTAATCCATTCAGGCGTTTATTACAAACCTGGGAGTTTTAAAGCGAAATTTACCAGAGCAGGCAATCAGGCAATGGTGGATTTTTGTCAAACCCATGATATTCCCTACGATGTTTGTGGCAAAGTTATTGTAGCAACCCAAGAAAAAGAATTACCTGCACTCGAAAACCTGTATAAAAGAGGATTAGAAAACGGCATTGCAGTTACGAAATTAACCCCAGAAGGCGTTAGAGAAATTGAACCCTATGTAAGCTGTCTAGCAGGAATTAAAGTTCCCACCGCAGGCATCGTCAATTATAAACAAGTTTGCCGAAAGTATGGGGAATTAATAGAAAAACAAGGCGGAGAAATTCATTTAAATACTCAAGTTACTAAAATTATTAAAAATTCCCAAGAATATATTTTAGAAACTAATCAAGAACCTGTTAAAGCTAAATTCATTATCAACTGTGCGGGTTTACAAAGCGATCGCGTCGCCAAATTAGCAGGCATTAACCCAGAAGCCAAAATTGTTCCCTTTAAAGGCGAATACTACGAACTCAAACCCGAAAAACGATATTTAGTAAAAAGTCTCATTTATCCTGTTCCTAACCCCGATTTTCCCTTTTTAGGAGTCCATTTTACCCGCATGATTGATGGCAGTATCCACGCTGGCCCCAATGCGGTCTTGAGTCTGAAACGGGAAGGCTACGGAAAAACGGATTTTGATTTCAAAGATTTTGCGGAAGTCATTACCTATCCAGGCTTTTGGAAATTAGCCGCTAAACACGCCGATGAAGGGATTCAAGAAATTATTCGCTCTTTGAGTAAAGCAGCCTTTGTGCGGAGTTTGCAACAATTAATTCCCGATGTGACGGCTGATGACATTATCCCCAATCCTCCAGGCATTCGCGCCCAAGCTCTAAAAGATAATGGCCAGTTAGTGGAAGATTTTCTCATCGTTGAGGATGATCGGGCTTTGCATGTTTGTAATGCTCCCTCCCCTGCGGCTACGGCTTCTTTAGAAATTGGAAAGGCGATCGCGGCTAAAATCCCAGAGTTGGTTTAAAAACAAGAGAGAGATTTTCGCAAATTACGCAGCGCAGGACTGCGGCCTAAAATCAATTTTTAATAAACCATGCTTTACGCTGAATCCAAATCAGTAATAAACACAAAAATAAGATCCCCATGACACTAATTAAGGGGTTCTTATCAACCCCCGTTATCCAATCAGGAACCGTGCCCGAATATTGAATAATTTGACCCACATTCAGAATGTAATATCCCCACACTAAGCCCCCATGTATTCCCATTGAAATGCCTAATTGATTCTGATGGGAACGTTTGGCTAAAACCAGTATAATTCCTAATAAAACTAAGGCGGGAAACTGGGGGAAAGTGCGGAGAATTTCGGGTAAGGGTTTTAAAAAATGGAGTAAGGCAAAAATTAGGGAACTGGCCCACAAGCTTTGCTTTAAAGAATAATTTTGTTCCAGTTCCGTTAATAACCAACCGCGAAAAAATAACTCTTCGGCAAACGCTACACCAATTCCTGTTAAGCTACCTTCTAAAACAATTTTCAGTAAAAACGTATTAGACGGTTGTAATGTTACCCAGCCGAACAGTGATTCAGTAATAAATAAAGAAAAGGTAAATAATAAGCCAATACTTAAGCCTTTAAGCCAATTAATGCCATTTTGTCTTGTCCAAACTAAGCCATAAAATTTGAATCCTGCTTTAATGCCATAAACGCGATCGCTCCAAAATTTCAACAGAAATAAAAAGACCCCAAATAACGCGCTCATCGTCACAATAGTGGTTAAATTCGGGTCAGCGCGAAACAGTAAATATAAGGGCAAAGCAAACGGAAGCCAAAACAGTAATAAAAATGCAATAAAAATTCCCAGCCGTTGGGGTGCTGGGTAAGTTGCAAATTTAGACCAATTAATTTTCAAAATCGATTGTATGTAAATTATTTAGGATTGTCGTTTGTATTCGTTATTCATCAGGCTCAATAGTGCTAATTAAGCCATGATTGACCAACGTTTCTGAATAAAATTCTGCGTGCTCTTGAACACAGGTAATCACTAATGCTAGGCCGTTGGTATGGGCTTCCATCATAATATCAACGGCTTGGGGTTGGGTCATGCCGTTAACGGTTTGCATTAAGGTTTGGACAACGTACTCCATCGAATTGTAATCATCATTGTGGAGTAAAACTTTATAACGAGGGGCTGGCTTGCGTATGGTTACGCTTTCAGCAGAACGCTTTTCTAATACATCGGTAGACACAGTATTCCTCCATTTATTAACATTTTCTACTTATTTACTAGGGGATGGATTCATGAAATGCCTCTTGACCATCATACAAAAAAGGGTCGAATGTCGTTACAAATCTTTAAAGATTTTTGACACAGCGACTCCGTTCTGAGTTAACTTGAGAGATTGTTAACCCTATTGCGATCGCCTTTGAAGCTATGACCGCCACTGCTCCCCATGAAAAAGCCAGGGCATTAAAACCAGGAAGTCCTCGTCCCGCCAAAGCACTGTGTAGCGAGTGTGGACTCTGCGATACCTATTATATCCATTATGTCAAGGAAGCTTGTGCATTTCTTAATCAACAAGTTGCAGAATTGGAAGCCGAAGCCCATGGTCGTAGCCGAGATTTAAATAATCAGGATGATTGGTACTTTGGGGTACATCAGGAAATGATGATGGCTCGCAAACAGAAACCCATTGAAGGCGCGCAATGGACAGGTATCGTCAGTAGCTTAGCCTGTAAGATGTTGACCGAAGGTTTAGTCGAAGGCGTGGTCTGTGTGCAAAATACGCCCGAAGACCGCTTTCAACCCATGCCTGTGATTGCCCGCACGCCTGAAGAAGTCTTAGCCGCAAGAGTCAACAAACCCACTCTCTCCCCTAATCTATCCGTATTGGAACAGGTGGCAAAATCGGGAATGAAACGCCTATTAGTGATCGGGGTCGGTTGTCAGATCCAAGCCCTGCGAGCCGTTGAGAAAGAATTAGGCTTAGAAAAACTGTATATCTTAGGAACGCCTTGTGTTGATAACGTCACCAGGGATGGCCTACAGAAATTTTTAGAAACCACCAGTCGATCGCCGGAAACCGTGGTACATTACGAATTCATGCAAGATTTTCGAGTGCATTTTAAGCATGAGGATGGTTCGGTGGAAATGGTTCCCTTTTTTGGCTTAAAAACCAATCAATTAAAGGATGTCTTCGCACCGTCTTGCATGAGTTGTTTTGATTACGTCAATTCCCTTGCTGATCTGGTCGTGGGCTACATGGGGGCGACTTTCGGTTGGCAATGGATTGTGGTTCGCAATGAAACGGGCCGAGAAATGCTCGATCTGATCAAAGATCAATTAGATACCCAACCAGTTATTTCAAAAGGCGATCGCAAAGCAGCCGTTCAACAAAGCATCGAAGCCTACGATAAAGCCGTCACTCTGCCCATGTGGGTTGCGAAGCTACTCGGCGTGATCATTGATAAATTTATTGGGCCAAAAGGTTTGGAATATGCCCGTTTTAGTATCGATTCCCACTTTACCCGTAATTATCTCTACGTCAGACGCAATTACCCTGAAAAGTTAGCCGCTCATGTGCCAGAGTTTGCCAAGAAAATTGTGGCTCAATATAAATTACCGAAAAAATAAAACGGGTACGGTTGGACTCGAACCAACGACCGTCCGCTTAGAAGGCGGATGCTCTATCCACTGAGCTACGTACCCAAGCGAGTCGGAAGACTAAAATTTATTGTCGCATATTTGAGAAATTGGTGTGGCAATTCCTAAAATTTTTTGCTCTAGATTATAACTTTGAGCAGAGATCTTTATTGGCGGACTAATATTTGCTTTATCATCAAAGTAATTCAAAAAACGTAAGACTCTAAGACTTATTCCTTAAACTATTGCGTTATGCAACCAGCCCAACTCACCCGTTTCACTCCCGCCCAAACCTTAGACGAGATTTATCAGACGTTATCTCCAGAGCCATTGGCAACCGAGCAGGAGTTAGAGGCGTTTTATTGTGAAAAAATGAATGAAACGCGGGGCGGCGACAAAATTCAGCGTTTAAAGTTGGGATTAAAAAGAGCTTGGAACAGTCAAGGATACTATAAAGCTTGTTTAATGGGCCATCCAGGGGTCGGTAAATCTACTGAACTAAATCGTCTAATTAATGATTTAGAAATTAAACAGCAATTTCAGGTAATTAAATTTAATGTCTTGACTGATCTTGATCCAATCAATTTTAATCCGTTAGATATTATTCTGTTGATCCTGATCGCATTAGTTGAAGAGACGGAAAAAATTGTAGACAAACCAGCCGATCAATACTTACAAGAATTGAAGAATTGGTATAACACGACAAAAATTACTCAAAAAGAAAATCGCAATAGCGAAGTTAAAGCAGAGGCAGGAGCAGGCGTTAAAGAAAATTCTTTATGGAATCAAATTTTAGCGTTATTTGCTTCTATCAAAGGAGAAATTCGGTTTGCTTCTAGCCGAGAAAAGGAAGTCATTGAATACCGTTTCAAACGTATTAATGATTTGATTAAAATTGCCAATAATATTATTACTGAGTGCAAGAATGCCTTAAAGGAAAAAGAGAATCGTCAATGGTTAATTATTGGTGAAAACTTCGATAAAAATGGTGTTTCTCCCGAAGCAGTACAAAAACTATTTATTGATTATAACAATATAATTCATGATTTAAATATTCATCTCATTTTTACGATCCCTATTGGTTTGTATAATTCTTCTAACGCCATTAAATTGGCTTTTTCTAATGATAAATGTTTGACAATTCCTGATACTGCGGTTTTTAATCCTGATAACTCGGCTAATGATTTAGAGCGTAGGGCCATTCATCAAGTCTTAGAAAATCGAGTCAATTTATCCTTATTTGCACAAGGTCAATTAGATCGTATCATTATCGCTTCTGGCGGCAATATTCGAGATCTATTTACCCTGGTATTAGATGCTTCCGATGAAGCTATTTTATCTGGAAAACAACAAATCGAAAGTGAACAAGTCAGTTTAGCGATCGGTAATTTAAAAACGGAATACGAAAGACGCTTAGGACAAAATCCTTTTGATCTGGATAAAGTTGATTATCCTCAGAAATTAGAGCGATTACTTAAAATTTATAACAATGACCAAGAAGCACAAATCCCTGATGAAGTCTTGTATGTCTTACTGAATAATCGTTCAGTTCAAGAAGTTCCCTTAAAAGATGGAGAGCGATATTTTCGGGTTCATCCTTTGGTCGTGGATTTATTATACAAACAAGGAAAAATAGACGCTTTACCGACAGGGGAGGTGCCAGGTGGTACATCCAGTTAAAGCATCTCCTTTATTTTCGGGTAGCATTGCCCATACTTTGGGGCGTTTGTTGTTATGGAGTCAACGGCCCACTAGGGGATTAGCAAGGGTTGAGTTTTATTCAGAATTTTCTCGTCAGGTCGTTATTCAAAAGTTAACGAATGAACTGCAAAAGCAAGGAATTAATTTTACGGAAATTCGTTTACCGCTTTGGAGTAGTTCTGCCCAGGTTTTAAATTTTTTGTTAGATGAATTGGAAAAAGCAAAATCAGGAGTTGTTTCGATTGTGGGTTTTGAAACAGCTTTTAATCCAGAACATTTACAGCAAGCGTTGGGAGTATTAAATTTTAATCGAGAAAATTTTGCTCGGTTTCATGGCCGACAAATTTGGTGGATGTCTCAGGATTTTTTGAATCGGGTGATTAATTTTATGCCTGATCTCAATTCCTGGTTTACTTTACGATTATCATTGACTGAGTTAACAGAAAGTTCACCAAAAAGCTCAGAAAATTTAGGTTTAGTTGGAAATAAATTTTTACTCAATCCTGTCGCCAACGGTAGCCCAGAAATGGGTAAGCAGTGGCAGAATTTACCCAATAGCGGTATTGCCCAATTTGTCGGTCGAGAAAAATATTTAATAGAAATTGAACAGATTTTAGCGACGGATCATCGAGTGGTTTTGCAAGGCATGGGAGGCTGTGGCAAGTCCGAACTCGCTCTGCAATATGCTTGGCGACAGTGGCACAATCAGCACTATGGCGGGGGCATTTGTTGGTTAAATGCGTTTGAAGGGGATCTGGGTTTACAAATTTTAAATTTTGCTTATTCACGGTTAGGGTTAGTGATTCCTACCGATGGGGTTTTAGCGGAACGGGTGGCTCTCTGTTGGCAAAATTGGCCTGCGGGTCAAGTGTTAATTATTATTGATGATTTGCGAGATTATGGCATTATTGAACCCTATTTACCGCAAATTAATGAGACTCGTTTTCAGGTTATTATTACGACTCGTTTTAACTACCTTCGCCACACGATTAAAACCATTAATTTAGATGTCTTAAATCCTGAATCAGCTATTAATTTGTTAAATTCTTATGTTACGGATAGTCGCATTGATCAACAGTTAGAGCAAGCGAAGTTACTCTGTCGAGATTTAGGTTATTTACCCTTAGCGTTGGAGTTAGTGGCGCGATTGTTGAGAAGACAAAAAGACTGGACTGTTGAACAAATTCGAGAACGGTTAGCAGAAAAAGGATTAGCGGATCAGATTTTCCAAAAAGATCCGAATTTTGATGCAGAAATGACGGCTCAAAATGGGGTTAAGGCTTCCTTTGATGTGAGTTGGGAAGCATTAGATTGCAATGCACAAAAACTAGCAATGTATCTCAGTTTATTTGCTCTCGCTCCTTTTTCTAAAACCTTAATTGATGCGTTACTTTCTGAGCAAAATCCCGAAGACTTGGAGGTTTGGTTAACGGATAGTTTAGTGAATCTCAGTTTAGTTAATGATCTGGGGAATGATTGGTATGAATTGCATCCGTTGATTCGGGTTTATTTACGGGAAAAATTAGAGGAATCGCCGTTAAAAGAGGAAGCAAAACGCGCCTATGGTCGGGTGATGGTTGGGATTGCGAAAACGATTAAGCAGACTTTGACGTTAGCAGATATTGCCAATTTAGAGCCATATATTGAGCATTTAAAAGTGGCGGCTGAGGAACTTAATCAATGGTTAGAAGGGGAAGATTTAACCTGGCCTTTTATTGGTTTAGGTCGTTTTTATCAAGCTCAGGGACTTTATCAGCAAGCAGTTCCTTATCGAGAACAATGTTTAACCTTGAGTGAACAACGTTTCGGCAAAAATCATCCTGATGTGGCAACCAGTCTCAACAATCTGGCGTTACTTTATGAGTCCCAAGGGAAATACGGAGAAGCGGAACCTCTCTATCTGCGATCGCTGGCGATTGATGAAAAAGTTTATGGAGAAAATCACCCTGAAGTGGCAACCAGTCTCAACAATCTGGCGGGACTTTATTATGCCCAAGGGAAATATGCAGAAGCCGAACCTCTCTATTTGCGATCGCTCGAAATTAGGGAAAAGCAATTAGGGGAAAATCATCCTGAAGTGGCAACCAGTCTCAACAATCTGGCATTGCTTTATAAAACTCAAGGGAAATACGGAGAAGCGGAACCTCTCTACCTGCGATCGCTGGCGATTGATGAAAAAGTTTATGGAAAAAATCATCCTGATGTGGCAACCGATCTCAACAATCTGGCAGGACTTTATGATTCTCAAGGGAAATACGGAGAAGCCCAACCTCTCTATCTGCGATCGCTGGAGATTAGGGAAAAGCAATTAGGAGCAGAGCATCCTTCTATTGCCACTAGTCTCAACAATCTGGCAGAACTTTATCGCGCCCAAGGGAAATACGGAGAAGCCCAACCTCTCTATCAAAGAGCGATCGCTATTTTGTTAGCGACATTAGGAGAAAATCACCCCAACACTCAAACAGTAATGGAGAATTATTATCTAATGCTTGCCCAACTTCCTGACAATGAATTAAACCAACGCTTTCCCCCCAAAACGGTCGAATATATCAAATCTTTCCGCCAAACTTAACCCTGATGAGCAAAAGATGCAAACTACAACAAACCTGATTAAACTCCGCTCTAGTCAGCCCGAATCCCTTAAAGCCATGATTCAAAACGATCTGAACCATCGGCTCCAAGACCTAGAAAACGGATTGCAAAAAACTCAAGCTCGTTTAAAACAATTTGAAACCCAATATCAATGGACAACGGAACAATTTGTTCAGCTTTTTACCAACGATCAATTACAACATAATCCCGATTTTGATGAATGGTTAGGAGAAGCCTGGATGCTTGACAAAATACAGCAAAAAATCGCCATCATTCAGGAGATTGAATTTGTTAATTGAGACTTACTTTGAGAGAATTAGAAAACTGCTAACAAACTCAACTATTATTCAAGCATTTGAACTTGACACAGAAAAACGGACAGAGAGTCTCGGTTTTATTGGGGGTAATATTACTTTTATTGACGGATCGCGGCTCTATATTCGAGAATTTGTCGAAGTCGAGATAAACGTAAACCGAGGTAAATATTCATATCAGTACATTAATCAAAAAGGGGATTTAATTTTCCGTTATGATAATGCTCCTCACCACCAAAAACTTAATTTATCCTCATTTCTCCATCATAAACATGATCGTCAGGAAGATAATATCGTAACCTCAAAAGCTCCTTTTTTAGAAGAAGTTTTTCAAGAAATTGAGGATATAAACTATGAATTGTTTGAGACGATTTGAAGAGGTTTTAGGCGATTAACAATAATTTTGGAATAACAGGGAGAGAAGCGTTAAGACAGACTCCCCCGTAATTATTGAAGCTATAAGTTAACTAACTGCTGATAACGTCCCAAAGCCAAAAGCGGGAAATACTGCCGATACATGTGGTAACGAATGTAGAAATGGCAAGGAAAACCTGTTCCTGTAAATTCGGCTTCATCCCAACTTCCATCAGCTTTTTGAGTCGAAACGAGATACTGAATACCGCGTTCAATGGCTGCTTTCGCAATTTTTCCTGTTGCCTTGCTGCCATCAATCAGACCCAACAAAGCCCAAGCCGTTTGGGAAGCCGTACTGACTCCCTGACCTTTGAGGCTAACATCCTTGTAACTTTCGCAGGTTTCACCCCAACCGCCATCAACATTTTGACAACTGAGTAACCAATTCATTGCTTTTTCTAAACGGGTTTGATACCGTTCAGGCGCGATCGCGGCTAAGGCAGAAATGACCCCACTGGTTCCATAGATATAATTCACACCCCAACGCCCAAACCAACTGCCGTCTGCTTCCTGTTCTTTTTCTAAATAGGCTAAGGCTCGTTCAATGCGATCGCTTTCCATCGAGAGATTACAAGACCCCACCATTTCCAATACTCTAGCGGTAACATCGGCAGTATTGGGATCGATCATGGCTTTGAGATCGCCATAGGGTAATTCATTCAGCCAGGCTTGATCATTATCAATATCAAAAGCAGCCCAGCCCCCTGGTTGACATTGCATGGTCGCCATCCACTCTAATCCCCGTTGCATTGCGCCTTTTTTCGCCGCTTCATCGGGTAAATTGAGGCCATGTAACGCCATAACGACCACAGCCGAATCATCGAGGTCAGGATAGAAATTATTATCAAATTCAAAGGCCCAACCGCCTGGCTTACCGATTTTGTTTTTAACTTGCCAATCCCCATAGGTGAGGATCTGTTTTTTGATCAGCCATTCCCCCGCTTTGACGAGAGCAGGATCAGACGGATTAAAACCCGATTCCGTTAAGGCACGAACCACCCAAGCTGTATCCCACACAGGAGAAACACAGGCTTGAATACAATAGCTGTCTTCGGTTTCAATGGCAAAATTATCGATCGCCGCTAGACCCCGTTGCACAAAGGGATCATTTACGTCGTAACCCAAAACTTTTAGGGCTAAAAGAGAGTTCAGCATGGCAGGGATAATACCGCCCCAATCGCCACTGACTTCTTGGCGTTCTAAAATCCATTTTTCGGCTGCTTTCAGACCCTGCTCACGTAAAGGAACAATATTTAACTGCTCTGTTAATTTGAATAGATGATCTAAAGTAACGAAGCTATCGGCCCAGTTACCGTTGCGGGGGAGTTCGTATTTAACGTTTTCAATACCTTCAGCGTAGAGTTCATCGAGGCGGAGATCGTTGGCGATATTGTAAATGGGTTTTTGGTCACAGACGATCATCAGAGGAACCGTACTGGAACGGGCCCAACTCGATAGCTCGTAAATATTGAAGAAAAGCCAATCGGGGAATAGCATGACCCAAGGGGGAATCGAGGGAGTACCGCGCCAGTCATAGCAACCAATCAGGGCCAAGTGCATTTTGGTGAAAATACGACTTTTGCTGATGCCCCCTTTGGATAGGATAAATTCTTTGGCTTTCAGGAGTGCGGGATCGTCTGCGGGAACGCCTAAAACCCTTAAGGCCATGTAGGCTTCGACACTGGTGCTGATTTCGCCACCATCTCCGTAGTAGAGTTCCCAGCCGCCATGTTCCCGTTGTTGTTGACGGAGGTAATTTTCAGCTTTATGTAAGGGTCTGTCTTTGTCCGTCCCCCAAATTTTATGCAGAATAACGACTTCGGCGGTAATGGTCACGTTAGATTCTAATTCTGACCACCAAAAGCCATCAGGGTATTGCAAAGATAGAAGGTAATTTTGGCTGGCTTGAATAGCATTTTTCGTTTGCTCAAGGGGTACTTCTGGTCTCAAGGAAACCCGATCTTCGGTTTGCATGACTTTTCCGTTCAACTCCTGAATTATCTTTTACAGGGTAGCAGGTTCAGGCAGTGGTTGGGATCGATCGCGATCGCTGGAGAATCCGATGAAAAAAATACCCCTAACATTGGGGTTCAGGGGCTTTTCAAACAAATTTTAAGGATTGGTTAAAAAGATATTGCGCTGATTGGGATCGAGACGGGGGCTTTGTTCTTCCATAATCTTGCGGATTTGTTGGGGATCAAAGTTGCGGTTGAATTTATTGCGTAACTCGCTGACCCGTCTTTCAGTTTCTTGGACTTGCATTTGGACTTCGTGGAGCTTGACCTGTTGTACCTGTTGATAGGGCAATAAACGGACTAAAGCCGCGATCGCGCCGACAGCAAGAATGCCATTAAACCCTAATTTGAGAACAATTTCAGAAACCAACCAGCGATGTTCAGGCTGGATAGACTGTTTGGGACGACTGCGGCGACGTTTGGACTTGAGAGGAACAGAAGACGAGGAGGACTCAATTGGGTGAAAAGAACGAGCAGTCATAGAAAGTGTGAATAGCTGAGGGTGTTTTTTTAATAAATCTATAGGGCGCAGAAATTACGCCCCATAAAAAGCTATCCAGTGTGACGACAACTTATTTATAAAGTTCCGTCGAAAGTCGGAAAGCCATAACAGCAGGTAATAATGCAATCACTAATGCTACAAGCACTTGGGTATCGGATAATGCCATAATCGCTTAACTCCTTAAAAATAAAGACAGTTTAACAATACTCTGCAACATTTTGGTTACATTAGGAAACCTCTTGTTACAAGTCTTTAAGATTAATCCAGCAGGGAACTGGACGGTCGCGATCGCGTTTCTAAATTGTAGCCGTTGCAGCCGGAATTGACATTATCTAAAACGAATTTTGATTCATCTATAATTCTTGATTGGTGAACTGGACTTCACGAAAATCCAATTTCAATAAATTTTTGATAAAAGGGGATTGCAAGGCATAAAAAACTTCTATTAGTTTAGCAAATTCTTAATTATCCCAAAAATCGATATCAAGAATATCAAATAGGAAGCCAAAATCTAGAGCAAACTAAAGTGAATAAAACGATTGTTTTCTGATTTAACTGATTGTTATTTTTTGAATATTTAAAGGCGGATTGAATATGATTTCTAATCATAGATTATTTTGCTTCCATCCAATTTTTGCCTGAATGAATTTCAACCACTAAGGGAATACTCAAAGAAACCGCTTGTTCCATTATGGTTTTAATTTCGTCTTCTAATATTTCCCATTCCTGGGGCGGCATTTCAAAAATCAATTCATCGTGGACTTGTAATAACAAATTTGCTTGATAGTTTGCCAAAATTTTATCTAACTCAATCATGGCAATTTTGATAATATCGGCACTTGATCCCTGGATAGGGGCATTGGCCGCAGAACGTAGCAATTGAGCATCTGTGTAGTTAATCTCTACACTTTCTAAATCGATTGCTTGAGGATCGCTACCTCGTAATTTTCTTAGGTCAGGGCTACTAAATTCAAAGTAACGTCTTCTGCCATAAAGGGTAGATACAAAACCATCGGCGATCGCGGCTTTTTTCATGCTTTCTAAATAATTGAAAACTTGAGAATAGGTTTCCCGATAACGGTTAATGAATTTGCGTCCTTGGTCGGTGCTGACCCCTGCTTCCCTGGCAAAACGTTGCGCTCCCATACCGTAGATAACGCCAAAATTAATGGTTTTGCCCAAGTTGCGTTCGGCTGAAGTAATCTCTTCTTTTTCAAACAGTAATTGAGCGGTGACACGGTGGACATCTTGATAGTTGCGATAGGCTTCTAATAAAACGGGTTCCTGGCTTAAATGGGCGAGAATCCGTAGCTCGATTTGGGAGTAATCGGCGGAAACTAAGACCCAATTTTCTTGAGGAATAAAAGCTTGGCGAATCTTGCGAGAAAATTCAGTACGGATTGGTATATTTTGTAAATTCGGATTAGAGGAAGAAAGCCGACCTGTAGTCGTAACGGTTTGGTTAAAATCGGTATGAACCCGTTGGGTTTTGGGATTAACCAGCGTCGGTAGGGCATCAACGTAGGTAGATTTAAGTTTAGATAGGGTGCGATGGCTCAGAATTTTATCAATAATGGGATGATCACCCTGGAGTTTTTCTAAAATAGCGTGATCGGTGGAATAACCTGTTTTGGTTTTGCGAGATTTTTTAACATTTAATCCCAATTTTTCAAATAAGATCTCCCCTAATTGTTTGGGCGAGCCTAAATTAAATTTTTCGCCTGCGAGTTCATAGGCTTCTGTTTCAATTTGGTGTAAATCTGTTTCGAGTTGCTTTGAGAATTCCTTTAAATACCCCACATCTATTTGAATGCCGCGATCTTCCATTTCTGCTAAAATGGCTTCCAAGGGATTTTCAATCGTGTTCAATAAATTCTCTAGTTCTGGAATCGCTTTTAATTCTGTTCGCAAAGGTTGGACTAATTGCCAGGTCGCGTAGGCATCAAGCCCGCAATAATGGGCAACTTTTTCGATTTCTAAATGGGAAATATTTTGTCCTTTAGGAATACCTAAATCCTTGTAACTTAGGGCAACTATTCCTAAGCAATAACGACGACATAATTCGGTTAAGTTATGGGCTTGTTCGGGGTGCAAAATATAATCAGCAAGCATGGTGTCTAGTACCACACCTTTAAGATGAATTCCTTGATGTTTGAAAACCAATCGATCATATTTGGTATTTTGAAAGACTTTGGGATAGCGATCGCTTTCGAGTAAATTCGCAAGAACTGTAAGAATGTCGGATTTAGCCAATTGTTGGCCTGATGTATGCCCCACAGGAATGTAGGCAATGTCTGTAATCGCGTTGCCCCAGGCACAACCGATCCCCACTAACTGGGTATTCATGGGATCTAATCCGGTGGTTTCCGTATCCCAGGCAACGGGTTCTTCAAGGTTTGTATAATTGTCTAACCGATTAATCAGTATGGCTAATTTTTCTGGGGTATCAATAATTTCAGGTTGAATAATGGTTTGTTCGACAATTAACGCTTGATTGGGTTCAATTTTTTCTGTTTCAGTATTGGCATTAAATAACGATAATTGTTGATTATCTTTTGCTTCAGAAGGAGGTGTAAAAGTTTGAGATTGGGTCGCTATTGGAGCAACTACTTTTCCGCCAAATTGAACTTGGAGTTGGTCAATTTTGTCGATAAAAGTTTTAAGTTCTAGCTCGGCTAAAATCGTTTTGACGGATTCACGATCAAAGCCGTTTAAGTAAAAAGTTTCTAAAGCATTATCTAAAGGAACCTGGGTAATAATTTCGGCTAAATGACGAGAATGATAAGCCTCTTGTTTTCCCTGTTCTAATTTGGTTTTAACCGCTCCTTTAATTTTATCTAAATTGTTATAAATGGCTTCTAAGGTGCCGTATTCCTGTAATAATTTAACGGCTGTTTTTTCACCGATACCTTTTACCCCTGGAATGTTATCGGATTTATCCCCACACAGGGCTTTATAATCAATAATTTGTTCGGGTTTAACGCCCATTTTGCTGATAACCGCTTCGGTATCAAATTCACTATAGCTGTTGCTGGCGATGCCTTGAAAGGGATTTCTTTCTAAATATAAAACACTGATATTTTTCTGAGGATCTACTAATTGGAAGAGATCGCGATCGCCGCTAACGATCTTCACTTGATAATTGGCTTCACTGGCTTGATGGGCGAGAGTGCCTAAAATATCATCGGCTTCGTAGCCTGCATAGGTAATCGTTTGTAAGTTCAAAGCCGTTAACAAGTGCCGCAAATTTTTTAAATCAACAATAAATTCCTCTGGGGTTTCTTGACGATCCGCTTTATAGTTAGCGTCGGCTTCATGGCGAAAGGTGGGTTCTCGACGGTCAAAGGCGATCGCGATCGCTTGGGGTTGCTGAGACTCAATCACTTGGATTAAGGAGTTTAAAAAACCAAAACAGACACTGGTGGGAGTCCCATTTGCCGTGCGTAGGGGGCCGCGCTTAGAAGTTGCAAAGGCATAATAGGCCCGAAAGGCAAGGGAATGGCCATCAATGAGAATCAGTAATGGTGCAGAATGAGACATAAAACAAGCGATTCGCAAAACCCGCGCGATTCGGGACTTTAGGAATAAGACCTTTCTATTCTACTCTGCTTCCTCCCAGGACTTTTCCCCAAATTGAGCGATCGCGTTTCCTTTAGAAAATATTAAAAAAAGTCAAAGAAATAAATTCTTGCCCAGGGGGATCAACCCGTGATCCCAAATTTTGATCTCCTGTTTCCTCGATAGATCGGGTCTGAAACATTTTCCCAAAGTAGTTCGTAGCTTGTTTTTAAGTTAAACCCTACCTAAACGAAGAGCTTTAAGGAAGAAATCGGTTAGGAGGCAATGATTTAAGACTTAGGAAAAAGACTAGTTCAAAAGCACTCAATCAAATTGAGTTAATGAGCGAAAACCAGGGAACAAATTGATTATCAAAAAACGACATAGCTCTTATCATAAAAATGATACGCTTGGATTGCCTTGCGACCATCCTCGTCATTTTCACCCTTCTTACTTGAATTTGTTAACCACACTATGACCGCCCTGCCTAAACAATTTCCTCCCAAGCTAACGTCAGCTTCTCAGAAAGCCCCTGCGACTCCCCAACGTATAGCCTCAACCCGCAGAATGCGTTCTCAAAAGCCCTCGTCGGCTCCCCCCATTCATCTCCCTCAAAACCCCTTGCCGACCGGCTTACAATTCCTACTCCGTTTTCAGCAAGCTACCTCTGTGATGACCTTTGGCTTAGTTGGCGT
Organism: Snowella sp.; assembly: GCA_035285545.1. Classification (GTDB taxonomy): domain Bacteria; phylum Cyanobacteriota; class Cyanobacteriia; order Cyanobacteriales; family Microcystaceae; genus Snowella. The sequence goes on along the minus strand of JAYKGY010000104.1, from coordinate 22,982 downwards.
TGCGTTAGCGGTCTATGCTTTAAGTGTTTATACTCCCCGCACCTGGAGCCACGAATATAAAAAACTGCGATCGCTGCAAAATAATGAGCGTCAATTAGTCGCTACCAACGAAATTTTGAAAAATCAATTAGCGCAACAAGCAGAAAAACCCAATTCTGGTTTCGTCCGTCCTAATCCCAACTACAATATTTTTCTACCCAGTAGTCCTGCAACAGTCAAGCGCGTTGCTAACGCTTCCGAACCGCCAACAGATTTAATTTTGAACCAAAAACCCCTGGCTTATTAATAGACTGAATAATAGAGTAAGGCAACGAATTATCCCCAAATTTAATTGACGGTAATTCCTGAATCTTAATCTTAGATAACTAAAAAATAAATGATTGCAAAACGGTAATCTTAACTTAGTATGGCTTCTTCTCACTTTAAAGCTAAACCGCTGACTTCCCATCCCACCCGACCCAAAAGTCGGAAAAAGCCTGCTAAGCTAAAATCGGTTCCGGCTAAACCCAGCCCTAAAAATAGCCCACCGTCTCGATCGCCGAAATCTGCACAACTAAAATCCCTTCCCTTACCAACGGGCCGATTAATTACGGTTTGGGCTGTTTTATTAGCGGGGGTTGTTGGACTAGGCTATAAACTCTATCAACTCCAAGTGGTTCAAGCGGATTCTTTACAGAAAAAGGCCCAAGCCCAACAAACCACGAATCTGCAACCCTATATTCCCCGTCGCAATATTATCGATAGTTTGGGAAACGTTCTTGCAACCGATGCGTTAATGTACACGCTTTATGTCCATCCCAAATTGTTTAAGATTCCTAATACCGAAATGGCAGAAAAATTAGCAATCATTTTGGGGGATCGGACACCGGAGCAATTGGTGCAACGATTTGAACAGCGACGCAGCGGCATTAAGCTAGCCACTCGTTTGAGTGAATCCCAAGCGGCTAAAATTAAGGATCTAAAATTAGATGGTTTGGAATTAGAGCAGCAATATGCCCGTTTTTATCCTCAGGATGATATGGCGGCTGAAGTGGTGGGGTATACCGATGGGGATCACCGTGGCCAAGCCGGAATTGAATTAAGTCAGCGCGAGTTATTAGAACGCAATGCCTTAAGTTTGTATATCCGGCGATCGGGTCAGGGAACGATTCTCCCCGCCTTTTTACCCCAGGATTTACTGAAATCCAATGATTGGCAGGTACAATTAACCCTGGATATGCGTTTGCAACGGGCAGCACGGGAAATTTTAAAGGATCAGTTAAAAGCATTTAAAGCGAAAAAAGGAACCGTATTGATTATGGATTCTTGGGATGGCTCGATCATCACAATGGTTAATGAGCCGACCTTTAATCCCAATCAGTATGCTCAGGCTAAAGTGGAGTTATTTAAAAATTGGTCGGTCAGTGATCTCTACGAACCAGGGTCAACCTTAAAACCCTTCACTGTTGCCCTGGGTCTGAATGCCAAAGCTTTTACGCCCGAAACCGTTGTGTCTGATCCAGGCTCCATCCGAGTCGGGCCTTGGACAATTTCTAACTCGGATAAACGGGGAGGCGGAGCGGTTAACGTTAGCCACATTATCCAAACCTCTAGTAATGTCGGCATGGTGGCATTAATGCGTCGCCTAAGTCCTGCTCATTACTACAGTCTGCTGCAAGAAGCGGGTTTCGATAGTAGGACGGGAATCGATTTACCAGGGGAAGTCGCAAGTTATCTAAAACCCCGTGAAGCCTTTATTAGTCAACCGATTGAAGTCGCCACAACGTCTTTTGGGCAAGGACATTCGATTACGCCGGTTAAACTTTTACAACTCAATGCGGCTCTCGCCAACGGTGGCAAACTGGTGACTCCCCATTTAGTCAAAGGACTAGTTGATACCAGTGGAACTCTGCATTGGCAACCGAATTATCCGATAAAAACCATTTTTAGTCAGGATGTTGCCTATCGGGTTGTGCAGATGATGGAAAATGTGGTTACGAAAGGAACCGCCAAAAAAGCCCAAATCAATGGCTATCGCATCGGCGGAAAAACAGGAACGGCCCAAAAAGCAGGCCCCAGAGGCGGCTATTTACCGAATGCCAGAATCACCAGTTTTGTGGCAATTTTACCTGTGGAAAAACCCCGTTATGTCGTCATGGCGGTAATTGATGAACCCCAGGGAGGTCAGACCTACGGCGGAACGGTTGCGGCTCCCGTTGTCAAAAAAGTAATGGAAGCCCTTATTGCCATTAAAGGAATTCCCCCCTCCTCTGCCTCCGCGCTGAATGTGTTAGATCCCCAAGCCGCAGAGAAAAAACCGCAGCCTTAATCCGAATTGGACAGCAGAGGGCTTAAGCTCAGGATTGTTGACGAGCATTGCGTAAGGCTTGAGCTTTCGCTAGATTAGTTTGGGCTGGGGTGAAATTGGGTTCAATGTCTAGGGCTGCTTGATATTCTCGGATCGCTTGCTCTAGTTGACCTTGTTGTTGTAAAACGTAGCCTAAACCATTGTGGGCTAAGGTGTGGGCACTTACGGGGATGCCGAATTGATCGGGAACGGCTAGGGCTTGACGGTAATAGGCGATCGCTTCCCGATATTTTTTTTGTTTAGCAAAGACTTCCCCTAAGCTGTTGTAGGCATAGGTCGATTGGGGATCGATTTGAATGGCTTTTTTCCAAGTATTAATGGCCTGATTCGTTTGTTTTTGGTGTTGATAGCCCTTACCTAGCCAAATGTAAGCATCTACCTCCTGGGGATCGGATTGAATGGCCTGTTGAAAACTGACCATCCCTGCTTTGATATCTCCCTGAGCATACTGTGCTAGTCCCAGGTTGTAATGAGCATCGGTAAACTTCGGATTGATCGCTAAGGCTTTTTGATAATGGGCGATCGCAGCGGTGAAATCCCCCTGTTCAGCAAAAAGAATCCCTAAATCGTAGTAAATATTCGGATTTTTGGGATCGATTTGAGACGCACTCCGATAGGCCGCGATCGCATCGCTAAATTTTCCTTGACTATAAAAAGCATTCGCTAATAAGGAATAGGCTTCTAAATTGCGGGGATCCCGTTCAATAATCTGACGAGAAACCCGTTCTGCGTCCCGATAGTTCGCTTGTGATTGGGCATCATACCCTTGTTGTAATAAAGTCTCAATCGGCTGGGCCACTAACGGAGAAAGCGGAATGGCGAGCGAGAGCGTTAAACAGACTACGAAAAAGCGATTATTCATAGTAAATAAAAGTCAATCATTTAAAATCAAGTTGATTTTTAATTTATTCATTCAATGAGTCAGAGACTTGCTCACAAAAACAGCAAATTTAGCCTCCAAATCTTTTAACTATCCGTTTAATCTAAACTTATTCAGTTAATGATTCAGCTTCACAAATTGTTAACAAATTAAAACTGTTTTACCGTAACTTAGCTTATTTTCATTTTATCTAAAATCAAGAAAACAGTTGAGCTTAAATCTATAAATAATGTAAAGAATAAATTGGATTAAACGCTTTTTTGCAGAGCATTCAATTTAAATTTTTAAGTTATACAACTTATACATAAAGAGAGAAATTAAAGGTCACAAAAATTGAACCCGTAATATCCCAGTTATTTTTTATCTCAAATCTCAAAAAGCTAAAGAGTAGCTCGAAAAATCAACAGAGTTTATAAAAATAGAATTGTTGGGTTATAAGCTTAGAAACCCTTCAAGGCCTTATCAGACAAGCATTCTAGTGTTTTTATGTGTAATCATCAAAAGCCTTGCTATATAATCATTTCAGCGATTTTTTTGTTGCCCAACAGGTCTATTTATCAAGTGGTGCAACTTTAAGGTTTAATAGCAAGTCAAAGAAATTCATGGTTAGGGCGCACATAGAGTTAAATACTGCTTAATGATTGGCTGCCCAAGTTCATCGTGATTTTGATTTATGGAAAAAGACGCTAAATTAATCACTCTTATTATTCGGCTACTGTGTCTAGGGCTGCTATTTTATTGGTCTTTCCTGCTGTTGCGTCCCTTTGGCACCGTCATTCTCTGGGGAGCAATTCTCGCGATCGCCTGGTTTCCCCTCTTTTTAAGATTGAAGAGTCTTCTGGGCGGACGAAAAAAATTAGCTGCTGCACTCTTGATGCTGGTGGGGGTTGGGATTATTATCGGCCCCGTTAGCGTATTAGCCACGCTGTTGGTGCATAACGTCCAAGCCTTAGCGGGAAAAATCGAAGCGGGAACCCCCCTCATTCCTGCTCCTCCTCCCAGTGTGGCGACCTGGCCCTTAATTGGGGATCAGTTAACGTCGATTTGGCAGTTAGCGTCTGTCAATATGGGAGAACTCGTCAATCGTTATCAGCCTTTGTTGAAGGAATTAGCGAAAAATTCACTGTTCATCGCCACTGGGGTTAGCATTACCACCCTTAAGTTTATTGTTTCTATCATTATTGCGGGAATCATTACGCTGGATGCCAAACGCTTGAATCGAGGAATTCACCAATTTGCCCAACGATTAGTTGCAGAACGAGGCGAGGCATTAATTAATTTAACCGTTTCCACCGTCCGTAATGTCACTCGCGGAATTCTGGGAATTGCGATTTTACAAGCTCTCTTGATCGGGTTTGGGCTGGTTGTTTTTCAGATCCCCGCAGCAGGATTATGGACTTTTCTGAGTTTGATTTTAGCGATCATTCAAATCGGGCCAGGCTTAATTGTCTTGGGTTGTATTATCTTTGCTTGGTCAACAATGGCATTTCCCTCAGCCTTACTGTTTACCCTCTGGATGATTCCCACAACTCTAGTGGACAACTTTTTAAAACCTATCTTAATGGCACGCGGCTTACCTGTCCCGATGGTGATCATTTTGCTCGGTGTGTTCGGTGGAGTCGTTGTTTATGGCATTCTGGGGTTATTTGTTGGGCCTGTCTTATTAGCCCTGGCCTACGAACTCATTAAAGCTTGGATTAATGAAGACGTAGCCCATAGCGATTTCCCTAGCAAGTAACCCTTGGTAGTGATTCGATAGTAGTGGTGGAGGCTTAAGCCGTTGCTAATTGAGCATTGTCGTCGTGTATAAAGTACCAAATTGCCCCCATATAATTCTCCACATTTTTGGAAAAAGAGAGATTTTCTCTAACCAATCGAGAAATTCGTTGGCGAAAGGTATTATTTAATCTTTCAACATGATTAGTTTGGCCCGTCTCTTTGCCGACTGCTCGATGACGTTTACTGGGAATAACTTTCTCATAAGATACCCAAAAATCTGTGTAAGCAACGGCACATTGTCGATAAACAGCAGGCAGACTTGCCCAGAGTTTTCGGGCTGATTCACGGCTTCTATCTCCAATATAGCAACCCGCAATTTCTCTGTTTTTTCTATCTATTGCTAGCCATACATAAAACTTATTTTCTTTGGAAAAAACAAATGACCAAAGTTCATCACATTCGATAGTCAATTTTCCTCATGCTTTCATCGAAACGCTTACCTGACGAGACACTGAAGCAAATTTATTATTCACATAATTTTGTAACCATGACCAACTTACCTGATTGACTGACAAAAGTTTAAACAAAAGCTCTACAATCTTTGTATAGCAAATATTTCAGAGTGTCAGGGAGCAAGGAAGGGCGACCAGCATCTTAATAACTAGTTTGTTGACTTAGGTTATTGGTTTAAACCCCTTGCTTTTAATCAATCGGGGATAAATGCGATGAAGTCCTTATTTTCAAAGGGTTCTAGAAGTTTTGTCAGTCAATCAGGTCTTTCGCTTACACTGCAACTTAAACAACAAATGTGAACTTAAAGACCGCATCATTAAAGTCAAAGTCGCTGATGCCTAAATTACCAGGCAAATCTTCAAAACCAAAGATGTTATCTCCCCAATTTTTAAGGTGTTCAGTCCCATCAGGATTAGCAGATCCAAAGGTAAAGTAAGCAACTTCAAAGTTCATATAGTTTTCACGAGTTGCGGCTGTGTTATTTGGATTTTTTTGCAGAAAAGCATTAATGCCATCATCAATCGTGCCGCCGACAGGAACAAGATTTCCGCCATTGGCAATAATGAACGGTGAATAAAGCCGTCTACCTTGGAGTAATACGTCACCGAAGCTTGCAGCCGTTGTATTTTTACTGATATCCCCTCCTTGTTGCAAAACAAAGTTATTGACTCGGTTAGAGATCGCAGTTCGAGCGTACCCGATATCCCCCGGTCTGAGAAAATCACTGTTAGGATCAAGATTAAAGGTATCCACGATCGCGCCGCTGGCATCAAGAACTTCATAAAGCCCAACTAGGTTCGTAAAATCAGCATTTGTTTGTTTGAAGGCACCGTCATCTGCTTTGGCATTTACTGATTCTGAAACATTTTGTAAGTCGTAAACGAAACTTCCGAGGTTATCGGTTCCTGGAGCAGGAATAAATTTTGTTTCAGGGGGGTTACTAGGTTTGGGAAAAGGAAGATCTTGATTCTTTAAAGAAATTGTTTTGTTATCAAACTGCAAATTTTCTACATCATAAAGGGTTTTGATATAACCAAATCCTGACACTGTAAAAGTACTGATTTTTTCAGAGGAGATTTCTTCGATTAAATAATCAGAACTATTCCCTGCCAAAATCACAGTATCAATACCTGCATCTCCCCAAATGACATCATTGCCTAAACCCGGAACAATTGTATCATTGCCCCCCGCACCGTAAATCAAATCATCCCTGATTTCGCCATTAGCATCCCCGAAAAGAATGTTATCGTCTTGTCCACCCCAAATAGGAAAATTCTTGATTTGAGCCGCAAGTGAGCCTTTATTAGACCATTTTGTCTGATGATAACTGTTATCGGCACTATCACGAAATACTAGATAATGAAAACTGCCATCACCACCTTCGGCAGGAGTTAAAATCAAATCTTCTGATAATTGACGGATTTCTTTTGTCCAACCTTCGGGTAATATTGCCTCCTCAAAAACTTTAGCGACTTGACTTTGATCTAATTCTCCTGATGCGTGCATAATATATTCATTACCCCATTCATCGATGACAAAATATCGATCGAGCTTGATGGCATTAGGATTATCGGAAGCTAACCCATCTTCATTTGCCCAAAACTTCATATTTTGCCCTTTATAATTAGCGGTGACTTTTACCACGCCGGCAGAGGGAGTAACGACAATATTTCCAGCATAATAAGCACTTTGACTTGCAATACCAGAATAATCAGCAGAATTATAAGGCCACATAGCATTAATTGCAGTGGACATCGCCGCCCATGTATACCCATCGGAAGTTGTTATATAGCTTGTTACCCCGATTTGTTCTCCGGGAGAGGCGATAAATTGAGATTCATTGAATTGTAAGTTGCGAGTAGTGTTTTTAATATAGGGAAGAGGAGGAGTATAGTCTATCCAAACTTCTTCGGGGATTTCATTATTCCCCTCTTGATTAGGATCATCTGCACTCTTGTAAGTTGCGATCGCATCTTGAGGATTAACAGTAATAGAAGCAATATTAACAATTTCAAAAGCTTCCTCTAGGATATTCCACGTTAAAGTAATTTCTGGATTCATGTCTTATATATTGGTAATAAAATTTATCAGTTAAATGAATATTCACCTATTTACAAGGTTGATTCAGTGTAATTTTCTGTCTCAGATGTCAATTTTGGCTTATCTAATAATTGATTAATGACCGATTGGGCCTCTTTCAAGCTAGCACTTGAAGGATATGATAAGTTCGGTAGAACCTTAAATCAAATTGAACACCCATATTTTATATGATCGCGTTCTGGGCAAAATGAAATAAATTCTGAAATTAATTGGCTAAATAGGTATAATGCCGTAGGCTGCGCTCATAATTTTCTAATAATAATTGGGATTGTTCTAAGGTCATGTGATTATCTTCTAGGGCTTGTTCGGTATAGCGTCGCATATTTTCGATTAAATCCTCGGCATCGTATTGAACATAACTCAACACTTCAGAAATTTTGTCCCCTTTAACTAAATGTTCAATTTGATAACCCTTGGGATTCATTTGAATATGGACAACATTAATATCCCCAAATAAATTGTGGAAATTGCCCATGATTTCTTGATAAGCTCCCACTAAAAACATTCCTAAATAATAGGGTTGATATTTTTTTACTGGGCTTTCAGCATTGCCCGCTGTTAACGATTCATTAATTAAGGGATGTAACTCTAAAACCGATTTCACATCGCGCAGATCAATAAATTGGTCAATTTTTCCGTCACTATCGCAGGTAATATCGGCTAACATTCCTCGATTGGTGGGTTCTTCATCTAAGCGGTGAATGGGCATGATGGGAAAGAGTTGATCGATCGCCCAGGAATCGGGAGCCGATTGAAATACCGACAAATTAATGTAGTAAATCGAAGCCATGATTTTTTCGAGGTCTTCGAGGTCATCGGGGACATATTCCTGCTGACGGCTAATTTCTAGAATTTTGCGACAACAAACCCAATATAATTGCTCGGCTCGGGCCCGTTCTTTCAAGCTAAGATAGCCAAAATTGAATAAACTAGTCGCTTCTTCTTTGAATTGCACCGCATCGTGGTAGGCTTCTTGATAATTTTCGCTGGTAATGGTTTCGTAGGTTTCCCAGAGATTGCGAATAATTAAATGCTCTTTTTCCTTAACGCTTTCTGGCAGTTCATTGGGGACATCATTGGTGGCGAGGACATCAAAAATTAACACCGACTGATGGGACGCGATCGCCCGTCCACTTTCACTCACCAAGGTTGGACAAGCAATATTCGCTGCTTCACAGGCTTCTTGAACCGCAGAAATAATGTCGTTAACGTAATTTTGAATGTTGTAATTTTTCGAGGCATAGAAATTGGTTTTAGATCCGTCGTAATCCACCCCTAAGCCTCCTCCCACATCTAAAAACTGCATATTCGCGCCTAACTTAGCCAACTGCACATAAATCTGGCTGGCTTCGGTCATAGCTTCTTTTAAAACGGAAATGGCTGAAATTTGGGAGCCGATATGAAAATGGAGTAGTTGCAGACAATCCAACATCTCTGCCGCTTTGAGTTGATTGACAACGGATAACATTTCGGGAATGGTCAGGCCAAACTTGGCGCGATCGCCGGTAGAGGTGCCCCAACGGCCAACTCCTTGGGTACTTAATTTTGCCCGTACCCCTAAAATGGGCTTAATCCCTAAATTACGGCTGATTTCAATCGCTAAGGTAACTTCCGCAACCTGTTCCACCACAATAATGGGTTGATGGCCTAAGCGTCGAGCGAGTAAAGCCGTTTCAATATATTCCCGATCCTTATAGCCGTTACAAATCAGCAGCGATTGGGGCACATCGGAATTGGGGCTAATGGTCGGCTCTAGCATGGCTAAAGCAATCATTAATTCGGGTTTTGATCCGGCTTCTAGCCCAAAATAATAGGGTTTTCCATAGCGAACTAGGGATTCAACAATGTGGCGATGTTGATTGCACTTGATGGGGTACACACCGCGATAGGTGTTGGGATAGTTATAGCGAGCAATTCCTCTAGCAAAGGCGGCATTTAAACGATTGATGCGATCAGCCAAAATATCGGAAAAGCGCAAGAGTAAGGGCAAACCAATATTCCGTTTACGCAGGGATTCGACTAATTCATACAGATCCAACGATCCGCCGTGATCGCCCTGGGGAGAAACCGTAACGTGTCCGGCGGCATTAATCGAAAAATAGGGATCGCCCCATCCTTCAATTCGATAGAGATTTTCACTATCCTCGATACTCCAAGGCTGTGACCCCGATGGGAGGACAAGTTGGGCCGATTCCGCGTCGGCGGTATTTTCCAGAACAGCTTTCATTTCTAGGTTCATGGTTTGCGATCGCATGGGAGGTAAGGAATAGGGAGGGTAAAACGGAAAAGTTTAGTGGGAAGTTGCCGTCAGGATAGCGGACTGGGGGGATTGAACACTGGTGCGTAAGGCAATTCGGGTGTCGGGATTCAGAAAAAATCGCCGTAATTCTTCCCAATCCTGTCCTTTTTGCTGACGATGTTCTCGAATGTGTTGGGTCAGGGTCGGCATTGTCTGACGGAGATGATGACCATAACTATCAGCCAATAACTGTCTTAACACAAAACTATCTTGGATTTCACCCAGAACTTCCTGTAAGTTTTTGATTTTTTTAAGAATTGTGTGATAGTTGTCGCCATAAAAATCACTGAGAAGTTCCATTAAGTAGCGGGTTCGTTTCGCTTCTTTCCGTAAACTATGCAATTTAATTTCTTCGGCATGAGATAACATTTCTAACGACTTATTTAACACCGTATTTGATAAAAATTCTCCTTCTTGGGGTTCTAAATAAGCTCCCACCAACCATCCTGAATGGAGTAAAAAATTACTGACCTGGGGTAATAACAAATCTGGTAAAACGGACTCAATCGGTAACGCCGCGATCGCTGAATATTTAGGCTGCGCTAGCCAGTGTTCCAATTCGGTTTTAAGATTTTTGTAAAGCGGTTTATTTAAAATATCTTTAGTGGCTTGGGCTGCTTGTTTGCGTCGCTTTTCGAGAGAATCTAGGGTTTTGCCTAACTTTTGTTTCTCGCTATTCGGTAACTCAGGAGCATAAATTTTAGTCAGGGTTTCTTCTAAAACATCCAGATCCCGCAATTCTCCTAAAATTCTTGCAATTAAACCCACTTTTTTTTCAGTCACCGCTTTGGGTAAAATAATCGCTTGGGAAAAGCCCACCAATGCTGTTCGCAGTCGCCGCATTCCAACCCGCATTTGATGTAATTCTTCGGGATCTTTATTTTTTAAAACCTTGGGTTCATGCTTTAAAATTTTCTGATAATACTGTTCAATGGCAATTCTAGACCAATCGCCTAATGTCCTTGCATCCGGTTGCTCTGTCATGGATTTGATCAAAATTTGTAACGATTGATTTCTTTTTTTTTCAAAGCTATTCGCCTTAAGCTGAAGCAAAAAAATCGAACCAATATTTTTATTTTATCTTTTCATTTTACTTGATTTAAGAAGGATTTGTAGGCATACTAGTCACTTAACGTTAATTTATCAAAGAGATCTATCATTCGGAATAGGAAAAGTTTAGCTTATTTTGTCCCCTGAATCTATGAGTAAAGATTAATGAATAATGGCCATTTTCTTAATCACTTCTTAACTCAAACTTGATAGTAGTAAAACGTTTAAGCATAGCCTAGCTGTATACTGCCTAAGGGCAAGTGGATCTCGGTTGTCGCGCCTGGAGATTGCAAACGAACTTTTAATTCCCCTTGTTCACTGACTCCTGTAATGATCCCTAGCATATTTTCAACGCAAATTTCCTGACCTAAATTGACAAAATAGTTTAAATAAGCTGCTAAAATTCCCTCAATCCCTTCATCACAATACCGCTGATAACCCCATAAAATTCCCTGTAGCGCGATCGCGGCTAAGGTTTCGAGAGAATCCATCGGATCTATCGGATCTAAGTGATGTTGCTCACAAAAGGTTTGTAAATTAATTCCGGTTTCAGGTACGGCATTGGCCCAATTTAAGCCCACCCCGATCACCGCTTGCTGGATTTTGTCCTGATAAACTTTTGTTTCGGTCTTAATTCCTCCTAATTTGCGTTGGTTTAAAACGAGATCATTGGGCCACTTTAAGCCCACCGGAATCTGATTTTGTCTGAGGGTTTCAGCCATTCCCCAGGCACTCCACAGGGTAATATGCGCCCCTTGTTGAATCGGGATGCCTAACGGTAAACCCAAGGATAAATAAAGCCCGCCCTGTTCCGATTGCCAAGTTCGTCCCCATTGTCCCCGTCCTGCGGTTTGTTGATCCGCGATCGCGACTAAAGGGAAGGTTTTTCCCTCGGCTAATTTGTCCCACAGCAGTTGATTCGTAGAAGGAATACAATCCAATAACAACAAAGAAAGGCGATCGCACCAGGTCGAATCCAGCCGTTTTTTTAATTCAGTTTTGAGTTTCGGGCGATACAAGGGCATGATTAAGGGCAAGGTTTACGTTAAATTAGGGGGGGAATGAATAATTAATAATGAATAATTAATAGTTAACAATTTAATGATGAGCAAGCAGACGGATAACTGGCAATGGCAAAGCTGGAATGGGCTAAATTATTTGACCTGTAGTTTATTGCAGGACTGGAAACACGGCTTTTTTACCCAGGATTTTTATCCCCGTTCCCCCGAAGAATTGGTTGACGTTTTGCAGCCAGCGGCTAAAGTTTTTCGCGTTAAACAGGTACACAGCGATCGCGTTCTGACCCCTACTGAAATTGATCATGTCATGAGTCGGGGAGAATCGGAAGAAATTTTGCCCCAGGCGGATGCGGTGATTACAGAACAATCTCAACAAGCGGTTTGGGCTGCCAGTGCGGATTGTACCCCTGCCTTGATTGGGGATGTGGTAACAGGGCGGGTTTCTGCCATTCATTCAGGTTGGCGAGGCACGGAACAACGGATTATTCCGAAAGCCATTCAGCGTTTTCTCGATTTTGGAAGCCAATTGGAGAATTTACGGGTGGCAATGGGCCCAGCGATTTCAGGGGAAGTTTATCAAGTCGATGCGGAAGTGGGTGCGAAAGTTGGGGCTAGTCTATTTACCCAATTAGAAAAATCACCAGAAGACATTTTAGCGGAATTGCAAGCCTTATCCACTCCCCCGATTTTGCCCGATCCCGAAGTTGGGAAAGTGCGGTTAGATGTGCGTTTGATTAACTTTTTACAGTTGCAACAATTAGGGTTAAATCCCGAACAAATCGCGATCGCGCCGGAATGTACCTATCAGAATCCCGCCCGTTTCTTTTCCTACCGTCGGACTCATGAGAAAAAAGTGCAATGGTCAGGTATTGTTAGCCGTTAACGATTCATAAATTCATGGGAAAACGTTTTCTTTTCTTCGTAATTGTCACCAGTTTATTAAGCGGCTGTGGGGGCTATCCTCGATATTTAAATTTTCCCTTTGATAATGCGGGTCGGAGTTTAAATAGCGCTGCCGAAGAGTTTACGCCCCAGGTTTCGGGGACTTATATTGTGTTTGTGTCCGATCGCAACGGTTCCCAGGGGATTTATCTCTTTAATGCTCAGACGCGACGTTTAATGGATTTGCCTGGTCTGAATTCCTTAGACGCGATCGCTTCCCATCCTGCCATTTCAGAAGATGGCCGTTACATTGTTTTTACGGCTAGTCGTCAAGGAAAGTCCGATATTTATCTCTATGACCGAGAAACCCAACAAAAGCGCGATTTAACCCCCGATCTCAATGCCGAAACCCGTAACCCAACCATCAGTGCAGACGGCGATCGTATTGCCTTTGAAGTTGCTCAAAATGGCCAATGGGATATTCGAGTCATAGATCGCTCAGGTAACCCCTTAAATGTTCAGTAAATCCTATTATCTATTCGTTTGAGAAAAGATCACGCTAATTTTTTATAAAAATCGATCCAATGCTGCTTTTAATTCCGCTAATTCCATTTCAATATTGCCATCTTTAGCAGCCCTTGCCACACATTCGCTCAAGTGTTCATCGAGGATCAAACGGGCGACGCGATCGATTGCCCCCCTAACAGCAGCCACTTGAATTAGCACTTCAGGACAGGGACGGCTTTCAGTCACCATCGTTTTAATGCCCCGAATATGGCCTTCAATGCGAGAGAGTCGATTGATAATTTGACGCAAAGAAGCATCACTATGAACATGGGGCGTTTGCTGGTCGCCATGATGATGGGGAAGAGAATGGAGGGGCGGAACCGCAGGCTGGGGATGATTTTCCATCAGTTCAAAGGTGAGGTGGCTCTGGAATATTGTCTTTAGATTGTAACGCTGTTTCCTGTTGGCTTTTCTTAAAACAAACAGAATATCCAGTTCAAGAAAAACTGGCTCATTTTGAACGAATCGGACGAGGATAACGTTGCATTAATTCTCGAACCTGTTCCGCATGGTAGGAGCTACGGGTTAAGGGAGAAGATACCACTTGTAAAAATCCCAAGGATTCTCCCAACTCTCGCCAGGCTTCAAACTGAGCAGGCGGGATAAAATCCTGTACCCCTAAATGTTTTTGGGTCGGTTGTAGGTATTGCCCAATCGTCAAAATGTCGCAATCAACGGCGCGTAGATCCTTCATGACTTGCCGAACTTCTTCATCGGTTTCTCCTAATCCCACCATGATTCCTGATTTCGTGTAGGTATGGGATGCAATTTCACGAGTCCGTCTGAGCAATTCCAGCGATCGCGTATACTCCCCTTGAGGCCGAGTCCGACGATATAAACGAGGAACCGTTTCCGTATTGTGATTTAAAACTTCAGGGTGAGCCGTTAAAATAACGCCGAGGGCTTCCCAATTACCACACAGATCAGGAATTAATACTTCAATTGTGGTGTTTGGAGAAATTTTACGGGTTTCTTCAATGCACTGGACAAATTGACTCGCGCCCCCATCCGGTAAATCATCTCGATTCACCGAGGTAATCACCACATGGTTCAAGTTGAGACGTTTGACGGCCTCTGCTAGGCGGAGCGGTTCAGTGGGATCTAACGGTTGGGGCTTTTTCTCAAAATCAATATCACAATAAGGGCAAGCACGGGTACAAGCAGGCCCCATAATCAAAAATGTTGCGGTTCCCGCTTGAAAGCATTCTCCAATATTCGGGCAAGATGCTTCTTCACAAACGGTATTCAGGGACAAATCCCGTAAAATTTCTTTGACACTTCCCACCCGTTGCCATTGGGGGGCTTTGACTCTGAGCCAATCGGGTTTAACGGTCACTGTTTACTCCTGGTTGATTTAAGATTTTTTTGCACTATACAATTATTAGAAATTAAAAGTCTAATTCTATTAGAAGCCTTTTTCATGGGCAGCAATCACTGAAATCGTTTCAAGAAAAGGTCAATTAGGCAATAACGGTTAATCCTGATAAAAAGTCTTTTAAATGGCGATCGTGATCATGGCTCAGGTTGCCCAGGGGTAAATCCTCTTTGCCAAAGGCGTGGACATTTTTAACTTCTAAGGGATCTTGGGTCTGTAAATGGCCATCGGCTTCCGCTTCTACCAAAATAGAAATTGAGTGCATTCGTGGATCGCGATCAGGGGCAGAATAAACTCCTACTAAGCGTTTAATGGCTAATACGGTTAATCCGGTTTCTTCGGTTAGCTCTCGTTGTACCGTGGTGAGAATATCTTCACCGTAGTCTACTAATCCTCCCGGCAGCCCCCATTGTCCCGTATCTCTCCGTTGAATCAAGACAATACGACCATCCGGCAAGATGGGGATAATTGTCACGCCGGTAATGGGATGACGAAAAATGACTTTTAAAACCGTTTTGAAATATCGCCAAACTTGATTCATAAAAAAGAGTTTGTTAAAAGATGTAGCTTTAGAATATCTTAAGTCTTCTTTTTTTCATGAACAGGCTAAAGATTTCACTGTATTAACTTTTTAGGGGAAAGGCGGAGGATTCCGCGACCGCTCTTATTACAAATTGATTTCAGCTTTGGCGAATTGCAAGGCTTGTCGCACCTGTTCAAAACCCGTTCCGCCGTAGCTATTGCGGGCTGCTACCACTTGTTGGGGCGCGATCGCGGCATAGATATCGGCTTCAAAGGCAGGGTGTAAAGCCTTCCATTCTTCTAAGGTTAAATCCTTGAGTAATTTACCGACAGCTAAACTACTTTTCACTACCTTACCGACTAGATTATAGGCTTCACGGAAAGGAACTCCTTTAGCCGCGAGGTAATCGGCCACATCGGTCGCGTTAGAGAAATCTTCGGAAACCGCTTCGGCTAACCGTTCTTGACGGAAAACAATACCTTCTTCGAGCAAAATGGTCATCGCTTCTAAGGACACTTTAACGGTTTTAACTGCATCAAAGAGGGCTTCTTTGTCTTCTTGAAGATCCTTGTTATAGGCTAGGGGTAAACCTTTCATTAACACCAACATTCCTTGAAGATGGCCAATGACGCGCCCGGCTTTACCACGAATCAGTTCGGGAACATCGGGATTTTTCTTTTGGGGCATGATGCTAGACCCTGTTGCACAGCTATCAGTAAGGGAAATAAAGCTAAATTCCTGGGAAGCCCAGAGGATCATTTCTTCGCTTAAACGGCTGAGATGAACCATGATTAAGCTGGCCGCATTTAAAAATTCAATGGCAAAGTCGCGATCGCTGACCCCATCTAGACTGTTAGCATAAATTCCTTCAAACCCCAATAAATTCGCACTGTAATGGCGGTCAATGGGAAAAGTTGTTCCGGCTAACGCGCCTGAACCCAAGGGTGAAATATTGGTGCGGGCCCGAATTTCCCCTAATCGTTGCCAGTCTCGTTGAGCCATCTGGAAATAGGCTAAGAGGTGATGGGCGAGGCTCACTGGTTGGGCCCGTTGCAGATGGGTATAGCCAGGAATCAGGGTTTCCACATTGTTTTCGGCTAAGGTAACAAGAACTCGTTGAAAATCGCGGATTTGATTACGGATTTGATCGATTTCTTCCCGTAGGTATAAGCGGACATCAGTTCCCACTTGATCGTTGCGAGAGCGGGCGGTGTGGAGTTTTTTACCGACATCTCCTACGATTTCGGTTAATCGTCGTTCAACGGCAAAGTGGACATCTTCTTGATCGACCCCAGGGGTAAAATTCCCTGCTCGGTATTCTTGGCGAATTTGCTCTAAACCAGTGACTAACTGTTGGGCTTCTTCTTCTGTAATAATTCCCGTATGGGCCAACATCTTGGCATGGGCGATCGACCCATTTAAGTCATATTCAATCAGTTCAATATCAAAACCAATACTGGCATTGAATAGCACAATCGCGGGATGTAATGACCCTTCAAAGCGATCGCTCCAAGTTTTTTTTGCCGTCGTCACGATGAAATCCTTTAACCTGTTTAGTAGATCAATATCAACAAATGTAATGATTGCGGTTTAATTAAAACCTCAACCTAAAAAGCCTTTGAGTACCCAACCGAGAACTAAGCCAATGCCTAACGCCCACACTTGACCCGATTTGATAAAATTTTGAAACGATTTTTGAAAGTCTGCAATAATATCAATTTTTTTTATTTCACTAATATTTTGGGCGAGTAAGGTTGTCCAGTCCAGAACTTGATGGCTCAGGAGGGAAAAGCTGTGGTGGTCTAATAAATGATCAATACCACTTAAACCGATTGTTGATACATCTAAGCAATGTAAAAGAAGCATAGCGTTGTTAGGACTGAATTAGAAACTAATAAAGTTTTACTCCGATGATTTTACCCGCATTATGACCAAGGTCATATCATCTTGATGATTATTTCCTGACGCAATAAAGGTTTGGATTTGCTCAAAAATATAATCTAAAATTTCCTGGGCTGTTGAACCCCTTTCACAGGCTTCTCGAAACACCCGTTGTAAATTATTTTCATCGAAGCGATCGCCGTTACTATTGACCGCATCAATTAAACCGTCCGTATAGTACAGTAAAACATCACCGGGGGTTAACTGAACTTGAGCATCTTCATAGTTAGAATCCGCTTCTAAGCCAATGAGAACCCCGTCTGTATCTAGCGATCCCAGTAAATTTTGAGCCGATCGCCACAACAAGGGCGGATTATGGGCCGCATTACTAAAGGATAGAATTCGGGATTGGGGATCGTATTCCGAGTAAAACAGCGTCACAAAGCGATGGGAATTTTCCAAATCCACATACATGACCCGATTGAGATGGTGCAAAATTTGGGCAGGACTGTGGCGATTTAAAACCTCTGCCCGTAACATTCCCCGCGTCATGGTCATGATTAGCCCTGCCGGAACCCCCTTCCCCATCACATCCCCAATGACAATACTCCAGGGGACTGAAGGCGTTGATTCTTGACGGATTTCTGCCCCTCCCTGTAGTAATTGATCATAATTGGTCGGGATAAAGTCATAATAATCTCCCCCGACACGATTTGCGGTTTGGCAACGGGCAGCGAGATCTAAGCCTTGAATGTCAGGGCATTTACGGGGTAATAGTCGGTCTTGAATTTCTGAGGCAATTTCCAGTTCTCGATCCTGGCGTTCCTTGGCCCGCAGTTCAACGGTTAGTTCACTATTGGCGATCGCGACAGCCGTTTGATCGGCCACTAACTGTAATAATTTACGCCGAGTTTGCGTCCAACTATACTGGGAATCCGCACTAAACACATAAATCTTGCCCCGTTCCTCATTTTTAACCAAAATAGGCGTGCTATAAAGTCGAATACCTGATCCTAAATCTCGCCGAATCTGTTCATCTAAAGTCGGGAGGTTCACTTGAGTGGGATTTAACGGATTGGCATTGATCTTTTGGATAGCAGATTCTAAGGATTGCCGAATTGCCTGGGTTAAAGCATGGTTATGACCGTGAAGGTGTTCTAAGGTAATTTGTCCTTTATTTTTAAATAAAATGAGCGCGCTGTTATCAGCATCCGTCACCCTAGCCGCCATTAAAGGAGCTAACTCCAAAAACTGATTCAGATTATTAAAACTTCTCAGGGCAAACCCTAAAGAACTCAATAAATTTTGAATTTTGCTTTGTTCCCGATGAAGACTCGCTACCATTTCTTTGACCGCGAGCATCGGAGAGGCTTCACTCTGAAGATGGCTGATTTCGGTTGGCGCAAGCGAAGAAGATAGCTCAGAATTAGACACAGTAGATATTGTTTTAATCGGGATAACCATTACATCAAAATAAAATTATATTTTTATAATTATGTTTTTATAATGCTGATAAATTTAAATGATTATTGCAAATAAACGCAAATAAATATAGAGAGTTAACCGTTTATTTTGAAGGGGGCAAAAAAAATAATCGTAAAAATACGGATGGATTCGTTACAAAATTGTTGCTTAATTATAGGTCGAATAAATTTAAATAGTCATCTTAATTGAGGTCAGAACAGACTGAACAAAACTTTGCGCTACAATAAAACAATCACCCCTAAAATTTACTAAAAATTTATTAATTTTATTGCAATAGTTTATTGTTATTCACTCGCGCTCAGGTAACGATAACGCCAAAGTAGGGCTGGATGATTATATCTTAAATATAGTATTTTGCCAAGCTTAAGATACATCAACCCCTTGGTCGAAGGAACAATCGCTATTTCTTGAAGGTTGGCGAAAGGCATAAACCTCCGCGATCGCTGCTACCCAACCATCGACTAACGACGCTAATAGGTGATCGCCCTTTTCTCGACTCGCAGCAGTAGCATCCCCCACCACTCCACTTTGACTAATCTCACGAGTTAACCAGGCAAAGGGAAGATTTCCCTCCAAACTCAGTAAACTATTTTGGGGTAATTTGGGAGGATACTCTTTCACAGCCTTATCCAACTTAACCTGATCCGGTAAAAGAGCTAACATCAAACTGGTTTCTGCATCTCCGGCATGAATTCCCCATTCCAGTTCTTCGGGCGTTAATAATTCCGCTGCAAGGTGGGGAACTCGCCAAGTAAACCAGGGAAAAACAGAAAAATCAGGATACTTTTCATGAATATCTCTGGCGGCAATTTCTAGAACTTGGGGCTGCCCCCCGTGGGAATTCATAAAAATCAGTTTCCGAAAACCCGATTGATACAAACTCTCTGCCATTTCTTGTAATACCGCTAGCAAGGTTGAAGCGGTGAGGGTAATTGTTCCCGCAAATCCTTGATGCTCATTGGATTTTCCGTAATATAAACAGGGCAACGCATAGGCAGGAATCTGAGAATCCAGTTGGGCCAACGCCTTACCCAGAACGCCTAAACTAATGGCAGAATCGACCACAATCGGTAAATGGGGCCCATGTTGCTCGATCGCCCCCAGCGGTTGAATAATGACGACATTTTCCTTATCAGGAAGAGCTTGAATCTCCGTCCAAGTAAGATAGGGGAAAAAACGGTGAGGAGGAATAAAACTATGAATCATCAGAGGATTAAAAATGAATAGCAGTTTAGACGGCTTGAAAATAAATTTTAGAAAATAATCGCGCCGACAACGACGATGTTCTAAGAATTTAACGCTTAGAATTGATCATTGATCTTTTCTTTTTATTTTCTTTTTAGGAGTATAATAAGCTACTCTTAAATATTTATCTGGATCAATCCCCTTCACGGTTTGCCGCACTGACCCCCATCTTTTCCCCCTATGGATCTCCTGCAACAATGGCTCCAACCCTATCAAATTCCGCTCACCCTGTTCATAATTGTGGGCGCATTGGTATTATTTGTTGTGGAATGGCTCCCCATCGATATTACGGCTATCTTAGTCACCGTGGTGTTAATGGTAGTGGGGATTGTGAGTCCAGAAGAGGGCATCGCAGGATTTGGCAACTCAGCCACCATTACGGTTATGGCCATGTTCATCCTGAGTTATGGCATTACCCGCACCGGCATTATCCAAATTGTGAGGGATTGGCTCGTCAAGTGGGGGGGAAATAGTCCAACACAGCAAATCTTTGCAATGGGCTTAATTGTCGGCCCTATCACGGCATTTATTAACAATACGGCTGTTGTTGCCGTTTTTTTGCCGATTATTGAACAATGGTGCCAACAACGCAAAATTTCCGTTTCCAAAATGCTCATTCCCCTTTCCTATGTGACGGTTTTAGGGGGGATGATTACCGTCATCGGGACTTCCACCAACATTTTAGCCAGTGGTTTAGCCAAAAAGTTAACCGGCCAAGAATTTAGCTTGTTTCAATTTACAGCCTTAGGCAGCATTACGTTTTTCGTGGGGTTAATTTATCTGGGAATTGTCGCGCCGCGTTTATTGCCGGATCGTAAACCCGCTAATCTGGGCAAAGTAACGGATAGTTATTTATTAAAAGAATACGTCACTGAATTAATTATTCCCCCTCGTTCTAGTTTAATTGGCCAAACCTTAAGAGAGAGTGAAATTCAGCGAAAATTTGATATTGACGTTTTAGAAATTATTCATAATGATATCCATTTTCCCCAACCATTGGCCGATAAAACCCTGTCAATTGGGGATGTTCTGATTATTCGGGGAGGGCGAGAAGATATTTTAAAAGTGAAAGATGAAAGGGGACTGGAACTACTGGCGGATGTTAAATTTACGGGTAAGGAATTAGAAAATGAATTAATCACAGGGGAAGAAAAAATTGGTGAAGTTCTAATCCTGTCGAATTCTCGTCTGATTGGTTCGACGCTAAAAGATCTACGCTTTCGTCAGCGTTATAATGCGACCGTTTTAGCGGTTCGTCGGGGGGAAGAGTTAATTCGAGAAAGATTAGGAAAGGTTAAGCTCAAATTTGGAGATTTATTGTTAGTTCAGGGGCCAAAAGAAAGCTTTTTAGGGTTACAAACAACCCGTGAATTATTAGTTCTAGAAGAGAAAAATTTAGAAAATTTACGATTAGATAAGGCGGGGATTGCCCTTGCGATTATTGTGGGCGTTGTACTGGTGGCGGCTCTGGATTGGATGCCTATCTTAGTGACCAGTTTAGTCGGTGTATTGCTGATGGTGATTACGGGTTGCCTTAAACCGGGGGAAATCTATGGGGCAGTGCGTTGGGATATTATTTTTCTGCTGGCGGGTTTAATTCCGTTGGGAACGGCAATGGATAATTCGGGTACGACCAAATGGTTAGCTGATAATTTAGTCGCCCTGGGGGGAGAGTTGTCCGGCTACTGGATGTTATTTTTGTTTTATCTGGCAACGGCTTTGTTAACGGAAATTTTGTCTAATAATGCGACGGTGGTGCTGATGTTGCCGATCGCGGTTGAAGTGGCCAATAAAATCGGTTTAAATCCTTTAGCCTTTATGTTTGTGGTGACCTTTGCCGCATCGAATAGCTACATGACTCCGATTGGCTACCAAACCAATACCATGGTCTATGGGCCTGGGGGGTACAAGTTTACTGATTTTACCCGTGTAGGCGCGCCCTTAACGCTGATGCTCCTGTTTTTGACCCCTTTATTTACTCTGTGGATTTATGGGTTAAATAAATAAAATTACAATTAAATTATCTTGTTGGCATTTCGTTTTTCATGAGTGCTACTTCTGCTCGTCCCTATACGATTTTGTCTATTGGTGCAGCGATCGCGACGATTGGGCTAAAGATTGGATCCTATTTTCTGACGGATTCGGTGGGATTATTATCCGATGCGTTGGAATCTGGGGTGAATTTACTCGCAGCCTGTGTGGCCTTCTGGGCCTTATCTTGGGCGGCCAAACCTGCCGATGCGGAACACCCTTTTGGCCATTCTAAAGCGGAATATTTTTCCAGTGGGCTAGAAAGTGCGTTTATTTTGATTGCAGCCATCAGTATCGCGATCGCCGCCTGGGGGAGATTACTTAATCCTCAACCCTTGGCACAAATTGAATGGGGTTTAGCCCTGGCATTGGTCGCAACGACTATCAATGGAATTGTCGCTTGGATTTTGCTAAAAGCTGGCCGTAGACTCCGTTCGATTACCCTACGAGCAGATGCCCATCACCTTTTTACCGATGTGTGGACTTCAGTGGGGGTTGTCTTCGGAATTTTGCTGGTGAAACTCACGGGTTGGCTCATTCTCGATCCCCTGATTGCGTTATTGGTTGCTGCGAACATTATCTGGACAGGTATTAATCTCTTACGGGAAACGCTCTCCGGGTTGATGGATCATTCTCTTCCCCCAGAGGAACTGGCCACAATTTGCGCTTTATTTGTCCCCTACGAAAATCAGGGGATTTGCTTTCATTCTCTCAAAACTCGTCTGTCGGGAACTCAACGATTTATTGTTTTTCATGTCTTAGTACCAGGAGAATGGACGGTCAACCAAGGGCATGATTTATGTGAAACCTTAGAGCAAGCGATCGCGCAGATATTAACCGATGTTCATGTCACTACCCATTTAGAACCCCTGGAAGACCCCCGCGCTTGGAACGATGATGCTGGGCTTTAAAATATCCCTGTCAAAGCTGCAATAAATGATAACAAATTCAATAGAAAACAGTGCATTTACTTAATCCCCCCCGCCTACGGCTTCCCCCCTTTGAAAGGGGGGCTAGGGGGGATAATATCGAGAAACCTATTTGCATGTAAATCAAATTAATTTGG
>JAYKGY010000103.1:0-25748 GCA_035285545.1 Snowella sp. | reverse complement strand
AACCCAACGCCGACCCCGAAACCCTCCGTAACTGTTCCTAAATCGAATACTCAACCGAAGAAAATTCCCAGTGTTAGTGATTTTCGCAATCCCAAATAGTAGGATTTAATCCTATGGCTTACTCCTCTGGCTTACTCCTCCACTTTCACTCATAATTGAGTCGAATACTTAGCCCAATATCGTTTAAGCTTTAGTATTTAATTTAACTTAATTTAATTGATTTAAATTGATCTAAGGCTTAGGTTAAAGTTAGGTTTCAGGGTGATTTTAGCTTAATTATTTGTTAGTTAACTATCTCTTTTTTGGCTTATGGCTGCTTTAAAAAACGTTCAAGTCTGTGATCAGGATTTACCCCAGGATCTGTTATCCCACTTTCTCTCTGCTCCCGCGATCGCCGTCGATACAGAAACAATGGGCCTAATTCCCCAACGCGATCGTCTCTGTTTGGTACAAATCTGTGATCATAATGATTTCGTCGCAGCCATCCGCATTACTCGTGGCCAAACCGAAGCCCCAAACCTAAAGCAACTGATGGAAAGTCAAGACACCCTTAAAGTTTTCCATTTTGCCCGTTTTGATGTGGCCCAACTTAAAAACACCTTTGGCATTAAAACCAATCCCATCTTTTGTACTAAAATTGCCAGCAAATTAGCCCGAACCTATTCCTCTAGTCATGGCTTAAAAACCTTAGTTCAAGAATTGGCCCAAGTAGAATTAGATAAATCGGCTCAAACCTCCGATTGGGGGAATGTCAATAGTCTATCGATTACCCAAATCACCTATGCGGCGAATGATGTGCGCTATTTATTATCTATTAGAAATAAATTAACTGACATGCTGATGCGGGAAGATCGTTTTAATCTGGCTCAAAAATGCTTTCAAGTTATTCCGGTGCTGGTTTCCCTCGATCTTGAATTTTATAAAGATATTTTTGAACATTAAAGTTGTTGGTATTTTAATAACCCTTCGTCAAAAATTATGCTCCAAAATGTTTTAATTGTCCCCCTAGCAAGCGGCGAAGAAACTCAACAATTAGGCAGACAATTAAGCGAACAGTTACCAGCCGGAACCATTGTATTACTTCAAGGCGATCTCGGCGCAGGGAAAACGACCTTGGTTCAAGGCATAGGAGAAGGACTGGGCATTACCGATCCGATTGTTAGCCCGACATTTACCCTGGTGAATGAATATGCGGAGGGGCGAATTCCCCTCTATCATTTTGATTTGTATCGCTTAGAACCGATTGAAGTGACTTCTCTTTATTTAAATCATTATTGGGAAGGAGAAGAATTTCCCTTGGGTTTAGTGGCGATTGAGTGGCCAGAGCGTTTACCAGTTAAGCCTAAGTCCTATTTACAGATTGATTTGACCCATACGGAAAACCATGGTCGTCAAGCAGTTTTACAATGGTTCGGAACGCCAGCGATCGCCTTAGAAGCGTTAAATTTACCCAAATAAGGGGGGACTAAACCCTTAATCCCCCTGCTTCGTATCAGTCGTTTGCTATCGCGGTTACTCTAAATCGAATTGGCTACCGCGTTTGTATTGTAGGTAAGCTGCAACAAAGAGTCCGGCTAAGGTAACCGGAATTAGACCTAATACAATACCTAATAACAGGGGTTCGATCACGGGATATCTCCTTAAATGAGGGTTAATATATTATTGCCTTTCTATATCCTAATGCCACAGATCCCCCTTCTTGGCACTCTCCTTGAGATTTCTTGAGTCGGGGGTGTTGTTCAGGCGTTGGCGATCGCTTGGATATCGCGAATCGAAAAGAGGGCACGAAAACCTAACCCTTGTTGTTGGTAAAATTCGGCTCCCCCCTGTTCTCGATCAATTAGGGAAAAGACTTCCTCTACAATATAACCTGCTCCCCGTAGCCGTTCTACTGCTAACATGGCCGATTTGCCGGTGGTAACCACATCTTCTAGCACCACAACTTTTGCCCCAGCGGGTAGGTCAGGGCCTTCAATGTAGGCTTTAGTGCCGTGACCTTTGGCTTCTTTACGAATAATCAAAGCGGGAATAGGACGGTTTTCGTAGGCAGAGACGACACTGACCGCAGAAACAATCGGATCAGCCCCCAGGGTTAAACCCGCAACGGCAGCGGTATCGGGGGATAATTCGGCTAGCACTAACCGACCGATCGCTAAGGCTCCATTGGCCGTTAAAGTAACTTTCTTGCCATTGAGATAGTATTGACTCGGTTGGCCAGAGGAAAGCACAAAATCCCCTTCTTGATAGGCAAGGTTCGCAAAAAGCGTCAATAAATAAGGGCGTAAATCGGTTAAATTAGCGGTTGCAATTGCGGCACCAGAAAGAAGCTCAGCGGTCATAAAATTTGAGGGGCTATGCAAAAAACCCTGCTAAAAATGGATCAGTAATTTCATTTTCTTCCAAATGGGGATCGAATTTTTCAAAAACCATCAAGTGGTTCCGTACAAACCCTTAACATTCGCAGGTTTTCTTAATGATTTTCCTCTTGGCTCATCCTGCTTTAGCGGTTACAATGTTGGCTAGCGATCGCACAGTAAGGAATCGCAAAACAGTTGTTAGGAGTTATTTAGTATGGGAAACGGCATTCTAACGGGCAAAAATACGTTGAAATTAGGGCTTATTGTAACCAGTCTGAGTTGGGGAATAGCTGCTAATGGACAAACCCAACCGATGCCGACTCCTGCTGTAACGTCTAACTCGACGATGACTGTCCCTGCAACGGCTACGACCTCCTCTGCGTTGGCACAAGATTATACGAACTATACCAATGTCATGAATCAAATTACGCGCATTGATCAACTGCGGGATGTTTCGCCTCAAGGCTGGTCGTATGAAGCGTTAAGAAATTTAGTGGAAGGCTATGGTTGTATTGTGGGTTATCCCGATGGAACCTATCGCGGCGATCGCGCCCTGAGCCGGAATGAATTCGCCGCAGGGTTAAATGCCTGCCTGACCCAAATTGAACGCCGAATTGCGGAAGGTCGAGGTTTCGGGATGACGGCACCAGGCGGTGGTGGCAGTATGGCGGTAATGCAGAACGTACAACCCGGAGAGCCGTTACCCAATGTGTTTAATCGTGCTTTTTATAATGAAACGGGACGTTTTTGGGATATTACCAGTATTTCAGGCCAGGCGAATAAGATTTTTGGCTGGCGCACTTGGCCCGGTTCCTTCTTTGATAATCAAATTGCCAATGATGGCTTAACTTTTGAAACCGTTTATGATGATGCGATGCGTCAACAAACCGCAGGTACACGGGTTCGTACCGCCGACTTAACCAATCCCTATGGAACCTCCTTACGGGAAAATCCTTCCTATTTACGCTTCGGCAATTCCAGTAACTAAACCATCCCGTCAACGGCGATCGCCTAGCAGGGAAAGAAACCTAATCCGCGATCGCCAATCCTTTCGAGGCTAACCAATCCGCATTATAAAGACGAGATTGATAACGGGCACCCCCATCACACAGCACCGTCACAATCGTGTGACCTGGCCCCAATTGTTTCGCTAAAGCCACCGCCGCCGCCACGTTAATGCCAACGGACCCCCCCATAAACAACCCATCTTTCCGTAACAGTTGATAAATGACTCGTAAAGCCTCCGTATCGTTGACCTGAATGGCATCGTCAATGGGGACATCCTGCATATTTGCCGTAATTCGACTATTACCAATGCCTTCTGTAATAGAATTCCCTTCAATTTTAATTTCCCCCGTTTTCACGTAGCTATAGAGACCACTCCCCAACGGATCGGCTACCACGCATTGAATCTGGGGATTTTTTTCTTTCAAAAAGAGGGACACGCCTGCATAGGTTCCCCCAGTCCCCGTCGCAGCGACCCAAGCGTCGATTTTACCCTGGGTTTGTTCCCAAATTTCAGGTGCTGTGGTTTTGTAGTGGGCCTGACGATTGGCGAGATTATCGAACTGATTAGCCCAAATCGCATTTTCGGTTTCTTCGGCGATACGCCCAGAGAGTTTGACATAATTATTCGGGTCACGATAAGGGACAGCAGGAACGGTGCGAACTTCTGCCCCCAGGGTTCGTAAGAGGTCGATTTTTTCTTGGGATTGGGTATTAGGAATGACAATTAAACATTTATAGCCTTTCGCATTGCAAATGTGGGCTAAACCGATGCCTGTATTGCCCGCCGTTCCTTCCACAACCGTTCCACCTGGCTTGAGCAATCCCTGCTGTTCTGCTTCTTCGATGATTTCTAAAGCCGCTCGATCTTTAACGGAACCACCAGGATTTAAGAATTCTGCTTTGCCTAAAATTTCACAACCTGTTTCGTCACTAAAACTGTTTAAACGAATCAGAGGAGTATTGCCAACGGTTCCAACAAAGCCACTTTTAATATCCATTTTTGTTCAGTTTTCTTTAGGTTGCAAACAGATCTATCTTATAACATTTGGGGCAAAAAATTGGAGTGATCTCCCTTAAAACAAACGATAACAAGCATTCTCAACTTAAAAATGATTGGCTTCAAATTGAGAATTTATCAACTCTTAGTTAATCAAAAATTCCCAGCTATTTAATTGAATTGAGGGGACAGAATAAGCCACCTAAATCAGCCAATTCTTGTTACAAACTCAAGGCATTCCTCTCATTGCCTATTACAGCACTTTGCTTAATTACAGCGTACAAATAAAAACTTGAAATACTTATGAAGCAGGGCTTTTAGAGGAAAAACCATGTATCAAGATCTCGGTCAGTGCTGTAGCGTGAAATTCGGTAAGGGTTGGATATTCGATTTTATTGAGTTTGAAAGATATTTTGAACCATGGTTTTACTCACATTTGCCGCAGCCCGATCCAATTCTGCCACTTCCCCCGTATTCAATTCCCAGGCGATCGCGCCTAAATTCTGTTTAGCTTGTTCAAGGGTTTTTGCCCCAGGAATCGGAATGGTTCCTTTCGCCATACACCAATTCAAGGCAACTTGGGCCATTGTTTTTTCCCGTTCTTGGGCCACTGCTTGTAACGTATTTAACAACGGTTGGGTATTGGGCAAGATTTGTTTAAATAAGCCTTTGCGAATCCCTTTAGGCCAAGGTCCTTGGGCAGTATATTTTCCGGTTAGTAATCCCAAGGCGAGCGGACTGTAGGCGATCAATTGAATCCCTGCTTGATCACACACGTCTTTTAAGCCGAGTTGAGTCACAGGATAGGTAGAAAGCAAAGAATATTGAACTTGCAAGGTCGCAATGGGAATGTTCCGTTCTGCAAATTTTTTTTGTACTTTTGCCAGCCGTTTGGGCCCGTAGTTCGATAAACCGACCGCTTTCACTAAACCCTGTTCGTACAAATCCGCCAGCCCATCCAATAACGCCCACTCTTGCCAAGGGGCATAATTCGCTGTTGACCAATGCATCTGCACCAAATCAACATTCCTGCCTAAGCGTTTTGTTGAAGCATGACAAGCATTAATAAAAGATTGACGGGTTAATCGCCAGGGATAGGGAGCCAGTTTAGTTGCAATACAAATCGCATCTCGATTGGGGGCTGGGCATTGTTGGGCAAATTGTCCTAAAAGGCTTTCACTGCGACCGTTTAGACGACCCGTTCCATAGGAATCTCCCGTATCAAAGAGCGTCACCCCATTTTCAACACAGAGATTAAAAACGGTTTGTAGTTCCTGATCCATGCTTTCGTTGTAGTCCCAGAGCAATCGATTCCCCCATGCCCAGGTTCCGCATCCCATTTTGGATAGCAATAGTTTTTGATGAGCTAACATTAATAATTAATTGAAATTTAGGGTTTAAGGATTAGGAATTGCCCGAATTAAAAGCGTAATCAAGCTGGTGGTAACGGCGACAATAATGGGAATAATCAAAGATTTTGCTCCTTTTAGGTCGGCTATATCCTTGATTAAATTTTTTTGCTCTATTTCTATGTTTTCAATTCGATTTTCAAGAGAATGGGCCGTTGCATCTAAGGAGTTAACGGTTGTCTTTACCGTTGCCACATCGATCTTGAGATCGTTAATGTCTCCTTGTATGGCGTTAAGCTGTTGTTTGATTTCGCCTAATACTTCCTTTAAATCCGTTTCTATCGTAATTGTCATAAGGTTATTGCAGCATTTATTTTAAACACAGTATAAATCAGGGTTAATTCTTTATTATTGCTCAAAAAAGAAAACACCTTACTTGAGATCATCCTATCTTCTGCAATTAAGTTAAACAACGAATCGCTTCTAGTAAACCTCTGGCTTTATTGATAGTTTCTTCATACTCTTTTTGGGGATCGGAGTCAGCTACTAGTCCAGCCCCTGCTTGTACCGTTACCAAATGCTGATTATTGCCCTGGGGTCTAACCACCATTGTCCGAATGGCGATCGCGGAATTTAACTGACCTTCAAAATCATAGTAACCATAAACCCCAGAATAGGGGCCACGGCGTTCGGGTTCCAGTTCATGGATAATTTCCATCGCGCGAATTTTGGGGGCCCCACTGACGGTTCCTGCGGGGAAACAGGCTTTGAGCAAATCCCAGGCGATTTTATCAGGGGCTAATTCTCCCACCACGTTACTAACAATGTGCATGACATGGGAATAGCGTTCAATCACCATCAATTCATCAACCCTAACGCTGCCCTGGGTACAGACCCGTCCTAAGTCGTTACGCCCTAAATCCACTAACATGATGTGTTCGGCAATTTCTTTCGGATCTTCCAATAGCTCTTCAGCGAGTGCCTGATCTTCGGCGGCGGTGGCTCCCCGTTTTCTCGTTCCCGCGATCGGTCGGACGGTGGCTTGGATTTTGCCGTCTTCTAGGCGTTCAGCCTTGACCATGACTTCTGGGCTGGAACCGATAATCTGCCAATTTTTGAGATTAAAATAGGCCATGTAGGGCGAAGGATTAATTAACCGTAGGGAACGGTAGAGGTTAAACGGCGCGTCGCTATAGGTTGCAGCCAGACGTTGGGACAGAACAACCTGAAAAATATCTCCTGCTTTGATGTAATCCTTGGCTTTGATTACATTTTCACAAAACTGTTCCCGACTGACATTGCTGCTGTAACACAGATTCTGATTACCTAAAGGCCGGGGATGGAGTTCTAAGGATGTGGCTTCTGGGGGTAAGGGTAATTGGAGTTTCAGGACTAACTTGGTGACGCGATCGCAGGCTTCTTGATAGGCAGCCTCTAGATCCACATTCTCACCCCGTAAATCCGCATAGGCGATCGCCCAAATCTTTCGTTTTACCTGATCAAAAATCATCAGATGATCAATTTGCATCCACACCCCATCGGGTAAATCAGTTTCCGTGGGAGCATAAACAGGCACACGGGGTTCCATCCACTGAATTAACTCGTAACCCCAAAATCCAAATAAACCGCCAATTCCCGCCGGTAACTGGGGAAGCTTAACGGGATGAATCGGTTCCAAACAATCAGCTAAAACTTCAAGCGGGTTGCCCTCAAAAACCTGGCTTTCCCCATTGCGAAAGGATTGGGTTGTCTGATTTCCTCTGGCTTCTAGTACCCAAACCGGATCACATCCTAAAAAACTGTAACGACCGAGTTTTTCTCCACCTTCAACCGACTCAAGCAAAAAACTGTAGGGTTGACCCGTACAAACCTTATACCAAGCAGAAACGGGGGTTTCTAAATCGGCGACCCACTCCTGATAAACGGGGATAAAATTACCCTGCTTTGCCAGGGCTGAAAACTGAGAAAACTCTGGAAAAATCATGATTTAAAGGCTTTAGACTCAAAGTCCCTGATCAGTGAACGGTTAAATAATAAAAATTGATAATGAGCATAAAATTATTTACTATTCACTATCAACTATTCACTATTAACTATCCACCGAATCAGGGTTCATTGAAAATTAAACACTATAGGGAGCCTTACCCGAAAACTTCAGGGTCACAGGTTCAGGATTTTGGCCGATCCGTCTGCCTTTCGAGCCAACGGCTTCACGACCTGCATTCACTTTTTCGGGGAAGACACCATCAGCAGGATGGAGATATTGAACTTCACCATTGGGGAAAACCCGATAGATCTTATAGTCTTCAATTTTAGGCTTGAATTTCGTTCTGAATTGGGTTCCTAAAGCGAGACATTGCTCCTTACGAGCGAGATATAAAAGGTTTTCGCCTTCGTTCATGATGGCTGCCCCACCGGTGGGCATTTCAAACACCTGTTCTTTGGTGCTTGTCCAGGTGATAGCATATTTTTCTTCCCGATCAGCTTTAGAAAGTAAGCCGCCAGTACTGCCACCAAATTTAGGAGGTTTTCCAGAAAGCTCTGTCATATGATGATAAGTTCATTACAAAGGTATTTTAGGGGATCGTATCACTGAGAACGGCTTTCTCTCATCACTTTGTCAAGAACTGTAACAAATCGAGATAAGTTCTTTTTTTCCTTGTCTGTACCTTGATGTTTTTTTGCTAAAAATAAGCAATTTAATTAGGATACTCACTAGCAGGAGTTGAGTCTTCGTACAGTAACGATTCTTCACTGACTGAGCGTTTAGATTCAAGACGTTTCTCCATTGATTCGTTAATTTTGAGCTTTTGAGCCTTTAATTCTCCCTATTCCCGTTTATGGAACTCCAGACCGCACTGATTGTTGATATTCAGACCTATCAGGTCTTGCCGCCTTTCCCAGATGAGATGGCAAAATATAGTCAATTGAGACAGTATTTGTCAGAATACGGCAATTTTAAGGTTCGGTCTTTGCCGCACGGGAATCGAGCCGCATCCCCTGAAGTGAACATGGAGCGAATGCCTGTTACCCAAAAGGAGTTGGAAAATGCCATCCTCCATTTATTCCATCCCCACGGCGATCGCGTCCCGCAAACAGCATTACTGTACTTTACGGGCCATGCCCTCCGCAAAAATCAGGGAATTGTCGAAGAATTTTTAGCCACCAGTGACGTAAATCCTGCCCAGGGGAGTTGGGGCATCAGTTTGCAATGGTTACAAGCCATTATTCAAAGTAGTCCTATTCCTCAAATTTTAATTTGGGTAGATTACTGTTATGGGGAAATCCTAGACCTTAAGTTTGACCAACTCCTCCCGAACCCAGGGGGAAGCCTTTCCGTTTTGGCGGCTCGTCGAGGATTTAAGCTGGCAGAAAACGCCATTACAGTCGATTCAGGCTCCTTAACCCCTGCATTGCTAGACGGTCTCAATCCTGCTAACCATTTGGACAGTGAAATCACCTCGCTCCGTTTGACGGAATGTGTCTCGGACTATCTCCGCGAATATCGGCAAAACCTGATGTACTTGCATCTCGGCAAGCCCGTCCCCCTGACTCGCAAACCCACGCCTGTAGTGGCTCCTGCTGCCCCCGCTTCTTCCCTAGATTGTCCCTATCCGGGTTTAGTGCCTTTTCAAGTGGCGAATGCTCCCGATTTTTATGGACGGAGTGACGTGACGGCTCAGTTATTACAAAAATTATATCAATCCCATTTTGTGGCCCTAGTCGGGAATTCCGGTAGGGGGAAATCCTCTCTGTTACGGGCCGGGTTAATGGCCAATCTGGAAGCCGGTCAAGGGTTTTCTGGCAGTAAATCTTTAGCAATTCGTTTGTTTCATCCTGGCGATCGCCCCCTCACCCATTTAGTTTGGACGCTATGTGATGGGAATTTAGCGGCAAGTGAACGGAGTCGGCACCTCAATCAACTGCAAACTTTTCTTCAGGGCGGAGCAGAGGGGTTCCGGCAATTATTACAAGCTTTTTTCCCGCAGGGATTACTCTTAATCATTGATCAATTTGAGGAACTCTTTACCCTTTGCCAAAATAGCCGAGAGCAAGCCCTCTTTTTAGATTGTTTATTGGGAAATTTACCTCCACTGGATAATCGCCTTCAGACGGCTCCTACGGCCAATCCGCCCTTTTTGCTCGCGATCGCCATGCGGTCTGATTTTTTCAGTCAATGCTTAGAATTGCCCGATCCTCGGCTAACCCCCTATTTGCAGCGTCATCTGGTTACCCTCACCCCAATGGATGAAAATACGTTGCAGGAAATTATTATTGAACCCGCAAAAGCAAAAAACCTAGAGTTACCGCCGGATTTAGTGAGCGAAATCCTGAAAGATAGCCGTTCCGGTGGGGTTAACTTGCCCCTTGTGCAATACACCTTAAGGCAACTGTGGCAACAGCGACTAGAAAAAGGGTTAAGACTGGCAACCTATCGTCAATTAGGGGGCGTGAAAAATGCCCTCGATCAACAGGCAACCGCTGCCTATTATCAGTTATCGGAGCTTGAGCAAGAGACAGCCCAATATATTTTTTTAGAACTCATTCAATTTCAAGGGGGATTCGGGGCCGTCCCCTACGCACGCGGTGTTATTAATCGGGAATTGGTGACCCCTCGGTATACCTTGGCATTGATTAACTTAGTAGTTAAAAAGTTGGTTTATGAACAACTCATTGTGACGGAACCTGTTCCCCTCAGCAGTGGCGGTCTTGAACAACCGGTCATGCTCTATCTTTCCCATGAAGCCTTGATCCACCATTGGAGACTATTGCAATATTGGCTCAAAGAACGTCAGGACTCCCTACGCCAAAAGCAGGATATTGAAGATCGGGCTAAGGAATGGCAAACCTCCACCGCAGACACCCAAAAAAGTTATCTTCTTTCAGGCAAAGCATTGCAAGAGGTCAAAAAATTTCAACAGGAACAGGGCGATCGCTACCCCCTTTCCCAAGCGGCTGAAGTCTTTATCCAAGCCAGCAGTCAAACTGAACGCAATAATCGCCTTAAATTTAGTGTTTTAATCGGTATTGTTCCGGTTATTGGCTTAATTCTGCTCGGTTGGCAACTCTACCGCTACAGTCAAACCCAACGTCATTGGCAAGTGATTGCCGAAAATCAAGGGAAACGAGAAAGTCTACCCCGCATCAAAGCCTTAGAAGCCCTCAACCAAGCGGGGGTTTCTCTGAGTAATCAACAATTTAAACACTTGAATCTACAAAATATCAATTTGCAGAAAGCTAATCTGAGCAATAGCAACTTTATGGAATCATTCCTCACAGGAGCCAATCTCTCTAATGCCGACTTGAAGACAGCCAATTTATCTCAAATCGACCTAACGAGCGCGAACTTAACCGGCGCAAATTTAACTGATGCAAAATTAACGGGAGGCTACCTCACGGGGGCGAACTTTTCTCAGGTGAATTTAAGCAATGCCAATCTAGGTGGGGCGACTTTGATACGGATAACTTTAGCTGGCGCAAATTTAAACCAAGTTGATTTATCTCAAGCAACCCTCATAGGAGCCAAACTTGGGGAGGCAAACTTAACCCAGGCAAATTTAAAAGGGGCAAACTTGTTAGGCGTTGATCTGACAGGAGCCAATTTAACCAAAGCAAATTTAGCGCAAGCGGATTTAACCCAGGCAACCTTTACCGAGGCTGATTTAAGTCAAGTAATCCTAGAAGGTGCAAATTTAACCAATGCTGACTTTTTTGCTGCGACCAATCTTCCCTTGGAACAAGTTAAGTCGGCCTGTTTTTGGGAAAAAGCGATCTTTAAAGACGATATCCAGCAAAAGTTAGCTACGACAACTGCGGCAAAACCGGCAAACTGCAAGCAATGGGGAAGAAAAAAATAATCAGGTTTAAGTCAATAAACAAAAGAAAAGTTTTCAATACAGCTAATGCTAAGCCTTATTATTTCTTCGGTGCCATACCTGACGGCAAGGTATTCGTTTTGGGTTTATTCACCGAACTGGGAGCCGGTTTAACTGACGCAGGATTGGCAACCATTTTACAATCACTGATTCGTTTCATTAAATTGGTATATTCCAAGCGTCCGCCGTTGATTTGATATTCATCTCTGGGATTGGGAAGATGGCCGATGGGCGCATCCAAAGAAAAATTTAAACCCTGCTTAAATAAAATCCATTCATTATTTTGTCGCCAACCCACTTGGGTTCCAAATCGATCATAGGCATCAGGAGCCATTAAACGCCCTGGCCGATTTCCCGTATTCACAAAAATGGGATATTGAATACTGAAGCCGAAGCGACCCCCTGAGTATTGCTTCCAAAGATTATTCATCGTTTGCAAGTCCCAACACGGAAGGTTCTCAATATCCTGTACGGTTAACCAACCTTGTTGTTCTCGTTTGGCCGCTTTTAACATGAGCCGTCGGGTTTCGTCGTTGGCTTGTCGCCATTGCTCGGCAGCCAGGAGATTGCGTAGGAGAGAATAGTTAATTCCGGTGCTAGGGGAAATGATATTCGTTGCGCTTTCGGTTGTCTCCGGGGAAGAGGCAGAGGAAGGGCTAGAAGAACCCTGTTGAGCCAAGGTATTGGGCATCGGAACGAGCAGGAGCGCGATCGCGAACAGACACTTATGAATAGCCGCAAGATTAGTCATACGAATTAGCTGCAACTGGCCCTTTTGAGGGGTGATCCGATACATAGAATAGCATAGGAGTCTTAGATTCTGGGGAAAAATCAACGGTTAAAAGTCAATTCTTAAAAGTTATGATGGTGAGGGGCTTTAACCAGGTTGTTAAATTTTGAATAATTAAAGGTATGGCTGTTACTTGGACGCGATCGCACATTTTAGACTTGGCCGATTGGACAGCGGCTGAATATGACATTGTTTTACAAACCGCTTCGAGTTTGCGGGAAGTATTAGCCGGTCGTACCAAAAAAGTGCCCGCCCTCCAGGGTCAGGTGGTAACCAATTTATTCTTTGAGCCTTCGACTCGAACCCGCAGTAGTTTTGAGTTAGCGGCTAAACGCTTATCGGCGGATGTGATGAATTTCGCGCCTGGGAGTTCTTCCCTGACCAAAGGGGAAACCATTTTAGATACGGCCAAAACCTATTTAGCGATGGGAGCCGATATCATGGTGATCCGCCATCAACAAGCAGGGGTTCCCCAATTCATTGCCTCCGAAATGGATCGCCTAGAATCGGGCGTTAAGGTTCTTAATGCGGGTGATGGTCAACACGAACACCCTTCCCAAGCTTTGTTAGATTTATATACCATTTGCACCCTACTAGATTACGACAAACCTAACGTAGACCTATTAAAAGGCAAAAAAATCGCTATTGTTGGGGATATTCTCCATTCCCGTGTCGCCCGTTCCAATATTTGGAGTTTGACCGCCGCAGGAGCCGATGTTCATCTTGCAGGGCCTCCCACATTGTTACCGACCCTATTCTCAGGGATGAAAGGGCCCCACCAAACAGGCAGTTTAACCCTCCACTGGGAACTCGAACCCGCGTTAGTAGATGCCGATTTTGTCATGACCCTCCGTTTACAAAAAGAACGCATGACGGGCCACCTGTTACCCAGTTTACGAGAATATCATCAATATTTTGGAATTACCCGCGATCGCCTCAAAGTTTGCCGTCCTGGTGTAAAAGTTCTTCACCCTGGCCCGGTTAACCGAGGAGTAGAAATTAGCTCGGATTTAATGGATGATCCGCAATTTAGCCTGATTCAGCAACAGGTGACTAGTGGCGTGGCGATTCGTATGGCCTTACTTTACCTCATTGGTACAGCGAATGATAATTAGGGTTGACTCAAAACGGCTTGCAGAATTTCCGTTGTGACTTCATCAGTAATAATCACTTTCCCAATCGCTGTGGGCAGAATAAAGCGCACCTTACCTGACTTGACCTTTTTATCAGTTTGCAGGGTGTCAATAATGGCATTGGTATCTAATTCGTTAGGAACCTGAGTCGGTAATCCTGTTTTTTCGATTAATACCCGTTGTCGTTCCGCTTCGTCCCGATTCCATAGCCCCATTGTTACCGCAATTTCTCCCGCCGCAACCATTCCGATCGCGACCGCTTCTCCGTGATTCACTTGGCTATAACCCGTTAAACTTTCGACCGCGTGGCCAATGGTGTGTCCATAGTTCAAAATCGCTCGAATACCGGATTCTTTTTCATCCTGGCTCACCACATCTACTTTGGCTTGGCAGGAACGGGTAATAATTGTTTCTAGCAGAGATTCGGGTAAATCGGCTAAGGTTTTTAAACTCGTCGCCTGTTCCAATTGCTCGAATAAATCCCGATCCCAAATAATGCCGTATTTGATCACCTCTGCCATCCCTGCGCGAAATTCCCGTTCAGGTAAGGTTTTCAAGACTAATGGATCGATAAAGACTAAACGGGGTTGATAAAAGGCTCCAATCAGGTTCTTCCCCTGGGGATGATTAACGCCTGTTTTACCCCCAATGGAAGCATCAACCATTGCTAACAGTGTCGTAGGAACTTGAACAAAGTTAATGCCCCGTAACCAGGTCGCCGCCGCAAAGCCCGTCATATCTCCGACAACGCCACCCCCTAAAGCCACCATCGTAGAGGAACGTTCGAGGCGTTTTTCTAAAGCCGTATCGTAAATTTTGGCGATCGCGTCGAGGGTTTTATGGGTTTCGCCCGCAGGAATGAGGTGAACAGAAACGGCAAAACCTGCTTTAGTCAGAGAATTAACAGCAATCTCTCCGTAAAAATCAAAAATTTCGGGATTAGAAACTAATAAAACTTTTTTCCCCAGTTTGAGTTGGCTGAGAGAATGACCGAGATTCGACAACTCACCAGCAGCCGTAATAATTTCGTAGGGACTTTGGGGTAAGGGAACAGGAATAATAGAAGACATAAAATTTGAATGATCACTCAGGGGGCCTTGGAAAGTACAATAGCAAAGAATTGATTTTAGTAAGAAGAGGTTTAACGTTTATGGTCGGTGGCTTTGGTGTTTTTATTGCCTACCTCGTTGTTTTTACCGGAATTACTCTCGGCTTACTCTATGGTCTCCGAGCAGCCAAAATTATTTAATCTTTAAGAAAATTCATTTAAAAAATTCGGCGATCGCCGCAAATAGGAGATGGAGAATCTAAAAGTTTTCCGTCTTTTTTTGTCTGAAATCCCAGGCAATGCAATACACTGATAGCAACAAACTCAACAAAAGGCATTGCTCATGGCATTAGAACTTCATAACTTTGAATGGGAAGAAGAACGGTTAGTCCAAGTCGAAACTCAACCGCACCATATTACGGGTGTTTTAGGCTCAATTCAAGACATTTTAGACAATTCCGACTGTGAATGGGATGATATCTATTCGGCTTATTACGAATGCGAAGACGATGGAACCATCACCTTTTACGAAGCAGAAAGCGCAGAGGCTGGCAACCCAGGGATTTGGACGTATGTGGTGTATGACTGCGAGATAGGGGAAGAAACAGTAGTCACCGATATTAACATCAATACCTTAGAACCTGCTTTACAGTTGCAACAATTATTAGCCAATTAAGCGATCGCGATGATTCCTCGTAATCTCTAACCGAATGGTCGTTAAATAACGGGGGTAACGGGGAATTCATCCAATTATCTAGAACCATTAACAATCATGGATTTAGGCCTTGTTTTTCCTGCATTAAGAAGCCAAAATACATAACGAAATCAAGACTTCATCTCCCTCTGCACGATGCCCAATCAAATTTTGTCAGTAGAAGATCTCAAAGCTCTCAATGTTCGTTCCACCCCGCAAGGATTACTGCGTTTGGCTTTGCACTTAGGGGTGATGGGAATTTCTGGCTATCTCTGGGTAACTAATTTAAACAGCGATCGCTGGTATATTGCCCTGCCTGCCCTGCTGATTTACGGTTTCACCTTTGCCATCATGTTTGCGCCACTACATGAATGCTCCCATCGTACTGTTTTTGCCAATAACCAATTGAATGATGTGGTCTGTTGGCTGGCGGGGCTACTGTCTTTTTATAACGCGACCTTCTATCGTCAGTACCATAAATGGCATCACCGTTACACCCAAATCCCAGGCAAAGATCCAGAACTGGGCGATCCCAAACCGAGTAATTTATTTGAATATTGGTTAGAAATGAGTGGCATTCCTTGGTGGATTGGCAAAATTAAAACCCATTTTCGGGTAGCATTGGGCAAAGTCGAAGCTTATCCCTACATTCCCGAAACGCAACGACAAGCCGTGATTCTTTCAACGCGGATACAATTATTGGTTTATTTAAGCGCGATCGCTATTTCTGTGGCTTTTAAACAACCTTGGTTTTTGATTTATTGGCTCATTCCCCTTGCCGTCGGTCAACCGTTTTTACGCTTCATTTTGCTGAGTGAGCATACTGGCTGTGCCAATGATTCTAATGGTTTAATTAATACTCGCACGACCTTAACGCTGCCATTTTTATGTTATTTCATGTGGAATATTCCACTACATACAGAACACCATCTTTACCCTTCCATTCCCTTTTATTTACTACCGGCTGCCCACGAAAAATTACGGGAACACTACCGCCATTTAGGACAGGGTTACATTACC
The DNA here is from genome assembly GCA_035285545.1 of Snowella sp. Classification (GTDB taxonomy): domain Bacteria; phylum Cyanobacteriota; class Cyanobacteriia; order Cyanobacteriales; family Microcystaceae; genus Snowella. Next base: position 9,476 of record JAYKGY010000103.1, on the reverse strand, counting down.
GTTAATCGGGAAATTATTGCTAACCTCAATAATCCTGAGCAGATTGCAGCATGAATCAATTTGTGATTCGAGATTTTGAACTGCAATGCGGGGCAGTCTTACCAGAGGCAAAAATTGTTTATCAAACCTATGGCGAATTAAACCGCGATCGCTCCAACGTTATTCTGTATCCTACATCCTACGGGGCGCAACACCCTGATATTGAGTGGTTAATTCGGGCTGATAGCATTCTCGACCCCACCCGCTGGTTTATTATTATTCCCAACATGTTCGGGAATGGGTTATCTAGTTCGCCTAGCAATTGCCCTGATTGTGGATTAGCTGAACAAGACTTTTGGTTTACCCATTGGGATAATGTCCGCGCTCAGGAAAAATTATTACGGGATGTTTTTGGCATTGAGCACCTAGCGTTGGTTTACGGTTGGTCGATGGGGGCGCAACAAGCCTATCATTGGGGTGCTTTTTACCCAGAGCGAGTAGAACGAATTGCGGCATTATGTGGAACGGCTCGAACGACTGACCATAATCGAATTTTCTTAAAAAGTTTGCGCTCTGCTTTGACCGCCGATCCGACTTGGACAGGGACAGGATTTGAAGGGTTTCCCGATCGCGGTTTGCACACCTTTTCCCTCATTTATGCCAGTTGGGCCGCGTCTCAAGCGTTTTATCGAGAAGGCCTTTACTATCAGTTTGGTTATCAATCTTTAGAGGATTATTTAACTCGCGGTTGGGAAGCCAATTATCGTAAGCGCGATCCGCGAAATCTGATTGCCATGCTGGATACCTGGTTAAAATGCGACCTCAGTGATAATGAAATTTACCAAAAAGATTATGAACGGGCGTTAGCTTCCATTCAGGCGAAAACCTTGGTAATGCCCAGCGAAACTGACCTGTACTTTACCCCTGACGATTGCAAACAGGAAGCCGACAAAATCCCGAATGCTGATTATCAAGTCATTCCCTCAATTTGGGGACATCGAGCAGGAAATCCCTATCAAAATCCTGAAGACGAAACCTTTATTCGCAACGCGATCGCCGACCTTCTTTCTCGCTGATTATCTCATTTATTAATCACCATGACCAAACTCTCCCATTTTGCCCAAGAAAAAGGAATCCGCTATTTTCTCATTTCCTTTACGGATTTATTCGGTACTCAACGGTCTAAATTAGTGCCAGCCGCCGCAATCGATACGATGGCCACAGGGGCAGGATTTGCAGGGTTTGCCACTTGGTTGGATATGACTCCCGCCGATGCAGATAGTTTTGCCGTTCCCGATCCCAATAGTTTGTTTCAGTTACCCTGGCAGCCTGATGTAGCCTGGATGCCTGCGGATCTTTATATGAATGGTGAACCTGTAGCCCAAGCACCTCGTTTGGTATTGAAGCGAGTTATTGAGCAGGCTGAATCTTTAGGGTATCGAGTTAAAACGGGCGTAGAATGCGAATATTTTCTATTATCTGCCAATGGGGAAGATATTTCAGACCCCCGCGATCGCGCATCTAAACCCTGCTATGACCAACAGGCCCTAATGCGTCGTTTTGAGGTGATCTCAGAAATCTGTGATGCCATGCTGGATCTGGGTTGGGGAGCTTATCAAAATGATCACGAAGATGCCAATGGTCAGTTTGAAATGAACTGGATGTACGCCGATGCCTTAGTCACCGCAGATCGCCATGCCTTTTTCAAATACATGGTCAAAGCGATCGCCGAAAAACACGGATTTCGAGCAACCTTTATGCCCAAGCCTTTTCCCCACCTCACCGGAAACGGTTGTCACACCCATCTATCGGTTTGGGACTTAGAAGGCAATACCAATTTGTTTGATAATGCTCAAGGGGAATTAGGGCTATCAAAACTGGCCTATCAATTTATCGGCGGGGTCTTACATTCAGCAGAAGCGATTTGTGCTATCACCAATCCCACAATTAATTCTTATAAGCGGATTAATGCGGCGGTAACGGCTTCTGGCGCAACTTGGTCACCCAATACTATCAGTTATACCGGCAATAATCGCACCCACACTATTCGCATTCCTGACCCTGGACGGTTTGAGTTTCGTTTACCTGATGGTTCTGCTAATCCTTATTTGTTGGCGGCGGCCTTGATTGCGAGTGGGTTAGATGGCATGAAAAATCAGCGTGATCCTGGCCCGCGCTACGACAATAATGCCTATACCGATCCGACCCCGTTAGCCAATGTCAAACGTTTGCCAGCGAATTTATTAGATGCCCTGCGTTGTCTGGAAGCTAATACAATTTTGCAAGAAAGTTTAGGCTCCGAGTTTGTCCAATCCTATCTCAAGCTCAAGCACCAAGAATGGCAGAATTATTGCGCGTGTATTAGCCCTTGGGAATTAGAACATACGCTAGATTGTTGAAATTAGACAGCTTAGTACGGTCATCCCATCCTTCACTCTCTAATTTCTTCGTTACAATTATGAGTAGGTATATTAAGAAACGTTAAGAAATCCCATGAGTCAATTAACCCTCGAACAAATTGCCACTCAGTTAGAAAGCACCAATTCTCGCGATCGCATGTTGGCGTTGGCCTCATTGCGGAATGTGTCGGATGCCGAAGCGGTTCCCTTAATCAAAAAAGTTTTAGATGATGATGTGCTGCAAGTGCGCTCGATGGCTGTCTTTGCTTTGGGGATCAAACAAACCGAAGAATGTTTCCCGATTTTGACCCAACTGCTGGAAACCGATCCGGATTATGGGATTCGAGCCGATGCTGCCGGTGCTTTGGGTTATCTCCAGGATAATCGTGCCCTAGAACCCCTTTGTCGAGCCTTTTATGAAGATACCCAATGGTTAGTTCGTTTTAGTGCGGCGGTTTCGTTAGGGTGTTTAAAAGATATTCGTGCCAAACAAGTTCTTCTGCAAGCTCTCGACAGTCCCGAACCTGTTGTGCAACAAGCCGCGATCGCTGCCTTAGGAGAAATTCAAGCAATCGATGCGGTAGATAAAATTCTAAAATTTGCTAGTTCCGATGATTGGTTAATTCGTCAACGTCTCGCCGAAGCATTAGGAAATTTACCCTGTGACCAAAGCCTCTCCGCCTTACACTACCTCGAAAAAGACGATCATCCCCAAGTCCGACAAGCCGCAATCTTATCTTTAGAGCGACTCCAAATAACTTAAAATTGATCCAGTCAGCATAACATCCCTTGAAAAATTAAACTATTCATGGAATTTCACGCTTTTTTGGAATCGTGTATCGGAACCTGGTTTTCTCAACGTACCAGCTATAACTTTCATAACAACAATGCCGAAAGTAAAAAATCCGAAGTCATTATGGAGTCAGTGAGTCCAGATGATCCGTCTCTACAAGGGATTTACCAAGCCTCGACCCTTACCCCCTCTTCCAGCCTAAGCGGAATCAAAATGAACTGGGAAAGTTCGGGAGATTGGGGCGCACCGAAACAAAAGGGCGCGGCGGTTTGGTTATTTGTTCCTTCGGAAGAATCCCGTTTAAAAGGACAACTCTTTCGCCAATTATTAACACCCCAACCTGGCTTATTAACAGGACGTTATCTATTAGGCGCGGACGAAAGTTTAACCTTAATTTTGGAATCCGACAGCCTTTACTCTGAAGAACGGATCTGGTTTGCGAGTAACAACTTACGCCTCCGAACCAGCTTGATTAAAAACGGCGATCGCTTTAGCCATAGTGCATTTTATTCCGAAATTCGTAAACTTCCCCCTTCCGCCTAAACCTGCTTCTCTCAACAAAAAAAGGAGGGGACGCTTGCTTGCTTAGCCGCTTATAACCAAAGATAGACAGAAAACCCTATCGGAAAGGAGTAGTATTTTGGACGACAGAAGCCTTGGCAATTTTTTAATTACCCTTTACAATCATGGAGACGCGAATTGAATGTGTGAAAATTCATGAACCCTAAATCGAAAGCGAATCCCGTCGGGAATTTCAAAGTGTTCTGTCAGCGCAGTTTTGGCATGATTGGCGGCATCGGATTTTTAAGCATGAGCTTATTCAATGCCCCTGTCACGGCAACAGAAGAACTCGTCATTCCGACCGATCCGGCACCTTCTCAGTCTTTCGTCGATCCCACTCCTGCGGCCCCTGCCCCTAGCGTCCAAACCCCGACTGTCCCCCGTTCCAAGATTCGGACTGCCGTAACTCGCCCCATTCGCTCTAGCTACCGTCGCCGCAATGCCAATCGAACCGCAGTGGCCAAGCCTAGAGTAAAACTGGCTGCCCCCAAGATTTCTATTTCTAATTCCGCTCCTGTCAGTTCTCCTGTAGATACCCAACCCGCAAGTATTCGCAGTGCTCTACAAGGCAAAAATAGTTATATTGATCCGACTAACTACTCCGTTGGTCAATCCAATCGAACGAACTCTACTCCCTCCGTTGTTTTGTCTGAACGTTCAACAGGTTGCCGCACGGTTGTTCAAGGCGGTTCCCTGAATCGGGGGTGTGGTTCTGTTTCTGCTACTCGTCGCCAGCGTTCAGGTGAAGTCACGGCTGCTCGTGCTTATCCCCCCCGTTATCAGCGTCTAGCGGCTCGAACCAAGGTTTCTGCCCAGCATTTTGTGACCCGCGCGCCTCGCGTTTCGCCCCTCCGTCAAATTGCACTCCAGCCCATTACAGCTCCGTCCCATAGTCCTCGACGTTATCGGAATGTTTCCTATCCTTTACCCAGCGCAAATAAAACGGCTAGCAATTCACGGGTAGGTCTTCCCCCTTCTTCCAATCAAATTTTTAGTATAGAACCCATTATCCGACGGGGGATTTCTTTGGCGTTGGCTCCTATGCCCGAATATAGTCGAGCAACAACCCTATACGCGCCCACTGCACCGGACATTAGACAAGGAAATACGGATTTATTGTTTCCTTTACCGACTGCGGTTCCCATCACTTCAGCCTTTGGTTGGCGGATTCATCCTGTCACGGGTCGAGGTCGTATGCACCAAGGAACGGATTTAGGGGCCCCCACCGGAACTCCCGTTTTAGCCTCCTATTCAGGTGAAGTCGCGATCGCGGATTGGATGGGTGGATATGGATTAACGGTCGTCCTACGTCACCTCGAAGGAACCCAGGAATCGCGCTATGCCCACCTTTCGGAAATTTTCGTCAAACCAGGACAATCAGTCGAAAAAGGAGAAGTCATTGGTCGCGTTGGTAGTACGGGATTATCGACGGGCCCTCACCTCCACTTTGAATGGCGACACTTAACCAATAAGGGTTGGGTTGCGGTTGATGCAGGAACCCATCTGGAGTATGCGATGGAAAGCCTCATTCAGAGCCGACAATTAGCTGCTGCGGGGGGACAACCTCAAGGTTAAAACAAAATAAAATCTTTATTATCTATTGACTATTGTTAATTTCTACCCTAAGCTAGGGAACTTTAATAATAGTCAATTCTTGTTTTTCCCAGGTGCCGAGTAGTGTCTTTTAGCAATGACTCTTCTGGTTTCACCCTTCCTCCTTTTGCTCAGGAGCTAATGCATTCTGGCTTAGTATCCCTCCCCCAGATGCAGCAAGCCCTCATTGAAGTGCGCCGTTCAGGTCGGTCTCTTGCGGTTGTGTTAGAAGAAATGATCGGACGACCGCTTCCGCACTCAGAAGGTTCAAACGAGCAACGAGCAGAGCCACAGTCCCGGATTGATGCAACGGTTGTTGATGTCACCGAAATTTTTGAGGAAACGCCCTCGTTTATGGCGGCTAAAGCTCCCGCGGCGGAGGACTTAAATCATCCCCCTGAGCAAGATGAGGCTCCTATCGTTACCCTGGTTAATAAGATTCTCATCCTGGGTATGCGGGAAAAAGCGACCGAAATTTATCTAGAACCGGAAGAAACCAAGTTGTTAGTGCGGATTCGTCAGGGGGGAAATGTGCGATCGCTCCTAGAGCCACTACCCAAAAAACTCATCAGTCCCGTTGTCAATCGCCTCAAAGGAATGGTGGGATTAGATGTAAACCAAACGAGTATTCCGCAAACAGGCAAACTCCGCAAAAGCTACAATAGCCGTCCCGTTTATTTCTTTGTGAACACCTTACCCAGTTTTTATGGGGAAAAGGTCGTCGTTCGCATTGTGGAATCTTTAACAGAATTACCGACGTTAGAGAGCTTCGTGACAGATGAATTAACGCGAAAAGTATTGCAACGACTCAATCAGCGTAAATCAGGTTTGATTTTAGTGACAGGGCCTGCTTTTTCGGGACGTTCTACCACCTTAGAAGCATTCTTAAGGGAACAACAAAAACAGGAAAAGACGATTATCACCCTGGAAGATCCGATTCGACGAACTTTTCCGGGCATTACTCAGGTTGAAATTAACCTCGAACAAGGCTTAACCTATCCTCAAGCTTTACAATCGGTTACCCAGCAAGCGGTTGATGTTATTCTCGTTGAAAAAATTGAAGATCTAGAAACTGCCCAAGCTGTTCTTACCGCAGTTAAACAGGGTCATCTGGTATTAGCAAGTCTGGATGCCAAAGATGCCTTTAGCGCGATCGCTGAATTAAGCCAGTGGATCAATCCAGCGGAAGTAGCCGAACATTTGAGCGGTGTGATTAATCAACGGTTGTTGCGTCGAGTGTGTCCGACCTGTCGCCTAGTCCATCAACCCGAAGCTGAAGAATTGCAACAATTACAATTAACTGCGCGCCAACACCAATCGAGTAGTTTCTACCGAGCCAATAGTCTTACTCAAGAATTAATTCAGCAGTTGCAACTCAAAGGCCGTCTTTGCCGCCAATGTAATGGGGTTGGCTATCATGGGCAAGTTGGCATTTATGAAGTGCTGCCCATCAATCCCTCACTTCAATCCTTGATTCGTCAAGGCACCCAGGTCGAGCATCTCAGACAAGCGGCGATCGATAACGGGATGAAAACCTTAGTGAATGCGGCCTTGGATCGAGTTCTGCATGGCGAGACAACGCTCGAAGAATTTTTCCGCCATTTTCCTGATGCTTTAACCACTTTAACAATTGTTCAATCGCCTAATACCCTACCAAAAGGATTCCAAGAACGGTTAAATCAACTAGAGCGATCGCTCACCAACGTTACTCAGGCATTTACAGAACTGAAACAATCCTTAAAGGGCGTTGCGACTGCTCAAAAAGAGGCGATCGCTGAAGAACCGCCCATTACCCGCCCCTTGGCCCGTCCTGTTGCTCCTGAAATTGATCTGTCAGAAGTGACGCTCGTAGGGGATACAGAACTTTATGAAGAATTAACGGATTCGAGTGATTGGTCATCTTTCAAGAAGGCCGTTAAATCCCAACCCCAACCCGAAGCGATCGAAGCAGATCACCCAGACAACCCAGTTTCCGACGATGAAGATCAAGATCCCCATAAAACCGTCATTAATCCCTTTAAATCCATTATGGATCCTTGGTAAATCAACTCCTGAGGCTCTTAGGGAATACTCAAGCTGTAAACTGTCTGCTTAAGCTGGATTTAGGCCATTGTCGCGATCGCTGACTTCGTTTCATTTTTATGAGCGGCTCGCAATTGACCACAGGCGGCATCTGCCCCTAATCCTCTCGAATAGCGAACACTGACGGCAGTATGATTGTGTTGCAGAACGTCTACAAAGGCTTGAATGCGTTGTTCATCAGGTCGTTGATAGTCTACTTCGTTGATGGGATTATAGGGAATCAAATTAACGTGGGTTTGAAAGCCTTTTAAAATACGGGATAACGCCAAGGCATGTTCGGGTAAGTCGTTCACCCCTGCGAGAAGGATGTATTCAAAGGTGATTCTGCGTCCGGTAATGGTTACATATTCTCGGCAATCAGCCAGTAAATGATTCAAGGGATAATGTTTCGCGCTCGGAATTAACTGTTCCCGTAAGGCTTGATTAGGCGCATGGAGACTCACAGCAAAGGTAATTTGTAATTGTGCTTGGGCTAACTGATCAATTTTTTGTGGCAAACCAACAGTTGAGATAGTCAGCGATCGCTGTCCAATGCCGACATCGAGATTGAGAGAATGAATCGTAGGAATGACATTGGGTAAATTTAACAGCGGCTCACCCATGCCCATAAACACCACATTACTGACCCGTTGCTGAAAATCTTCCTGAACCGTTAACACCTGATCCACAATTTCGTGGGTTTGTAGATTGCGTAAAAAGCCGCCCTTTCCCGTCGCGCAAAAATTACAATCCATTGCACAGCCAACCTGGGAAGAAACACAAACGGTTAAACGCTTTTGGGTGGGAATACCTACCGTTTCGATAATTAACCCATCGGCTAACTTTAATAAATATTTACGGGTTTTATCAGGAGCCACGCTCCGATAATGAATGCTAGAGCGACCAATAGGGTAATCCTGCATCTGTTCGCGCCACTGCTTCGGAAATACCGAAATATCCATCAGCGATCGCGCTTGTTTTTCGTAGAGCCATTGATGGAGTTGTTTTCCCCGATAGTTGGGTTGTCCCTGTTGGGTGATCCAATCAGTTAACTCAGCGAGGGATTGGCCCAATAGGGGTTTTTGTTGGGTCTTTTGAAGCGGCGCAGCAGAAGTCAGCATTGTCTTTATCGAAAATCTCAGGTTGGGTTGAAAATCAGCCCATTCCCTAAGCATAACAATGATAGGCGATCGCGAGGGTAAATTAGCTCATTTCACAACTTAAACGATTGACAAACAAGAACTTTTAACCCCCTGTGAAAGTTAAGCGGAGAGTTTCCCGAACGCCAAGAAAATTGATCAGAGTGCTTGACAGATTATGTACTTTCGGTAACAATTAAGATCATGCGGGTATAGCTCAGTGGTAGAGCGCAACCTTGCCAAGGTTGATGTCGCGCGTTCGAATCGCGTTACCCGCTTAAAAAATTTAAATCGTCCCTTTGGTGAAGCGGCTAAAAACCAACTTCAGAGCCTATTACCCATTGGTTCTCTGCTTTCTCTGCGCGAAATAAACCGCGATCGCGATGGTCGGACAGTGGCTGAAGTTTATCGCAATCAGGAATCTGTCAATTTAGCAATGGTAAAAACGGTTCATGCTGTGATTTATCGACGATATTTTGACGGTTGTAAACGGACTCAAAATCAATTTAATCAGGCTGAAATGAAAGCAAAAGTTTTAAAACGGGAATTGTGGAAACAGTCCGATCCGGTTATTCCTTGGGTTTATCACAAATGGAAAAATCAACGCAAGTTCCAATGAATCTTCATTCATCCTGCTCAGTTCAATTCTGTTTTCCTCCAGTCCTCTTATAAACTGTCCCATCCTAACCGTTGTCTCCTTGTTTGAATTTCTATCAGATTTTTGAAGCGAATTATTATTGGTCATTTTTTTTAATAATTCCTCTCTATTGTTAATCGTCAAGCATTTTTTCATGTCAAAGCGATTCTTTGGAGAGACAAGAAACTGGGTGCATCCCAGTTGAGGTAGTACATCTGAATTGCTAGCAAGGGATGAGAGAATAGAGAAAGCAGAACTCAGCAAAAAACGATGTTATCAATGCCGCCAGAAGAACAAGCCTTACTTGAAAACTA
>JAYKGY010000102.1:0-5226 GCA_035285545.1 Snowella sp. | reverse complement strand
TGTTGGAACTCCAGCCAGTGAGGTTGCCATTAATCTTGGTGTTTCTGTTCCTACTCTTTACCGTTGGATTCCCGCTTCTTCTCTCTCTTAGCGTACGATTTTTTCCCTTTTCTGTTGTGACCCCATAGTGTGCCTGTTAGTGACAGAATTCATGTAAGCAGACGAGATTTTTAATTTCGTTGCCTCCTCCCTCGCATTTAGGTACGATGTGGTGGAGATGAACAGGTTCACCATTAAAGAGTGAAGCCTTGCAAACAGGGCATCGAAAGTCCTGCTGCTTAGCAACTGTACGGCGTATCTTCCCAAGCTTAGCTGCCTCAGTTACATCTGTCCGTCGGTTTCGTTCTGTCCAGTAATCCTTGAGAGACGGATCGTCTGGAGACACGACTTGGAAGGTTATGAGGCAGGCAAAAGAAAAATAAGTTTAAACAGGCATTAAAACCTCCCTTTTTTGGGCATAGCTCCGACAATGGTTTTATACAACTGATTTTTACGAGTTAATCAGGTTAAGACGTGCCAATAAAACTATCCATTAAAACAAACTACCAAACTAGACTTAGCAGTTAACTTCTATGCACAAAAAAGAACAAATGCGATGTCTGTTGAATTGCCATGCGTTATTAAACATAAAATTGAGAAATGCTCTGATGAGCTATAGCAAAGAAAGTAGAGAGAGGGTCAATCTACTCTCTCTTTTTCAATTAAGTCACTTTTTACTCCGCAACTTAAGGGGTAAAAACTGATCAAAGAAGAAATATTTCACGTAAAGAAGAATGACTTTTAACGTTATTGCTCGATCGGTTCTCTGTTGGCATTGATTCACTTTGCAAAACTGTCCATAAGAGCGTCAAATATTTAGCCTGTAATGCTTTTGGAAAATTTTCTAGGTACTCAGTAGCAAAATGCTCAAATCCGCGTTCTTTAATAGTATCCAAGGCATCTCTCAGTAATTCCAGTGGGTCAAGTTGGAAAAAGTCTGCAAATAGTTTATATAACTCTTGGGTTATACAACTCGGCCTTATAGAGTCCTTATAAGCTCCAGTTGTATAACCGTTGGGTAATGTTTTGTTGAGTTTTTCAACAATCCACGAAACATTAACACCTGAGTCTGTAAGAGTTTTACTGATAGCTTGCTGAGTCATACCCAAAACTTTGGCGATCGCAGTTTGGGTGACTTTGGCTCCATTGACTAAGAGGGATTGAGCAGCATTGACGATTTGTAAGCGAGTGCATTGGGTCTCCGTGCCTGCGTTAGGGTCAATCTCAAAAGCTGATTTGACGGTAATTTTTATTCCGTACTCTGAGAGCCATGACAGGTCTGTGTCTTCTGGGGTAACAAAGTAGAGGGTAAATTGCTTATCGGGGAAACGGTTAGCCCGTTGGCGACCTACGGCTTGAATGATTTCTTGGTTAATCAGTTTTTGGTAATACTCTTCAAAACCATCGAGGGTTCCATTCAGGACACGGTACTGAGATTTAATTGCTCCTAAGTTGGGACGGGGTAAACCGATAATCAATAATTTTTGTTTTCCTACGAAGTCGTTAGAAGCTCGGTTATGGTTGAACCAATGGCCATCGGTATCCAAATATTCTCGAATCAGTTTTGAGGCGATTACAGGCATATCACCTAATGCCTGACAGATTTTTCTTAATCGATTGATGGCTTGTTTACTGACTTGGTTGGAGCCAATTCCTTGGGTTTTAATTTGAACAACCGTTAAATTAGTTGTCGGTTTTGTCTTAGAACGGATAGCGGTAATTGGGCGATCGCTGCCGGTTCTCATCTTTAATTCTTCGACCGATAAGGTTGCGTCGAGATAGATATTCTTCTTGGTTTGGTTGATAAATGAATAACTATCGCGGTTATCAAGGGTAATAGTCAGGTTTCCATAGGCAATGGATAAATCAATTCCTTTATCGCCTCTGAGAGCCTTCATCACATTAAGAAGTCCATTAGGGAGAAGCTTGTCTAGATTAACTTGACTGGCTTGATAGGCTTTTCTGTTTTGATGAGCTTTGGTTGTTTTGATTAATCCCTTGTATTTTTTCCGTTCGGCTTGGGATAGGCTCGACAAGTCTAATTCGTCAGCCTTCTCAAAAATCTCTGATAAATTCAATGGGATAGTAGTGAGCGCGTCAATAATGGCATCGAGGTCTTCTTTTTGTAATTCAAGTTCTGCTAATGCCTTGAGGATTTCCTCATGGTCTAGCCCATAGCGTTTATGGGTTTCAAAGCAGGATTTAAGAGCCTGTAGGGTAGCATCGACGATTAGAGCTTGTTTATTGTTGAATCCTTTCCGTCCCCTGCCTAATTCCAGGTACAACTTATCCCAAGTGGTCTCGATAGTCTTAGTTGGTTGAAAGAGTCGAGAAGCTTCATCGTAAATCCCAAGGTCATTGGAGTAATCCCACTCCCTGGGCATTGATTCAACATGGCATCGAATCTTATGGGCATTGCTCAACGTATCGCGGCGGTCTTTAAGATACCAACCTTCGACGGATTGGCAAACCGTCAGATATGGGCAAGATTGACAAATTGGGTTTTGGCTTCCTCCCTCATTTGGGTTATATCCAAGGTCGCTGAGCTTGGGAAATAATTCAGCACGAGGACAATGGCCGTTGGTCATTTCAATTTGATTTTTAGGCGTTTCTTCAGTGGCTTTTTTTAGCTTGCCATTTTCCCGATAAAATCCGTATTGATTACGAGGGAATAGGTCTTTAAATTCGTCTTCAATGGCTTTAACGGTTGGGTTGCGATGGTCATTATAGCAATACCAAATTTTTCCATCTTCATTCTCAATTTTAGGAACTGAGTGAGATTTGCCATCACCTGTCTGGGAGCAATCGAGAACATCTCCAAGCGTTCCCATTAATGCTTTAGCGCGCTCTCCTTCAAATTCTTGCCCTTCAATTTTGGGAACTCCAAAACCTTTAGGTTTGATGCGTTGCAGTTGGTTTTTAACCCAATCCCCAAACCGTTTTACTTGGGGGTCATGGCAATAGCTTAAAAACGCTTCAGGGGTGATGTATCGAATACTGTTAAGTGTGGTTTGGTCTATTTCATCGATGTCGCCATCGGTTTTGTTGACTTGGCCCCACCAAACGATCTCGACGGTGTAGCCCCATTCCCGATAGAGCGCGATCGCTTTTTTGTATTGTCTAACTAAGTTTGGATTATTGATTACCCCAGCATCGACGTAAATCCGAATAACTTTGATCTTTAAAGCTTCTAAGGTTTCTCTGACTTGAAGGGGTGAGGATGTAAAATTAGAACCGTTGTGACCAATAACGGGAATGCCTAGCCGATAGGACGCGATCGCGGGTTTAATTTCTAAGCCTTCCGTAATGCCTATAATCCCTTGGGCTAAATCTGCACCGTAGACTGCGATAGGAAATTCACCTGACTCTAGATGGCTTCCTTTGAAAGCTCGATACTTAGGTCGTCTGTTGGGATTATGCAACCGAAGCGCGACGAATTGCCCCTTGTGGTTGCGAATTGGGCAGAGAATACCATCGTAAGGGTTGTTAAGGTTGCCGCGTTGGTTTACCCCGTATCTTAAGGGCCCGTTCAATTTTTGCCATTTGGTAACAGACCGATAACCAATCTCGTTAATCTGTTCATCGGTTAATCCGCGATCTCGTAGTCGTTGGCGATCGCTGTCGTTGAGGGACAACTGCTCTAGGATTACTTGAATATCCTTATCGCGTTCCTCAATGGATAAGGCTGCTTTGCTCCGTTGCTCCTGTTTCTTTTTCTCTTGAGCTTTTCTGAATTCCTGCTCTTTTAGCCATTCCTCACGATGAAAGTCATTGTTACGACGTGGGTAATAAATTCCCCATAGCCCATTCTTGGTTGGCTTGGTGAATCGATAGTCAGGATGGTTTGACGCTCCATAACCATCGGCATAAGTCATACAGAGAATGCCATCATCCTCCAAAATTCGACAATTGCCGTTAGTCTTCTCGCAAATGGGGCAAGGATTATTACGATTCGTAGCCGTAAACCGTTTGTTTGTGCCAATGCTTCTGTTTAAATCGGTAGATGATTGTTGATGATTTAGTTGCTGTATAAGCATTTCTTTAGTCTCCTCTGTGAGTGTTTATCACGGGGGAGATTTCTACGTTTAGCGGTCGTCAACCTTTTGTTTGAATTTAAAGTGACATCTCTGTCGGTTAATCCTTACCCATTTGGTCTCGTAAGTTGTATGCTTAATAGCAATACAAAAAATTTATGAATCTTTAATCGGTTGATTACCCCGATTGTTGTGAAAGCCCTGAGAAAGCTTTCTTTGTTACTTTTGAGACCAGATGGATAAGACCTTGGCCAGAGTGACCGCGATCGTTGTAGAAATCAACCCCTTTTTTTATTTAAGTTATCGAAAAAATAGGTTTAAAACCCCGTTATTTAGCACAACTTTGTATTTGTGTTAGATTAAATATGGTCACTGACCCACCCGCGACGTAGACGGAACAGATAGCCTAAACATGACGAAATCTGGTTTAAACCAGTGGCGCAGAAAGCTCGGTAGACCGGGAAAAGAGGAGAGGGCAATGGGAAGTCCACCCCTTGAATCAACTAACAACAGTCTTTCTGTTGAAAATGGATACATTAAGAACCGCAGGACTTGCGGGGATAGTCTGTGGAGCGAACGTAAGACCATAAAACTCCTTGAGGGTAGAGGCAGTTGCGATGAAGCAGAAACCTAAATCGTGAGGTTTAGGAATCCCTTTCGTTTACGGAAGAGAGGATGTCAATTAAGTTATCTAAATAGAGTAAATCTAAAGCGCGTCAGATGGTTCATAAATAATTTGGCCGTATGGCTTTAGATTCTAGATTTATGTCAAGGAACCTAGAATTTTGCTTTTAAGTCAATACGTTTCAATACAATTCATGACATAACAATACAGATGGAGAAAAAATTAATTGCTGTTACTGGTGATAAGGGCGGTGTAGGAAAATCGAGTATTACCTGCTTATTTGCGGAATGGCTAAACTTTCACGATATTTCAGTTCATATTATTGATGCAGACCCGAATCAAAGCACCCAAACCTGGGTTGATAAGTGCCGCGAGGCTGGCCGAAATGTTAGCCAACCGAATGGGGGTAAAGGTAGCGAAGCTGCAACGAAGTGCCATCTGAAGACCAGAAAGCTTACCAGTAAAAGATTCTAGAAAAATTTATGCCTTAAGTCATCTCTAAATTTAACCGTTGATTCATATCCAATT
>JAYKGY010000101.1:0-9900 GCA_035285545.1 Snowella sp. | reverse complement strand
AACGCTGTTAGCCTCTAATGACGATGGTGGTGGTAACCTCAACTCCTTAATTACTTATCGAGCTACCTATACGGGTCTTCACTTTTTAGATGCTCGTGCTTTTGGTTCCTCGATGACGGGTACCTATACTGTTAGTGCAAGCGTTGGAACCGCGCCACCACCACCACCAAATGGATTTAGCTCGACTACAGGTTATGGATTAGTTAATGCTGCGGCTGCTGTTGCCCGTGGTATCGGACAAAGTCCTTTCGCTAATGTTCCCAACTTGGGAGGGAATAACTGGGGAAATGACATGGTTAATGCTCCAGAGACTTGGGCGCGAGGGTACACTGGTCAAGGAATTACCGTAGCTGTTATTGATTCGGGAGTAGACATCAATCATTCCGATCTTAGTGGTAATATCTGGCGCAATACACGAGAAATAGTGGGCAATGGTATTGATGATGACGGTAATGGTTATGTCGATGATATTCATGGCTGGAATTTTGGCATCGGCCAAAACAACAATAACGTTCTGCCAGGAACTACTACTAGTGCACAAGGACATGGAACCCATGTTGCTGGAACTATCGCCGCCATGAATAATGGATTTGGGGCGACAGGTGTTGCCTACAACGCTCGAATTATGGCAATTCGTCTTGGAGATGTTAACTCTTCGGGATACTTTACTAATGGTGGTAACCTCGCATCAGCTATCCGCTATGCTGTTGATAATGGTGCTCGTGTCATTAATATGAGTATAGGATGGTCAGACTCTACTGCTCTACGCGATGCTATGGCTTATGCTGCTAGTCGAAATGTCATTACAGTCTCTGCGGCAGGAAACAGTGCTCTTGCTTCCCCTGGAACGCCTGCTTATTATGCAACTCAATATGGAATTTCGGTTGGAGCAGTAGATAGTAACGGTACTATTGCTAGCTTCTCTAATCGTGCAGGTTCTAATAGTGCTATGGTACATGTAATGGCTCCAGGCGTTGGCGTTTATTCTACTCTTCCTAATAACCAATATGCTTCTTGGAATGGTACCTCAATGGCTTCTCCTCATGTAGCGGGTGTCGTTGCTTTAATGTTAAGTGCCAATCCTAATTTGACACACGCTCAGATTCGTCAAATCTTAACGGAAACTTCTAGTAACGTTTTGCCTCGAACTTCCTTAGCTACTGCAAATTCACTAATTCCTTCTACTCAGGAAATATCTAAAACAATTTCTTCTAGCCCTGCAATATCTACAACTTCTTCCTATGAAGTTTCATCTGTTTCTGAATTAGAACACGGATTTGCACAACAAGAAATTGTCCTGAAGAGCGAAACGCCAACGAAATCAACTATTACTGGTTCAACTCACAATGCTATTTTTGTATCCCAAAAAAGTGATTCTCAATTAGCATCCTTAGATGTTAAAGAACAAACACGTATTAGCCATCTGCCGTCTTATGATGAGTTGACTGGACTCGAACTAAATTATCTTTTGTCAAGTAATGACAACGTGGATTTAGCGACACTTAAGCTCTTAGCATATAGCTAAGTTTTCCTTAGCATAATTTTTAGTTAATTTAGTGTACAACTATCTAAAATCATTTTTTGAGCAAATAACTAAAACATTGTATCTAACTGACATTCCGCTGGTTAGCCCCATAAGTAGATTAATTAGTTTGTACTACACCTTGTATAGTAAAAATGTTCTGCTAGTTACTCTATGGCTTGCATGAACAAATGTACTTAAACGCTACCAGTAAAAAGTGCGGAATGTGGGATCTAACATTTTTACTCATCCCAAATTTTAGGAATAGTTGTACACTTTTTATTTAAATTAATTTGAGCTTTTGTATTCATTGAAAACGACGCCTATTGAAACTTGCTCCTAGATTTTTATATTTATTAGGGAGAAGTTATGAAATCTATCAATACTCGTATTTGGATCTGTCTTAGCCTTCTATTTACTTTGATTTTGGGAGAAATTATGATAACGAATCCTGTTGACCCTCAGGCTCCAATTCTATCCCAATCAAAACAAGGAATTGCCGGTAAGGTTCTTCGTTTAAAAGGAAATCAAATGCCTACTATAGATTCATCTGTTAAAAGAAATTCACCCGAATTTATTCGAACATCTGTGTGGATTTTTACTGGGCGGATTCCAGCTTCAAATATTCGGTGGCCAATAGTAAAAGCACAGAAACATCCAAGTTTATTACGTCAAATTCATAGCAATAAAAATGGCGAATTCTTTGTTGAACTGCCCTCTGGCGAGTATACGCTTTTCCCCCAATATGATGCCGACTTGTATTTAAATGCTTTTTTAGCTGATGGTAGTTACGCAACAGTTTATGTAGAAAAAGACAAAGTTAGCACAGTAGAATTAGTCAATACAGAAAATGCTTTTTTTTAAAATTAAGTAATTTCTAAAAATAAAACTTTTTATGTATTTAGGCATTCGTTAACTATTATAAAGTTCCATCACGTCGGTAATGGGTAAACGCGATCGCACTTGATGTTCAGAATAAATCCAAAATACAGTTATGAAACAAAAAGAACTGCTAACCCGAATCTCGATTGACCCTAATATTTGTTTTGGAAAACCCTGTATTTGTGGACATCGTATTTGGGTATCCCTAATTCTCGACTTTCTCGCCAGTGGTACTAGCATCCCCGAACTACTAGAAGAATATCCCCAACTACAACCAGAAGACATTTATGCTTGTATTGCCTATGGAGCCGCCATGTCAAGCGATCGCTATATTGATATTCCTATCGAGCAATCAGCATGAAATTTAAACTAGACGAGAATATTGGTCAAAGAGGAATAAAACAACTCAAACAAGCAGGTTACGAGGTTTCTACCGTACTTGAGCAAGGACTAACATCAGCATCCGATCCAACCGTCATCAAAGTATGTCAGGCAGAGGATCGCTGCCTTGTTACATTAGACCTAGACTTTAGTAACCCGCTGCAATATATCCCATCAGAATATAAAGGAATTGCTGTTCTAAGACTTCCCAATAGAGCGACAATAGATGATTTGACCGATGCTATTCAAACATCTAATTGGGGGGTTACAGCGCGAGAGTATCACGGGTCATCTGTGGATTATTCAGCGTGGGCGTATTCGTATTTATCAGCAAAATGATCAGTAAAAATAGATAACCGTTGTTTTAACCCACTGTCAAGTTTTGGAACGCGATCGCGTTTTACTGACTATAAAAAGTTATAAAAAACTGAATTTATCAGAGTTTTAACCTTAAACAGCAAATTATAAAGAAAGATTTGTAAAATATAAGCACAATAAGAGGATGATCATCATGGCGATCGCACCACCCAATGCATTAATAGATAACCGTATTCGCTACGTTACCAACACCGAAGGCCAAACAATCGATGTTATTATTCCCGTTGAACTTTGGCAACAAATTATTAACTCCATCAACCTTGATAGCATCATCGCCCAACAGGAAGATAATTTAGAATCTTTCGCGTTGCAAAATTTAGAACAATGCTATGGAGAAGATGAACCTGAATACTCATTAGAGTTAATCAAGGAACACAATAGCAACTATGCAAGAAAGTAAAATTATTCTCACCCCTATTCCACAAGCCAATGGAGCCACCAAAAATCGTCCTGCACTAGTTCTCAGGAAAATGCCAAAGTATCAAGATTTTTTAGTTTGTGGAATAAGTACCCAATTAAAGCAATATATCCCCAATTTTGACGAAATAATTTCTTCAGATGATGTTGACTTTGAATCAAGCGGCTTAACGAGTCCTTCCGTTATCCGATTAAGTTTTCTAACCGTTATTCCTAATAAAAATGTACTGGGAGCGATCGGCAATATTTCCATAGAGAGATATCAACGTCTTATCGCAAACTTAACTAACTATTTAACCCAAAATAAATACAGTTTATAAACAACCTATCGCCTCAAGCGGTACATAGGACAATTCTGCAACGTCTTAGCTCCACGTTTATACCACTATCCTAGAGCCATACTCAGAGGAAATGCTAGAAGCTATTGAGCAATTTACAGAGGATGACGCTATTTTGGCTGATTCATAAATTATAATTTAACTGACTGTCAAGTTTTGAAGCGCGATCGCGTTTTACTGACTATAAAAAGTGATAAAAAACTGAATTTATCAGAGTTTTAACCTTAAACAGCAAGTTAATAAGAAATACTTGTAAAATATAACCACAATAAGAGAATGATCATCATGGCGAGAGTAAAATTTGCATTGCTAAAATGCGAGTAACCAGTCGCTGCCAATCAACACCATGACACTTCAAGAAATCGAACAGCAATTCCTCAGCTTATCTCCCTCCGATCGCACCGCTATATTTCAACAACTTACCCGTAGTTTAAAAATTAGTGGCAAAGGTATCACCAAAACCAAAGGAGTATGCGGTGGTGAAGCCTGTATCGCAGGCACAAGAATCGCAGTCTGGCTATTAGTTGAAGCCCAACAAATAGGAATTACTGAAGCTCAAATATTACAAGACTATCCCCATATCACTGCTGCCGATTTAGTCAATGCTTGGTCTTATGCCGAAGCATATCCCGAAGAAATCACCGCCGCCATTCGTGCCAATAACGAGGCAGCTTAAACAATGGCGAGACTATACGCAGATGAACAGTTTCCTAAAATAGTTAGTCAATTACTGCGCTCAATGGGGCATGACGTTTTGACAGTCCAAGAGGCCGGTAATTCCAATTTAGGGATTCCTGATAATCAAGTATTAGCCTTTGCTATTGCTGAACAACGGGCCGTGATTACTATCAATCGGTTAGATTTCATTCGATTACATCGCTCTAATTCTGATCATTTCGGTATTATCGTTTGTACCAATGATAGCGATCGCCCCCGTATGGCTAACAGGATTAATGAAGCCATCTCCACCCAAGAATCTTTACAAGCAAACCTCATCAGAGTTATTCGCCCATCCAATTGACCAAGACCTCTATGAGTAACGCCATATTTATTTAAAGTCCCATCACCTCAGTAATCGGTAAATGTGATCGCTCTCCAGATTTAACGACAAAAAATGACCGCGATCGCCGCTTACCCCTGAACAAAACGCGATAAATAATTTGTAAAATGGGCATCCTGAAAGCCTGTGATAATCGACTAACAAGATGCCTGTATCAGACTTAAGCTAATTGGGGCATGGCAAAAACTAAAATGCGATTGAGTAACCAAGGGGCAAAGCGTTGGCACCAAATTGCCATGTGACTCTGCCAACCCACTAGGATTTCAGTGCGATCGCGTTCTAATCCCCGTAATAACGTTTTAGCAACCCGTTGGGGAGTCATGGCTCTGACCCAGCGAAACCGTTGGAACTCACGGATCATGTCGGTATCCGTCAAAGTCGGCAGCAAAGTGACTACTTTAATATTATGGGGAACTAATTCACCGCGTAGGGCATTACTAAACCCTAAAATAGCGAATTTCGTTGCCGAATAGGTAGCCATGGTGGGAGCCGCAACCTTACCCATTAAACTGGACACGTTAACGATAGTTCCTTCATTTTGGGACACCATACGCCGAGCCACACAACGGGTAATGGTATAAAGTCCGATCAGGTTTAAGGAAATTTCTTGGTAAACATCGGGCAACTTGGCTTGCAAGAAAGGTTTTTGGTGAGCGACCCCTGCACAATTCACCAGTAAATGAATCGGGCCATAGTCTCGCCAGGTTTTCGCGATCGCCGTATTGACTTCAATCGGTTGGGTCAGATCGAGCGGTAAGACAACAACTTGAATCTCAAAATTGCGTTTGCTGATTTCTTGGGCAACGTCTTCTAATTGGGCTTGGCTACGGGCAACTAGGATTAAGCGCATTATGCCTGTTTGGGCTAATTCCAACGCGATCGCGCGGCCAATCCCCCGTGAAGCTCCCGTAACTAATGCCGTTTTTCCTTGTAAATTCATCGTTCAAACCTCCTTCTTAATACATTGAGGCCAAAAAGTTCTATTGCTAACCACGTCAAAGCTCCCAGATACGATAAAGTTAACCCTTGGAAATCAGGGAACCTTACTTCTCCTCAAATTTTTAGCAATCTCTGCAAGTTGATAGCGTTAACCGTTATTCGATGCTCTGCGTGGTCAAAAGGCATGGTGATTTTTGGACTGATGCAAACTCTCTAGGAAATTTTTCCCGATTTGTCCAGAATTCGCCATTAATTTTTGCAAAAACCTGCCATCAATCAACAACTGTAGCGGTGTGATGGGTGAATTGTTTTGGGAACATGGTTTTACGCCTCCTATAATGATTCAGCGTGAGTTCGATGATGTTCAACAAACACAAGCTAACACACAAATCAAGAATTGGCAAAGAATCTTTACAAACATCATCCAGTTCCCTAATTGGCATAGTTTGCTTGAGTTAGGTTAATCCCTAAAAAAGCAATTTTATAGTCCCAATTCAACAATAACTGGCGTATGATCGCTTGGTTTGTCCCAGGCTCTTGGTTCCGTATCAATACGACAACTGACTGCCTTTTCGTAAAGGACGGGGGTTAGATAGTGATGATCAATGCGCCACCCTCGATTTTGTTTAAAACCACCTGTGCGATAATCCCACCAACTAAAATGCTGTCCCTCTTGGGTAAATTTACGGAAGGCATCTTGCAAACCCAACTCCAAAATACTTTGTAAAGCGGCCCGTTCAATGGGAGAAGCCATAATATCCGTATCTTTGACTTTTTTATAAATATCAATATCTTCTAGGGCAATATTAAAATCCCCACAAACGCAAAATTCAGGGGTATTACTAACGCGCAAATTCTTTAAATAGGTTTTTAAAACGAGCAACCAATTAAGTTTATACTCATATTTTTCACTGCCGACGGCTGAACCGTTGGGCACATAAAGATTAACAATACGAATATTATTAATAACCCCTGTAATTACTCGTTTTTGTTCATCCAAATTGCCGGTTAATTCTTCTCCCGCGATCGCGCTAAAACCTATACTGACATCTTCCATCGGTTGACGACTAAAAATAGCTACACCGTTATAGGATTTCTGACCCGAAATGTAGAGATGATAGCCTAAGTCTTCAAAGGGTTTCCTGGGAAAATCAGCATCAACCACTTTTGTTTCCTGTAAACAAAGTACATCCACAGGATTTTTAGTTAGCCAATCAACCAGATGTTGTTGACGCGATCGCACTGAATTAACATTCCAAGTTGCAATTTGCATAAATACTAAATGAAATTTAAACCAGGGGTAAACCAAGCGTAGAACGAACTTCTAAACAAGCACTAATGGCCTCTTTGATATTTTCCAATGCCTCTTCTTTGGTTTGACCTTGACTAATACAACCAGGAATCGTTGGACATTCAACAACCCACATATTATCTTCATCTTGTTCAAGTATGACGTTGTAACTGGCTAACATAATTAGGTTGCTCGGTTATTAATGGATAAAATGACTTTACTGTAAAAATTAACTATTTTTAGCGGTTTCGATCCATCCTTTTAAGGTATTAACTACTTCGTTAATATTAATTGTTTGAGCTTCTTTCGTGGCTCTGGTGACAACTTCAACCTTGCCGTCTTTTAAGGATTTTCCGGTGACAATGCGATAGGGAATACCAATTAAATCCGCATCTTTGAATTTAACGCCTGCCCGTTCATTACGATCATCGAGTAAGACATCAATCCCTACAGCTTGCAAGTCTTGATAAAGCTTTTCGGCAGTTTTAACTTGTTCCTCATCGCTCACATTAGGGATCACAACAATCACTTCATAGGGCGCGATCGCGACGGGCCAGATAATGCCATCTTTATCGTAACTTTGCTCTACGGCGGATTGAGCTAAACGGGAAACCCCTACCCCATAACACCCCATGACTAAAGGTTTTTCTTCGCCTTGTTCATTGGTGAAGGTTGCGCCCATTGCTTGGGAGTATTTCGTGCCGAGTTGGAAAATGTGTCCTGCTTCGATGCCTCTGGCGGTTTGTAAGGTTTGGCTGGGATCATGGACTGCGCGATCGCCGATTTTAGCGGTTCGGACATCAACAATTAATTGAGGTTTAGGAAACTCCTTACCCCAATTCGCTCCTAATACGTGGTAGTTAGCTTCATTTGCTCCAGTAACAAAGTTTTCTAGATCTATAACTGTTTCATCTGTCAGACGTATCAAAGGCAAGACAGGATATTGTTTCTGGAAACTTTGAAGGGCTTTATAAGCGTCTATTAAGCTAGTCGCTTGAGTAGCTTGAAGAAACTTGTTCTCTCCAGATTTAGACGGAAGCTTCATTTTTCCAAATGTTGAGAGTTTTTTCTGAATATTTATACCTATACTCAATACATCATAGTCTTCTCGTGAGATACCTGCTAAATCCGCATTTAAAATTTCATCAAGTAGAGGAGATGCTAGCTTTGTAAGCTCTTGAATTTGTTCTTGTGTTAGACGAGGACAAGGGCGAAGATATTCATTACTTAAATCAGGGCCAATATATCCTTCAGGCAGTTTTTTATCTTCAGCAAACCATTGGTTTTGATCCGCTTTAGTTGCAAGTTCTATTTTAATAACATTCTTACCCGTGCCTCTCATTTCAGGATAATTGTCTAAATCTTGATTTAAAATCCTTTGGAGAGGATTTTCAATAAAAAACTGTTTAAGATATTCATTTTGAAGTTTTACTTCATTAATATCCTGATCACCTCGAATACTCACTAATACAAAAAATGTCCAGCCTTGATCGTGAGTTACTTTATAAAGAATATTTTTAACAATGGCTGTAGCAGAGCATTTTAAAAAGTTAGCCAAGCTCTCAATCGTATTACAGTTAGGCGTTTCTCGTCTTTCGTAACTCGTAAAAGGAGACGCAACGGCATCAGGGGGTAAGGAAACGGCTTTTTCCACATTGGCGGCATATTTTCCATCTTCTGTATAGAGAACCTCATCTTCCCCCGCATCGGCCAAAACCATAAATTCTTGAGAACCCGATCCCCCGATCGCGCCCGAATCTGCTTCAACGGCACGGAAGGCTAAACCACAACGCCGCAACATATTACGGTAAGCCTGCTCCATTGCTCGGTAGGTTTCTTTGAGGCTTTCTTCGTCGGCATGGAACGAATAGGCATCCTTCATAATGAATTCTCGACCGCGCATCAAACCAAAACGGGGCCGAATTTCATCTCGAAATTTGGTTTGAATTTGGTATAAATTAACGGGTAATTGACGATAGGAACGGATCATTTCCTTAGCAACTGTTGTGATCACTTCCTCGTGGGTTGGCCCTAACCCTAATTCCCTTTCTTGCCGATCAATCAGGGAAAACATGATCCCTTCGGCTTTCGTGTAGGTATCCCACCGTCCCGACTCTTTCCAAAGTTCTGAGGGCTGCAACTGGGGTAATAAACATTCATGCGCGCCCGTTGCGTTCATCTCTTCCCGTACAATTTGCGAAACTTTTTGCAAGACCCGCCACATGAGCGGTAAATAGCTATAAATGCCGCTTCCGATCCGACGAATAAAGCCTGCCCGCACTAATAATTTATGGCTGGGAATTTCCGCATCGGCGGGATCGTCGCGTAGGGTGACGAAGAGCATTTGAGAGAGTCGCATAGCCTAATCCTTGCACTGTATAGACTCTCCATTATCGCATCTCAGCAACGAGTTTTGGAAATTCTAAGCTGCTTTGAGTCAGTCCCTATCCATCCAGAATATCGACGATGCTGCGAGTATTTGCGTAATGGAGTTGTTGACCCTTAGCATCTAGACTGTTTTTGAAGATCAGCAAAATTGAGATCAAGGGAATTGCAGCAAGATTGATTATAGCGTTTCTTTAATCTATGAGGTACAGTAACAACAATGAGTATACCAACTATGAATATCTTGTTGAGTAACCTCTAACATAGCCGATGTCACTCCATCAATTAGCTCTTTATAGGTTCTCGC
>JAYKGY010000100.1:0-17534 GCA_035285545.1 Snowella sp. | reverse complement strand
ATAGGTACCCGTCATCGAGGAACCAAAAGCACGAGCATCTAAAAAGTGAAGACCCGTATAGGTAGCTCGATAAGTAATTAAGGAGTTGAGGTTACCACCACCATCGTCATTAGAGGCTAACAGCGTTCCTGAACTATTCCGTAAGCTTAAGAATGGGTCTGCTAAGCTTGTCCGATTATTACGGAACTGATAGGTTGTACCTGCAACTAGGTTGACTCGGAACCAGTCCGTATCTCCTCCAAAGTTGATAACCCCATTTGTAGAACCTCCGATGCTAACAGTTCCCGTTGTTGAGCTATTGCCGGCGTAATCGTCAGTAGCAGTAAATACACTTTGTGATCGAATTGAAGAACGCTCTATTGGACGAAATGCCGTTGAAGCTTGATCAACATATTGGGATTCAAATCCAGAACTTAAAGATAGTTGAGTTGGTCTTCCGATCGAATCTGATAAGGGATTTAAACCCAAAGTACTAAAGGAGCCTTGTAAATCTTGACGATTTAGTAAAGCTTCCTGTTCAAGAGTATTAGTAAACATTTTTTGACCTCTTGTGATAATTGGGACTATGAAAAACTCGCAATAGATGTCATGATAAAAGCTAAGTATTTTCAGTAAAAACACTTAAATGTTTTTACTGTTTTTTTCTACTTCATTACTGTTATGAATCTACTTTACTGAGCTAAATGTTGTGACATTGTTGCCAAGGGAATAAGACGGTGTGCTTATCTGTACAAGGTCTGAAGCGCAAGAGAATAGAATTCTTACTAGATATTACTTAAGTAAAAAAAATAATTTAGCGTTTCAATTTGCTTGACGATACAACAAAAATATATAACAGAACTCAATACAAATCTAGTTACCAAAAGTCACCTTTTTAGGTCAAAATTCATTACCTTTTTGGCTTGAAATATTTCACTAAATATGCATTTTTGTATTATTTATACAAAATAAAGTAAAAACTGTTATGAGCTTAGCGATACTTACTAATATCGAATCTGTTAGACAAAGCTATCAAAGCTTGTTTTGGGTTAGGAGATCAGGCTCTTGTCCAAATACAAGTTGTGAACCATACTTGCTTTGACACTCTTGAAGAAATTTTTGCTAGAAAGTAATGTCGTGCTGAGATAAAGCTGTTTGTAGTAAACCTTGATATTTCTCATTTGTCACCACATAGGAGCCGAACCGTTCTAGATGGGGATTTTGTAATTGGGCATCGAAGAGTAAAAATTGCCGTTTGCGTAAATGTTCTACTAATTTAACCATTGCCACTTTCGAGCCATCAGGAATGCGGTAAAACATGGATTCCCCAATAAATAGGCCGCGAATGGCAATTCCTAAAATTCCGCCTGCGAGTTCATCACCTTGCCAGGTTTCAAAGCTATAGGCCCAGCCTGCTTGATATAAGTACCAATAAATTTCTTTTAATTCTTCAGAAATCCAAGTGGTTTCCCGATCCGCACAGCCATCACAAACGGCCCGAAAATTTTTATTAATAGCCACCGTAAAACGCTCTTGGTTTAAAACTCTCTGTAGCGATCGCGGATATCGAAAGCGATGATCTAAGGGAATCAGAGTACGTTGGCGGCTGCTATACCACCCCAATTCTCCCGACTCATCCGTCATCAAAAAATAACCATGAGCGTATTGGGAAATAATATATTGTATGTCCATGTATCCCGACTTCCTGTTTCGTTAAATTCTACAAGTTTGAGGACATATTGCCTAAGAATTTTCGATTATTCCCTCTGCGCTAACTTTGCATTACAACTTGGGGTAGATGAGGCGATCGCGTCAATGGTTGATAATGACAGCAAAATTTAGCTGACAATGACTTTTTATTTTTACCTAAATAACATTATGCTGTTGAAAAATAAGCAAGATGGTGCCTTAATTAAAATCGAAGATACCATCCAATTAATTAATCCCTTACAAAGCAATATTGAAGGCTGTATTCAAGAAGGGCAAGAAGAACAACCACCAGAAGAATTTGCTAAAGAAATGCTAATTTTTCCCTCAGGAGAAGAATTACCCCGTTGTTGGTTAGATGCAAACTATCAACATTATTTGAATCATTAAGCAAAAAAAGTCGCTCATCAAGAACGACTTCAAACCTAATTAAAAATAATTGGGATTATTTAATGAATAACATTTCCTGATAGCTAGGCAACGGCCAAAGATCATCTGCCACTTCTGCTTCTAGGGCATCGGCATATTCTCGAACCTCATCCATTAACGGCCGAATGGTTTGGGCCAGATATTGCATGTGCTCCTCGGTGCCAGCAAAATCGTGATAACTCAAGGCCACACTTAATTTGCTGACTTTATCTGTCATGGATTTCACCAAAGAAGATACCTTTTCGAGGGTTTCCGTTTCTAACTCCAGACCCAATTCTTTAAGACTCAAAGCCGTATTGGATAGATCGGAAAGATAACGAGTTGCCGCCGGATAAATAAGGGTTTTGGCCATATTAATAACCAATTTCGCTTCTACTTCTAGGGAAAGAATGTATTGCTCTGCATAGGTTTCAAAGCGACTGGCCAACTCAACGGGAGACAAGACTCCTAATTGATTGAATAGATCTTCAACGTATTTTTCCTTCAAGACGGGTAAGGCATCGGCAGAGGTGCGGAGGTTCGCTAGTCCCCGTTCAACCGCCATTTTATGCCATTCCTCAGAATAGCCATTGCCATTAAAGACCACAGCCCCATGTTCATCCATGACTTCTTTTAAGATGATTTGAATAGCCGCGTTGAGTTCAATGCCTTTGTTGAGTTCTGCCTCTAAGCGATCGCCAATCCAGGTCAGAGAATCCGCCATAATCGTATTCATGGCAACGAGGGGCCCAGAAACGGATTGACCCGAACCCACCGCACGAAATTCAAAACGGTTTCCGGTAAAGGCAAAGGGAGAAGTCCGGTTGCGATCGCCAGGATCGGTAGGTAATACGGGTAAGGTATCAACCCCGATGTGCATCATGCCTTTCCCCTTAGACCCCTTAATTTCCCCTTGTTTGATCTGCTCAAACACATCCTCTAATTGGGTTCCCAGATAAACGGAGATAATCGCAGGGGGAGCTTCATTGGCCCCTAAGCGGTGGTCATTACTAGCGGTGGCCACCACTGCCCGTAACAGCGGCCCAAACTTATGAACCCCACGAATGACCGCACCACAGAACACCAAAAATTGAGCATTGGAATGGGGTGTATCACCTGGATCGAGTAAATTTCCTTGGGTGGCATTACCTAACGACCAGTTAACGTGTTTCCCAGACCCATTCACACCTTTAAAGGGTTTTTCATGGAACAAGCAAATAAATCCATGTTTTTTAGCCGTATTGCGTAACACCGTCATTAATAACTGTTGGTGGTCTGTCGCAACGTTAGCGGCTTCAAAAAAGGGCGCGATCTCAAATTGCCCAGGAGCCACTTCGTTATGGCGAGTTTTAGCAGGAATTCCCAATTTATATAACTTTTCTTCCACATCCTGCATATAAACCTGAACCCGCTCAGGAATAGCACCAAAATAGTGATCGTCAAATTGCTGACCTTTAGCGGGAGGCTTTCCAAATAGGGTACGACCCGCTAACAGCAGATCGGGACGACTATTGGCAAAATTAGCATCGACAAGGAAATATTCTTGCTCAGCCCCACAGGTGGCATTAACGGGGGCGACTTCTTCATTGCCTAATAATTTTAAAACCCTGGTTGCAGCCTGGTTCATGGCGGCATTAGAGCGCAAGAGGGGCGTTTTTTTATCTAAAGCTTCCCCTGTCCAGGAAACGAAGACGGTCGGAATACAGAGGGTACAACCGTTATCGGTTTCCATGACGTAGGCCGGGCTGGTGACATCCCAAGCGGTATAGCCCCGTGCTTCAAAGGTGGAACGAATTCCGCCATTGGGGAAAGAAGAACCATCGGGTTCCCCTTGAACTAAAACTTTTCCTGTAAATTCGGCAATAACGCTGCCATCACTTTGTACCGAAATAAAACCGTCGTGTTTTTCGGCAGTAGCGTTAGTTAGGGGATAGAAAACGTGAGCATAGTAGAGGGCCCCTTTGTCAATAGCCCAATTCTTCATGGCAGAGGCAACAATATCCGCAACGGAGATGTCTAGCTTTTCTCCCGATTGGATCGTTTTTTTGAGCGATTTAAAAACTTCCTTGGGAAGAATTTCTTGCATTTTACTCAGAGTGAAGACATCTGAAGCCCATAGTTCATCTAGCCGCTTGGGTTCTTTTGGCGGCATCGGTTCACGATTGGTAATTTGATAAATCGCTTGCAGACGGGATTCATTTCCACTCATAGGTATTGGGGTTTGTTTGATTGATTAAGATCCCCTGATCATACTGATAAAAACGATGGGGTTTCCGTTGTGATAGCTACCAAAAAAGAAAAAGTGGTGGCGATTATTTAGGTTCACCTTGGATTAATTGTAAACTTTTTTATCTTTATTTCATTTTTACCGAGCGAAACATGATCTTTTGAGGAGTTTTTCTGGGAATCTTAAAAAAATCTACAAAAGATTAAAAAAGTCGATTACCGTCTTTATCCTGAATTTAGTGACGTAAATACTTAGGCTAAGACTCATTTTCAAGCCTGGCTTATCTGTCCTTAATTTCAGCAATTTCAGCGAAAATTTCTAGGAGAACCTAAATGGATGATTTATTGAGCAATAATTCGTTGGCACTTCCTTTGTCTCAAGAAAAGAAAAAATCGAAAAAAAAAGAAAAGAAAGCTCATAAAAAAAAGAAAAAAAAGCAATTAGCGGAAAGTTTTGAACCGCCCCAACCGATTATTCACCCGCTAGAGGCGATCGCGGAACGAGAGGAAGGGACTTCAGGGAAACTCTCGAAAAAGCTCTATGAAAAAGAGCTAACGCGCCTGCAAATTGAACTGGTCAAAATGCAGTATTGGATCAAACACGTCGGCTATCGAGTGATTGTTATTTTTGAAGGACGGGACGCAGCCGGCAAAGGCGGAACCATTAAACGCATTACCGAACCCCTCAATCCCAGAGGTTGCCGAGTGGTGGCATTAGGAACCCCGTCAGACCTACAGAAAACCCAATGGTACTTCCAACGCTATGTTGAACATTTTCCATCTTCAGGGGAAATTGTCCTCTTTGACCGCAGTTGGTACAACCGAGCCGGTGTGGAGCATGTTATGGGCTTTTGTACGGAAGAGCAATATCGGGAATTTCTGTTTTCCTGTCCCGAATTTGAACGAATGTTAGTGCGCTCAGGCATTGTTTTGCTGAAATACTGGTTTTCCGTCAGTGATGAAGAGCAGGAGATCCGTTTTCAATCCCGTCTTCTTGATCCCGCCCGTCGTTGGAAACTTAGCCCGATGGATTTAGAATCCCGCGATCGCTGGGTGGAATACTCCCAGGCAAAAGACAATATGTTTGCCCATACCAACATTCCCGAAGCCCCCTGGTTTACCGTCGAAGCAGACGACAAAAAGCGAGCGCGATTAAACTGTATTCGGCACTTACTCAGCAAAATCCCCTACGAAGACCTCACGCCTGAACCAATGGAACTCAAACCCCGCAAACCAGCACCGGATTATGTCCGTCCTCCCCTCAATGAACAATTTTTTGTGCCTCATTACTACTAAGTCGGTTAAATTCATCAATTTGTTAAGTCCTGCATTTTTGATGATTTTGCATTGTTTAATGAAGAAAGCGCAAAATAAATTAATTTCTTGGTATTTAAAACCCGTCTAAAGAGCAAGGGTCTGTATCGCAAGATACAAAGTTATCGCAAATCACTCTTTACGATGTAATTCTCAGACTAAAGTCATGTAATAAGCGGAAGGAGTCGCCCATGTCCAAGTCCCCCCAAGATATTTTGAAATGGATTAAAGATGAACAAATTGAAATCATCGACCTAAAGTTCATCGACACGCCTGGTATTTGGCAACATTGCTCGTTTTACTACAATCAAATCGACGAAAGTTCGTTTATTGATGGAGTTCCCTTCGATGGTTCCAGTATTCGGGGATGGAAAGCCATTAATGAATCCGACATGTGCATGGTTCCCGATCCCAACACTGCCTGGATCGACCCATTCTACAAAGAAAAAACCCTCAGTATGATCTGTAGTATTAAAGAGCCTCGTACTGGGGAATGGTACAGTCGTGACCCCCGTTCTATTGCGGCGAAAGCGGTTGAATTTCTAAAAAGTACAGGTTTAGGGGATACCGTTTATATTGGCCCTGAAGCCGAATTTTTCCTGTTTGATGATGTTCGCTTTGACCAGACCGAAAATACAGGCTACTACTATGTGGATAGTGTCGAAGGTCGTTGGAACAGTGGCAAAGAAGAACCGGGTGGAAATTTAGGTTACAAACCAGGCTACAAACAAGGTTACTTCCCCGTTGGCCCGACGGATACCGCCCAGGATATTCGGACAGAAATGCTGTTGACGATGGCGAAGTGTAATGTGCCTATCGAAAAACATCACCACGAAGTTGCCACAGGGGGCCAAAACGAATTAGGGATTAAGTTTTCGACCTTAGTTGAAGCGGCTGATTATTTGATGACCTACAAATACGTCATTAAAAACGTGGCGAAAAAATACGGCAAAACCGTCACCTTTATGCCCAAACCGATCTTTAACGATAATGGTTCGGGGATGCATACCCACCAATCGATCTGGAAAGAAGGTCAGCCCCTTTTTGCAGGCGATAAATACGCGGGACTCAGCCAAATGGCTCTTTGGTACATCGGCGGTATCCTCAAGCACGCTCCAGCACTCTTGGCTTTAACCAACCCCACCACCAACTCCTATAAACGCCTCGTTCCTGGGTTTGAAGCTCCGGTAAACCTGGCCTATTCCCAAGGTAATCGTTCTGCATCGGTACGGATTCCCCTTTCCGGCACGAATCCCAAGGCAAAACGCTTAGAGTTCCGTTGTCCTGATGCGACTTCTAACCCCTATTTGGCCTTTGCTGCCATGCTCTGTGCAGGGATTGACGGGATTAAGAACCAAATTGATCCAGGTGAACCTTTGGATGTGGATATTTATGAACTTAGCCCCGCAGAATTGGCGAAAATTCCCTCTACCCCTGGTTCATTAGAAGCAGCATTACAAGCCCTCGAAGATGATCATGGCTTCTTAACGGATACGGGTGTATTTACCACCGATTTCATTGAAAAATGGATTGAATACAAACTGGATGTGGAAGTTAACCCCATGCGTCTTCGTCCCCATCCCTATGAGTTCATGCTCTATTACGATTGCTAAATCTGGATTTTAGTATGATTTGTTTGCGCCACTCCATTTTGGGGTGGTTTTTTGTTGCTTTTAGCGCAACTTTGCCGGATTTTTAATGATTTTTGTTTTTTTCAAATATTGGATGTAGAAGAATTTGATCCTTTCATGGCATTAGTGGCTAAATTGGGTTTACTTTTGCAAGCGGTGATTGATCTCCCCTCTCTCTTTGATACAATCTAAAGTGTGAATGCGGCTTATAGAAAGAAATTTTGCGAGACATAGGATTCTATAAACCCATTTAATCGACTTTTTAGATTAATCGTAACCTCAGCCTATAATGTCGTCTATCCTAGCAGTCTATAAACAAAATAAGCAATTTATTTTAGATAAATCGATTCGACAAGTTTTATCTATTGCAGGAGATGGCCGACTAAAGAATAATAATCAAACTTGTCAAGAATTTAGAGAGTTACTATCAGTCATTCCGACAGACTATCTAGTCAAATATGCTAATGAATGCTTAGATGAAAAGTTTGAAGACAGCGGCTTAGTTCTTCAAGATATTATTAATCAAGCAGGCAAACGATTAGATTTTAAAGTTGAATATGGACTTTACCAAGGTTCTAAAAATTCAATTGGTTACGATGGAATTTGGGAAATCAATCAGGAAAATAGTATCATCGTAGAAGTTAAAACAACCGATGCTTACCGAATCAACTTAGATAATATCTATAATTACAAACGTAAATTAGTTGAACAAAAGAGGATTTCTGAATCTTCCTCAATTTTGATCGTAGTTGGACGAAAGGATACAGGAGATTTAGAGGCTCAGATCCGAGGGAGTCGTTACGGCTGGGATTTTCGCTTGATTAGTGTAGATTCTTTGATGAAGCTAGTTCAGCTCAAAGAAAAATTAGATGATGATAAAACAATCAAACAGATTAGTGAAATTTTGCGCCCGTTGGAATTTACCCGATTAAATAAACTTATCGAAATTGTCTTTGAAACAACGCAAGATATTCAATTAGAGCCTAATGATGAACTCACCAATGATGTAAATTCCACAGAAGACAATTTTGAAATTGGAAAAGAACAAAACGAGGTTAAACATCGCAGTATTCCTGTAAATTTTCAAGATGAATGTTTGCAAAAAATAGAAGTTAAGTTTAATATCAGCTTAATTAGGACAACAAGAGCAGGTTATCAAACGATTGATGGAGAACAAGGCTTTTTGTGTTGCATTTCCAAACAGCATAAAGGAAAAAGCTACATAAAATATTGGTTTGCTTTTCATCCTCATCAACAATTATTTTTGAAAAAATTTAAAACTGCTTATGTTATTTATGGATGTGGAAGTGCAAATAATACCTTTTTAATTCCTTTCAGTTTATTAGAGCAGGAATATGAATATTTATGGACGACTGAAAAAGAAGAGCGAATGTATTGGCATATTGTGATTCATGAAAGAAATAATAATTTTGAGTGGCAAATTCCTAAAAAAGATTTAATGGTCAACTTGGAACAATACCGAATTTAACAAGGATCTCCTGATTATAGTCTGATCAAAAAGTTCAGGAGTCTATCCAAATAAATATTTATTTCCCTGCCTCCCTAAACGTATCTTATGATACCGTTATCCTGACAGATCCAAGAGAACCAAAAACTTTAGTCAAGAGAAAGACAACCCTAAAAAATAATTACTAGGCAAACATCTCTGCTAATGTTGCTAGGGTTTCTTTTTTTAATAATTTTTGTTCTCATTCGTTACCCATCAGCTTTTAAAAAATCGGGAATGATGTAATTACACCAAAGTAGGCTATTCAAGAAAGGCAAGGTCAATTTTCCCCAACAAACATTGTTTAATAAATATTAAAATGATGAATTGCTATTCGCTACTTTAAATTGGTAACAATGTCTATTCAAGTTTATGGAATCCCCAATTGTGGAACCTGCAAAAAAGCCCTGCAATGGTTACAGGAGAATGGGGTTAACTACGAATTTATCAACACCAAAGAACAGCCGCCGACCCCACAACAAATTGAAGCTTGGGCTAAAAGCCTCACTACTAAGGCGATGCGAAACACCTCTGGTCTATCCTATCGAGCTTTAGGAGAAGAAAAACAAAACTGGTCAGATGCCCAATGGATTGAAGCCTTTGCCCAGGATGCCATGCTTCTCAAACGTCCTTTATTCGTCAAAGATGGCACTGCGGTACTCGTCGGATTTCGCGCCAAAGAATCGGAAATTCGTCACCGCTTAGGGATTTAAAGCATTTAGACTTAAGGAAGAGATAACGGTCAACTTTTAGAGTCTTCGCTACAATACGGAAGTTAAGAACACAGGGAGGATGGGTCAATTCCGCATGAGCAATGACTTATACCAACAAATTCAGCAATTCTATGATGCATCTAGTGGCCTTTGGGAACAGATCTGGGGTGAACACATGCACCAAGGTTATTACGGGCCATCGGGAAATTACCACGTAGAACGTCGCCAGGCTCAAATTGACCTTATCGAAGAACTATTACATTGGACAGGCTATGGTACGAGTAAAAGTGAGCCACAAAAGATTTTAGATGTTGGTTGTGGAATTGGCGGTAGTAGCCTCTATTTAGCCCAAAAATATAATGCCGACGTAACGGGAATTACCTTGTCTCCTGTGCAAGCAACGAGGGCAGCCGAAAGAAGCAGCGATCGCGGGCTACAAAATCAGGTTCATTTCCAAGTAGCCAATGCGTTAAATATGCCATTTGCAGACAACCAATTTGATCTGGTGTGGTCATTGGAAAGCGGTGAACACATGCCCGATAAGACAAAATTTTTAGCGGAATGTTATCGAGTGTTGCAACCTGGTGGAACGTTAATGCTGGCCACCTGGTGTCACCGTCCAACGCATTCCTTAGCCGGAGAGTTAACCGACGACGAAAAGCGACATTTAGCCGAAATTTATCGGGTTTACTGTTTACCCTATGTCATTGCTTTGCCGCAATACGAAGCGATCGCGCTTGAGTGTGGATTTGAGAATTTACGAACCGATGATTGGTCGATGGCAGTCGCGCCCTTTTGGGATGTGGTTATTGATTCTGCCCTAAGTTTTGAAGCCCTAATGGGATTATTGAGATCGGGAAAACGCACTATCGAAGCAGCTTTGTCCTTGGGGTTAATGAGTCGGGGCTATCGTCGAGGGTTAATTCGGTTTGGCATTTTAACCGCTACCAAGTCCCATTTAGGCTAAGTCTAGATTATGAAAGTTGCGTATATTCATTTTTACGTTGAAGATAGTCAGCGATCGCGGAATTGGTTTATTAAGACAATGGGATTTGAAGGATGGGGACAAATGCGTAATTCCCATACCCAAACAGAAATTATTGGAATTAACGAGATTATCTTTCTGATTTCTTCACCCCTTCATCAAAATAGCCCTGTTGCGACTTACCTTCAAAATCATCCCTCAGGCGTTGCCGATATTGCTTTTTATATTGAAGATTTAGTATTATTGACCGACAAGTTAGCCACTTTAAAGATCGAGACATTAGAGAATGAATTTATTGCTCAATCTACAATCCAAACCATTAAGCTCAAGTCCTGGGGAGGGTTAGAACACACTTTAATTGATGCTCAACAACAAGAAGATTTAAGACATTATTTAAAACAGGATTTAAATCCTTCAAATTTATCCAATGATCCAGATTCTGAATATCAGCCCGCCATTTTCAATAATAATCCCAACATTCATATCACGGGAATTGATCATGTCGTTTTAAATGTCGAACGCCACCAACTAAGCGCAGTCGTCAATTGGTACAAAACAGTTTTTGACTTACAAATTCAGCAATTATTTAACATTGAAACCGATTATTCCAGTCTATACAGCGAAGCGTTAATTGATAAAAGTGGTCAACTGCAATTTAATATTAATGAACCCACTTCAGCGAACTCTCAAATTCAAGATTTCCTCAATTTTAATAACGGCCCAGGCATTCAACATATCGCCCTCAGCACCGATCGAATTATTCAAACGGTTCAAGCTCTAAAATCGAATAATCTAAACTTTCTTACAATTCCCAATGAATACTATCAACGCTTAAAAACAAAACAGTATTCAATAATTCAAAACCACTTAACGCCGCAAGAATGGCAACACTTAAAAAATTTAAATATTTTATTAGATGTCCCGCAAGAAAATCCTCAATCGCTATTAATGCAAATTTTCACGCTACCCCTTTTTGAACAACCCACTTTTTTCTTAGAATTGATTGAACGGCGGCAACGGGCCCAAGGATTTGGAGCCGGTAATTTCATGGCTCTTTTCCAAGCAGTCGAGCAATTATTCCTTAATCATTATGCACCCCACTGATCGGCGAGTTGAGGTTTGACTTGAAACGATTTGTCACGATGACCCTGAAATGGATCCCCAAAACTGGACGGAAAAAAGAAAGTTAGTAAGCTCAAAGCAGGAAGCTCAAGGCGTAAGATGAGTACCCGAAAAAACAGTACAGTGCCCAGTTTAAGCCAAATCTGCCTGATATCTTCTCTCTAAGGAATTTGTACCGTAATAAAATGATCATTCGGTAAATGACTGTGAAATTCCCCTTGATCCGCCAACATAACCATTAAATGCAAGACCGTATCCGGTTCTTTATGTAAATCCGACCAGGGCAACGCAATTTCTAAACAGTCTTTAAAAGCCACTTGGGCCTGACTAGGGCGGGGATGCCAAACAAAAGGAGAGACAACCTCCGCTAACCAAAGCGATCGCTGGGCAAGATTAATCCCTAAATGATGGTGAAAATAATAATTCAGCCGTTCCTCGTCGGGTAAACCCGCTAATGGGGCCGGGCTATTGGGAAGCGGACTCCCTGGATAGTACCAAAATAGATGGAATTCGTTGGGTAATCCCTGATTGATGCCAACTCCGGCTTGGAAATCTAACCGTAAGTAAAAATTTTGATGATTAAAACCGTAATAAAGCCGTTGAACTAAGCTGCTTTGGTGCATGGTTCCTGCGGCTCCGCCAATTTCGATTAAGCCTGCTTTTTCCCATTCTTCTTCATCGGCAATACCGTCAATGATGGGCTGAATAAAGGCTTCGGGTTGCTGGAATGCTTTTTTTGGATATTTTTCAAGCGGATAGTATAAATAAGCTGGAATCGGTTCATTGAGGGATTCATAAAGGGTGCAAAGATGCTCGCGGAAAAGTTGATCAAAAATATCGTCTTGATGACTGGTATGACCTTCTCCAAACCACCAGAACCAATCGGAACCTTCGGCGGCATAAAGGGCTTCCCAGGCTTCAGGATTGTTTTCTTCCGTTGCTTCGGGATGATTGGCTAAGACTTGCCGTGCATCAATAAGGTAATCCCAGGCTTTGTTTTTAGTGCGATCGCCGATCCAGGTTTTCAACGTCCCATCAATCCACGAACCTGTATGGAGCTTATCGTTCGGTAGTTTGTGGGTAGGCGGATATTGGGTAATAAATTCGGAAACGGTGACCAGTTTAAAACGGTTGGTAGCACTGAGTTGGTCATACAAACGAGTTAAAAAGGGCAAGCCATCTTGCGGATAGTTTTCCCAGCAATTTTCCCCGTCCAAGGCAATGGTCACAAGCCAGGGCTGTTGACGATGGATTAACTGTTCTCGTTTGCGGAGAGAATGGGCGATCGCGTCCAAATGGCCGATCAAATCCCTAGCAGCAAGATCGGGATCTAACCCACTGTAGGTAAAGCCGATCAAATCCGAAAGCCGATGATCTCGAAAAACCATGGCAAGATCCCCATCAGGAGTTTCTAAGCGGTAGGGCCGATACAACAATTCAGGTTCGGTAATATTTCCCCGTTCATCTCGATGGAAAAAGTGTTTCAGTGTCCATCCCAAAACCGTTTCATCGGAACACAACCATTGAAATCTCGCCTGAGCTACATCCGACAAAATAGCAGGACTGACCGCCTGTTCTGAGGGCCATAATCCCCTCGGTTCACAACCAAAGCGATCGCGGTAAATGGCCTTGGCTTTTTGGAGATGGCGAGCAATATCTTCCGACCAACAGAAACGAGGTTCAGGCACTCTCATCTTAGGAATGGCAACCCGACCCGATGTGGTATCAGCCAATAGCGGCAAGATCGGGTGAGTGTAGGGACTGGTGGTAATTTCGATCTGCCCTGCTTCCTGCATTTTTCGATGTTGGGGAATGATGCGCTCAATGATTTGTCTTTGTTTGGCAATGATGCGTTGGCGATCGCTGAGAGAAAAATTCCGTCCCTGTTGTCCCCAAGCCTGTAACTCGGTGTCTTCCTGCCAAAACAGGGGATCAATCCAGGCCAGATTATGCCAAGCCATCAAATCACAGTAATCCTGCAAACTCCAATTTTCTAAACACCAAGCCGTTCCCTCTACCTGACGTTGTTCAAACAATTCTCGATAACGAGGATGGGGATCAATTAAAGTTCGATGATGGGCATTAAAGAAATATTCTAAAATTTTGACCCGATGTTCTAGCGTCAGATGGCTTTCAGGAGTCAAGGTTAAAGCTAAATAGGGATCGATCGCCCTGCCGGTGGCATAATCTTCCAACTGCAAAATTAAAGACGGCACAAGATTAACAGTTTGGTGCAACTGAGGATAACGCTCTAGCAACAAAACTAAATCCAAATAATCTTTAGTTCCGTGTAACCGTGCCCAAGGCAGTCGATAATTGCCCGTCTCATTACCTAGCAATTTATTAGACTTATAAAGGGGCTGATGCTGATGCCAAATGAACGCAACATGAAGAGGATAGGACATAAAATAGGTTTAGTCTCGATACTAAAATGATGGCACAACTCGCAATTTCCGAAACAATTACAACAATTTCTGAAGCTGAAAAGCGTTTGGGGTTGAGCCGTGCGGAGTTGGCCGATTTTTTCACTGAATGGGTTAGCTCACTTCCTGACATTTCCCAAACCGATCAAGTTAACTTAGAAACGCTTTGGAATCGCTATCTTTATCACCGTTCAGAGGGACATTTATTAGAAAGTACCGTAATGCTGCTATTGGTTTCTCCGTTACTAACAGTAGCAGGTTTTTATGACCCCCCTTTTCGAATTAAGGCAGAAGAATCGGTACGCTTAACGGTATCGGACAGCGAAGACGTTCTACAAGGTCGCATTGACGTTTTAATCTTACTCGATCGGCTTTGGGTCATGGTTTTAGAATCAAAAAAAACAATGCTCTCAGTATGGAGTGCGGTTCCTCAAGCGTTAGCGTATTTACAGGCTAATCCTGAACTTAATCGCCCCACTTTTGGAATGTTAACGAATGGGGATGATATTTTGTTTATCAAAATCCAGGATAATCATTACGCTTTTTCGCGGGTATTTTCGCCTTTATTTTCTCAATCGGATTTAAGCCTAGCCTTGCAAGTCTTACGTCGTATTAGTCGAGTTGTTCAATTTTAATATCGTGATGATTGCCTGCATGGGATAATAGGGTTGGTCTTGATTAGCTCCTCCCTATGACGAATTTTGTAATTAATGAACGCGATCGCTTTCCCGCCAGTAAGGTAGAAATTTCTGGACGTTGGTTGTTTGGGCCAGGCCCCTCTAATGCCAATCCCCGTATTCTCGCTGCCATGAGTTTGCCCCCTCTGGGACATCTCGATCCCGATTTTCTGCAATTGATGAATGAATCCCAAGGCTTACTGCGATACGTTTGGCAAACGGAAAATCAAATGACCATTCCTATTAGTGGAACGGGGAGTGCGGCAATGGAAGCCACCTTGGCCAATACGGTAGAACCAGGGGATGTGGTACTGGTTGCGGTCAAGGGCTATTTTGGCAATCGTCTGGTAGATATGGCAGGACGTTACGGAGCCGATGTTCGCAAGATCACCAAAATCTGGGGAGAAGCTTTTACCCTCGAAGAATTAACCGAAGCGGTCAAGATCCATAAACCCGCTATTCTCGCGATCGTTCATGCAGAAACCTCGACGGGCGTGCGTCAACCCTTGGAAGGGCTAGGGGAAGTTTGTCGGGAGCATAACTGTTTATTGTTAGTCGATACCGTCACCAGTTTAGGAGCCGTTCCCATTTTCCTCGATAAGTGGGGCATCGATTTATCCTATAGTTGCAGCCAAAAAGGATTGGGATGTCCGCCAGGGATTGGCCCCTTTACCATGAGTCCCCGTGCGGTCGAAAAAATGCACAATCGCCGTACCGTCGTAGCCAACTGGTATTTAGATATGTCCCTATTAAGTCGTTATTGGGGAAATGAGCGCACCTATCACCACACGGCTCCCATTAATATGAACTATGCCCTACGGGAAGCCTTATATTTACTCGCAGAAGAAGGCATCGAAAATAGTTGGAAACGCCATCAAGACAATGCGGAACTCCTCTGGTCAGGCTTGGAAGCGTTAGGGTTAGTCTGCCATGTGGATAAAGCTTTCCGTTTACCCACCTTAACCACTGTTCGGGTTCCTGATGGAGTGGATGCCAAGGCGATCGCGGCCAAATTACGCACCGAATACAATATTGAAATCGGACTCGGACTCGGAGAATTAGCGGGTAAAGTCTGGCGCATTGGACTAATGGGCTACAATAGCCATCCTGAAAAAGTTCTCCTGTTACTGGGTGCGCTCCAAAAGGTCTTAAAACCTTGATTCCTATTAGCAGGAGGGAAAAATCCCGATGCAAGTCAAATTTAACGTTTTTCGTCAACAACCTAGAACGGAGCCAACCTTTCAGCAATATGCGCTAGAGGTTGAATTAAATACTACGATTCTTGATTGCTTAAATCGGATCAAATGGGAACAGGATGGAAGCTTAGCCTTTCGGAAAAATTGTCGGAATGCCATTTGTGGAAGTTGTGCGGTTCGGATCAACGAGCGTCCTTTTTTAGCCTGTAAAGAAAGTATCGGCACGATTTTTGCTTGGCTCAAAGAAAGCAATCAAGAAAATAATCATGAGTTAACGATTAAACCTTTAGGGAATATGCCCGTTATCAAGGATTTAGTCGTGGATATGGCGAACTTTTGGCAGGATTTAGAATCGGTTACGCCTTATGTTCTGACGGAAAATGCCCAAAAATCCGAACGAGAACAACTCCAGTCCCCCGCCGAACGGAAACTTTTAAATAAAACTGCTAACTGTATTCTGTGTGGAGCCTGTTATTCCGATTGCGATGCGAAGGGAAAAAATGCGGAATTTGTTGGGCCCCATGCTTTAGCCAAAGCCTACCGTTTAATTCAGGACTCCCGCGATAGTGCCACTGATACTCGACTCCAGCAACACAGCGAAGGCAAAACAGGCGTTTGGGGTTGTAATGGCTGTCGGATGTGCAATATTAGTTGTCCGATGGGGGTTGATCCCATGACCCAAATTGAAGAAATGAAAGTGCGTATTTTTGATTTATTAGATCCTCTCTAGTGGTTTATTAAGTAAGGCAACCAAATAAAACGTCAAAAGGCTTTAACAGTGTTAAATCCCTACGGAAAACATTCGTGTAGGGGCATAATACTATTATTTCCTTAGCTGTAAAATCTTTTTTTAATTAAGTTGACTTATTGAGAAACTATTTTTAGATCATTAGAATTATTTTCACTGGCCAATAGAGAGTTGAAAATCACTCATTTTGGTCAAACTTGTCAGCATTAGTTAAAAAAGCTATATTATCTCTAATCTCCCTGGGTTTAAATTTTATTTGTTGAAAGCATGAAAGTGATTCATTGGTTGATTGAAGAAATCAAAAAAGTTTGGATTTTATCTTTCTTTTTTATTATCTGCTTTTCCTATATTTTTATTATTTTGGATCTATTTTTGAAAACCTATGCCATTGATATTTATGGGATTTCTAAAGTAGTTATTGGGGGATTAATCGCAGCAAAAGCGGTTTTAATTTTAGATAAAACACCTTTAATTAATTGGTGCGAAAGGTTTCCGCGTTATATCCATTTGTTGTATAAAACCTTAATTTATAGCCTGGGTGTGGTGCTATTTGGCGTAGTCGAGGGGCTAATTCATGCTTATTCGGAAAGCCATCAATGGAAAGAAGCCTTTGAAATTTTTATTGCCAGCAAAAATTTAAATTCTTTTATCGCCACCCATCTTTCTATCGGTGTTGTCTTTTTTATTTACAGTATTCTATCGGAAATCGAAAAGAAGTTTGGTCAAGGATGGATTGGTAAGTTTTTCCTCAGTTCTCCTGATAACGCTCAATAGGGGTAAAGGTAGCGAAGCTGCAACGAAGTGCCACTCAAAAGCCAGATTCAAGTGCTGGCAAAGGTTTCAGAGAAATTTTTGACGTTTCAATCTAACCAAAAATCCTTAAAACGTCCAGGCGCTA
>JAYKGY010000099.1:0-8960 GCA_035285545.1 Snowella sp. | reverse complement strand
TTGAAGTCCTTTATGCCGAAGCAGGCAATAACTATGATGCCGTCCCGTGGGCGCGTCTGACCCCAAATCCTAACTTAGTAGACTGGGCATCCCAACAATCATTAACAGGAACGGGTAAAACAGCCATCGTTGTCGGCTGTGGTTATGGAGACGATGCTGAATATTTAGCCTCATTCGGATTCAAAGTAATTGCCTTTGATATTTCTCCAACCGCCATTGCCGTCTGTCAACAACGTTTTCCCAATTCATCCGTTTCCTATCAAGTGGTTGACCTATTCAATGCTCCGCAAGAATGGCTGCGGAAATTTGACCTAATTTTTGAATGCTATACCTTACAGGCTCTTCCGAATGAATCTCGAAAAAATGCGATAGCAATAATCAGTCAATTTTTAGCCCCATCGGGTCAATTGC
Organism: Snowella sp.; assembly: GCA_035285545.1. Taxonomy (GTDB): domain Bacteria; phylum Cyanobacteriota; class Cyanobacteriia; order Cyanobacteriales; family Microcystaceae; genus Snowella. Next base: position 8,549 of record JAYKGY010000099.1, on the reverse strand, counting down.
TTCTAATTACCCGTGGTAGAGATGAATTAGAGCCAAGTGCATCTACACCGCCCTTTGCCCTAACTCAAAGCGAATTAAAACAATTTGAAGACGTAGGGTTAAACTTGTTATCCTTTGAAGATTTCTTGGACAATAACAATCCATCAGGGCGTAAATTTAGGATTATGTATACCCTGAACCAATCTTAAAAATCCAGAGGTAAATCCCAGCCTAAACGACGTAAACAGTCATCAACGGTAGATTGCGTTGCTTGTCGTTGTGCTTCCGCCTCTATTAATGCTTTTAAACTCTCATCCTGACTTGATTCTTTTTGTTCTCTCGGTAAATAGAGAGGGGGATTGAGATTATAATTCTCCTGTTGACACTGAGTCTGGGCAACCCAACAAATGACGGGTTGACGCGTTACGATGCCGCCGATAGGAGGTTGATACGGTACAACGTTCATCCCATCGGCTTGATTGATTGTGGCAATAATATCTCGAACCTCAAACTCCCGTTGAGAAGAGGTCTCTAAAGAAGTCGCATCGATTAATTGCCAACGCCCTTGTAAAGCAGCAGGTTTATCACGTTCCAAAACTAAAATAACCATTGGCAAAGTTGCGCGGTCATACATTCTGAGGGACTGATTCGGTAAAGTAATAATTGCCCGAATGAGATCCGCCTCAACCAAGCCCCGTCGAATAAGTCGAGCAGACTGACGAAATAAAAAACCAGCCGAGATTAATAAAACGGCTCTCCCGTAAGGCTTCAAAGAAGAAAGAACCTGCTGAACATATAAACCATCATGTTCGGTAGAAGCAGGAATTCCAAAAGGAAATCGCTGAAATCGGTCATAGGGATCAAGCGACTTAGCCAGATGCGGTAAAAAAGGAAATGCCGAAATAATACGGTCAAATTGCTTGATTTTACCCTTTTCATCTAACAGAGGATGACTTAAGGCATCATCAAGTTGCCACTGGATTGACCGAATTCCCAATAACAAAAAACACAATTGAGCAACAGCAGTCAACTCAGGGGCAGCCAATTGTCCATATCCTTCCACCGCGGGTTTCCATACCTGTTCTTCTTCTCGTCCCCGAAAAGTTGCCGCCCTTAATAACTGTCCTACGCCACAAAAAGGATCATAGACACTCAGTTCAGGTTGTACCTTCAACAAACGAGTCATTAAACTTACCAGAGTCTGCGATAAAAAGACCGCCCGAAAAGAACGAGATTCTTGTTCATTCCAAGTACCGAGTAAACCAGGCAAGAAAAAAGACTGAACATAGTAAGGAATTAAAACTGAAGATTGTTTCACAGAGGCTAAGACCTCAACCAAACGCCGTAACCAAACTTCTGGGATCGCTTGCCACTGAAAAAATAACGTTGAAGAAAATAAACCTTGCCATTGAGGATTGAGAGACTCCAAGACTGGCATTTCCCGTTCAACAATTGCTGTCATCCCCTTTCCTGTACCCGCAATTACCTCCCAAATCCGTTGAGATACCTGTAACTGTTCAATTTCAGCTTCGGTTAAATCCGAAGACCATTGAGAAACATCTGGTGCCAACAAAGTCCATCGTCGAATAACTAACAACCGTAAAATTGTTTCCAATCCCATTAAGGGAGTCAGAGTGGACTGTTGCTCTGATTGCCGTAACCAATTCACTAATTGAGATAACAATCGCTGAAGGTCATGATGATTCCATACTGTTAGTGATCCTGAAATCTCGAAACAATCGGCTGAAATAGTAACTGAATCGCTAAGAGAAAAATCTGACACTACTGTATCTCCTGTAATAAAGTTGTCAAAGACTGTTCCATTAAATTCTGTCGAGCCTGAACTGCCCGTTGAGAAGCCAAAGTAAAAGCCTCCAATGCCAAAAATAAATCCGCGAAATGCTGTTGTACCTCACTGCTTGGAAGGGGAATCAACACAGTACCAAGCTGCTTCAAACTAATAGAACGAGTACCTGTAGATTGACGATATAAGCGTACCAGTTCCGATTCAAATACTGAAGAACGTAATAGCCCTGCTAGATAGATAGGCACAATGGGTAACTTAATCGCTGGATTAGGACGAAAGACTGCCATATTCTGACCCGCCACTGCTCTAACGCCGGATTCATCGATCACCGACGCTTTTTGAGAAGCCCCCTTAATTGTAATTAACACATCGCCCTCTTCCAATAACACCCCTTCTGTTGACGGGAGTGAGAGGCGAACTAACTCAAGTTCTGAAGGATTAATAACTAAATTATCCAGATCTCGGAGTTGAACAAGTGGATAAAGCTGACCTTGATCTTCTTTTTCCTCGCGATAGCGACTAAGAAGAAGACCCTGAAAAAGATCCCCAAGAGACTTTAACGGATAACGTTTATCACTAAATTCCATATTTAGTATTGCCATACTTCTTATTTTGTTTTTATAATTCAATTATTCCTATAAGCATTTTATACAGGAGGTGCTTATGTTTCGCGTCAGTTTATATGACGTAATTGAAAGTTATCGCCAATGGTTAATTCCTAAAATCGGCGAAGCTGCTGCCAACAAAAAAATCCTCAAACTCAAAACGCTTCTCTTTCAGATCTTGTACCCACGTATGGGGCAACCTAACCATTCCCGTAAGGATAATCAAGCTTTACTAAGCAAGATTCCTGTTCATGGTTTCATCGAAACTTATGATGCTGGTATCCGAAATGATATTGAAACGTTAAAAACTCAAGGTGATAAATCTGCTCCTACTCACTTAAGCGTATGGAAAGAGTTTAGCTCTTGGCTTAGCGATCGCCCTGATTATGTATCTAAGCCAAATCCTGATGCGATTGCCCTTCTAGAGCCAAAATTATCTTTTCCTAAAAGAGCAGCCTCAGGTAAAGCACTTGACATTTTGATTCCTCGTGAAAACCCCAATCGTGACTACTTAAAATATGGCGTTCTAGAAAATGAGCTTACACCTGAATGGCAACAGAATTTGGCAAATCTAAAAAAATTTTGCAACGTTATTACTCCTGAAGAGGAAAATCGTCTTTATCGTGAGCGAGGACGTAAGCAAAACAAAAAAGGAATGAGAGAAGTCTCATTCCAATCTCATAAAAATCATTTATTAGAATATCTTGGTTGGTTTACAAAATACGAAATTAATCCAACCACTGGACATCCTTATCAATTATCTGACGTATCCATCTCTCTGCTCTATGACATTAATCCTTTAAAACGTCATATTCTCTGGCATTTAGAGGTACGACACAACTCCTACACGACGATTAACCATATTTGTAACATGGTTATTAAAGTTGCTCAGTGGGATCTTCAATTGCCTACTCACATTCCGCGCGCTCAATGTCATTCTCACATTCGCGATTTGATGGAAATTCGGAGTCAATATAATCCTAAGTATGGCCTCAAAGTTCGTACTTCTCCTGATGCTATTGAAAAACGCATGATGGAACATGATGAATGTGAACAGATTGTTGCTTATTTACGCCGAAAAGCTATTTACATTAAACAACAGTGGGAATTGGGCAAAGAGAAGCGTCAATACATGGAAAATGTCTGGATGGATTATTTATTAATTGCACTTTTGGTTTATGGAGGAATGCGTATTCGAGAAATTTATCAGATGGAACTCCGAGGTAAACGCTTGTATTTTAATGAAGCTGAAGGTTGTTACTGGTGCTATTTGTTTCCTTCTGAACATAAAACATCTGGAGATAGAGCTTATCCACTTTTCCCGGGCCCTTTGCAACAGCAATTGACTGACGATCTTACCTGTTATCTAAATCAGGTTCGTCCTCAACTACCTCATAACTTTGTCTTTTTTAACCGAGGGAGAGGAGGAATCCTAAGAGGTAATATTATTCAAAATCGTCCTAGTAGACTCGTAGAAAGAATTATGCTGAATACAAGTCATGAGATATTTGGAGAAGAGAAGGCTAAAGCTATGACTCCCCATGATTTTCGGCGTTCTTCTGCAACTTGGTTTGCTCACTATGGTCACATTGAAGATGCAGCTATCTTTGCTCAACTTCATGGACATAGCGTCGATATGTTATTAAAGCTTTATGCTCAAGTGCGTACTGAAGAGTTAACTAAACAGGCTACCTCTGCGTATAACCGTACTGATGCGCGTGCTAAATTACTTCAACAACAGGGAACAGGACAAGATCTACGGGTTAAACTTAAACGCCATATTGATTCGGCATCGCCAACTGCTTTAACGAAACTTGCTACTCTCATTGATCAAGGTTTGCTTGCTTAATCCAACTAATATTTAATGATTAAAACCGACTAATCAAGGTCGGTTTTTTTGAGTGTTTATTAGAACATGAAATAATATTTCGATTGTCTAAAGAATAAAATTGGAAAATATGTTTGGGAATTAAAGCCTTATTATAAAACTCAATGATATAATCGAATGCTTTATTTAAAACCTTAGCCTTTACTGTATAAGGATTGTAGATTTTATATTTCCTAATTCCTAAGCTAAATCCCAAGGTATTTCCTAATGTCACGGTATATATAAAAGGATGAGATAGGATTTTTTATGGTAATTATTTTTTGATATTTTATAAATTTATCTAAAAAATGGTAACTCTAATTAAGAGAAATTTTATATATCACAATCCCAACATTCATCTTCGTCTTCATCAAATTTTTCATCTGATAAACTGTCCTTGGACATGATATTGTTATTCTCTTTAAAAATAGAATATTGTTCAGTATATTTTATTTGATTCTCTTCCGTGACTTTTGCAAAGCTGATCTTCAACGAGTCGTTATTCTCAAAGATAATTTTTTCTTGGTCTGTCTCTATTTCTAATAACAAGTTTTCTATTTTGTCCAACCAGCCTTCTACTTTTTTCCAAGCCTTTTTGTCTTTTTCCCATAACTTTAGCTGTTTTAGGCGACGGGCTACGTTTTGAGCTTTATTTTCGGATGAGTTTACATTAGGAGATGGTTTTAATTCAGCTATTCTTGCTTTAATTTGAGTTAGTGATAATTGATTTTGGATTGCTTCTTCCAATAGTTCCGCTCTTCTATCTTCGTCTTTGACTTTAGAAATTGCTTTAGCTTTGGTGTATTCAATTTGCCCTTGGCGAAGAGCTTCAAGGATGTCGCTAGGGAGTTTGAGTAAAGAAAGCCGATTAGTGACAAAAGACTCCCAACTCATACGACCGACTTCTTGAAATACCTTCTCTACTATTGTCGATTGCTCGTTACTAATAACGTTATTAGTAATTTTTCCTGCACGAGCATTAAGCATCTGATAAAGGAGTAAGGGTACTTGAGAACTTGGAAGTTGTAGACGGTAGGATAACAGGGATAAAATCCCTTCGGTTTCTTCAATTGGGTTTAAATCCTCCCGTTGTAGGTTTTCAATTAGCGCGATTTCTAGAGCCGCTTCCGAACTTAAATTTTTAATCGTAACGGGGACTTCCGTTAATCCTGCTGCTTTGGCCGCACGATAACGTCTTTCTCCTGCAACCAGTTCGTATTGATTGCTAGTAAACTCTAAAGGGCGAACAACAAGGTTTTCCAATATTCCGTGGGTTTTGATAGATTCAGTCAATTGATTTAACTTATCTGCATCGAAATAGCGTCGAGGCTGGCTTTTAGGTAAAACAATTGCGAATAAGGGCAAATATTGAGAAACAGAAGGCTCTTCCATTCCTAATAAGTCATCTAAATTAGCCTGAGCTTTATAGGGTTTATTTTGTTTACGGGGAGCAGTAGACATTGTTTACACTAATTGTTCAATAGCAGTGGTCAAATTTTCTAGGGGTAAGATCGCAGAACTTTTAGGTTCATATAGTGCCAAAGGAAGATTTTCCTCAGAAGCATCCACAAAAGCCGTTAATCGAGGGATTGGTTCAAACACTTGGCCAACTTGACCAAATTGTTCTTGAATAGCTGCTAAAGTGCGTTTATCTTGAGAGTTAGTTGGTGCATAACGACTAGGAATAAAACCTGCAATTTTGAGATCTCGGTTTCCCCGTTTTTTTACTTTAGCAATTGTTTGAATTAATAGATTAGTTCCTTGAAAAGCTTTAAAGTGGGTTTCAATAGGAATCAAAACGTGGGTAGCTGCAACCAAACTGGTGTAACTCAACAACCCTAAACTAGGAGGACAGTCAATCAAGACAAAATCATAGTTAGCTTGAATAGGCAGCAAAGCTTCCTTTAAACGTATTTCTCGAAAATCCAGATTGACTAATTGGATTTCCGCAACACTCAGGGTAATATTGGTGGGAACTAAATCGAATCCCTGCTCTGTTGTAATAACGTTAAGTGGCTCCTCGTTGATCAGTGCGTCAAAGGGGGTTTGCTCTAGTTCATCGGGATTGATGCCAACAAAAGTAGTTAAAGATGATTGAGGATCAAGATCAATCAATAAAACTTCATGCCCTCTCCGGCTGAGATGATAGCCAAGGTTATGGGTAATGGTTGTTTTCCCTACCCCGCCAGCTTGATTAAATAGGGCAATAATTTTAGTCATGTCTCAGATATTGATAGACTTTTCTCTCTATAACGACTAGATAAAGCCGTTGAATGTTGCAAAACCTGAATTACTAATAACGTTATTAGTAACCTAAAAACAGAGTAAAAGACTAGAGGTCATTCCTTAAAATAAGATGTCTTGCAAACAGATAAAATTAATCCTTAGAGTCTATTTTAGGCAACAAGGGATCAATAAAACTTATTAACTCAGGTATATCACGTTGGACGACATCCCAAAGAACGTTTAAATTAATACGATCATATTGATGGGCTAAAATATCCCGCATTCCTGCAATCTCTTTCCAAGGGATATCGGAGTATTGTTGTCGAAACGCTGGAGATAAACGTTTGACAGCTTCACTAATAATAATGATCTGGTACAAAATTGCGAATTGCTTTTCTTCATTAGTTGCAAGATTGTCTCGATTTAATCCTTCTGTGAATTTGAGAATCCGTTGAGCAGCATTAAAAATATCCAATAATGAAGCATTATCTCTGTTCATAAATTACAATCACTGAGTCTAAGATGGATTGTCTCCGAATCCAATTGTCACTATTTTCAATTCCTTCCCAAGTGACTAAATCTACAATACGGTTTAATCGACTTTCTAATTCAGTTTTTATACGAGCTAGGGTTAGTAGTCCCTGACGAGCGGTTGGTGCAAATTTAATCAAAATATCGATATCACTATTGGGGCGAAACTGAGAGCCAAGAATAGAACCAAACAAACCCAGTTTTTGAATGTTCCATTTTTGACATAACTCAGCAATTTCGATGTCTGAGATGCCTACTCTTTGTTTGAGTTCAATTTCATTAGTAATCAACATAATTTTCTGAATTTCTTTTTACTTTATTGTTCTTCACGTTGAACATTTTGGGAAAATTTTTGTCGTTTTACATAGGGAGGAATCTGAGTAGTTGGCTCATCTAATTGTCGGATAACTTTAAATGTTTGTGATTCAGCATCAAAGATCGCCTCTAACTGGCAGAAATAACGTTTAACTTGTTCATCCTTGGTTAAGTTTGGATCGTAATAAAAGGGTTCAACTGGTGCGTCCTCCCAGATCAAGGGTATATGTAGGGGTTTACATTTATCCCAACGACCCCGACTTTGATTGCGATAGACGGTTAATAATGGCTCACCTGTTACAGGAGACTTCTGCCAGATACCTCGCAGGATAAAGTGATTGACTTCAAAAAGTCCAAAGGGTTGGGTTGAGGCACCCATGATACGAAACGCTAAACGGCTTTGTTCTTCTTGATTTTCAAAAGAGATAAACCAATGAGGATAGACTCTAAAGTAAACCTCCTGCTCTAACTTAACAACTTGATTAAATTTCTTGCCTGATATGCTAATGGGATAAACTTGTTCCTCGATTTGCAGACAATAACGGGATTCCTGTTGAACTAATTTTCCAGAGACAACCCCAATTGCCTGAAAAAATGCCCCAGGTTCTAACGGATTAGTCGGTATTAAATTCGTTGCTAAATCATTGGACTTTGACGAATCAGCAGTTGCTTTTTTCTTTTTTTTCTTCTTCTTTTTCGATGATGTTGGTTGGGAATCTGAACTCGGCTCTACAGGTTTTAAAGACGTTTCTTTTTCTACAGATGCCTCTACAAAAACGCTCTCGTTTATTTCAGCAGGGACAGTAATTTCTGTTTTTTTAGACTTCTTCTTTGATTGCGTGATTTTCTTCAGTGGTTCTTCTATCGGCTGCTTAGTGATCGCGTCGGATGGTGGAGATTCTGGATTACTGTCTGTTGGAACCGACGAGGGCTTTTTGATTCTGACCAATTCAATAGGCATAAGCAACTTACCGAGTTAACCGTATTTTTAGCATACTAAAGCAGAAGGAGCGATTTGTGTTGTTTGAATTTACTTGCTCATTTTACTCAAAAGTTATGATGGAAAGAGGAAAGCAATCTGTATCTCCTCAACAATCGTGTGGATTTATTTGAAAACCATCGTCAAAACTTAGAACAAACGCAGGCTCCCTTAGCTGCACGAATGCGTCCCCGAACGATTGATGAATTTGTCGGACAGGAGCATATCCTATCCCCAGGG
>JAYKGY010000098.1:0-14538 GCA_035285545.1 Snowella sp. | reverse complement strand
CAGAAAGATTTTCTTTTTCACGGACTTCTAAGATTTTCTTTCTAAAATCTAATGAATAGGGTTTCATGGCTTTTGTCTCAAATTTAGTCCTCTTACTGTACCTCATTTATCAAGGAATTGCTATATTCAATTAGGACAACTTAACAGGCCTGTTTTTAGTTTTGTTGTTGGTAATCATCCTGATACCCAAAGAACCTTTGCTGAAATTTCGCGACTCTCTGGTGGATTTTGTTTTAATCTTGAAAATCAAGAAGATATTGTAGATTTAATTGCTATTACAGTTATTGATGAAATCGAAGGTCAAAAATCCTTGGGCCAATACGTTGAATCTTATGGTTCTAGTTTATCTTCTAGTGTCAAAAATTTTATCCAACAGCTTCCCCCTAGTAAAAAATAATAATTGTATATGATTTCATTGAAAAGCTTTAAAATATGGTATTTTGCTGGAATATTTCTGTCAGGATTACTAACAGTTATTTTTTCTGTAAATACTAATGTCAGTAGATTAGTATGGTTAGTTGGTGTTGGTCATGTTTGTATCCTAGCATTTCTAGGATTTAAAATGAAAGAACCTAAACATAAAATTGCGGCTGGTCTGAGGGTGCAAACTTCAGGTTATCTTCATACTCTAATAGGATTCTGTGGTGCTTTACTTCAACTACAACCTCAAAATTTATTAGAAACTATCAAAATTCCTTTAAGCTATGCTTTAATTACCAGCATTATCGGTTGGTGGTTTGGAGGAGAATTAGTAAATGAATTTCATGAAGAGGAAACAAATTTAATTACAACAGAAGCTCAAAAAATTGCTGATGAACTAAAAAGTTTTTCTGATATTTTAACCGTAACTCATAAAAAATATGTTGAAAAAATCGCCAATGCATCAGAAGTTTTTGAAGAAAACTTAGGAAAAGTAGGTGCTTCCTATGAAAGAATGCTTGATACCTATGAAGTGCAAATTAATAGATTAAACACAAAGCAATCCGACTTATTGAATCAACTAGAAAATTATCAAAAACAGTTTATCAATAGCCAGAATACTTGCTATATAGAAATGGATAATGCTATTAAAACATCCATTGATTCATCATATAAATTAAATACTAGTGTTGATTCCTTAATTCGTAGTTTATCTACAAAAGAGCTATTATCTATAACCAGTAATGTAGCAGCATTAAATGAACAGACAAAATTAGCATCAGAGAATATGGGTAAAGTTGCTAACACATCTGATGAAGTTGCTAAGTATTTAGATAATAGTCAAGTTCTAATCAAAGAATTGGAAAAACTGTTAGATTTAATTCACTCTGCTAGGAGGACAATTTAATGCAAACTAAAAGCAACATGGAACAAGCAGAGATTTTTGTTTTTATTGCTTCTTTCTTCTTGATCGCTCTTGGGGTTAAAGAGCCTGAAAAACCACCCCAACAGCCACTCCCTAAACAAGATCTTCCGCCAATTATTTTATTTCCTGAATCTTCTAAGTTTAAATTCCCGTCGGGACGTGCTGAATTAAGTCCAGATTTTAAATCTTATATTCATAGTCAACTTGGACAAGAGATTTTGAAAATTACCAAAGAACATAATGTTGATGCTATCGAAGTTATAGGCCATACTGATGGACAACCAATCAGTGGTATTGAAAGCAATTTAGATAATAATTTAGAAAAAGTCAATCTTGGTTTATTACCAATGTCCAAATTACAAGCAGCTTCTAATACTGATTTAGGAATTATGAGGGCATTAGCAGTCGTCCAAGAACTTAAAAATTCTGGAGAAGAAATCGCCAAACTCAACTTTAGGGCGTATTCCGCAGGCCAATTATTATTAGAAGATGGTTCACCTGCTCCTACAGATAAAGCTGATATTCCTGAAAGACGACGCATAGAAATTCGATTTACGAAACTAGGAAAAACTCAAAGGATTAAGTGATTTTTTGCAGAAAATTACCCTATTTACAACAAAACTAAGATTTTTTCTTCTTATCGTTTTCAATCAAATCTACTCAAGTTGTTAATGACTCTGTTAGAAAATTGCTGTCATTGTTCAACATCAGCCATAAAATCATCAATAACTCTTCCCTGTGTGGCTTCGGGGTAATACTGAAGAGATGTCTGGAATTTTGCCCACTCCACCTTGATTATTCCTTCTAGCACTTCCTGCGAGAGAGCTTCTATTGGTATATCAAAAAAACAACCTAATTCTCCATATAACCAATCAGTTATCGAAAAATCTGAGTCTAAAACCTCGCCCTTTAGGGCGACTTTACAAGGTATAGTGGAAATGGTCATTGACCCACCCGAGACGATGGATTCAGACAGCCTAACGAGCGAAGTCCAGTAAAAACTGGCGGCGCAGACAAATCGGTAGACCGGGAAAAGAGGAGAGGGCAATGGGTAGTCCACCCCTTGAATCAACCAACAACAGTCTTTCTGTTGAAAATCGACACTTAAGAACCGCAGGGCTTGCGGGGATAGTCTGTGGAGCGAACGTAAGACCAGAAAACTCCTTGAGGGTAGAGGCAGTTGCAATGAAGCAGAAACCTAAATCGTGAGGTTTAGGAATTCTTTTCGTTTACGAAAAGGAAAATGTCAAAATGACAAAATATTGACAAAAATTTACGGTAAAAAACCGCTCAATGGGATATTGGTGAGACTCGGAGACTATGGCAGAAACCCTTTTATTTAACGCCTTAAGACAAGCAATTGATGAAGAAATGGGTCGAGACGATACTGTCTTCGTGCTCGGAGAAGATGTGGGGCACTATGGCGGTTCCTACAAAGTCACAAAAGACCTCTATGACAAATACGGTGAATGGCGCGTACTCGATACGCCGATCGCAGAAAATAGCTTTACGGGAATGGCAGTTGGAGCCGCAATGACCGGACTGCGCCCCATTATCGAAGGGATGAACATGGGCTTTTTGCTGTTGGCGTTTAACCAGATTGCTAACAATGCGGGGATGCTGCGGTACACCTCTGGCGGTAATTTTAAAATTCCCATGGTGATTCGCGGGCCTGGCGGTGTCGGTAGACAGTTAGGAGCAGAACACTCTCAGCGTTTAGAAGCCTATTTTCATGCGGTTCCTGGGTTAAAAATTGTAGCTTGTTCTACGCCCTATAACGCCAAAGGACTTTTAAAAGCAGCCATTCGAGATAATAACCCCGTCCTTTTCTTTGAACACGTCTTACTCTACAACCTCAAAGAAAATTTGCCCGATGGTGAGTATATCGTTCCCCTGGATAAAGCCGAAATTGTCCGTCCAGGCAAAGATGTTACGATTCTTACCTACTCTCGGATGCGTCACCATTGCTTACAGGCTTTAAAACAACTGGAAAAAGATGGTTACGACCCCGAAATTATTGATCTGATTTCCCTCAAGCCCTTCGATATGGAGACTATTGCGGCCTCGGTACGCAAAACCCATAAGGTGATCATTGTCGAAGAATGCATGAAAACGGGGGGAATTGCAGCCGAATTAATGGCCCTGATTACTGAACAACTCTTTGATGAATTAGACGCGCCAGTCGTTCGTCTCTCTTCCCAGGACATTCCCACCCCTTACAACGGAACCCTGGAACGGTTGACCATTGTTCAACCCCCCCAAATTGTTGAAGCCGTCAAAAAAATGATGGATGCCCGTTACTAAACGAAATCTATCTTTTAAATTTCTTACTTCCCTCCTTCCTATGCAAAAACAGCGTTGGTTAATTGGCCTAATTATTGGGTTAGTCATTGGTGCCTTTGTCGTTCTCTTTACCCTGCCGTTGCAATTGGGATTAGACCTCCGAGGCGGTGCCCAATTAACGATGGAAGTCCAAACCACCGACGAAGTAACCCAGATTAAAACGGAAGATTTGGCCGCCGTCAAAACCGTCATTGAAAATCGGGTAAATGCCCTGGGGGTCTCTGAACCTTTGGTGCAAACAGTGGGGGAGAATAAAATCTTGGTGCAATTACCCGGTGTTACCAATCCTGAGCAAGCTGAGCGTATTTTAGGAGGGACAGCCCAACTCGAATTTCGCCAACAACGCCAAGGAACAGAGGGAGAATTTCAAGCTGAATACAGCATTAAACGTCAGCTAGAAACCCAGGCAGCTTTCTTAAGAAAACAGAATGTAGAAGCGAGCAAGCTGGCAGAACTGATCCAATCGTTGGATAAATCCAATCAAGCCCTACTCAATCTCTTTGAATCCGTTGATTTAACGGGGCAAAACCTGAAAGATGCCCGTCCTTCTCCCACCCAATCGGGGAATGCCTGGGAAGTCGCGCTCCGTTTTGATGACGCAGGGGGGCAAAAATTTGCCGAATTAACCAAAAATTTAGCGGGAACAGGGCGGAGTATCGGTATTTTTCTCGACAATAATTTGATCAGTGCGCCGGTTGTTGGTGTGGAGTTTGCCAGTACCGGCATTACGGGGGGAAGTGCCGTTATTACAGGGAATTTTACGATTGAATCCGCTAATGAGCTTGCGGTTCAACTACGGGGCGGTTCCTTGCCGTTTCCTGTAAAAGTCGTGGAAAATCGAACTGTTGGCGCAACCTTGGGTCAAGATAGCATTCGTCGGAGTGTGATTGCTGGCATTGCAGGGTTAATTCTAGTGTTGATTTTCATGGGGATTTATTACCGTTTACCCGGATTAATTGCCGATTTATCTCTGTTAATTTACGCGCTGTTAACCTTAGCAGCCTTCGCCTTAGTCGGTGTAACCTTAACCTTACCTGGGATTGCCGGATTTATTCTCAGTATTGGCATGGCTGTTGATGCGAATGTGTTAATTTTTGAACGGACTCGTGAGGAATTACGATCAGGAAATACCCTTTATCGTTCCGTGGAAGGGGGCTTTTATCGGGCATTTTCCAGTATTTTGGACAGTAATGTAACCACTTTGATTGCCTGTGCCGCGTTGTTTTGGTTTGGGTCAGGCTTGGTAAAGGGATTTGCGTTGACCCTCGCGATCGGGGTTGCCATTAGTATGTTTACAGCTTTGACTTGTAGCCGAACCCTCTTGTTATGGGTGGTATTGGGAGTTCCTGGAATTCGTCAAAAACCAGAATTATTTTGCCCTAATTTAAATTTAAATAATCATAGCGTAGCCGCAAAATCCTAGAAGCGGAGAAGAGGAGAAATTTATGAGATTGAATATTATTAAATGGGAAAAGTTCTGGTGGGCAACCTCCGTGTTAATTATTGCCTTTGGGCTGGTTTCCATGGCGGTTTCCTGGTCCATCATTGGTACACCGTTAAAGCCTGGCTTAGATTTTATCGGCGGAACTCGTTTACAGTTGCAACTGGAATGTGCGGCGAGTAAAAGTTGTCCAGAGCCGATTGATGTGGCCAAAGTTCGAGCCGTTTTAGAAGAAGAAGCCTTGGGGGGAAGTAGCATTCAAATTATTGATGATTACACCCTATCGATTCGAGCTAAGACTTTAGAGGTAGGAGAAAGAACAAAACTCCAACAGGTTTTAACAGATAAAATTGGGAAGTTTGATCCCGAAACGATTCAAATTGATACGGTGGGCCCGACGATTGGGAAAGAATTGTTTACCTCTGGCACGTTGGCATTAATTCTGTCTTTTATTGGCATTGCGGTTTATCTCGGTTTTCGGTTTCAACCCGATTATGCTTTCTTTGCGATCGTTGCCCTCTTGCACGATGTTTTGCTCACAGTTGGGGTCTTCTCCATCTTGGGATTAGTCGCGGGAATTGAGGTGGATAGTTTATTTTTAGTGGCTTTATTGACCATTATTGGTTTTTCGGTGAATGATACGGTGGTGATTTATGACCGTATTCGGGAAAATTTAGTCAAATACCCCGATGAGCCAATTAATCAAATTGTCGATGATTCAGTTAATCAAACCCTCACCCGTTCTATTAATACGAGTTTAACGACGGTTTTACCCCTGATTGCGATCTTCTTTTTTGGAGGCGAAACCTTAAAATATTTTGCTTTAGCCTTAATTATTGGCTTTACTACAGGGGCTTATTCCAGTATTTTTATTGCAAGTACCTTGTTAGCTTGGTGGCGAAATCGCTCGACGGCCAAAAAAGCAGTTGCTTAGTTTTTGAATGGGGATTGGGCATAGGTTTTTAACCATTGATAGTTGATTTTTCCTGACGGCGATCGCGGAATTTCTTGCACCTTGATCCAGCGTTTCGGACATTTGTAAGCACTCAGTTGCGATCGCAAGATCATTTGTAAGGAACTCAGGTTAAAATTATCGTTTTTAGACACATAAATGGCTGTCACGATTTCTCCCCAGTCTGGATCGGGTAATCCGATAACAACCACATCTGTAATCAAATTACTAGCTAAAATTACGGCTTCAACTTCACTGGGAAAAACATTTTCACCGCCGGTAATAATTTTTTGGCTATTACGACCAACAAGGTGTAAAAATCCGGCTGAATCAAAATAACCAAGATCATCCGTTTCAAAAACTTCTGCTTGTTGGAAATTGGGATAGTATCCTAAAAATAAGGATTGAGATTGTATGGTGATAATTCCCGTTTGATGAATTCCTAATTCTTGGCCTTGAGCATTACAAATCATCACCTGAGCATGGGGTAAAACTCGACCAACACTATTATTTCCTGCTAAAAAATCATCCGATTTTAACGTCACAATTTGAGAAGCCGTTTCTGTCATACCATAGGTAGGAGCTAATTTAATTTTTGACGCTCTCGCTTGTTGTAGCAATTCTGGCCAAGCCGGTGCGCCCCCTAATAAAACGGTTTTAAATTGGGCTAATCCTTCCGGATTTTTTTTGAGAAAAAACTGGAGTTGTTTAGGAACTAACGAGATAAAAAAATCTTGATATTCAAACGGTAAATTTGGGTTCTCTTTAAACGAAGTATAGGGTAAAATTACAAATTTTCCCAGACTCACAAAAGAACGAATAAATTGCATTAATCCACTTACATGATATAAAGGCAATAGGCAAAACGAATTAATTTCTTGAACCTCAAAATAGTGTTTAAAACCGTTGACTGAAGCGGTTAAAGTTTCCCAAGTATGAATCGTAAATTTAATTTTTCCTGATGATCCACCTGTAGGAATCATAATAAAACTTGTGTTTGTATTATCTGAAAGCTGACTTAACGGCTCTTCACTTTTTGAGCTATCAATATTTGCATAATTTTGCGCTGATCCTAAAATCAAGTCGGGCTTAACCCCATCAATAACGTGTTTCCATTCCCATTCCTGCCAATCAGGATTAGCTAAAAAGATTGTTTTTTGGGTCATTAAGCAAGCAAGGAAGGCTGCTAAAAATTGATAGCGATCTCTTTCTGCTAAAATAATTTTTTGATAAGTAGCATTAGTTTTCTGTAATTTCTGACAATAAATTTCTACTAACTGATAAAAATCATCATTATCATAACCGATGAATTGATTTTGATACGTCCAGGTTTTTAAATGGGAGATGAAATTAACCATAAGTAGTTGAAGGTTGTTTGTTAGTAGATACGGAACAGCTACAGCTTGATGAATCTTCTTTGCTTTTAATCATAATAAATTTGTATTATTATGCGCTACGCTAACCCATCCTAAAGTAGGGAGTTTCTGTCATACTTGGATAAGAGGAGCAACACTTACATGAGTTGGAAGAGTCAGTATGAGTAAATCCGGTTTGACGAAGAAAATAACAAATTACTTATCTAGTTTGACCAAGGAAGAACTGATCAACTTAATTTTGAAGTTTGCTCCTCAGAGTTTCTTCGATGCTATTGAAAGTCAACTTGCTAACCAGAGCGAAGCTATAGAAATCTTTAATCGAGTACAAGAAGCCATTGGGGCCATATTTTCTGATGATACTTTGCTGTATAGCCCCAAAGCATTTGAAGACCAATTATTTGGACAATTCAATAAGCTCAGTGGTTTGTGGGCTAGGTTGCCATTGGAAATTGGTGACTTAATCCTAACAACAATCGAAGATATTGAAGAGGCATTTGAAGAAGGTTATTTATATATCGAAAATTACGATAAGGAAGATGAGTTTTTTGAATCAGAAGATATTAATAATTACATCATCCGCTTTGTTAGAAGTCTTCCTAACGATATGCAGGCAGGTTATTTGAAGAGACTTATGAATGTGTTGGAACAGTCTGGATACTCAACCTTTATGAGTGTTCAGGAAGCGTTATCTTAATGAGTCATTCTTGGTGTAGCAGCGATAAATTCAGAGATTTAATTATTTCAATCATAGATAAAGTGCGATCGCTGTTATCTTGTTAATTGAACTTTAAAACTGCGAGCATTTTCTAAAAATATAAAAAGTTTTTAGTGTATATTTAATGTTAATGATTGCTTAAATAAAACGAACTGGAGTGTTATATTATCTATTTTAAATATAATAAAAAATTTTAGAGAAGTGAGCCAATTAAGTATCTTCTAGGTTCGCGCATTCCATCAAAAAACCAGTGTAATTTTCAAGTTCATCTTTAATGAGGGGACAGAGCTTTTGATAAATAACACGAAGATAGTCTAGGCGATTCCAGTCATAATCAAAGTCGTAATAGTATCTTTTGAAATGTCTAAAGCGTCTCAGTTCATCTAATAATTGATAGGAATCTCTTGATAAAACTGCTTTACGAATATTAGGGACATCAATACGCATTTTTCGTAGGAGTTCTTTATGCCATTGATTGGGATCCAGATGATTTTCAAAGGCTCTTGCAATTCGGAATAGGATGGTTTCAATACAGGTATAGGTATTACAAAGAATATCTGCTAATAATACTGCATCTCTCAGATCACGTTTATCTGTATCGCTAAATGTTTTCCCATAGGAATTATATAGATGCTCAATATGATTCAGGACAACTAAACTTTCTTTAATTTCGCCAATTAATAGCATTAATTCATCGTTGTTCATAAACGATTTTGCCTTTCATTAAAATTATTTTCTGAAAAGAAGGATGAATATTTTCCCATTGTATTAAGTCTAAGGGAAATTGGGTCATGTCTTCGGCATCTGCTAGTAACTGCATAAAGGGAAGGGAATCTAGTCCTTTTACTGCTAGGTCAATATCTGAGGCTTCAGAGAAATGTTTGGCATTGAGGACTGATCCCCATTGGATGATTTGCTGGGGCTGATATTTATCGATAATCATGGCGATAATATTTTGGCTGTCTTGTTGCGCGATCGCCCATAGTTCTAATCTTTTAGTAGTCAGGGATTCATGTTTTCGTTTGAGATAGGCTCTTACTTGTTGGGGAGTTACTCCATCATTACTGTCGGTTTCTATTGACATAGCATTTTACCAATTTCATCAGTTGTTGGGCGATAAGGTGTTGATGAAGCTGTGCGCCTCCAATCGCAGGAGAATAGGCAGTGAGAGTGTAAAGAAGTTGCATAGAATCCAGGTTAATCACTCAACCAGGTTTGGAGTTCCCCTAAGTTATGGAAATCTAACAGAGAATCGCTGAGGTGTTCTAATTTGAAGGGGGGTAAGTTCTTAATTTGTTGCTGTAGGTCAAAGGGAAGTGTGCCAAAACGTTTCTGAAGAAGTTTTAGGATGATAGTGGATTCTCCCTGTTGAAGTCCCTGTTGAAGTCCCTGTTGAAGTCCCTGTTGTAAACCCTGTTGTAAACCCTGTTGTTCTCCTTTTTCTAAACCTTCTTTGAGAATTTCTTCATACCAGGGTGATTCTCGTAATACGGTCATGTCCCACCTCATTATTTGTTGAATTAAGGGTATATCTAATACAAAGCTAGCGAAAAAAGATAGTAGAGGTTCTAATTCATTTAATTTTTCGTCTTTCCGTAGTTCAATCGCTGCTTGACGTAGGTTATTTTCTGTATTTCCTCCTTTTAGGATAGGGACAAAGGGCAAAAGGGTTGTTATTTTCTGTTGAAAGACGAGATTAACATCAATTTCCCACAGATTAATGACCTGATAATCTTGACGGGCGATTAGTCCTAAGATTTCGGATTCATAGCGAGTGGGAATAATGGAGTTAGTCGATTTGGGTAAGATGTTGATTAGAACGGGATATACGGGTAAATTATAGCGTTCTTCGGCTAGGGCGGTATAGGCTCGCAATCGTCTAGGCATTTTGGAGTTATAGCGAATTTGGAGTTCGTTGAGTAATAAAAATTCTCCAATTTCGGGGCTATGGACTTTGAGTAAAACGTCGCTTTCTCGATCTATCCACTGAAATTCTGTGTTTAATATTTCTTCGACACGAAGTTCTGGGCGTTGGGTGATCCAGCGTACCCAAGTGTTAGGAGCCAAGCTAATTAATCGTTTGCTGCCAATGTCAGCTTTTTGAGTCACGGTTGTCTGGTGTTTTTGTTTGCTGGTTTAATTTTAGTTTAGGGCGATCGCTGATGGGGTTATTAAGGAAAATCATTGCTATTGGATTGTTAAACTAAGGATTTAGGTAGTTAATCGAGATTTGGGTTTTATTATTAATAAATTGTTTGAGATATGACAGAAATTCCGATTTTAAGTATTTGTATTCCTGCCTATAATCGTCCACTCTGGTTTCGGCGGGGTTTGCAGTCGATCGCCGAATTGGGGAAGGGTTATCGGTCAAAGGTAGAGGTGGTGATTACGGATGATTCGGATGATCAGGCTTGTCAAGCGATTGCGGAAGAGGAGTTGGGGGGGGGGAATTGGCGTTACGAACATCATGGGGTAGCGTTGGGGATGGCGGAAAATTGGAATCGGGCGATCGCGTTAGCTCAGGGGCGTTATGTTGTCATTCTTCACGATGATGATTTTTTTACATCGGGAGGAGTGGGGCGTTTAGTGGATGCTTTAGAAAGATTAGAAAATCAATATTCTGTGGTGTTGTTTGGGGTGCAAGTGGTTGACGAAAAAGAACGGGTGATGAAGCGGCAATTTTTTAAGCAAGCTCAATTTTTATCACCGAAAGAGGCTTTAATTTGTTTATTTTCGGATTCTTCGTTTGTACGGTTTCCGGCGATCGCGATTCAACGGTCTGTTTTTGAAAGGGTTGGTTTCTTTAACCCTGGGTGGAAGGAACCCTGTGATGTGGAGATGTGGATGCGGTTGTTTGCCAATTATGGGGTTTATTGTTGTACTGAGGTGACGGTTGCCTATCGGGTGCATAATCAGGCGTTAACGATGGGGTCTTTTAATGAGCAAACGGTGGGGATTTTGTTGGGATTGTTTCGGGAACTCGATCAATTGAATATTTTGGCAGTGTCAGAGTTGGAGACGTGTAAACAATTATTTTTTCATCAATATATTTTGGCGGGGGCGTGGCGGCAGTTGCGGCGGGGAAATTTCCAGTATTTTCATCAGGTGATGGCTTTGTTGCGATTACCGAGTCTTCGGGATTTGTCAGTCCCCAGCAGGTGGTTAATGTTTCGTTTAGTTTTTGGGATGATTGACGCTATTGGGGCTTTTTTGGGGTAGGCGATCGCGAATTTATCCCTACCAAGCTTTGGGTTTAAATTTCGGGTCATTCAGAATCGCTAAGTTATCTCCCGATTGAGCGATGACGAATAGTCCTTGGCGGTAGGCATAACGGGCTACTTCTGATGGGGCTACCATTGCGGCTACTGCGCCTAAAATCTTTAAATTCTGATAACGGGGTAGTAGTTTTTTGAATTTATCGAGTCTTTCTAAATGTTCATCTACATCCTGTTTCGTTAGTTTACTTTTAACTTCGATCGCGATTGCTTCTGACCCATTGACGACTAAAAGGTCAATTTCGAGTCCATCATCTCCTTTTTGTACGGAAAGGTCTGAGGATAATTCGCTCACATCAATGCCCCGTTCTCGGAATAGACGAACTGCCGCAGGTCTGATTTGCCATTCCACAAATTCCCCCAGCCTATTTCCCAGTTTCCCTAGTTGTTCGTTAAGTTGTTGGTTAATTGTACGTATTTGTTCATCGGTTTTTTGGCTTTGTTCTTTGAGTAGCCGTTCTGTTTCCTGAGATTGTTCTTGTAGGAGGTTTTCTGTCTCCCGAAATCGGCGTTCTGTTTCTTTTTGGGATTGGATGAGTTCCCCTAGTAGTTGCCAGACTTCATCTGCGGTTGTTGCCATTACTTACTTCCTTTACTCTGATTGGTTTTATTGTAGGCGATCGCTAAATTTTCTTTACCCATTCTGAGCTAACGCAGTCCTGTATCATTAACGAAAATGACTGAGCAACAATTCACACCATGCGAACCGACAGTATCTTTTACAAAATTTTTGAGACTCTTCCAGATACGTTATTCGCGTTGATTGGGGAACCGTCAGAACTGGCTAAAGATTATGAGTTCAAGTCTATCGAAGTAAAAGAGCTTGCTTTTCGGATTGATGGTGTGTTTATATCAGCGCAATCTAACCATCCTATTTATTTTGTGGAAGTGCAGTTTCAAAAAGATGCTAGTTTCTATTGGCGTTTCTTTTGTGAAATATTCATCTATTTGAGGCAATATCAGCCAATCCAAGATTGGCAAGCTGTGATTGTTTTTGCAAAACGGATTATTGAGCCAGATTTCCCGCATCAATATCGAGGTTTACTGCCTCAGCTTCATCGTGTTTATCTCGATGAGTTAACTATTAATCCTAATCAAGCGATCGGGGTAAATATTGCGGAGTTGGTGATTGCTAATGAGGATGTGGCGATAGAGGCTGCCAAATCTTTGATCGCTCAAACCCGTCAGCAGATTGATGATTCTGGCTTCCAGCAAATAGTGTTAGACTTGGTGAAAGCGGTTTTAGTTTATAAACTCGGTAAGGACAAAGAGCAGGAGTTGAAAATTATGTTTACTAAAGAAGACATGAAAAAGGCTTGGCTGGTTCAAGAGTTTATGGAAGAGGCTAAGCTTGAAGGTAAGGCTGAGGGTAAGGCTGAGGGTAAGGCTGAGGGAGTGCAGGAAACGGTGTGTCGGGTGGCGGTTAATCTGCTTAAAATGGGGATAGCGTCTGAACAAGTGGCTGCTGCTACTGGATTAACTGTGGAACAAGTTCAGAATTTGCTGAAGTAGTGTTTTTTCTTGTTGGTCGGGAATTTACATTTTTGATACAGATTGGGTTAAAGGCGATCGCGTTTTTCTGTTTAAGGCAGCCAGATTTTACCGAGTTTTCCCATTAGACCATGAGTAAATCCTAAGCAGGATGCCCAAATTTTTAGTCGTTTGTGATCGGGTTCAAAAATAAGAATTTTGATGATTTTTTTGAGTAGGGTTTTAAGGCGATGGAGTAGGGAAAGGAATATATAGAAGGGGTTGGAAGAAAGGCGAGTTTCTAGGTAGGTATGGTTACGATTAATGTAGTAATAGCGAAGGGGAGAGTAAATATAAATGGGAGTTTGTTGGTTAAGGTTGGTTAGATACGTCCCAAAGTTGTGTTGCATGGTTGTTTTTTGGGTAACGCAGATATGATAGCCCTGTTGTCGCAGTTTTAAGCAGTAGTCCCAATCTACGCCATCGATAAATAGGTCTGGGTTGGGTAAGGGGGCTTGTTTGGCGGCTTGGAGGTTAATGAGGGAGCCAGAGGTGATGACGACATCACATTGATAGAGTTGTTCTCGGTAATATTGAAAGGCTGAGGGATTGCTGTTGGGGTCAAGGGATTGGAGCCGATAAGCTCGTTTAAGGTCGTTGGGTAGGATTTTTTGGGTTTGGGAGTCAATAATGGTAGGAGAGATGATGCCGACGGGAATGTTTTGTTGATTGAGGTATTCGTATTCTGAAAGTAGGATTTCTAGGCTATCGGGATTGGGTTGGCTATCTTGGTCAAATGTCCAGAGGAAATCATAATTATTTTCTATTGCCCATTGAATCGCGATTTTTAAGCCACCTGCTACTCCGATATTTTCAGGATGATGTTGAAGAATGTGAGGAATCTGGATATGCAAATTTAAAGCTTTCTGAGAGTTATCAATGATCAATAATTGCTTAAGGGTACATGATTGAACTTCTAGTGATTGTATACAAGTTTCAACACTAGGCAAGTCTTGATAGGCAGTGATGTAAGCAGCAATCTTAAAGTTCATTATTATTATTTTTTATCAAGTGTTTATCAATAATTTTTTGCCAGTGCTTCATCTGATTTTCAATACTAAATTTTCTGGCGGTTTCCTTTGCTAAATTTTTATCAAATTCAAATTGATTCTCCATGATTTTTTGCATTGTTTCAATTATTTGATCCGTGTTCCAAGATTTGATGATTTTTCCGATTTGAGGAGCAGCCAAAATTTCATTGATGCCACCACAATCAAATGAGACAACAGGTTTTTGTAAATATAAGGCTTCTAAGGAAACAATGGAAAATGATTCTCTTGATGAGGTTAACACAAAACCATTGGCAATATTAAGGTGTTGATAGTAGTCGTCATTTTTTAGTAATCCTAACCAGGTAATTTTATTCTGTAAGCCTAGTTGTTGGGAATAGTTTTTACAGAAGCTATCTAGTGCAGAATTAGGGTTATTACCTAGCCATAGGAAATGACAATCATATCCTTTTTCTAGGATTTCATGAGCTATTTCTATAAATTTAAGGGGATTTTTGTTTTGATCTAGGGAACCTGACATGCACCAAACAAAACTTTGAGGTGAGATTTTT
>JAYKGY010000097.1:0-47009 GCA_035285545.1 Snowella sp. | reverse complement strand
AGGACTCATTTGAGAGATAGTTATCCGAGCATTTGCTAGGGAAATAACCGTCCACCTAGCTAGTGAAGTTAGCGTTCGCTAAAATGTACCAATTTCGTTCCTATTGACTTTTCGGATAGGCTCTTATCGGGAATTTTTTTAAATGGTAACGGGCAGGATACCCATCCTACCCAACTTTTTATTTACCGCTATAGAAAAATGCAATTTCTTTTTCCTTTAAGGGCGCAAATCCGGCATGGACTAATTTTTGATTGAGTTCTTCTTGAGGAATGTGTTTAGCCCCAATCCGCACAATCCGTGATCGCATGGTATTGCTAACCCCACTTCGTTGTCTGCCTGCTTCTAGTCCCATAACACTGTGATACAGTTCCAGTTTTTCGGGGGGAATGGGGGAACCATCAAAATCGATCCCAGACGCGATCGCCACATCGATAGCATCCGCACCCGTTGTTTTTTCTAAATTACTATCAGCCATTGCATTTAAAGCTCTATGAAGTATCGGCAATAATTCTATCGTTTTTTGTCATCCTCTAAACTGCGTTGCGTTACCTTAATCCCCATCTAAACTTGCTATCATCTTGAAGAAATTTATTTATAGTCTCTAAACCTTCTTCATTGTTACCCATTTTGAGAAGAGTCTATCCTCGGTTATTCCAAGTTTCATCATCATCAGGTTTAATTGGCAAGGCTTGACCATAGGCGGCGATCGCTTCTTCGGTTCTTCCTAACTGAAAAAGCTTACCTAAGACAGCAATCCTTTTAAAATTCACTTAATTCTAACCTTGAATAAGACTACCTGCTTTCACCTGTAAAATTTGAGAGGATTTAAGCCACTGACTATCAAAGGAATTTAAATGGGTCGTTGTAATTAAGGTTTGAAAACGATCCTGAATGGTTTCTAGTAACTGATTTTGTCGATGGAGGTCTAATTCCGCTAATACATCATCCAATAACAACAACGGTGGCTCACCAATAATCTCTTCGAGGAGGCTTAGTTCCGCTAACTTTAAAGCTAAAACCAAAGTGCGTTGCTGACCCTGGGAACCGTAGGACTTCGCAGGGGTGTGATTAATAGTTAACGCCAAATCATCACGATGGGGGCCGACGACCGATGTTCCCAATTGCTGTTCCGCTATGCGACGTTGCTCGATTTTTTGGAAAAAAGCCTGTTGAACTGCCTGGGGAGAATCAATTTGCCAACTAACATTAGGTAAATATTGAATTTCTAACCTTTCCGTTTGACCACTAATTTTCTCATGCCAACGTTGGGCAATGGGCATTAAACGCTGAATAACCCTAGCGCGACGACGGGTAATGCGAGAACCGACTTCCGCTAATTGGTGATCCCAGAGTTGCAGTTGGTCTAACTGTTGGGTGGAATGATTGATAGTGGGATTTTCTTCCTGCTGTTTACGAATATTTTTTAATAGCGCATTACGTTGTTTCAGAATATGTTGATACTGACTTAAAATATGAGAATAAATAGGCTCTAATTGAATTAATAACGTATCTAGCCAATGCCGACGAATATCAGGAGAACCGCGCACAAGTTCTAAATCTAAACAGGAGAATTGCACCGCATTAATCATGCCTAAAAAATCCACATGACGGCGGACTGTTTCATGGTTTACACTCAGGGTTCTGCGTCCGATCCCCCGTAACAAAATCGCAAGTTCCGTGCTGCTGTGATGACGTTCTAACGTTGCTGAAATTTGGGCTGCGGGTTCTCCGTCTAAAATCAAGTCGCGATCGCGGATAGTACGATGACTTTTTAAAGTGGCTAACAGTTCAACGGCTTCGAGGATATTAGATTTCCCTTGGGCATTATCCCCAACTAAAATCGTTTTTTGTGCCTCAAATTCAATTTTTTGATCTGAATAATTCCGAAAACATTTTAAATGTAATCTTTTTAAATACATGAGCTTTTTAAAATCTTTTTAATAGCAAGCTAATTAATCCATTTTAACTAAACTCTAGGGTATTGAAATTGAGTCTTAAACCTGAGTTGCAAACTGTTGAGCATGAAACTTAGCATAACGGCCATTTTGGGCAATTAATTCTTCGTGGGTTCCTGATTCAATGATTTCTCCCTGTTCCATCACAAAAATTCGATCGGCTCGACGTACCGTGGCCAAACGGTGGGCAATCACAAAGACGGTTCTTTCGCGAGTAATGCGGTCTAATGCCTCTTGAACGAGGGCTTCCGACTCCGAATCTAGGGCCGAAGTCGCTTCATCCAGAATGAGAATGGCAGGATTTCGTAAAATAGCCCGCGCGATCGCGATCCGTTGACGCTGCCCTCCCGATAAATTGACCCCCCGTTCTCCCACATAGGTATAGTAACCCTGGGATAATTCCGTAATAAATTGATGGGCATTGGCAATCTTCGCGGCTTCTTCAATAGCAGGTAGGTCTAAATCGGTTTTTCCAAAGGCAATATTTTGGGCAATAGTACCAGAAAATAAGATGTTTTCTTGGGGAACGATCGCGAGTTGTTCTCGTAAACTTTTCAAGGTAACTTCTTCTAAATTAAAGCCATCAATTAAAATTTTTCCTTTAGTGGTATTATAAAGCCGCATTAATAGATTCACTAAGGTACTTTTTCCTGCGCCAGAAGTCCCTACAAGCGCAATCATTTCTCCTGATTTGGCAGCAAAGTTAATATTTTTAAGAACGGGTCTGCCGGGTAAATATTCAAATAAAATATTGTCGTATTTCACTTCACCTGTAATCTTGGGCAAGGTAATGGCATCAGCCCGATCTTGGACAACAGGTTCAACGGCTAAAATCTCAAAGATGCGGTCAACGGAAGCTTCTCCCTGTTTAAACAAGTTGTAATCACTCGTAATATGGGAAATCGGGTCGATTAACATGGCAACTGCTGTTATATAGCTAATAAAGCTGATTCCGGTTAAATTCCCCAGGGAAATTTGCCAAGCAGCTAACCAAAAGAGGAAGACGACCGCCATTGCTTCTAAAAAGCCAACGACAACAAATTGCAAGGCTTTGATCTGTTCTGCTAAAAACTGCGATCGCCGATGTTGCTGGGCTTCTTCCATAAAGCGTTCCAATTGATAATCTTCTGCGGCAAAGGCTTTAACCAATCGAATCGCGCTTAATCCTTCTGTTAACAGCGAGGACAAATTAGAAATGCGATTTTGGCTACGGCGACTAAACTTGAGTAATTGTTCCCCAAAAAAGCCAATTAAAACCCCCATTAAGGGCGCAACAATTAATACGGCTAACGTCAACGACCAGTTGACATAAAACATATAGCCAAAAACGACAATTAGTTGCAAAACTGACGGAATAAAGTCATGAAAAAGCTTATTAACAACTTCCCCAATGCGGTCAATATCTTCCGTTAAACGATAGGATAAATCCCCTGTTTTTGCGGCTTCAAAGTAACTTAAACTGAGGGTTTGTAAATGCCGATAAACTTGTTTCCGTAGATCGAGCGCAATGGTTAACGCCGCTTTGGCCATCAAAGAATCCTGACCGTACTGGGCGGCTCCTCTCACCAAGAAAATTCCGGCTGCCACTCCCGCTAAGGTGGCGATCGCTTTGACATCCCCTGCACCAATATATTTGGCCATTCGCCCGACTAACCAGGCTAAAATCGGCCAAAAAACCGTAAAAACCAAGGTACACAAGAAAGCCAGCAAGATTGTCCGCGTATGGGGACGAATATAGGGAATCAGCAGCCAATAGTGAGATCTTTTTTGCAAAATAGTCAATTCACTTAAATTTAGGAGATTCCCTAGTATAGTTTTTTTGGGTCTTCTTTCCAATACATTAGGGATAAAGGGGAGTTAGAAAAAATAAAAATTTCATGTTACCAACCTGATGAATCAGAGGAAATTTCTGTTTATTTTGGGTAAAAAAGTAAAGAATGATAAATTATAAAAAAGTAATGCTTAGAGAATTAATTGAGTTTTGTTGTCTTAATTTCCATAGGGATTGTGTTAAAAGCTTTGTGATCCGAGACTTAATCCTAACTTAATTCTATTATTTATGTGTGGCTTAAATGGGGTTTAAATAACGAACTGTTTAAAATAATAACATTTTTTTATTTTAAAGGACTATGGTTTTTCAAAGGATTATCCCGCACAACTTTAATACTTTCTAGAACAACAAAATAAATTCGCTCTTTCATGGATAGGGCTTTGCTAAGCTGCTCTATCTTTTCTTCTTCGGTCGCGACATAAAGGGGGGGTAAATGATTTAATGCATAGGCCGCAATTTCTGCAATATTTAATTTTTTCGCTGCATCAGGTGGAATATTTTTTAATTCTTTAATAATGGCATTACTGACTAACTCTTCCATTACATTAGTATAAAAAACTGGAAGGTCAAAACCTTCTAGATTATGTTCTTTTCCAAAAATTTTTTTCGCATTTTCTCTTTGGAGGATTCTCTTAGCATTTTCCTTTTCATAAATAAGCTGGACTGGGGAATCCTTAATATCATCTCGATCCGCTTGATAAACGGGTGCAATTTTCTCTAAAATAATTTTGGCAATGGTTGCATAGGTTTGTGGATGATTTAAACGCTTAACCAACTCGTACATGGCCAAAGATAATCGATTAAGGGTTGGTTGGGCTTTAACTAATTTTTTTAAAAGATACTCTAGAGAATATTGATTAATGGTATCTAGATTATTTTCCCATTTATTTTTACACAAACAATAAATAAATTTTTTGATTCTTTTGGCTTCGGGATGAATCTCTAAGTTTGCAGCGACTTTAGGCAGTAGTTCGATTAATAAACTCATAGATTCTTCCTATTTAACCATGCTTATTTTTAAAATTTAACTAAAACAACTAAAAGTCCCTATTGATTTTTATCAAAAAACAGTCTAAACACATTAAACTTTAAGCAACATAAAGCTAGATCAATAAAAGTAGAAAATCCACTAAAAACCTTACTTGACTACCACTTTAATTGCTATGCTGCCCTAAATTTATTGATTGTGATCAATAACGAAAGGTAATTTTTTTCTTTGATCCCTCCCCTATTAATTCTACTACCTTTAAAATAGCTTTAAATTTTTTTAAGGCTATGGCGCAAAATGCTGAAATCCTTGATTAAGCGAGAGTTCTTGAAATGATGAAGATTGTTGGATATTTCTGATGATAACGCTTTTTTCTGCTTTTATTTTGCCAATAATAGCCGCATTTTCTCCTAAGCGTCGAATTAAGGCTTGAGCAGAGTCAACGGGTAAACAAAGAACTAATTCAAAATCCTCTCCACCATACAATACCCAATTTAACGCTTGCTCAGACCCCAGCCACTCAGTCAATCCCCTGGGAATCAAAAGGGCCGATTGGTCAATTTCTGCCCCGACCTGGCTACAACGACAAATTTGAATGAGGGCATCGGCTAATCCGTCGCTACTGTCCATTCCAGCAATCCATTCCTTTCGCCGTTGTTCTCCCTTTTCGGTTAATGAATCGCCAATAGCCCAAAGGTGCGGTAACACATCTAAACGGGGTCGGGGTCGTTGATGGGCCGAAATCAGGCGATCGCGTTCGGGCTGCGATAAGTTTTCGCCTAGTTCAGGATGGAGTAATAATTCTAAGCCTGCTCTCGATGCCCCATGAACCCCTGTCACCACAATGGCATCATCGGGCTGGGCCGTAAAGCGGCTAATAATGCGATCCGGCTTGACTTGCCCTAATGCCGTAATGGAAACCGTGATTACCGAAGATCGACAAATATCGCCCCCTAAGATTGGGGTTTGATAGTTTTTTAAACAGCGATCGCTGCCTTCATATAATCTTTCAACCCATTCCACCGGCGTATCACTGGGTAAACTCAGCCCAATGGTGATTCCCAACGGTGTTGCACCCATTGCCGCTAAATCGGAGAGATTGGCCGCCACTGCCCGCCAACCCACATCTTCTGGACGGGTAGTTTGCTCACTAAAATGCACGCCGTCCACTAACACATCGGTCGTCACCACTAATTTATGACCCTCGGCAACGTCTAAAACTGCCCCATCATCCCCAATGACATCAGAGGGACAAAAGCCTTGTAATCTCGCTAATAGTCCCTGTTCTCCGATATCTTTGACGGTCGTTTGAGCCATGAGGGGGTTTGGGTTACACCAAACTTGGAGTTAATAACGCTTGATCAATAATGGCGCGAAAATCCCCTTTTTGTTTAACGCCTTTGAGTTCATTGAGCAATTCCTTCTCTTTAAAGATTTGAACCGTTGGGGTGCCGATGATGCCTCCCATTTGGGCAATTTCGGGATCGGCTTCAATGTCAATTTCGATAAAGTGAATTTTACCTTCGTACTCATCTACCACTTTATCCAAAATGGGTTTTAGGGTACGGCAAGGGCCACAGGTCGGTGAAACGTATTTAACCAATAGGGGGCGATCGCTTTCGTGGAACAATTTCCGCAGCGCATAGCCGCCCACATGACGAGTTTGGTTAATATCGAAGGTGTTTTCCGTATCTGCTACGGTTTTGCTTTCTTGGGGCGTGTGATAATCTTCAGATTCGGCGGTTTGATGGTGTTCAACAATTAAATTATGGGCTGATAACCACCGTTCAGCTAATAATGCCGCCATACAGCCTGTTCCTGCTGCACTAATCGCCTGACGGTATTCGTGATCCTGTACATCGCCTGCGGCAAATACCCCTTCCACACTGGTTTCCATTGTGCCTGGTTTAACGACGATATAACCTACATCATCCAATTCAATTTGTCCTTGAAACAGGCTGGTATTAGGCGTATGACCGATCGCGTAGAACAGACCTTTAACAGCTAAGTCACTGAGTTCGCCTGTTTTCGTATTGCGGAGCTTGATTCCTTCTAAACGGTTATTGCTTCCGAATACATCGACGGGTTCTGTATTCCAATGCACCGTAATTTTAGGATTGCTTAAAACCCTGTCTTGCATGGCTTTACTGGCTCGCATTTCATCCCGTCTGACCAATAGATGGACATGGGAACCATATTTAGTTAAATAAACGGCTTCTTCTGCGGCGGAATCTCCTCCACCAATGACCGCAAGGGCTTCCTGTTTAAAAATGGGACTGGCTCCATCACAAATGGCACAGGCCGAAATCCCATTACTCCAAAATTCTTTTTCACTGGGTAGCCCCAAGCGTTTAGCAGTAGCCCCTGTCGCAATGATTACACTATTGGCTCTAACTTCGCGATCGCTAGACTTAATCCTAAAAGGTCGCTGACTTAAATCCACTTCAATTACATCTTCGGTATAACATTCGGTTCCCCAACGGATCGCTTGGGCTTTCATCCGATCCATTAATTCAGGGCCCGTAATCCCTTCAGGAAACCCTGGAAAGTTCTCCACCTCAGTTGTGGTCATTAATTGTCCGCCAGGGATTCCCCCCGCCTGGAAACCTTCAAACATCAGGGGTTTAAGATTGGCTCTTGCGGCGTAAATTGCAGCAGTATAACCAGCAGGCCCGGAACCAATAATGACCACGTTTTCTATTGTTGGGGTTGCCATTGCTTTAAATGAACTCATAACGACTACGGCTTCAAGTATAGCAGAATAGACAGGATGAGTCTAGGCGGTAACCAAACTTTCTTTAAAGAGAAAAAATACGGTTTAGTGAATCGATTTCCTGAAAGGTTGCTCGAACATTCAAGCAAATTCTATGGCTCTTTCGGTGAGCTGTTTGATTCGTCTTTCTCCGCTTTAGTTTGGGATTTCTTGGATCGACTTGTTTTTTTATTTTGTTGGTCTTTCTGTTCTACCGATTGGGACTCCTGAGATTGACTGGTTGAATGATCTTGCGAGTCTTTCTGCTCTGTCGATTGAGTTTTTTTGGGGTGACTTATTTTTTTCTCTTGTTTGCCTTTCTGTTCTGTTGGTTGCAATTCGGTGGAAGGCTTTGACGGTTTTACATAGAAAGGGATCTGGGTTGTTGGCTCCTCTAATTGTCCAGTGACCGTAAAGGTTTGCGTCTCAAGATCTAAAATTGTCTCTAGCTGGCAAAAATAACGTTTAGGCCAATCTTTTTTCTCTAAAGTTGCATCGTAGAAAAAGGGTTCAATGGGGGCATTTTCCCAAATGAGGGGAACGTGTAACGGCTGACAGTCATCCCAAGGGCCACGGCTTTTATTACGATAAATGGTCAATTGGGGTTCACCCGTTTTGGGAGACTTCTGCCAAACCCCCCGCAGAATAAATTGATTGACTTGAAATGGTGCAGGCGATAGGGTTGAGCACCCAATAACTCGAAAACTTAATTTCTTGATGACTTCCTGGTTAGCGAAAGAAGATAACCACTGAGGATAAACCTTCAGATAAACTTCCTGATCTGGCTCTAATTTAGCTACCTTCCCCATCAGATATTTTCCCGATAGGTTCAGGGGAAAAGTATGCTCACCAACTTGAAGAGAATAGCGCGAATTGCGTTTAATTAGTTTTCCGTGGAGCGCGCCGATCGCTTGGAAGAAAACCTCAGGTTCAGTAGGCTCAGTGGAGGTTGATTCCTGCTCACTAGGCTCTGCGGCTTTATTTGCTGTTTTGGCCTTTTTCTGTTTTTTATTGGATGCCTTGGGTTGGACTTCCGCCGTAACTTCTTCTTGAGTGACCGATGGCTCGACTTCCACCGGTTGAGTTTCTGGAGATTCAATAGGGGCAGAGATTTCTGTTTCTTTGACTTTCTTCTTGCTCTTAGTGGTTTTTTTTGCCTTACTTTCCGTTGCTTGCTCAGCGATCGCCGCTACAGGGGCTGCAACTTCCACCGGTTGAGTGTCTGAAGATTCAATAGGGGCAGGGGTTTCTGTTTCTTTAACTTTCTTCTTGCTCTTAGTGGTTTTTTTTGCCTTACTTTCCGTTGCTTGCTCAGCGATCGGTTCTGATGTTGTTGATTCCGAAGGATTTGTACTATCTACGGATTGGGACTTTTTGATTTTAACGATATTAATAGGCATAAAAATTACTACTGAGCTAACCGTATTTTTAGCATACTAAAAAAGCTGCGAAATTTTCTCAAAATCAAAAAGAAAGACCAGATAAACTCTAATGATGAAGTAATCATTGCCTAACGTTGTATACAACATCAATCCCTAGAAGAAAAATAAGAAGTGATTCAAGCAAAGTGGACATTTTGAAAACTGGCAAAATGGGCAATGTCAATAGCAACTCAGGAATTAGGCTTAAGGTTAGTTAATATTTTGTTACAAACACACCCAGACATTATGCCGTTCTTTAAACAATCTCACTTCGCCTCTTTCTGCTGTAGTATCCTCGCCTTGAGTGCCACCGCTTTTTTTCCAAATGTTGCGGCTAATGCTGAAAATTGTTCCCAATCTAAAGCGGCTTCTACCGTGATGGCAAAAACCCAGGCAGCCGCTTCCACCGCAACGATTGTCGAGGTTGCATCTTCCAATGATTCTTTCAAAACATTAGTTGAAGCAGTAAAAGCTGCGGATTTGGTTGAAACACTCTCTGGTAAAGGGCCATTCACGGTTTTTGCCCCAACAGATAAAGCGTTTAAAGCGTTACCCAAAGGAACCTTAGAAAGCTTACTCAAACCTGAAAATAAATCCAAATTACAAAAAATATTGACTTATCATGTTGTTTCGGGAGAGGTCACTTCTAATCAAATTCGGCCAGGTCAAGTTAAAACAGTAGAAGGCAGTCCAGTGACCGTTAGTATCAAGGATGGAAAAGTCATGGTAGGCTCCGCGAAGGTTACCTCGGCTGATATAGACGCAAGCAATGGCGTAATCCATGTAATTGATCAGGTACTTTTACCTCCTAATCCATAAATTTGGGGTTTTGTGAAAAAGAAAATTTAGTCTCTAGCTTCAACAACAAGGGGTTTATCCCCTTTTTTTGTCTTTCATGTGTGCTTGTCTATAAAACCATTCCTGAACTGGCAGAATATATTTTAATCCATCAAAAACAAATCCTAGTCGAACAATTCCAACGGAAATCTGAAAATCTTTGGATACCGACAATTTATCAGGCTCAAGATAGGCTTTATTTTAATAGTATTGATTTTTATTGCCCGATTGAAAATTTAAATTTATATGAAAATTTAGACCAATTATTATAAATTCAGTATTTTGTCCACAATTCCCCCGATATTTACCCATTCTTCAAGTTAGATTACCACCTCTCAAAAAACGCGATCGCGCCTTTCGATCCTCTCTGCTACAAGTAAAGTAACTGGCTATTACTTGACAAGTCGAAGTCGTTATGAGTATGATTTAACCATGGCAGTTAAAACTGTTGCTTAAAAAATCCCTCAAACCAGTCAATTAAGGAGTTTCCGTATGTTACCAAACCACGAAGGTCAAAAAGTCCCTAACGTTACCTTTCCGCTTCGGGTCAATGATGAATGGGTTAATGTCACGACGGATGACTTGTTTGCCGGTAAAACCGTTGTTGTCTTTTCATTGCCTGGTGCTTTCACGCCCACCTGTTCCTCTTCCCACGTTCCTGGCTACAATGCGCTCGCTCCCCTTTTTAAAGAAAACGGTGTTGACGATATTATCTGTATGTCCGTCAACGACACCTTTGTCATGAATGAATGGGCAAAAGACCAAAAAGCTGACAATATTACCTTTATTGCCGATGGAAATGGAGCATTCACCGAAGGAATGGGTTTATTGGTTGATAAATCTGACCTGGGTTTTGGTAAGCGGTCTTGGCGGTATTCCATGCTCGTCAAAGATGGAACCATCGAAAAAATGTTTATTGAACCCGAAGTTCCGGGTGATCCCTTTGAGGTTTCCGATGCTGAAACCATGCTGAAATATATTAACCCCTCAGCCGGCCAACCCCAATATATTTCCCTCTTCACCAAAATCGGTTGC
Source organism: Snowella sp. (assembly GCA_035285545.1). Classification (GTDB taxonomy): domain Bacteria; phylum Cyanobacteriota; class Cyanobacteriia; order Cyanobacteriales; family Microcystaceae; genus Snowella. The sequence continues at coordinate 36,190 of JAYKGY010000097.1, read as the reverse complement.
CCCTACTGTGCCAGAGCCAAAGCAGCCCTCAAGGAAAAAGGCTTGGAATATGAAGAAATTGTTTTAGGTGAAGCGATTACCACTCGTTCTCTCAAAGCGGTTGCGGCTGCCACCACCGTTCCCCAGGTCTTTATCAATGGCACCCATATCGGCGGTTCAGAAGACTTATTGGCCTATCTGCAAAAATAGTTGATTTGAGTTAAAAAGCTTGGAAACGGGGGAATAGCTTCGTTAAGAACATTCGACACGGACTAACAGGCTAACCCCTTGCTTGATTTTTTAACATTGATTAAAGCTTAAATGCACTTTAAACGTGCCTAAAATTGGGATATATCCCAGGAGAAATTTATTATGACAGCCACTCAAGTTAAAGCCACTGGCAAACTGTACCCGACTCGGATTGATTTATCCGTTGAGATTCGCACTCAAATCATTAATATTTTAAGCACTACCTTAGCCACGACCTTAGATTTAAAAACCCAAATTAAACAAGCCCATTGGAACGTGAAAGGGTTAGATTTTTATCAACTCCATCTTTTATTTGATGAGTTGGCTACAGAAGTAGAAGAATACGTCGATATGGTGGCTGAACGGATCACGGCGTTGGGCGGAACGCCTTTGGGAACAGCTCGTGTGGCGGCGGCGAATTCTATTTTGCCTGAATATCCCTTAGATATTGCCACTGGTGTTGATCACGTTACGGCTCTTTGTGATCGCTATGGGGCTTATGCGGCTCATGTTCGGACGGCGATCGCGGACACGGCGGATTTAGGGGATGCCGATACGTCTGATTTGTATACAGAAATTTCCCGTACCATTGACAAACGCCTCTGGTTCCTCGAAGCCCATTTAGTCAAATAGGGGATTTTTCCGAATAAAATGAAAGAGTGGCCCACTTCGGTGGGTCTTTCAGTTTTTCAGTGTAATTTCTTGAAATTTATATGCAGAATGCCCGTCAAATTGCCTTTTTAACCCTACGAGACATCGACAGACGGGATAGCTACACCGATATTGCCCTCGATAGGGCTTTGAAAAATACTGACCTCAAACGCAGCGATCGCGCCTTAGTGACTGAACTCGTTTATGGCATTGTGCGACGGCAAAGAACTTTGGATACCCTGATTGAACAACTCAGCCAGAAACCCATTGCCAAACAACCCCCGGATTTAAGACGGATTTTACAGATTGGGTTGTATCAGTTGCGCTATCTAGACCATATTCCCGATTCTGCGGCAGTTAATACCAGCGTGGATTTAGCGAAAAACAACGGCTTAAAAGGGCTTTCAGGGGTGGTAAACGGAATTTTACGCCAATATATTCGCTTAGGCTATGAGCAATCTGATCCCTTGATATTACCGAAAAATCCTGTGCAACGATTGGGCATTCTCCATAGTTTTCCTGACTGGATGATGGAATTATTTTTAAACCAATTTGGAGAAAAAGAAGCAGAATTATTGTGCGATTACTTGAATCAACCCCCAACGATTGATTTACGGGTTAATCCCCTGAAAGCAAACTTAGAAATCGTAGAAACCGCTTTTGCTCAACAGCAAGTCGAAACGGCTCGTATCCCAGGGTTGCCCCAGGCATTACGCCTCATCAAAGCCCATTGTCCGATTCAGCAACTTCCTGGTTTTACCGAAGGATGGTGGACGGTACAGGATGCCAGTGCCCAATTAGTGTCAATTCTACTCGATCCCCAGCCAAATGAACTGATTATCGATGCCTGTGCTGCTCCAGGGGGGAAAACTACCCATATTGCGGAATTAATGGGCGATCAAGGAACGATCTGGGCTTGCGATCGCACAGTTTCCCGCTTAAAAAAACTCACTAAAACCGTTGAGCGTTTAGAATTACAATCCATTCAAACCGTAGTGGGAGATAGCCGAGATTTTCCCCAATTTATCAATAGCAGCGATCGCGTCTTAGTCGATGCCCCCTGCTCAGGACTCGGAACCTTACACCGTAACCCTGACATCCGTTGGCGACAAACGCCTGATAAAATAGAAGAACTAACCCAATTACAAGCTGAATTGTTAACCCAAGCCGCTTTTTGGGTCAAACCGCAAGGTATTTTAGTTTATTCAACCTGTACGCTGAACATTCGAGAAAACCAAGAGATTATTGAGGCTTTTTTAACTCAACATCCTAACTGGCGAATTTGTGATCCTGCGTTAGACTCATTTCAGGAATTTTCATGGAATCCAGAACGAGGGATTCAAATCTTACCCCATCAGCAAAAAATGGATGGTTTCTTTATGATCAAACTTCAAAAAAATTAACATTTAAAGAAATTGACCAATTTAGTAATTATTAATAAAATCCTCCATTTTTAGAATTCATTTTTTCTTGTGATTTACTGGTAGTTAACGAAATACTTTTTCTATTTATAAATAAAATCTCTAGAATTTTATGATGGACACCACTCAAAAAACAAAACAACTGATCAAAATTTTGATTGGAGCAGCCTGGATTGATGGCGTAATTCAAAGCGAAGAACGGGAATATCTACGCACAATGGCGGCTAATTTCCAGATTACTGACGATCCCGAACTCAAACCTCTTTTATCCGAATTGAAACCCGTCCAAGCAGAAGAGTGCTACCGTTGGCTTCAGGAATATTTAGGCGAAAATCATCAAGAAGAAGACTATCAAGAACTATTAGAAGCGATTAGTGGCTTGATTTATAGTGATGGAGACGTACAAACTCAAGAAGCCAAACTTTTAACGAAGTTACAAGAGCTAGAACCGAGCCATGAACCAGCAAAATTTTCCTGCGATAGGCTCTTAGAACGCATTCAAAAACTGTATCGTAAAGCCATGAGCCTACAAGCTTAATGCTCTAACCGAGTCCCAAGACGACAAATTGTTTCTAAATTATGACCCGCTTATTGAATAATTAAGAAAGCGTAAAATAAAAGGCAAGGGGAAATGGGACTCAATGTCATTTTGCTACTAATTGCAGGATTAGTATTGCTGGTTGCTGGAGCGGAGATTTTAGTTAAAGGGGCATCCCGTCTCGCCATCATGTTTGGGCTTTCTCCTTTGGTCATCGGTCTTACCATTGTTGCCTATGGAACCAGTTCACCCGAATTAATGGTGAGCCTCCAGTCTAGCTTGGCGGGTCAACCGGATATTGCTTTAGGGAATGTGATCGGAAGTAATATTTTTAATGTGCTGTTGATTTTGGGCTTATCCGCTTTAATCACGCCCTTAGTCGTGGCTCAGCAGTTGATTCGCTTAGATGTTCCGATTTTGATAGGGGTTTCTTGCTTAACCTTAATGTTTGGAGTTGATGGCAAAATTAGCCGAGTGGATGGGGCTATTTTCGTCGTGCTGGCCATTCTCTATACCGGATTTCTAATTATTCAAAGCCGGAAGGAACAAAATGCCGAGGTTCAAGAAGAGTATGATCGAGAATACGGGCAAAATGCAGGTCGTTCTGTACAAAAGATCGCGACTAATATCGGTTTTGTCGTTGTTGGCTTAGGACTATTAGTTTTAGGCTCTAAATGGTTAGTGGATAGCTCGATCGCGATCGCGCGGAGTTTAGGACTCAGTGAACTGGTCATTGGCTTAACCCTGGTGGCGGCGGGAACATCCTTACCGGAATTAGCCACTTCCGTCATTGCCAGTATGCGAGGCGAACGGGATATTGCGGTAGGAAACGTGATTGGCAGTAATATCTTCAATATTTTGGCTGTTTTAGGGGGAGCCGCCCTGCTATCACCGGAAGGAATTACCGTATCACCTTCTGCTTTGCATTTTGATCTGCCTGTTATGGTTGCGGTCGCGATCGTTTGTTTCCCCGTTTTTATTACCGGCCAATTAATTGCTCGCTGGGAAGGTCTACTTTTTCTGAGTTATTACGTCGCTTATACAACCTATTTAATCTTAGCAGCGACCAATCACAACAATTTGCCAATCTTTAACACGATTTTGTTGTTTATTGTCATTCCTGCCACTTTGATTTCTTTAGGTGTCTCTTTTTTACCGTCATTTCGGAAGTCTTCCAATTGACTATCAAACTTGTCTGAGTTCCCGTCCTTAAGCCTTTATCCTAACTTTTGTCAAAGAGTTTTTTATATAATCAATCTACGCGATGTTTACAGTTTTCCTATGGTAAAAATTGTTAGCCGTACTTCCCTTGGAATACAACCTGTTTATGATATTGGGGTTGCAGAGGATCATAATTTTTTATTGGAAAATGGGCTGGTTGCGTCCAATTGTTTTAATAAATCCCACTCGACGGCTTATGCTTACGTTACCTATCAAACGGCCTATCTAAAAGCGAATTATCCCGTTGAGTATATGGCCGCGCTCTTGACAGCGAGTAGTGATACCCAAGAAAAAGTGGAACGGTATCGAGAAAATTGCCAAAAAATGGGCATCAGTGTCGAACCACCGGATATTAATCGTTCTAATCGAGATTTTACTCCCATTGGCAATAGTATTCTCTTTGGTTTCTCGGCGGTGCGGAATTTGGGAGAGGGCGCGATCGAAAATATTTTGAAAGCGAGAGAAGAAGGGAAATTTACTTCATTAGGGGATTTTTGTTTACGAGTAGATCTGCGGGTTGTCAATCGTCGAGCGTTGGAAACCTTGATTTATGCAGGAGCCTTTGACCCTATCCAAATTAATCGAAATCAACTGATTCAGGATCTGGATTTGGTCATTGCTTGGGCCCAACAACGCACGAAAGAAAAAGAAAGCGGACAAACTAATCTGTTTGATTTAGTCGGTGAATTAAGCAATGGCAATGGTGCGACGAAGAAAGAGGCAGAGTTTGAGCAAATTCCCAGTGCGCCAAGCGTTGAAAATTTTTCTTTACAGGAAAAATTAAAGTTAGAAAAAGAACATTTAGGGTTTTATGTTTCAGAGCATCCCTTAAAATCTGTGCAGAAAAGCACTCAATTACTCTCGCCAATTAGCCTGGGGGATTTAGATAACTTAAAATCCCGTAAAGCGGTTAGTGCTGTTGTGGTCGTCATTGCTGTCAGAAAGATTATTACCAAAAAGGGAACGCCCATGGCCTTTGTGACAATGGAGGATATTTCAGGGCAAGCGGATGGTGTGGTTTTTCCTGACAGTTACGAAGCCCTACAGGATCAGTTGATTGAAGATAGTCATTTAATTATTTGGGGCAAAACGGACAAACGGGATGACAAGATGCAACTGATTATTGAAGCGGTAGAACCCATTGAACGGATGCAGATTGTGATGATCCCGCTTAATCCTCAGCAGGCAATAAATCCAAGCTACCAAAATAATTTAAAAAGTATTTTACAAGAGCAATCGGGAGACAAAAAAAATGCCAAAGTCCCTGTCGTGGCCATCGTGGGTCAAGGTCAGCAACGGCAATTTATTCGTTTAGGTCAAAATTATTGGGTACAAGATAGCCAGACAACGGTTCAATCATTAAATCAAGCAGGGTTTGATGCCTATGCCCAATCCTTGGTATCTTAGATTTCAGTTTTGCGGTAGCTTTGCGCCAAACCCCCTCACATTTTGTGTAAAGATTTGTTATCTTGATAATTGACAATCCGTTATCGCTTCTGCATGGATGGGGCTAAACATGGTTGCAACGCTTACTACCCAAACCACAATGCCAACGACTCAAGCTTTAATCGAGGTTTGGGAAAACCTAGACCCCCAAAGTTGTCCTTTCCATTTCAACTTTCATTTGCATACTATTTGCTCGGATGGGAAGCTCACCCCTGAAGCCTTGATTGAACAGGCGATTCATTTGGGATTGCAGGGATTAGCCATTACGGATCATCACAGCATTGACGGTTACTATCGCGCTCAAGCTCAACTCGATTTACTGCAACACTATCAACCTGATAAGCTATTGCCCCTTCTCTGGACAGGGATAGAGGTTACTTCGGATTTAATGGGAACGGAAGTACATATTTTAGGCTACGGTTTTGATCCTGAACATCCTGCCATGAAGCCCTATCTTGGCGGCGATCGCCCCCGCAATGGAGATGAATTAGCGACAAAGGTAGTTAATGCTATCCATGAAGCCGGAGGATTAACCGTATTAGCCCATCCTGCCCGTTACCGCCAACCAGCGTGTCGGGTGATTCCCAATGCGGTACAGGTTGGCATTGATGGACTAGAAGCCTATTATGCCTATGGCAATCCTAAGCCTTGGGAAAGTAGTAAACCGCAGATGGAAGAAGTACTGAAATTTACTGAACTATACGGTTTATGGAGAAGTTGTGGGACGGATTCTCACGGGGAAAGTATCATCTGTCGGCTTTAATGTTGCTTAATAGTGAACCCCCATAACAAATTTTTTAACACCATTGACTAGAAACTGACTGAATTGAAGTTAAAGATTAAAATAAGGCTCACAGTTGGCATTCTATTCAAACGAAAGCGAACACTGCTGATTAAGCAACAGCAAAATCGGTTAATTTACGACTTTCAGGGTCATGAAATGCTAAAACAATATCTTGTTTTGGGATACCTTCTTTTAGCAACTCAGTTGTAATTCCTTCTTCTGTCCAGTCTTCTTCGATATAGATTTTTCCATTTTTAATGCGAATATGGACATGAATATTTCTATTTTTTTTCTTACCTTCCCATCCCATAAATAGCCAAAGATAATGATCGTGTAGTTCATCAAAAATCAAACAGCTTTCTTCCTTTAAATTAGAAGAATGATTAACCCATTCATGGTATTCGGTTAAAATTCTTTTTATTAAATAACGGTATTTTTCTAGTTCTTCCATTGTAAAATCTCCTCTTTTTCTGTGTCTACAATAATCAGAAGTAATTGATTTATTTTCACAATGTCCTGAATGGAGTCTCTTTGAAAAAAGTTAACGTAAACGCTATCTTTAATCGCAAGATAAATTTGATAATCAGGTTCAGTCAAATTGATTAAGTTCCGATATAAAATATATTGTCCGAGAGCAATTTCAAAATCCTTCATTGGCGAGGGACTTAAAAAGCTCTTAATTTCGACAATAATCCGAATTCCAGTTCGTTCAGCAGCGATCGGTTTTTCTACGGCTAAATCAGCAAATAATTCAGCATCTTTATATTTAATTCTGTAAGGATCTGCCACAATAACCCAGCCATCTTTAACTAAGGCATTTTTAATAGCTTCGTGATAGAGATCTTTTGCTGGCATTTGCCTCCTTACTATTTTCCTCAGTGGGTTTATTATAAGCGATCGCCATTTTCTATGTTGCGTTGCAATAAGATGATCACATCCTTTTTGATTGTCTAGACTGGTGGAATATGGGATTATAAAACAACCTCTCTTAAACAGGTATTGCTTAAAATTGCCTGTTGTAAATTCGCTCCCCGCAAGTTGGCTCCCCGCAAGTTAGCTCCTGTTAAATCGGCTTGACTTAGGTTTGCACCTCGTAAATTCGCCTGCTGTAAATTGGCTCCCCGTAAATTCGCTTTTTTGAGATTGGCCCAGCGTAAGTCTGCGCGATCGCCGTCTACTTGGCTTAAGTTTGCTTCTAAACAGTAGGCTTGTTGAAGATGGGAATGAAATAACTTAGCTTGAGATAAATTGGCGCGATAGAGATAAATGCCTTGGGCTTCAGCTTCCGTTAAGACCGCTTGACTGAAATCTGCCTCATTAAAATGGGCTTCCGTTAAATCCGTTTCCGATAAATTACACCGTCTCAATAGGGCGCGGCTCCCATTGGCTCCCCGTAAAATGGCTTCCCGTAAACAAGCCGCAATTAAATTGGCTTCGGTTAAATTGGCTTCGAGTAAATTGGCTTGCCGTAGATCGGAACCGATTAAATTGGCCCCCTGTAGATGGGCGTAGGGAAAATTCGCTTGCCGTAAATTACAGTTAGTTAATTCGGCTTTTTCGAGATGACTGTGACTAAATTGGCCGCCCTGTAGGTTTGCACCGGCTTTTTGGATAGGAATAACCAAGCTTTCTTGTTTAGGGAGTTCTTTTGGAGCGGGATAAATGACAATCGGTGGCAATTGGGTTTGAGGCATTGCAGAATTGAGGGAACCCCTACCATTCTCCTTAACCTGCTGACGAGTCCGATAACGCTCCTTTGCCATTGAATTCCTGATAATCTCAGTAATATAAACCCTATCTCAAGCCTCTATTATAGGTTTATTAGGACGCGATCGCGGTCTACCCGACGATAACAGTAACTTATTATGGCAATTATTCAATGGTATCCAGGGCATATCGCCAAAGCGGAACGGCAACTAAAAGAACAACTCAAACGGGTAGATGTGGTTTTAGAAGTGATTGATGCCCGTATTCCCTTAGCATCCCAGCACCCTCAGGTTCCTGAATGGATTGGCACAAAACCGAGAATTTTAGTCCTCAATCGGGTGGATATGATCCCCGAAAACGCGCTCCAATTATGGCTAAAGTGGTTTAAAGCCAAGGGCGAAATGGCCTATTGTACCAATGCCAAAAAAGGGGATGGGGTAAAAGCGATTAAAAAAGCAGCCCAGACGGTGGGAGCTAGTGTGAATGAAAAACGCCGTACTAGGGGGCTACAGCCTAGACCTGTTCGTGCGGTAGTCATCGGTTTTCCTAATGTGGGAAAGTCGGCTTTAATTAACCGTTTATTAGGTCAGAAGGTGGTTGAAAGTGCTAGACGGGCAGGGGTTACGCGCCAGTTACGCTGGGTCAGAATTTCTGAGACGATTGAACTATTGGATGCGCCTGGGGTCATTCCTTTGAAGTTAGAAAATCAAAAAAATGCCATTAAATTAGCGATTTGTGAGGATATTGGGGAAGCGAGTTACGATAATCAATTAATTACAACGGCATTTATTGATCTGATGGTTAATTTGGGTTTTCCTGAAACTTTACAAGCCCGCTATCAGCTTGATCCGTTGGATATGTCGGCTGAAGAATATTTATTCCAGTTAGCAGAGCAAAAATATCAAGGCGATCGCGAACGGATAGCCGTGCAAATGCTCAATGATTTTCGTAAGGGATTATTGGGGTCTGTTCCCCTAGAATTTCCCCCCATGACCGCCGAAGAAATGGATAATTAAGTTGAATTTTCTTAACGCATTACAGGGTAAATACTTTTGAAAAACATTGCTTCAATTTCCTCCACAGGTAAGGGTTTAGAAAAATAGTAACCCTGACCAAATTCACAGCCTAATTGTTGTAACCATTGCAGTTGTTGTAGGGTTTCAATGCCTTCTGCGACAACGGTTAAGCCTAATTGATTACTGAGGGTAATAATGGTGTTGACAACTTGATAGTTGCGGTTATCCTGTTGCATTTGCCGAACAAAATTGCGGTCAATTTTTAAGTTATCGGCGGGTAAACGATGGAGATAATTTAAGGAGGAATAACCCGTTCCAAAATCATCAATGCTAATTTGAATATTTCGTTCTTTTAATTGGCGCAGTAGTTCAATGGTTTGATCAATGTTTTCAATTAACATACTTTCGGTAATTTCTAAGGCGATCGCGCTGCCGTCTAACTGGGTTTCTGCCAAAATTTGGTCAATATCTTGCAGTAAATTGGAACGTCGTAAGTCTTGAGCCGAAAGGTTAACACTAATTTTTAGGGGAGAGGTCACAAAATTACAGGCTTTCCACTGGACTAACTGTTCACAGGCGGTACGCAATATCCATTGATCCATCGGGACGATTAAGCCCGTTTCTTCCGCGATCGCCATAAAAACCGCCGGTGAAACTAATCCTCGTTCGGGGTGATGCCAACGGATCAACGCCTCAAACCCCACTAAGCGATCATTCAACAGATCCATAATTGGCTGATAATAGACCGTGAATTCTTGGTGCTTCAAGGCTTGGCGTAACTCGGTTTCGAGGGTCAGGCGACTTAGGGCCTGGGTGTGCATCTGAACATCAAAAACTCGATAACTATTGCCCCCTTGGGATTTGGCCTTATACATAGCAATATCCGCATCGCGGAGCAACTCGGAGGCTTGTACATAATTAGGCGTTCCTAAAACCACCCCAATACTGGTACTCACGGACATTTCATAGCCATCTAAAAGAAACGGCGTTTGGCAATCCTTAAGAATACGTTCAGTAATGGGAACTACTTGTTCAAAGTCCGTAATATCTTCGAGTAAAATGACAAATTCATCCCCTCCTAAGCGAGCCACTAAATCCACTTCCCGCAGATGAATTTTGAGTTTTTGGGCAATACTTTTGAGTAATTGATCGCCGACGAGATGGCCCAAACTATCGTTGATAATCTTAAACCGATCTAAATCTAAGAAGAGCAGGGCGTAATGTTGACTCGGTAAGCGTTTACAGCGTTTAATCGCTAACTCGATTCGCTCCATTAACAGGGTACGATTGGGTAAATCCGTTAAGGGATCATGCAAGGCATTGTGAATAATTTGCTGTTCCGCTTTTTTGCGATCGCTAATATTTTGAATCAGCGCAATATCATAGAGGGGATTTTGATTTTGATCCCGCACCAGGGAGATGCTCACTTCCGTCCAGATCACATGACCTTCTTTGTGGATATAGCGTTTTTCTAGGTGGAAATAGTTAATTTTCCCCGTTAATAATTGATGATAATGCTCTAAATCGATGTCTAAATCCGCTGGATAGGTAATCTCTTGGAAAGAAAGGGCGGTTAATTCGGCTTCCGAGTAGCCCAACATCTTACAAAAGGCAGGATTCACTAATACATGTTTTCCTTCAAGGGAGGCGATCGCCATACCAATAGCGGCAGTATCAAAAATACTTCTAAACCGTTCTTCACTCTCCCGTAACGAGTTTTCGGCCTGTTTGCGATCGCTAATATTTTGAATAATCGTTAGGGTTTCTTGAGCATTCATTTTAACGATCTGCACCTCCTCATATTGAATTTTGTCTCCAATAGGAAGATGTTGCTCGAAACGTTGAATTTCTCCGGTTTTTAAAACTTGGTCAATTAGTTTCAGTTTGCGTTGCGCGAGTTCAGGCGGCAAGACCTCCGATAAATGCTTTCCCACGGGGTTAATATCCGCAGGTAGCACATCGGCTACGTACTGGGTCGAAAAACACTCTAAATAAATGCCGTCAGCACTCACGCGGTACATCAAATTGGGAATGGCAGAAAGAATGGCTTGTTTGATTGCCCGACTCTGGCGTAATTCTTCTTCGATTTGCTCATGCTTTAAGCGTTCTGCCTCAAAATTGCACCCTAGCATCGTTGCCAGTTGATCCCCATCGGGTGGACGTAGGGTTTTTAAAAGACTATGGGTAGTAATCATGCCTCGTAATTCGCCGCGATCGCCGACAATCGGAAGATAATCTAGGTCATAGGTTTGTAAAAGGGTTAAGACGGTAAATACATCCGTTATCTCAGATTCTTGCAAAGTAATTAAGGGCTTGTTCACCACTGCCATCAGGGGAAGCGTGTCGAGAGGAGATTGATGAAATGCCAAGCGCAACGCATCCCGTTCCGTCAGGTAGCCCAAAAGTTGCTGATTGTCTCCGATAGCCCAAATACACTGTTTTTTTTGTTCTTCTAATGGGGGGTTCAATAAAACAGCGATCGCCTCTTTGACCGATACCGAAGCCGAAAGCGTCAGCAGATCCCGAAGAATAATCTGTTCTCGATCAAGTTGGACGAGATTCCCTAGAAACATAAATCAAATCCAATAAACCCTGAGTTGAGGCTGCGTCATCCTTACACAGGTATAGCGTAGCCAAATTATACAGTCCATCTAAGCAGATAACGCCTTTAAAGGTTGCTTATCATGAGCAAAGTCGTATTCCCAAAAAACGCGATCGCCGTAGAACTTAAAAATTGATTAATCTATAGTGGACTCAAAGCAGAATAAGAGAATTTTAAATCGAATAACTCAATTTTGCTATGCCGAACAATTATGGGGTAGAAAGAAAAACCCTCAAGAGCCGAAAAATCGATAGATAACATTCGCTCAAACTCTTGATATGATACAAATAAACCCATCAACAGTTAATCGTATTAAAAATAAATCATGGAGAAAAAAAAATTAGTGGCAATTATTACCGGAGCCATTTCTGTTCTCTTAGCCGTTGCCTATCTCATTTTGGTACAAATTTTGGATTTTCGTGGGGAAATGATTCCCGCGCCGATAGATAACCTGAGCAACGCTGGGAGTCTCATTCACTTTAGCTAAGCTTTAACCAACTGTTAGCTAGACTTGATTCATTTAAATCGCAAAGGCGAAAACAACAACAATGATTCCTTTGCAACTCACCTTAAAAAATTTTTTAAGTTATCGAGAAACCACCCTAGATTTTCGAGGGATTCATACTGCCTGTATTTGTGGAGCCAATGGAGCGGGCAAATCTTCCTTACTAGAAGCCATTACCTGGGTGATTTGGGGGCAAAGTCGGGCTGCGAGCGAAGATGATGTTCTCCATACCGGCGCAGACTATGTACGGGTGGACTTTCAATTTATTAGCAATCAACAGACCTACAAGGTCATTCGGAGTCGGCATCGGGGCAAAAGTAGCAGCCTAGAATTCCAGATCGAAAGTAACGGCAGTTTTCGCGCCTTAACGGGCAAGGGATTGCGGGCGACCCAAGAACAAGTCATTGATGCTCTGAAATTAGATTACGACACCTTTGTTAACTCAGCCTATCTTCGTCAAGGTCGAGCGGATGAATTTATGCTCCGTCGTCCTACCGAACGCAAACAAATCTTAGCCGATCTACTGAAGCTGGATCAATACGAAATCCTAGCAGAACAAGCCAAAGACATTGCCAGAAACTATAAAGGACAAGTTGATTTTTTAGATTTACGCTTGCAATCGGAAAAGCAACAACTCAGCCAGCAAAAGGAACTCGAAACCAATCAGGTGACTTTAACCCAAGAGATCCACAGCATTCAACAATTACAGGATCAGGATCAATGGCAATTACAGCAACTCAAAGTCACGGAAAACCAGCGTCGTACCTGGCAACAACAATTAACCTGGCAACAAAACCAAGCCCAAAATTTAAATCTAGAGATTCAACGCTTAGGACAAGAAAAACGGGAAACCGAAAAACAGTTAACCCATCTCCAACAGTTACTAGCTCAGTCCACCGAAATTGAACAGCACTATCAAGCCTATTTAAACTTACAAAAAGAAGAAGAGTCTTTATCTCATAAGTTCCAAATTTTTCAGGAATCCCAACAACAAAAGCAGCGTTTAGAACAACAGTTAATTCAAAAACAAAATGAACTTAGCTTAAAAATTAAACAAGCCCAATTTCAATTAGACAATCTCGATCAACAAGAGCAAGAACTCCAATCCATCCTCAATCGCTCTACCGAAATCCAAGCAGGCGTTGAAAAGCTGAAAAAATGTCGTCAACAGTTAGCGGATTTAGATCATTTACAAAGCCAAGTGTCTCCTCTCCAGCAAAGATGCTACGCGATCCAAGTCGAGATTGAACGGGCAGAAGCCCAACTTCAAGCCAAATTAGAACAGCGTCAATTGTTAGTGGCGGATTTATCGGGAAAAATCCAGAAAGTCCCGGATATTCGTCAAGAATTTCAAGCGATCAATCAACAAATTAAGGAACTTGATAAAAAGAAAATCTATCAGAAACGGGTTGAAGAAAAAGGGCAAGAGCGACGACATTTTCAAGAAAGATTACAAGAGCATCAACGCATTTATGAAACGCAAGTCGAGGAATTAAACCAAAAGCTACAATTATTAGACATTCCCGATGCGATTTGTCCCCTGTGTGAACAGGAATTAAACGAAGAACATCATCACCAGGTTATTCGTAAAACCCAAGCTCAACAAAAGGAAATTCAGGATCAAATTTGGGTGCTAAAAGAACAAATGGCCGTATCTGCGAGGGAACTCCAGATTTTACGGGGAGAATATGCGGATTTAGCAAGCCAATTAAAAATCTATGATTCTTTGCAACAACAGTATGGACAATATGAATCCTGGTTAGAAAATACCGGCGAAATTCATGAAAGTTTACAGGCTTTACGATTAGAAATCCAACAAATTGAAGCCGATTTAACCCACAAAACCTACGCAGAAGATCTGTATTCAGAGTTAGAAAATCTTACGCAAGATTTAGCAAAATTAAAATACGATGAACAATCCCATGCTTTAGCCAGAGGAGAAGTAGAACGTTGGCGTTGGGCAGAAATTAAGCAGGTTAAACTGGATGAAGCCACCCGTCGTCACTCCCAGATCCAAGCAGAAAGACCCAAGTTATTAAAACAAGTTGAGCAATTTCAATTAGAATCTCAGCAATTACGCCAGAGTTCCGATTTACAGATCCAAATTACCGAGATTGATCAACAAATTACGGCTTTGGGTTACGAGCGATCGCAGCACCAGGGCATTTTGCAACAACTCCGAGAAAACCAAATTTGGCAACTACGCTATCAGGAACTCAAGCAAGCCCAAGAACAGTTAACTCCCTTACAAAACCGATTACAACAACTAACCGACAGTATGGCCGAACGCCATGCAGAACAGGAGAAAATGCAAAGCGAGTTAGCTCACCTGCGGCATCAAATGGAACAATTTTTAGATCATCAAGCAGAGATTGAAACGTTAGAACAGCAAATTCAAGCACGTCGCCAAACCCTCGATAGCTTATTAGCCAGAAAAGGGGGATTGGAGCAATTAGCTCGTCAACTAGATATGTTGAAAGAGCAACACAAGGAAACGACACAACAATTACAGGAAGCCAAAAAGCAATACCGAATTCACAAAGAATTAAGCCAAGCTTTCGGGAAAAATGGCATTCAAACCTTGATGATCGAAAATATCTTGCCCCAACTCGAAGCAGAAACGAATCAAATTCTCGCCCGTTTGACGAGCAATCAACTCCATATCCAGTTTGTGACTCAAAAAGCCAGTAAGGGAACTTCTAAACGAACCACCAAATTTATTGATACGCTCGATATTCTTATTGCGGATGCCCAGGGGACTCGTCCCTATGAGACCTATTCGGGGGGAGAAGCCTTTCGCATTAATTTCTCGATTCGCCTGGCATTAGCCAAATTACTGGCCCAAAGAGCCGGAACTGCCTTACAGTTATTGATTGTGGATGAAGGATTCGGGACTCAGGATGCCGAGGGCTGTGAACGGTTAGTCGCTGCTATTAACGCGATCGCGTCCGATTTTGCTTGTATTTTAACCGTTACCCACATGCCCCAATTTAAAGAATCCTTTCAACAACGCATTGAAGTACAAAAATCTAATCAAGGTTCTAGTCTCCGCATCTTAGGGTAGAGTTTCTATGGTTATTGTCAACTTAATCCCTGATTAAGCCCAAAATGGGAATATTCGTTTTTTTGGTACCTGTGATGTAATTAGGACAGAAATGACTAAATCCCTTGACGACGGAAAAAGGGAATAAGAATTTCACCGACTTCTTGAGGCCAATGCTCTTGGGGATAATGTTTAGCTTCCGGTAACTTAGCAAATTCAATTTGAGGATTACTTTTGGCTAATTGCTCTACGGGATCAGACGGCAACCAGGGATCGAGCATTCCCCAAAGGATTAAAGTGGGTTTAGCCCAAGTCGTTAAACCTTTTTCGATCTCGGCGGTGTTTTTAGCTAAATCCAAATTTTTTGCTGTTGCCATCAAGGAACGTCCCGAAGCAGAAGTTTTCAAAAAAGGCCGACGGTAAACGTCTAATTTTTCATCACTCACGACAAAACCACTCCCCCCTTCTAGGGTACGGTCAATAATTAAGGGGTCTTGCGTGACCATATCGCCCACAAACGGGAATGTCCATTGGCTCATCAACCAGGGCAATTTGGCATTTTGCGTGATAGGAGTGTTTAAAATGGCTAATTTTTCGATTTTGTCAGGATTTTCTAGAGCATATTGAATGCCAACAGATGCAAGGTAGCCTTGGACAACCAGGCTCAGTTTGTCGAGATTTAACTCATTAATTAAATCCGTTAATGCTTGAAGATAGGCTTGGGTTGTGTAGGCGAAATCCCGTTTATCGGGTTTATTCGAGTAACCTGACCCGATCCAATCCGGCGCGATCGCCCGAAAGCCATTTTCGGCTAATTGATCCAGAATCAGCAGCCAGGTATAGCTCTGAGACGGTAAACCATGCAGCAGCAAAACAGGGGGTTTATCATTCTGATGATTGGGGATCGCTTCTCGATAAAACCAATTGAGCTTGCCAACGTCTAAGGTATTTTCGGTAATTTCCACGAACTTTTGTTATCCTTATTTACCAATAAAATTTTAAATTCTGTCTTAGAATACAGCATCTTTTACCCATCTTAGGTTGTAATACGGTATAACCGCTGTATCAGCTAGGCTCTCGGCTCGTTGAGTTCAGCGAAATGGAGAGAAGTTGAGGTAAGCTACTAAATCAACCGTTCTTCAACCCCCAAGCCATAGGAGATTGAACATGAACGCCGCCGAACAAGCAAAAGGATTAGAAACGGCCAGCAAAATTGCCGCGATTGTCAATTTGTTTAAATCACAATTTCCCGATGCAAAGGCAGATTTAAAACCTTGGCTCAATGATCGAAATACCCGCGAGTTAGTCGATCCCCACTCAATTGATATTGGTTTTCATCTACCGGGTTGGAGTCCTCGTTTCCAAAGCCGCAGTATTCTCGTTCAGATTCGCTTTCATCCCGATCCCATTGATGCCTCTCAGCGTTTGATTGGGGTTGAAACCGTAGGAATTAACCATCAGGGGCAAGCCTGGCGACTTTCGACGGTCGAGCATTGGCAAGTTGTCGGTAATTATCAACCGGCGGCGGATGTGGGAGATAAATTGCGCTATTTTTGCCGTCAAGTTTTCGAGCTATTTCAACAACCGATCGCGTAGGCTCTCTTTCAATTTTCTCAATGCCCTGGCTAAAACGGCTCTGTCCTTGGGGTCACGCCCTAGAATAAAATTAAGGAGATGACCAGCAACAAGGGCGTTACTAGCCATCTCAGTGTCCTCCAAGCAACAGTTACCAGCCGATCCCAAAAATCTACTGATAACTGATGTTTAGAATTAGTCCTTACAATCGTCGTCTTTGTCTTTAGGACATTTTCCGTTGTAGATGGTTTGGGAATCGGTCGGAGTAGCATAGGCGGTTGCTACGGTTTCGACTCCTACTATCACTAACAACGCGATCGCGAGACTCGTGACTAGGTTACGTTTCATAGGTCATCTCCTTATCACATCCTGACACACCAAGGAAGTTCGAGGAATTTTTCTCCTCTACTTTCAGCATAAAATGGTCGTCACAGGATGTCAGTCCCATTGCGAGTAAGAGATATTCCCTTAAGATCGAAGAAAAGGGAAAAAAGTGGAAAATAGGGCTTAACCGCGATCGCTTTTATGCCGTCAATAGATATCGTCTAAAATAAAACCAAAGCAAAAGGTTTAAAGTCATGATGAGTGCAAACATTGAAACGCTGGTTCGTTATGTCACTGATGCAGGTGGGAAAACAACGGAAGTTCTTGTTCCTATCGAAATTTGGCAACAGTTAATCAGTTCCATGCAGATTGATAGCGAAAGCGGATTGGCTTGGATTGATGAATATGAACCCAAGGCGCAAATTTTAGCGGATCTCAAGGAGTCTTTAAAGCAAGCGGCCGCAGGCGAAACGTTTCCTATCTCTCAACTTTGGGAAAATATTACTTAAATGGAAGTTCGTTTTACTGCTACTTTTCTGCGTCGTCTTAAAGCCTTATCAAAACGCTATCGAAAGATTCAGTCCGATATTCAACCAATTATTGAACAATTACGCTGTGGAAATATTATCGGAAACCAAATACCTAATACTAACTTGAGCCTTTTTAAAGTTCGCGCTAGAAATAGTGATATTCCAGTTGGTAAGAGTGGCGGTTATCGTATAATTTATCAGTTAATCTCTTCTGAATCTATCTTATTTTTGTTGATCTATGCAAAATCAGAGCAATCTGACGTTAGTTTAAAAGATATTGAGGCGGCCATCAAAAAAAGCTAAGTAAATTTGAAAAATCAATAAAAATATATTAATTCAATTAATTTAAAACTTAATTAAATTAGGATTGCAATGAAACCGCAAGGCTGGGATCAATTTCTTCAAGAAATCACACATGATTATGACTTACATGGAAAACTGAAAGAAGTTTTTTTAGTGCGGTTTGCCTATGAAAATTGGCGAAAATCAGATTTAGAGGTGTGGGAACTTGCTGAAGCCGCTAGTCATGAAACTTATAAAAAGCAAATGACCCAAATTTATAGTTATTTTGCCAAAGATAAGCCCAATGGTTGCCCTGAACTAGACCCTAGCAGTAAAGGGCCAGGGAAATTCCAAATTGTGCGCGAATGGTTAAAAGACATTAAATATCAGGAATGGCATCAGCTCAACAATAAGCCTGTTAATACGGGATTAACGGTTAATTTACAGCCCATTGCACAGTCAGATTCAACGGTCTATATTCCGCGATCGCCGGTTGAAAGTGATTGTTTACAAGAAATTACGAAACCTGGATCTTTAATTCGTATTAAATCTCCTGAAAAAACGGGTAAAACCTCCTTAGTTAAATTTATTCTCAATCAAGTTAAAGCTTCTAATTTCCAAACTGTCTATCTCAATTTCCAAACCGCCGAAGCTGCCATGTTCAGTAGTTTAGATAAATTCCTGCGGTGGTTTTGTGCCAATATTAGTCGAGAATTAGGGATTAAACCTCAATTAGATGATTATTGGGATGAAGAATTATTTGGAAGTTTAATTAGTTGTAAAACCTATTTTCAAAGTCATTTATTGGAGCAAATTAATCAGCCGTTAGTTTTAGGATTAGATAACTTAGATCGAGTATTTGAATATGTCGATATTGCTCAAGATTTTTTGCCCATGTTACGATTTTGGCATGAAGAAGCGAATAATATACCCATTTGGCAAAATCTCAGATTAATCATCGCTAATTCTACTGAAGTTTATATTAAACTCGATGCCAATCAATCCCCGTTTAATGTGGGCAGACAAATCAAATTACCTGGCTTTAATTTAGAACAAGTCAATCAATTAGCTAAAACTTACGGATTTTCTGAAGTTAAATTACAGGAAATACAACCATTTTTAAAAGATCTAATTGAATTAGTGGGTGGTCATCCCTATCTCGTTAGGTTAGCTCTTAATACATTAAGTCGGGATCAATTATCTCCTGAACAATTATTAACAGAAGCCCCCACTCAGGGGGGAATTTATAGTGCCCATTTACGCCATCATTGGAATAATTTACAATCTTCTAATGATTTAGTAACAGGTATGAAAAAAGTCGTTAATAGTCCAATTCATGTAAAATTAGAACCCGCGATCGCGTACCGATTGGAAAGCATGGGATTAATTAGTTTAATGGGCGATGAAGCTAGTTCAAGCTGTCCCCTTTATCAGCAGTATTTTCAGGATAATCTTTAAAACCACAAAAATTAAAACCCAAAATTCCGCTAATCGCTTCTAAGGCAATTGTGGCTTTAAGCTGGACGCTGTACTGTTTTTTTCAGGTTGTTCATCTTTCTTTTTTCCATCCAGTTTTTGGGATCCACTTCATGATTATTTGAATTGTCAACTTAGCCCACCAAACCAGAACGGATTGCCTGTACCGCCGCTTGGGTTCGATCTTCGGTGCCGAGTTTATTCAAAATATTACGAACATGGGTTTTCACGGTTCCGATAGTAATAAAGAGCTTTTCAGCAATCTCTGCGTTGCTATGGCCATTAACGATTAATTTTAAGACTTCTAATTCGCGATCCGTTAAGGTTGTGACCGCTGGGGCTTTGTTGCCTGCGCCATCGCTTTGCGGAAATTCTACTGGTTGTGCTTGGGAACGAGTATGGGCAAGAACCAACCGCGCGATCGCCGGATCAATCCAATTTTGGTCTGCCTGGGTCGCTTTAATCGCTTCTAAAAGTAAATCGGGACGAGTATCTTTCATGCAATAGGAATCAGCCCCCGCTCCAAAAGCCGCTAATACGGACTGTTCCCCATGATGAAACGTTAAAATTAAAACCTTAATATTTTGATGATCCGGCGAGGCTTTTAGACGCTTAGTTAAGGCAATGCCACTTTCATCGGGTAATCCAATATCGATAATGGCGACATCGGGTTGTTGGGTCTGCAATAACTGAAATCCCTGTTGAGCAGTTTGGGCTTCTCCTAACCAAGTAATTTCTGGAAATGCGCTGAGGGATTGTCGTAAACCAATACAAATTATTTCTTCATCTTCAATGAGGGCAATACGAATCTTTGTCATCTTTTTGCGCTTTTGCCTGGCTGACAAGAATGCTTTACGAACTAAAAGTTGATTATTACATAATCAATGGATATTTGGGGAATCGAAAATTGGCCAATCTTACGTTTTAGAGATTTCTCTCGGATTTACTCTAAAATCCATTCCGATGAACGTTCTCCCAGATCTAAGGGAATACTCACTGCTTTTCCTAATCGCGGGTGTTCACGGGTTTTTTCTAGGAATTTTTCGACTTGTTCGACACCACCCCAAGCTTGCAGATAGGACGCGATCGCGTTCAAATGTTCTAAATATTCAGACTCGGACAGGGGAAAAGAGGCTTGTTCTAGATACTTCCACATAACTTGAACAAAGATTTTACCTTTGGTTCGTCGTAGCTGGATATCATAGGAACGTCCCCACTTATTTAACAGTAGTTGGCGTAATTCTTTTCCGGTCATTGTTTTACGATCCAACAAAAATTTTAACTGAGCTTCAATTTCTTTACTCATGATAGGTAATTTTTAGACAAATATTTACTTTAGTCTAATTTCCCATCGCAAAGGTTCAGTACAACGTGATAATGGGATTTGATACCGACTGACGGTAAAAAATAGCATCTTATCGAATAAAACCGATCAAATTCTATCTAAATCTCCAAAAAATAAAAACAGTTAGCAAAATATATCCCAATATAGTATTTCTTTCAGCCATAGATTGTTAAACACTCCACTCTAGCCCATTGTTTGTCTCTCACTGGAATGAAAATATTAATAGACAACGTAAACAATTTAAAAAGTCTTAAAAAGTGCTCGTTTTTATTGATAACTGTTTTTTAAATAGAAAAAAATTATCTTTTTGATAGGATTAATATCAATTATTTCGATTGACGAATTAGATTAGAGTCAAGTATTATTCTTAATAATCTATTCTTTTATGGTTTAAGTAAAAATACGGAATTTGTATTTTAAAGTAATCTAATTGCCAACAAAAAATAAGTTTAAATTAAAAAGTAAAAATCATAATCCAATCATCTTTTGTTCATTGAATCCTTTATATTTTACTGCTTATGTTTAAGTCTAAAAAACCTTTAAAGCCATGCGTTGTAAGCATTGTGATAGCCCAAATCTCCATCTATCCTACAGCCAACCGTTTATTGTTCGCCTTGCTTTGCTGTTAGTCTTTTTGCATAAATTTCGTTGCCATGATTGCCGCAGAAGTCAAATCGATTTCCTCCCTTTCTTTTGGTGGCATTTACTAACAGAAAGATGGATAAAACAAGAATGATGATTTTATCTGCAATGATCTTGAAATCCTAAAGCAGGATAATTGAGGAATTAAATTTTTTGTTCTTGGGGGGGTAATTCTTCCCAGGTCAGATCTCTGCGTAATACCCAACCATTAACCCCTACGATAATTCGAGGGAGGCTTTTGGTTTGAATCACCGATAAATCCTTCATATTGTAGGTTGTATAGAGCGTAGATTCGGAATTGAGATTAACATCAATCACAGTTAGCGTTTTGGTGGGCGACAGTTGACTATTCAATAATTGGCGAGGCCCCCCTCCTAATGCGCCGGTATGTAAGAGTTCTAGTTGACCCCGTTTCCCTGGAAAGTAGGCGTGATGATGGCCGCTGATGTAGGTATGGACTTGATATTTTTCGAGTAAATTGCGTAATGGGTCTGGGTTAGACAACACATTCCCTGATGTATTGCGACCCACTGCAACGGCATAAAGCGGCAGATGGCCGATCGCGATTCGCATTTTGGCAGATTGGGCGGTGGAACTCGCTAAACTTTTTTCGACCCAAGCGAGTTGATTCTCAGGAATCCGATCAGTAGAGGCATCCCAGACCAGGTAAAAAATTCCCTTTTGGCTAAAGGTATAGTTAAAGGGAAATCCTGCTTTATCAATGAATTTTAAACCTGGATCATGCTGGGGATTGTTCCAATAACGGGAGGCCTGATCTCGATCGCGCTGAAATCGCATTTTCCCCTGAGCAATGGCCCCTGAACCGTCATGGTTGCCGATGGTAAAACCGAAGGGAATTTTAGCCCGACGGAGGGGAGCCGCAATTTGTTGATCAAACCCTTGCCACATGGCTTGAATTTGAGCATCGGTCAATGAAGTTTTCTGCCCTGCAACCATATCCCCTCCACAGAGAACGAGATCGGGTTGCCAATCAGGGATTAAGGCGATCGCTTGCGTAACTTCTGGATCGTAGGTAGTTGAACCGTACTGGCTATTGAGATCACTGATCACCACAATCCGTACATCTCCCCGTCCAGGAGCCGTTAACCCCTTTGGCGCGATCGCGATAGGCTCAGGTTGAATGGGTAGGGAAATAGAAGGATCAGCCACCGCAGGAGCTAAAACCGTTTTTTGAGGAAGAAGGGAATGCAGCCAAGAAACGGCACTCAATCCTCCTAATGCCCCACTACCGATTAAGAACTGACGACGGTTCAATCCCATAAACTTAGGTGAGTAACCAGATATTATTCGATAGAAATTGACTGGGGACGCTGACTCGCGCTACTACCGTTGTTAAAATCCGTACTGCTAAAGTCAGTTACACCTTGCTTTTCGAGCCAACTTTTTAAGGGATCAGAGGTAAGTTGAAGCCGCAGCATTCCCGACACAAAACCACTGGTAAAAGCGATGGGTTGTTGGACTAATTCTTTGAGGATAGGTTGCAATTCCGTTAAAAACATAATCCAGTCTCCTGAGATGGGATAGTCCTATTTAACATTTATTAACATTGCTAATTTAACGCATTTTGGTGGGGACTTAACGGGATAGGAGGAATTTCCTGATTCGTCAGACAATACCAATGGCAAGCAAACAGATCGGGCGTTTGTCTTCCTAATGAGGCGATCGCGGGAGCCGCAGGAAACGGCCACAGCCGATCAAAGATGATTTCTTGAGATAAAACGCTAAATTGGAGCAAATAAACCGAGGGAGGAGCTTCTAGGGCTTCTAAATTTTTGTAGGCTAATGTTTGTACGTATTGATAGAGCTTATCAGCGAGCTTAATCGGTTGCTGGTAAGCATTGGGCATCATTCCTTCTCCAATTACTTCGGCATACAACGGGCCATTTTCTGTCCAAATAATCGGCAGCCAGAGATCGCCTAACCAATTTAAATTATGGTTTGTTTTGCAGTTTAGCTTTTCTTCTACCCAAAGGCGATGGGCTAAGACATCCTGACATGATTGATAGACCGTCTGGGCCGGAAAAGTTAACCATTTTGGTAATTGAATCGTTAACGGGCAATAGATACGACCCGCAATGGAGGTTTGACGTTGAGCAACTTCAGACCACAGAGAGGCAACGGCAATGACATCAATAATCGTATCGGGGGAATTGGCCGCGATCGCGTTCTTCAAGGCAGTGACCATCCGCTCGGTAACGGGAGAGGCTGCAATCAGTCGTCCTTCCTGTTTCACCTTAGCATTCACAATAATACTGACTCTGCCGCTGCTTCTGGGTTTTTTTAATTGCGGGTTGCTCACCAAACTCTATCCCCCCTTCCCTAAATGTAATGCCTCGATAATAAACTGTCTCTCACTTTAACGGTAAACGGGCAAGGTAAACTGAAAACAACTGCCTTGTCCCAGAACACTATTTACCCAAATTTGTCCATAATGCGCCTGTATAATTTTACGGCAGAATGATAGACCTAAACCGTAACCTTCTTCTGCTTCATCCCTGGTTAAACGAAAATGCCCTTCAAAAATGCTATCTTGTTTTGCTTCGGGAATGCCTGGCCCCGTATCCGCAATACTCACTTGAATTTTTTGGGTAGTACGGTGCAGGATAGAAACCTGAATTTTTCCTCCTGGCGGCGTGTATTTAATAGCATTATCTAATAAATTGGCAAAGACTTGCTGAATTAACTCTTCATCTCCGTAAACTGACGGTAAATTTTGAGGAATATCGACTTCTAAAATTAAAGACTTTGCGACAAATTTCTCTTGGTATAAATCCAGGATTTCGCCTCCTAATGTTTGTAAATAAAACTGCGTACTGTGGAGTTCAAATTGGGAAGTAAAATTTTTCGAGGCTTGTAAAATATCCGTAATTAACCGATTCATGATCTGAAATTGTTTACGGGATTGTTTAAACAAGTGGTCTCGTAATTGAGGAGTGCGTTCATTTTCCGGTTTATGTTGGAGCAATTCTAGGGTATCCACCGCAATCGAAGCTGCCGTTAGGGGACTCCGTAAATCGTGGGCCAACATGGCCAAAATTTGATCTTTGAATTTAACCTGTTCAGATAAAAATTCTTTTTCTTGTTTAAGTTGAAAGATTTCATCTCTTAAGCGCATTACTTCGGCAGAATCATGAAAAGAGGAGGTTTTATCCTGCGGATTAACTGTAACCACGGTTGTGGCTTCTTCTAGTTTGGAGCGTTCTAATAACTGTTCGGCGATCGCCTGCTCCCAGTGGGGCCACCATTTTTTGAGTTGATTAACAATATTACTGCCCGCTAAAGTTTGTCGGGGTTCAGGGGAAATTTTGACTAAAGACGGGGTAGCGACCAAACGGAAATACTCGACCAGATGGGGCTGCTCAGCAATCTCAATCACCTGAAGCTCAAAAGGATAATCGGTTTTCAACTCCTGAATATAGGCTTGAATTTGTTTAACATTTTCCTGGGAATAGGGACGCTCATCGATAAACAGCAAAAGTTGCAGCAACACGGGAGCGGGAGAAAGTTGTCCAGAAGTTGTTGGCATATTACTGAGAAGTTGCACAGAAAAGGCCCATCACAAAGCAAATCACATTCAGAATAGGAATGTCTCAACCCTTTACCAAGATAGTTGGCTTGATTTTAACTTAAAAAGTGGGAAAAACTTTCATTGGCAAGATAGGATTCGAGAGGGGTCTAGACAATTAGCCACAAGATCGGCAATCGGATCGGCAATCAACTCAATATTGAATGACGCTAAGAGTTGTTTATCAAGACCTATAGCCATTGCTGGGATCGGCAATGTATCGTGATGAAAGCAAAGACGGTAACTCAGCGATCGCAAGACTGGATTGAACGATAACGATATAATTTAGAGAAGATTTTCGACGATTCTATTTTTTCGCAATTGCTTTGGTGGTCTTTCTGAATACAATTCAAGCCCTCATTAGTCGCTGGTGGTCTGAGTTTCCCCTACAAACTCGCTTAATGGCCGCAGCAACCCTCGTTGTTTCCCTATTTATGAGTGGACTCACCTTTTGGGCGGTTAATACCATTCAGCAAGATGCCCAACTCAGTGATACCCGTTTTGGTCGCGATTTGGGTTTATTATTAGCGGCCAATGTCAGTCATTTAGTCGATGAGAAGAATTTAACCGAGGTTGCGCGTTTTTCCAGTCGTTTTTACGAAAGCACTTCCAGCGTCCGCTACATGATCTATGCCGATCAACAGGGCAAAATCTTTTTCGGTGTTCCCTATTCAGAAACAGAAGTCCAGAACTCCTTAATTATTGAACGACACATTGAACTACCTGACGACCATTTTGAAGATGCAGAATTACCCCTGGTTCGTCAGCACCACACCCCCAACGGCGAAGTTACCGATGTCTTTGTTCCTCTCAAACATGAAGGTCGCTATTTAGGGGTACTTGCTTTAGGCATCAACCCCAATGCAGCGGTGGTCAATTCTTCCAACCTAACCCGTGATGTCACCATTGCAGTGTTTATTTCCATCTGGGTCATGGTTATCTTAGGCGCAGTCTTTAATGCCTTAACCATTACTCAACCCATTAAAGAATTGTTATTAGGGGTTAAAAATATTGCTAGGGGGAATTTCAAACAACGAATTGATTTACCCTTTGGGGGGGAATTAGGAGAATTAATTGATAGTTTTAATGAAATGGCGGAACGCCTAGAACGCTATGAAGAACAAAATATTGAAGAGTTAACGGCGGAAAAAGCCAAATTAGATACGCTAGTTTCAACCATTGCGGATGGGGCGATCTTAGTCGATACCAATCTTCAGTTACTTTTAGCCAATCCGACGGCACGGCGTTTATTTGCCTGGGATAGTCAGGACTTTACTGGCAAAAATGTCCTCGAACATTTACCCCCTGAGATTACGGCTCAATTAACCCAACCGTTGAAAACTATGGCCAGCGATCGCCCTGGCATTCCTCAAGATGATGCTAATGATTCTGAAGAATTTCGTCTGACGCTAACCCAACCGCTCCCCCGTACTATTCGGCTGATGTTAACCCATGTGTTTGACCAGCATCGAGAAACGGTCAAGGGCATTGTGATGACGGTACAGGACATTACCAGGGAAGTGGAACTCAACGAAGCCAAAAGCCAATTCATTAGTAATGTTTCCCACGAACTCCGCACCCCCTTATTTAATATCAAATCCTTTATTGAAACGCTCTGTGAATTTGGAGAAGATTTAACAGAAGTGGAACGACACGAGTTTTTACAAACCGCGAAT
Source organism: Snowella sp. (assembly GCA_035285545.1). Classification (GTDB taxonomy): domain Bacteria; phylum Cyanobacteriota; class Cyanobacteriia; order Cyanobacteriales; family Microcystaceae; genus Snowella. Next base: position 9,592 of record JAYKGY010000097.1, on the reverse strand, counting down.
CATGAAACGGATCGGCTTACTCGTTTAGTCAATGATGTTTTGGATTTATCCCGTTTAGAATCTTCCCGAATTTATAATTTAGATGCGGTAGATATTAATCAGTTAATTGAACAAACGCTGCGTTCCTATCAACTCAACGCTAAAGATAAGGGATTGCAATTATGCCAAGAGATTGAAGCGGGTTTACCGCCTGTTTTAGGGCATTATGACTTGCTCTTGCAGGTAATGACCAATTTGGTGGGAAATGCAGTTAAATTTACCCCTGCGGGCGGGATAATTGCGATTCGGGCTTCAAAAATTGAACGACGCGCTGAAGAAGATCAGCTTTTAGCCTTTGTTCGTATTGAGGTTTCTGATACCGGAATTGGGATTGATTTAGAGGATCAAGAGGCGATTTTTGATCGTTTTTATCGGGTCGAAAATCGGGTTCACACCCTTGAAGGAACGGGTTTAGGGCTTTCCATTGTCAAAAATATTATTGATAAACACCATAGCCATATTCATTTAGTGAGCGAAGTGGGCGTAGGAACAACATTTTGGTTTGATTTGGCGGTTTATCAGAAATCAATGCAAGTAGTGACAGCCAATCCAGAATTCATGACGGTTTTTTAATTATTTACTAAAGTTATTAAGTCTCAACAAAGTCTAAAATCATGCAGTTTGCCCAACGCTTACAAGCTCTACAGTCCAATGTTTTTGACGATATGGATCGGGTTAAAACCGAGGCCAAACGTTTAGGAAAATCCATTATTGATTTATCTTTGGGTTCCTCTGATTTACCCGTTGATAAAAGCATTCTGGCGGAAATTGAGCGATCGCTGTATGACCCTAGCACTCACGGATATCTGTTATACAACGGAACCCAGGATTTTCGCGAAGCTGTTGCCAGTTGGTATAAAAACCGCTTTGGTATAGCCGTTGATGCAAATACTGAAGTTTTACCCCTCATTGGCTCCCAGGAAGGAACCGCTCATTTACCGCTTGCGATTTTAAATCCGGGGGATTTTGCCTTATTACTTGATCCTGGTTATCCTTCCCATGCAGGCGGCGTTTACCTCGCAGGGGGACAAATTTATGCCATGCCCTTGCTGGCGAAAAATCAATTTTTACCTGTTTTTTCTGACATTCCTGATACGGTTTTAGCTCAGTCCAAATTAATGGTGTTGAGCTATCCCCACAATCCCACCACCGCGATCGCGCCTTTAGAGTTTTTCCAAGAAGCGGTTAACTTCTGTCGGCAACATAATTTAGTGTTAGTCCACGATTTCCCCTATTTTGATTTTGTTTTTGGTGACACGCCTTTACCGCCTTCAGTTTTGCAAGCTGATCCCCAAAAAGAGTTATCGATTGAATTTTTTACCTTTTCCAAGTCCTACAACATGGGCGGCTTTCGGGTCGGGTTTGCCATTGGCAATACGGAATTAATCCTGAATTTGCGTAAAATTAAGGCAATGGTGGACTTTAACCAATATCAAGGCATTTTTCGAGGCGCGATCGCGGCTTTAAATAGCCCACCTAGTTTAGTGAAAGCAACTATTAACCACTTTGAACACCGTCGAGATGCCTTTGTCAATGCCTTGCATAACATTGGCTGGAACGTTCCCACACCCGAAGCCACCATGTATATTTGGGCAAAGTTACCTGAGCATTGGCAAGGAAGTTCGGTGGAATTTTGCACGCAATTATTACTAGAAACAGGGGTTGCAGCATCACCAGGATCGGGCTTTGGGAAAGCGGGAGAAGGTTATGTGCGTTTTGCTTTGGTTTATGATCCCCCGATTTTAGAAGAAGCGGTTACTAAAATTGCGGAATTTCTTGATTTAAACATTTAAGAACGGTTTACGGGGATTAAAACTTTCCAACTCACGAATGGCTTGATAAAGCTCTAATTCTTTCTCGCTGGGTTCTGGGGGTATGGCAATTTGAATTTCTACCAATTGATCGCCCCGACTGCCCCGACCATCAGGATAACCTTTTTGCGCTAACCGTAAGCGTTGTCCTGCTTTGACTCCTTTGGGAACCATCATTTTGACTAACCCATCAATGGTAGGAATTTCAATGGCTCCCCCCAAAATCGCTTCGCTGGGCGTAACGGGAATTCGACAAAAAATATCCGACCCCTGCACTTCAAAAAAAGGATGGGGGGCAATCCCAATTTTGAGGTATAAGTCTCCCCCGTTTACCCCTTGTTCCTTGAGCCGAATGCGTTGACCGTTAATCATTCCTATCGGCATTTCCACTTCCAGCGATCGCCCATCTTCTAACCGAATGCGTTCCCGTCCACCACGATAGGCTTTTTCTAAGGAAATGGTTAACTTGGCTTCTACGTCTCTCGGTGAAGGGCGGCTAGGATTCACGACCTTGGTACGTTTCGTCGTCTGGGGAGCAAAATCTTTCCAATATTCCGCAGCTTGCCGATTGCTACCCGCACCATTGCGATTATTATTCTGGGGTCGTGCCCCTGGTTTGCGCTTGCCTCTGCCAAACAACAAATTATCGTAATCCGCCCGTGAAGTTTCATCGGAAAGAACATCGTAGGCTTCATTAATATCCTTAAATTTCTCCTCTGCTAACTTATTATTGGGATTAACATCGGGGTGATATTGTCTAGCTAATTTCCGAAAGGTCTTTTTTATTTCTTCACTGCTTGCATCTCTAGGAACTCCTAGAATTTGATAATAATTACGCACTTGTTGCATAGAAAATTAGTTAATAATGAATAGTTAATAGTTAATAGTTAATAGTTAATAGTTAATAGTTAATAATGAATAGTTAATAATGAATAGTTAATAGCTAAAGGTGAAAAATGAATTATTAATTATCTGAATGCCTAATAGTTCTTTCGATTATTCATTAATACCTATTCACTATTCCCTATTCCCTATTCCCTATTCACTATTTACTAACCACTCCCTAGAACCAATCATCATCATCGTCATCATCCCAGTTATTTTCGGGGGGCAAGTTACGGGCACGACCTCGATTATTATTACGTTCTTCGGTGCGACTATAGCGATTTTGGGCAGGTCTGTCAGCATAATCCCCATTATTGGTTGGCCGCTGACGAGGACGAGCATTACTCGAACGATTGTAATCATAATCGCCCGAATTATCAAAATCCCCATAGGCATTCTCGTTACGATAACGGGTTGTCCGACTCGTATCATAATCTGAATAACCCGAAGAATTGCTCCGATAATTGTCTCGATAGTTATCTCTCATAGGGGGATTACTCGGCGATCGATAGGATGCACCGCGCGTTTCGTTGCGATAAGGGCGATACTCATCTTGATAATCCACCCGACGAGTTACATACAGATCATCATCGTCATCGTCACCCGTAAAGGTTTTCTTCAAAGCAGAAAAGAAGCCTTCATCCTCTTCTTCGTATTGCAGACGAACTTCTCGATTTAACTCGTACAAAACATCCTGTAAATCAGCTTGGGCACGATCTAAACGGCGTTCATCGTCTTTTTCTAAACTATCTAAAATTTCAGCCGATAACGCATCAACTTGCCGACGATAGGAAGTGGTAAAGGCACTACCAAAATCTAGGGTTACTTCCTTCAGACGACGTTGGGCTTGATCCGTCAAGGCTTTGGCTTTATTGCGTTTTTCGATGCGTTCGCGGCGTTCTCGATCCTGATCAGCAAATTGTTCTGCTTCTTGGATCATGCGATTCACTTCAAACTCACTCAGGGTTGAAGCCCCTTGCACCGTAATGCTTTGCTCCCGTCCTGTGGTTTTATCTCGTGCGGTTACTTGCAAAATGCCATTCGCATCAATATCAAAAGAGACTTGGATCTGGGGCATCCCTCGTGGCGCAGGGGGGATTCCGGTTAACTTGAAGCGACCCAGAGATTTATTATCAGCCGCCATTTCTCGCTCTCCCTGGAGAACGTGAATTTCCACCATCGTTTGATTATTTTCACCTGTTGAAAAAACATCGGATTTTCTTACAGGAATAGTAGTGTTACGAGGCAATAACTTTTTCATTACGCCGCCGATGGTTTCTAATCCCAAGGATAAGGGCGTAACGTCCAACAGTAAAACATCTTTTACTTCGCCCCCTAAAACTCCGGCTTGAATCGCTGCACCGATCGCGACTACTTCATCAGGATTAACGTTTTCATTGGGTTCTCGATCAATAAAACTACGGACGAGTTCTTTAATCATCGGCATCCGTGTGCCGCCACCGACTAGCACCACTTCATCAACTTGAACCGGACTTAAACCTGCATCCGATAAAACCCGCTTAACCGGACGACGTAAACGGCTGACCAAATCCCCAGCAAGGTCTTCAAATTCTGCACGGGTTAACCGCGTTTCTAAATGTTTTGGCCCTTCTTCTTCGGTTGCAGTGATAAAGGGTAAGTTAATGTCGGTAGCGCTGACTCCTGAAAGTTCAATTTTGGCTTTTTCTGCGGCTTCCGTGAGACGTTGTAGGGCTTGACGGTCTTCTCGGAGGTCAACTTTGTCAGTTTCTAGAAATTTTTCCGCTAACCAATTGACAATGCGTTTATCAAAATCATTACCCCCTAACTGAGTATCTCCACTCGTTGCTTTAACCTCAAAAACGCCATCGCCAACTTCGAGAATAGAAACGTCAAAGGTTCCGCCCCCTAAGTCAAAAACGAGAATTTTTTTATTCGTGCGTTGATCGAGTCCGTAAGCTAGGGCGGCTGCGGTGGGTTCGTTGATAATGCGTAAAACTTCTAAGCCTGCAATTCGTCCTGCATCTCTAGTCGCTTGCCGTTGGGAATCATTAAAATAAGCGGGAACGGTAATCACGGCTCCTGTGACTTTTTCCCCTAAATAGCGGCTGGCTTCTTCGGCTAATTTCCGTAAAATCATGGCCGAAATTTCTTCAGGCGCAAAGTCTTTTTTCAGACGGGGACAGCGAATTTTAATATTGTCGTTTTCATCTCGGCGAATGGTGTAGGGAACTTTTTTCGATTCCGCCGTTAATTCCCCATAACGTCGCCCCATGTAGCGTTTGACCCCAGAAAAGGTATTTTGAGGATTCAGGACTGACTGTCGCCGCGCCATTTGCCCAGCAACAAATTCTCCGTCTTTATTAAAACCAACCACAGAAGGCGTGGTTCGCATTCCTTCTGAATTGGCAATAACGACTGGTTTGCCACCTTCCATCACGGCTACTACGGAGTTGGTTGTGCCCAAGTCAATGCCGACTACTTTGCCCATGTGTGTTTGTGTCTCCAGCTACTCCAAAGGGAGGGTCAGTTTTTTAGTCCCTTGCTTACATATTATAGGGTGTGTCCATTCTATCGAATATTGGACTAGGTAAATTTTCTCAATCAGTTGGCTGGATCAATTAAAATACGCGATCGCGTTAATTTAAAATGTATTGATAAAATAGCTCATTCATAAGAAAATGCTGGTAATATGAGTTATATTCGCCATAAATTTACTACTTAGATTAAATTAAAAATTTAGCTGGTAATCAATTTATAGTAAAGGATTCTTTAGCGCGATCGCCCATCAAATTTAAGCTGATTTTCTTTGATTATGTCTCGACTACTGGTTTCTCAATATCAAGCAGATGTTCAAAAAATCATTCAATATGGTGGTTCAAAAAAAGAAACTACTATTCGTAATGCGTTTGAACGTTTATTAAATGAGTATTGTAAGCCGCGCAATTATTTATTAGTTCCCGAATTGGATTTTAAAACGAAGTTTAACACCACGGTTTTTCCAGATGGAACTATCAAAGATGCGATTCGGTTGGAGCATGGTTGGTGGGAAAGTAAGGATCAGTATGATCGCCTTGATGAGGAAATCGAGAAAAAGTTTGAAAAAGGTTATCCCGATGAAAATATTTTGTTTGAGGATTCTCAGACTGCCGTTTTAATTCAGAATCGTCAGGAAATTGGGCGAGTGTCCATGCGGGATGTGGATGCACTGGATCATCTCTTGAATGTATTTGTCGATTATGAACGGCCAGAGGTTCGAGATTTTCGCGCAGCCATTACGCAATTCAAGGAAGATATTCCCTCTATTTTGGATAAATTACGGGAAACAATTCAATTAGCCGAAAAAGAAAATTCACAATTCCACGATCGCCGAAACACATTTTTAGAAGTTTGTCGGCAGTCGATTAATCCTGAAATTACGATTTTTGATGTGCATGAGATGGTGATTCAGCACATTCTGACTGAGGATATTTTTACGAATATTTTTCATGAGGCTCAGTTTCATCGAGAAAATAATATTGCTCGTGAACTATCAGCAATGATTGACACATTTTTTACAGGGGCAACTCGCCGCAATACGCTGAAAAGCATTGAATATTATTATGCTGTGATTCGTCGGAGTTCGGAAAATATTGCTAATCACCATGAGAAACAAAAGTTTCTAAAAGCTCTCTATGAAAATTTCTATAAAGCCTATAATCCCAAGGCGGCGGATCGGTTAGGAATTGTCTATACACCGAATGAAATTGTGCGCTTTATGATCGAGAGTGCGGATCATTTGGTTCATCAACATTTTGGCAAATTATTAGCAGATGAAGGGGTAGAAATTCTCGATCCTTGTACGGGAACAGGAACTTATGTAACGGAATTAATTGAATATTTACCTGCCCACAAATTAGAACATAAATATAAGCATGAAATTCATTGTAATGAGATGGCAATTTTGCCCTATTACATTGCTAATTTGAATATTGAGTTTACCTATGCTCAAAAAATGGGAAAGTATGAAGAGTTTAAAAATATTTGTTTAGTCGATACGTTGGAGCATTGTGGGTTTGTCGGCAAACAATTTGATTTATTTGCCATGAGTGTACAAAATACTCAGCGAATCCAAGATCAGAATAATCGCAAAATCTCTGTCATCATTGGTAATCCTCCTTATAATGCTTGGCAAGAAAATTTTAATCAAAATAATGCCAACAAAATTTACAAAGATATTGATAAACAAATTAAAGCAACCTATATCAAACAAGGGACGGCTCAAAATCAAATTGCGGTCTATGATATGTACACGCGGTTTTATCGTTGGGCCAGCGATCGCTTGGGAAATCAGGGGTTAATTGCTTTTATTACCAATCGTTCTTTTATTGATTCACAAACATTTGATGGATTGCGTAGAGCTTTGGCAGATGAGTTTGATTATATTTACATTGTTGATACCCAGTCAGATGTAAGAAGTAATCCTAAAATTTCTGGCACGAAAAATAATGTCTTTGGCATCCAAACTGGTGTTGCTATAATGTTTTTAGTCAAGGTTGCAAAGGAGTAATCGTTATGACAAGGGAAACAGCTATCTTAGAAAATATATCGAAATAATTTGGAAATAAAGATGGCAAAAATTTTTTACTTTACCTTGCAAGATGAACAAACTAGGGATGAAAAGCTTGATTGGTTCGCAAATATAAAAATTGAGCAGATTCCTTTTGATCAAATTACACCAGATAAAAAGGCTAATTGGGTCAACCAAACTGATAATGATTTTGATAGTTTCTTACCTTTAATCAACAAAGAGGTAAAAGCTGGTAAATCTGAAGAGGCAATTTTAAAACTTTTTTCGGCAGGTGTAAAAACTCAAAGAGATGAATGGGTTTATGATTTTTCAAAAAAGGCTTTGATTGAGCGAATGAAGTATTTTGTGAAAGTTTATCAAGAGCGTTTAGAAAGTGGTACATGCCAAGAGTTAGATATTAAGTGGGATCGCGAGCTTGAGAATTATTTAGAACGAAAGATCTATAAATCTTTTGATCAATCTCAAATTGTTGATAGTTTATATCGACCTTATGTAAAGCAATATCTTTATTTTGATAGAAACTTTAATGGTATGACTTATCAAATGTTCAATATTTTTCCAACAAGAGAAAGTGAGAACAAGCTAATTGCTGTAACAAATCATACTCAAATTCCTTTTCTTGTTCAGGCTGTAGATTGTATACCTGAAGTTGCTGTAGGTGGGCGTACTGGGCAATGTCTTCCACTTTATCGTTACAATGAAAATGGTCAACAAATTGAAAATATTACCGACTGGGGTTTAACCCAATTTCAAAACTATTACACAGATCCAAAAATCACCAAACTCGACATTTTTCACTATACCTATGCTGTTCTCCATCATCCCTACTACCGCAGCAAATACGAAATCAACCTAAAACGCGAATTTCCGAGATTGCCTTTTTACGAAGACTTTCACCAATGGGTTAAATGGGGTCAAGCCTTAATGGAATTGCATCTCAACTATGAAACTATTGAACCCTATGGATTACAACAAGTCGAAATAGCCGACAAAGAAAACCCCAAAGCCAAACTTAAAGCCGACAAAATTAATGGAGTAATAACCCTAGACGAAAATACACAATTGATTGGAGTAAACGCGATCGCGTGGGAATATAAACTCGGCAACCGATCCGCACTAGAATGGATACTCGATCAATACAAAGAAAAGAAACCCAAAGATCCGACCATCGCCAAACTTTTTAATACTTACAAATTTGCGGATTACAAAGAGCAAGTGATTGATTTACTGCAAAGAGTTTGCACCGTTAGCGTTAAAACAATGGAAATTATTCAACAAATGCCATAGGAGAACCTAACCAAATGTTTAAATGCCATATTTATAATTCAGCTTCTTAAACTTCTCTTTCAAAAATAAAAATTCTCGTTTATCAAAAAAATATGCACACTCAAAAAATCAAGGCAACCATTAACGAAACTGGGCAAATTATTCCCCATGAATCAATTCAATTAAAAGCGGGAGAAGTTGAAATTATTATCTTCTCTGAGGTACAGGATTCTAAACCCTTGAGTTTACAACAAATTGTAAAAATGCCTCTAACAGAAAGACATCGTTATTTACAACAATTTATGGATTCTACCGCACAGGATTTTCAAGATGATCCAGAGCTTACTGAATTTGAAGTTTTAGATACAGTAGACTGGGATTTGAATGATGATTAATCCAAAACGGGGCGAGCTTTGGCTGGTTGATCTGAATCCGACGAGAGGACAGGAAATTCAAAAAACAAGACCTGTTATTGTGATTAGTTCAAATTTTCTTGTGTCAATTCCTATGAGAATTATTATTCCCGTTACCAGTTGGCAAGAGAAGTTTGAAAATCGTCCTTTTATGGTAAAAATTTCAGTTACGCCAGAAAATAAATTAACTTGTGATTCTGCGGGGAATGTTTTACAGGTTCGGAGTATTTCGACTGAAAGATTTGTAAAAAAAATTGGCCAAATATCTGACGATCTGTTAAAGGAATTACTGGCTGCTTTACTTATTTGTGTTGATTATGAATTGTCTTAAATTAAAAAAACTATGTCTTTTAATGACTATCAAACAATCTCACAACTACTAACAGAATACAAAATTGAATATCAACAACAGGATTTTGTAAAAGAATCTTGGACTGAGACATCTATCGTTTTTGACATTGATTTTGAATTTCATGAAACTTGCTGTAATACAGATCAATCCTATATCGCTAGACGCGAGTTAATGACCTTACCCATACTCAAAGAACTGTATCAAAATTGTGATGGAATGAACGGAAGTCCAGATTTTTGGATACAACCAAAACTTGAATTTACAGCAGAACTTTCTG
>JAYKGY010000096.1:0-11542 GCA_035285545.1 Snowella sp. | reverse complement strand
AATCGTTTCCGAGGCATCCTTATTCGATGGGCCAAATCTTCTCAATCCTACTTGGGCTTTATTCAGATTGCTGCTTGTTTGATCATCGGCCGCAAACTTCTCACATTTTTCGGATAGGTTCTAAGCAATGCGTCCATTTGCTTGATGCTCTTTTTTTAAGGGAGTTGCCAAAATTCTTTCGATCCACAACTCCTCTATTTCTGGGTGCTTTTGACAAGCAAATTGTTGGAAATAACGGGTGCTTTTCATTGTAATTACGAGCAATAATTTGGAGTTGTTTGTTCCCTACGATGAAGGACTTGGATACCAATTTATGATGCAATTTTCCATAGTCTAACAACACCATCGTGATCCGCAGAAATCAATTCTCCAGTTTTAGGATGGAAAGCCACAGCATTAATGGCATTGGTGTGACCGTGCAATTGTTTAACTTCCTTGCCTAATAACACATCCCAGAGATATACCACGCCATTGCGTCCCCCAACTGCAAGGAAATGACCTTCCAAATCAAACGCGATCGCATTGACATAGGCTTCATGTTTAAAAGATGGTTTTATGTGTTGTTTTGATCCTAAATGCCAAATCATCACCTGGGTATCCCAGCCCCCCGATGCCAAAAACTGCCCATCTGGACTAAAGGCCACACAGGTGACATGGTGTTGATGACCGCTAAATTGATGAATTTCTTGGCCGGAATCCGTTTCCCAGAGCCTTACGGTTTGATCCTTTCCTCCCGTCGCGATCAGTTGACTATCCGGGCTAAAAGCTACACTCGTTACTTGGTCTAAATGTCCCTGTAGAATGCGCTGGGGTTTATTGCCTCGCAATGGTAGCCACCCCGCCGACATATCCCAAATGCAAGCGGTTTTATCACAACTCGCAGAAGCGACATATTTTTGATTCGGGCTGATGGCAACGCCATTAATCCAATCGGTATGCCCGCTAAACGTTCGCATAATCGTGCCTAAAGAAACATCCCAAAGCCGAACCGTTTTATCCCAACTTCCAGATACTAAATATTGAGCATCTGCACTGAATGCCAAGCTACTGATGCCGTCTCGATGGCCTTCTAAAAATCCCAGTTCTCGTCCTTCTTTGAGGCTCCAAAGATGAATGATTTGATCGTTATTGGCAGTGGCGATCCATTCCCCATTGGAACTACAGGCTAGGCCATAGATCCAGTTATGATGTTCTTTGAGGCAAGCGGCTTCCTTGTTTTGGACGATATCCCACAAGCGAATCGTATAATCATAGCCACCTGACACTAAATAACGGTTATTCGGGCAAAAATCCAAGGCATTAGCAGTATTATGATGACCTTGGAAGCGTTGAATTTCTGTTCCTTCCTGAAGATGCCACAGACGAATCGATTTATCTTCAATCCCCGCCGTCGAGGCCAAAAGCTGGTTATCTTGACTGAAAATTAAATTGGTGACCCAATCTAAGTGGCCTTTTAAGCGTTTCAGGGGTTTGGCTTCAGGAATTGACCAAATTTGAATGGTATTATCCCGACTGCCGGAGGCAAGGATTTGTTCATTGGGGCTAAAGGCAAGGCTTTCAATGGCGTGTTCGTGTCCCTGTAAAGCGCAGAGTTCTCGATTGTATTCCCCATCCCAGAGATAGACACAGCCGTCTAAACTGCCCAGGGCTAAATATTTCCCACTGCCACTGACGGCCAATTGCGCGATCGCGCCGACGGGTTTAAAAATCGTTTTTAAGGCGACTCCCGTACAGGCATCCCAAGAAGTGACCTGTTCACTTTTAGCCCCACAGAAAAATAATTGATGGTCATCCGTACACACCACCTGATGAATCGGTTGCTCATGGCCTTGAAACTGTTGAATCAGCTTACCCGTAGCCATCTCCCAAACATAGACCCAGGTTTGAAACACTAAAATGAGAAACTTATGATCCGAACTCAGAATGCCACAATCAATCGGCGCATCAATTTCCCAGAGAACCTTACCCGTTGTGAGCTGAAATAGGGATGCTCCTCCCGCAGCAATACTCACGGCTAAATCCTGGGAAAGGGCAAACACTTTTTTAATCATGCCCCGTCCGAATCGTTTCCTCATGCCTTCTTGCAATAAATCGGGTAACGGAAAATATCCCCGTAGCTGATCGGCAGTCAATGAAGCCTTCTCTTGGCTATTGAGCAGTGTCAAATGGATGTTGCGATCGTCCCACCATTCCCGCACGCTAGAAGGTCTATCCAAACGGCTAAGATGCAAAGCCTCCATCACTAACCTATCCCAAGGCGCAATTAGCCCTTCCGGTTGCCAATCACTTTTCTCGGATAGCCGCTTCATGGCCGGTGGTGGCAGTTTTCCGGTCAGCAGTTGATAGAGCATCATGCCGAGTTCAAACAGATCACTTTCTGCCCCTAAGTCCCCCCCTGTAATAATCTCTGGAGCCGCATAATTTTCTGTAAACAAGCGCGTTTCCATCCGCCGTGAGTCGAGGACTTGCCGCGCTGCACCAAAATCAATGAGGCGAATTCGGTTTTCAGGAGTCAGAATAATATTTTCGGGTTTAAGGTCTAAATGATAAATTCCTGATTGATGAATAACGCTCAGTGCCTCAACAAGCTGCTCCATTAAGGCTTCGACTTTCGGGAGAGGAAAGCGATGACCAGGCTGTTTTTTTAGAACCGATCGCAGCGTGCTTCCCTCGATCAAATCCATCACCATATAGGCGGTGTGATTTTCTTCAAACATATCGTGGACACGCACCACATAGGGATGGCTCAAGCGAGCTAAAATACGCCCTTCTTTTAAAAAGCGTTGTAATCCGCGCTGATAGGCACTTTCTGCATGGCTGGGAACAAGAACTGACTGGTTTACTTGATTTCGGAGGGCAAATTCAATCGGATAAAATTCTTTAATGGCAAACACCTCATCTAGGGCAGTGTGATGGGCTTGATAGGTAATGCCAAAGCTTCCCCGTCCGAGGGCGTAATCTAGCCGATAGGTTTTGTTGCGGAGTAGGGTTCCTTGCGCCAAGACATCTCGCAATAAGGAGGGAAAATGAATTTTACACTGGGGACAGTATTCCGCAGTCGAGGGGATGTCTTCCTGGTGGCAATTGAGACAACGCATTAAGCAAGGTTTCAGTGACTCAGTGAGGGCTAACAAGTTGAACTCTTCCAATTAAGTTATTGGTTATCAAGGGAGAATACGGTTTTGTTGAAAATTTAGTTTGAGAAATTTTTTACCGAAAATCTTGATATCCAAATCGTTCTATCCCTATTGCAAGGCAGTTATCAACTTTTGTATGTGATTTAAATCATGGGTTGCCATGATCGAAAAACGAAGGCGGCTTGTCGGAACCGTGGGTGGACGGATAGCAGGGACAAAAAAACCATTATTTCGTAATTTTTCGGCAAATTCTAATGCATTTTTAGGATTATTGAGTTTTAAGCAGAGAATAGGGGAATCTGAGGGAAAGAATTGCCATTGAGTCAGATTTTCTTTTAAAAACCTGATGTTGTTCCATAATTGCTGACGGCGTTCCGGTTCCTGTTGAATAAGACGGATGGCTTCTAGGGCAGCAGCCGTATCCGCAGGGGATAAACCCGTTGTATAAATCCAGGTTGAGGCACGGTTTCGTAAAAAATCAATCAGTTTGCTACTTCCTGCCACATATCCCCCCAAACTCCCCAGGGCTTTACTGAGGGTTCCTATCTGAATAATGTTGGTTCGTGGACAGTCAAAATGTTCGGCTAAGCCTGCGCCGGTTTTTCCCATAACGCCGGTTGCATGGGCTTCATCAATCAGCAACATACAATGGTAAGTTTGAGCTAGGTTAACCAGGTCGGGGAGAGGACAAGCATCTCCATCCATACTGAAAATACTATCAGTTACAATGAGGCAACGTCGATAGCGATCGCGGTTTTCGTGTAATTTTTGCTGTAAATCTTGAGGATTGCCATGGTCATATTCCATCAAACGGGCACCACTGAGTTTTGATCCGTTTTTCAAGCTGGCGTGATTATAGCGATCGCTGAGGATTAAATCCCGTTGTCCCACTAGGGCGGTGATGGTTCCTAAATTGGCCAAGTACCCTGAACTAAACACTAAGGCGGCTTCGGCTTGTTTAAATTCCGCGATCGCGGTTTCGAGTTCTTGATGCAGGGGACGATGACCACTCAATAGGCGAGATCCCGTACTACCCGTTCCCCATTGTTCAATCGCTTGGATTGCAGCTTGCTTTAGGCGGGGATGGGAGGCTAATCCTAAATAATCATTACTGGCAAAATTGATTAAAGATTGACCGTCAAGTTCAATAATTGGCCCAGGAGGACTCGTGATAGCTTTCACAGAACGATACCATTTAGCTTGATGAATCGTTGCTAAGGCATTATCTATCCAATCGTAAGCATCTGTCATGTTTAAGGGAAATTAAACGGTACAATTTTTACTCGATTTAAATTTAGAAATTACGGCAAAAGAAGGAAATGGGGAAGCGATTTTAACCGCCGGTTTAACTCCCTTCATCACCAATCCTGAGAACTTTATCCCAGAAGATTGCGTCCAAATACCCAAGTGATTATCGGTCATTCTCTATGGTTAGGTTATAAATAAATTGATACTGTCAACCTTAATGCTGTAAAAATACTCCTAAAACCTAAATAAATGCCGTAGGATCTTGATTGTTTTGATTTTCGTGCTATAAAAGGTTAGTCTCATTTATCTTCCGCTCTCCATTAATCCTAATTTACGATTCCTATGCGAGCTTTACTAATTTATCCCCTTTTTCCGCCCACCTTTTGGTCATACGAAAAAATCCTCGAATTGGTAAATCGTAAAGTTTTGCTGCCGCCTTTAGGCTTAATTACCGTTGCGGCGATTCTGCCCCAAAACTGGGAATTTAAATTGGTTGATCGCAATATCCGAACAGTCACCGAAGAAGAATGGGAATGGGCTGAAATCGTCATTATATCGGGCATGATCGTCCAGCGTCATGATTTATTAGACCATGTACGGGAAAGTAAACGGCGGGGTAAATTAGTTGCTGTCGGTGGGCCTTATGCCACATCCGTTCCCCACGAAGTAGAAGCCGCAGGGGTTGACTTTTTAATTTTGGATGAAGGAGAACTCACCTTACCGTTGTTTGTGGAAGCCGTCGAACGGGGAGAAACCAAAGGAGTCTTTAGGGCAACGGATAAGCCCGATGTCACTACAACCCCTATTCCTCGGTATGATCTGTTGGAAATGGATGCCTATGATATGATGTCGGTGCAATTTTCGCGGGGTTGCCCCTTCCAGTGCGAATTTTGTGACATTATCGTTTTATATGGCCGCAAACCCAGAACCAAAACCCCTGCCCAACTGTTAGCTGAGTTGGATTATCTCTATGAATTGGGCTGGCGACGGGGGGTATTTATGGTGGATGACAACTTTATTGGCAATAAACGCAACGTTAAATTATTGCTGAAAGAGTTAAAAGTTTGGATGGAAGCGCATCAGTATCCATTCCGTTTTGATACGGAAGCCTCTATTGATTTAGCACAAGATCCCGAATTAATGGAATTGATGGTGGAGTCGGGCTTTGCGGCGGTCTTTCTAGGTATTGAAACCCCTGATGAAGATAGTTTACAGTTAACCAAAAAGTTTCAAAATACCCGTAGTTCCCTAGCGGATTCGGTTCAAACGATTATTAAAGCGGGATTACGACCTATGGCAGGGTTTATTATTGGCTTTGATGGGGAGCAGTCAGGAGCCGGCGATCGCATTGTCCGATTTGCAGAACAAGCTGGTATTCCTTCTACCACGTTTGCGATGTTACAGGCTTTACCGAATACGGCCTTATGGCATCGATTGAAAAAGGAAGGAAGATTGCGAGAAAATCAGGATGGTAACATTAATCAAACCACCTTGATGAATTTTATTCCGACTCGCCCTTTAGAAGAAATTGCTAGAGAATATATAGAAGCTTTTTGCACCTTGTACGATCCTGTCAAATATTTAGACCGTACCTATCGGTGTTTCTTGATGATGGGGTCGCCGAAGTGGAAAGCCCCCGCTAAAATGCCGGAATGGGTCATTGTTAGAGCCTTACTCTTAGTTATCTGGCGACAAGGAATTAAACGCGAAACCCGTTGGAAATTTTGGCATCACCTATTCAGCATGATTAAACGCAATCCGAGTGTTGCTGAACATTATTTAGCGACCTGCGCCCATGTTGAACATTTCCTCGAATATCGGCAAATTGTCCGCGATCAAATTGAATCCCAATTAGCTGAATATTTAGCCCAAAAACAAGA
The DNA here is from genome assembly GCA_035285545.1 of Snowella sp. Classification (GTDB taxonomy): domain Bacteria; phylum Cyanobacteriota; class Cyanobacteriia; order Cyanobacteriales; family Microcystaceae; genus Snowella. Next base: position 5,277 of record JAYKGY010000096.1, on the reverse strand, counting down.
AGAACCAAAACTGATAGACAGCACTGAAAAGCGAGAAATATTGGTAAGTTCCAATCTCTAGTAATGATTGAAAATCATTGCCATTATATTTTTATATTCTTTCACATTCTATCTCGCTCAAAAGTGGGATGTCCCCGATTAACGCTTAACTAACATTGAGTTATAGGATTGCTTTAACGAAGTTTTTGGCTTTTACCGAATCAAGCAAGCTACATTTCAATTGAACTAGCAGATCGAGAACGCTGTCAGGCGAAAGAAAATAGACCTAATCAATTGGTTATTTTTAATCACAAGAAAAAATACTCCTGGCAACACAAATTTATAATAATAAAAATGAAAAATTTTTAAAAAAATCAATCTTTGGGTAGTAAAAGTTTTAATCGTGCCAAGTTAGTCTAGGAACACAATACGCTTATTTTTGGGCTATAGAATCTCTTTTTTTTAATCAATTTAATTTACTTCTTTCAAAATTATCGTTAAAAACTTAGTAAATTGTATCGAATATAATAGAAAAATCATCGTTTCCTTGGGACTGTTTCCATGCCCCTTCCCCGTCTAATTACGCTTGCCGTCGGCCTCAGCATTGTTTTAGGCTTGATGATTTGGCTGATTAATTCGATTTTTCGGCTCTACTTTCAGGTGTCTTGGACATCGCCCTTTTTAGCCAATATTTTAATTCTATTTATTATTGGTTTACTCGGCTTACTGATTTACGCTTTTATTTATTATTTTAATCTTTCCCGTCAGCAAAAAGCCCGTAAAAAAGGGCGTAAGGGTCGCTTCAATGTACGATTACCCGAACAAAAAACGGAAGCCGCTGAAGAAACCCTCAAAGCAGTTCGTCGGCAAGTTAAACAAATTCAAGATAAGGTTGCCCAAGAAGCCCTTTTTAAGCGATCGCAGCAAATTGCCGAAAGTTTAACCAGGGGAAATTTACAGGTTGTGGTGTTTGGGACAGGTTCGGCGGGAAAGACTTCGTTAGTTAATGCCTTGATTGGGGAAATCGTGGGCAGTGTGGCGGCAACGATGGGAACCACCCAAATTGGGGAAACCTACCATTTACCCTTAAAGGGAATGAGTCGTGAAATCTTAATTACCGATACCCCAGGCATTTTAGAAGCGGGCATTGCAGGCACAGAACGGGAAAAGTTAGCCCGACAATTGGCAACCGAGGCTGACTTATTATTGTTCGTCATTGATAATGACCTACGACAGTCGGAATATGAACCCCTACAAGCTTTGGCTGCCATTGGTAAACGCTCTTTTTTAGTTTTTAACAAAACCGATCTCTATCCCGACGATGAGTTAAATCAAATTTTAGGAACCTTGCAACAACGGGTTCAGGATTTTATTGCTGCTGTTGATATTATTCCCATTGCCGCTAACCCTCAACCCCTGCGATCGCGCTCTGGGGAAATGATTAAACCTGAGCCTGAAATTACTCCTTTAATTCAGCGATTAATTGCCGTTTTGCGCTCTGAAGGGGAAGATTTAATAGCTGACAATATCTTGTTGCAGTCCCAACGCTTAGGGGAAGAAGCCCGACAACTCATTGATCAACAGCGACGCAACGAGGCGGATAAAATTATTGAGCGTTATCAGTGGATTGGGGCAGGAGTGATTGCGGTTACGCCTTTGCCTGTGGTTGATATGTTGGCAACTGCGGCAGTGAATGCCCAAATGGTGATGGAAATTGGCAAGGTTTATGGGTGCGAATTAAACAGCGATCGCGGTAAGGATTTAGCCGTCTCGTTAGGCAAGACTTTTGTGAGTTTAGGGGTCGTCAAAGGGGCAGTAGAAATTTTAGCCAGAGCTTTACAGTTTCAGGTTACAACCTACATTATCGGTAAAGTCATTCAAGGAATTACCGCCGCCTATTTAACCCGCATTGCAGGTAAAAGTTTTGTGGAATATTTCCGTCAGGATCAAGATTGGGGGGATGGGGGCATTACGGAAGTAGTTCAACGGCAATTCCAATTGAGTCGCAAGGATGAGTTTATTAAGGCTTTTGTGAAAGACGCGATCGCGAAAGTCGTGCAACCGTTAACGGATGTTTGGGAAGAACCAGAGGACGAAGAAGCGGAAGAAGTCGAAGAAGAGCGATTATTAGAAATGTCCGATTTACCCGAATTGGAAAAAGCGTTGACTAGAGATTACAGCGATTGGGAAAAACCTCAATCCAGTTATCATGATTGGTAGCGTTTGATCGGTTCTTCAACATTAATATTTTGGAAAGCTCAACAAAAATGATCAAATTCAATTGTCAAATTCATTAAAATTTGTTTATGTTTGACAATTTATGCAAATTTCTAGCCGAAAACTTTTCTGAAGATTATGCCACTTGGTTGCTCGGCAGTCCTGTTACCTTGACCAAACTAAGTCCAACAGAATTATCGTTAGAACCTATTCGCGCTGATTCTCTCATTCTCGAACAATCAGAAGACTTCGTTTTACATTTAGAATTTCAGACAGAACCCGATGAAACAATGGGTTTTAGAATGCTCGATTATCGAGTGAGAGTTTATCGCCGTTTTCCAAATAAAACCATGCATCAGGTGGTTATTTATCTGAAACCGACTAAATCGGAGTTAGTGTATCAAGATAGTTTTCAACTTGGAGAAACGACTCATCGTTATCGGGTAATTCGCCTTTGGGAACAATCGTCTGATTTATTCCTAAAAAGCTTAGGTTTATTGCCTCTAGCGGTATTAACCGAAAGTTCTGATCCCGAATTAAAATTGAGACAAGTTGCAGAGGTTTTAGAGACAATTACGGACAATCGCGTTAAAGCCAATTTAATGGCAGCAAGTTCGGTATTTGGAGGACTTGTTCTCAAACCAGAGATTATTAAAACAATTTTACGGAGCGAAATTATGAAAGAATCCGCCGTTTATCAAGAAATTTTACAAGAGGGAGAACAAAGGGGTCTTTTAAAAGGAGAGCAGCGAGGTCTTTTGAAAGGAGAACAGATAGGTCTGCTCAAGGGTAAACTTGAAACGATTCCTCTACTGATAGAATTGGGGTTATCAATTACAGAAATTGCTGAAAAATTAAATATTGATATTGCGTTAGTCAATGAGTTTGTGTCAAATCAGCATAATGTAGGGAGCGAGAGAGAATCATGATATCAATACTTTTTTTCTCGTTCAAGTGAACTTTTGATCTATCAGACCGTAAATTTGTTGCGGTTGCTTTGGCGACTTCCGATCACCCGCCGATTGTGAATGCAGTCGATTCAGATTGGGCTGAGTTTTATAAACCGTTAGTTAATAATGGTGTTGAAATCCAATTTCTGTGCCCTGATGTTATCACTCCAGAAGCAATAACGTGATTAACGATCGCGAAAGTCGTGCAACCCTTAACCGAGGTTGGGGAAGAACCGGACGAAGAGCGATTATTAGAAATGTCCGACTTACCCGAATTGGAAAAAGCGTTGACTAGAGATTACAGCGATTGGGAAAAATCTTCTTCCCTGTATTCAGATTGGTAAGTAGAAAGACATAATTAAATATAGAATCAATTTGCGCTTTATCCTTCCAGCCCTCTGATTATAAGAGCAGTGCTGATAGACGGAGGATAAGATAACCACAATTGACGACCTCCTTATTCGTTTATTTTTTATGAGTTTTTCGGCTGATAATCCGTCTTCTACATCGAATATTGACCCTTCTTCCGCATCAGATGAGGATAGGAATTGGGTAGATTGGGGAGAATCAGAAACGGTGTCAGAGCCGATCGCGGAAATCGCAGCAACAGAACCGACGAGATCACGGGGGCGATCGCTGCTCAAGTCTCCCCGAACGTTGGCGATGGTAGAAACGGCTTTTTTAGCCAGTACCGCCAGTTTAATCTGGTTAATTAATTATTATTTCCCGTTGGGCCCGGTCTTAACCATCTTTTATTCCGTTCCGATTGCCTTGGTTTATCTCCGTTGGGGGCATCGCGCAGCCACAAAAGGCGTAATTGTTGCAGGTTTATTACTGTCCGTTTTAATGGGGCCAACCCGTAGCATTGTCTTCCTAATCCCCTATGGATTATTAAGTTTACAACTGGGATTTTGTTGGCGACGGCAGGCCCCTTGGGTATTTTCGGTTTTTTCAGGGTCGTTAATTGGCACTTTTGGCTTTTTCTTCCGAGTTTGGCTATTTTCTATCCTATTAGGGGAAAATTTATGGCAATATGCCATTATTCAAATGACCAGTTTAGTTGATTGGCTGTTTTTGAAGTTAAATATCTTAGCCCAACCCGAATTTGCCCTCGTTCAAGCGATCGCGATCCTAATGATTTTCTTTAACAACTTGGTCTATGTGTTTGTGGTTCATTTAGTCGCCCTCTTGGTTTTTGATCGCTTAGGCAATGCCATTCCCCGACCACCTCAGTGGGTTCAAACCATTCTCGATCTGTGATCTAGAAAAACCAACCGTAGGAATGTAAGCCTTTACCCAAAATATTGACCCCTAGATAGCAAACCCAAACCACCATAAAACCCGTTGCCGCTAGGATTGCGGGTTTCCGACCTTGCCACCCCTTGGTAATCCGTGCGTGGAGATAGGCCGCAAACACCAGCCAGGTAATTAAGGCCCACGTTTCTTTCGGATCCCAACTCCAATAGGAACCCCAGGCTTCATTGGCCCAAACCGCACCGGCAATAATACCAATGGTTAACAACGGGAAACCTAAACCAATAATGCGGTAACTGATATTATCTAAGGTGTCTGCGAGGCTCAACCGTTGGGGAGAGAGAATCAGGCTATCTTCAGCCGTTTTAACGCTTTCTAAAACCGCAACGCCACCATTGTTACTGATTTCAGCCGAATTAAGGGTTTCCGTTTGTAACGTAGTCGCCTGTTTCAATAATTGTCCTGGTCGATAGCCACCTGTTCCTACCGAACTACCGCGCAATTCAACAGCTTGGCCTCTGGTGACCACCAAAAACGCGATCGCGAGCAAGGAACCGACCATCAAGGTGGCGTAACTAATCATCATGACGCTGACGTGCATCATTAACCAGTTGGACTTAAGGGCAGGAACCAAGGGAGCCGAAACCCGCATATCAGAGGGTAACGTTAACGCCGCAAAGGCTGTAATTCCCATCGCAACGGGAGTGGTAAAAACGCCAACTAAACGACTACGGCTCATGTTTTCCGCAATTAAATGAACTGTCGTAAGTCCCCACGCTAAGAAAAAGAGGGATTCATAAAGATTACTAATGGGAAAATAGCCTGCTTCTAGCCATCTCGCGCCGAGTAGAGCCGCCATACATAAATTCGCGATCGC
>JAYKGY010000095.1:0-21179 GCA_035285545.1 Snowella sp. | reverse complement strand
GTAAAGATGAGACTCCTCAGCATCTTAGCTATCGAGTGACAGCAACCCTCATGCCCAATTCAGACGCAATCGAAGCTCAACGAACCCGTTGTGGTCGATTTATTCTAGCCACCAATGTGTTAGACCGCGACCTGTTGAGCACGGATGATGCCCTCAGAGAATATAAAGCGCAACAAGGGGTCGAGCGGGGATTTCGCTTTCTTAAAGACCCGATGTTCTTCACTTCCAGTGTTTTTCTCAAGTCCCCTAATCGGATTGCGGCTTTGGGGTTGATTATGGCATTGTGTTTGCTGGTTTACAATCTAGGGCAGAGACAACTGAGGCAGGCTTTAGCACAACAAACAGAGACGATTCCTAACCAATTAGGTAAACCCACTTCTTCTCCTACTCTTCGTTGGGTCTTTCAGTGTTTCATGGCTGTTCATCTCGTCTTTTTTCAAGGCGTTACACAAATTGTTAATTTGACCGATGAGCGACATCATATTTTGCGGTTCTTTAGCCATGCTTGTCGCCGATACTATCTCCTTCCTCTGCCCGATTCCTAAATTATTTTTATCCCTCTCCAAACCGCGGAATTTGGGCTTCAATACTCCAGAGATTAAAAACGAACTTAAAGCCTTAAACTGTGAAATGATTCCGCAATTTGATGATGGCTATAATTTCCTAAAATCAAAAATTGAAACTCAAAGTTATTAATCGCGATCCGATAAAATTAAAAGCTATGAATCAAAATCTTGTTTCCCAGATCCCTTCTCCCTGTTTTGTGCTGGAAGAAAGCCTATTAGAAAGAAATTTAGCTATTTTTGAAAGAGTTCAGCGAGAAGCCCCCGTTAAAGTCATGTTGGCCTTGAAAGGCTATTCGCTGTTTCATAGTTTTCCGATGATTCGTCCGATATTAGCAGGAGCCTCTGCCAGTTCTTTGTGGGAAGCGCAACTAGCAGCCGAAGAATTTGGAAAAGAAGTGCATGTTTATTCAACTGCCTATCGAGATGCGGATTTTGGGGCAATTTTACCCTTAGCGTCCCATTTAACGTTTAATTCGGTCAATCAATATGAACGATTTCGACCTTGGGTGGAAAAATCTGACTATTCCCCTTCTATCGGTTTACGTATTAATCCCCAATATTCTCCGGTGGAAACGGCTTTGTATAATCCTTGTGTCCCTGGTAGTCGTTTAGGGGCGTCTCCCGATGCGTTAGGGGAAACCTTACCTAGCGGCATTGAAGGCTTTTTGTCCCATAATTTGTGTGAAAGTGATTCTTTTGCGTTGGAAAAAACGCTGTTTAATATTGAGCAGTATTTCGGCCAATATTTACCTCAGATCCAATGGTTAAATTTGGGCGGTGGGCATTTAATGACTCGTCAAGGTTACGAAGTGGATCATACGATCGCGCTTTTAAAAGACTTCCATCAACGCTATCCTCACCTGCAATTGATTATGGAACCCGGATCGGCGATCGCGTGGCAAACGGGTTTTTTGTTAAGTCAAATTGAAGATTTAATTCCCACGCCTGAGCATATCAATGTCATGCTGGATGTCTCTTTTACCGGACACATGCCCGATTGTTTGGAAATGCCCTATAAACCCACAATTCGGGGAGCGTCAGAACCGGAGAATGGCCAAACCCGTTACCGTATGGGCGGATCGTCTTGTTTAGCCGGAGATTTTATGGGGGATTATGCCTTTGAGCAACCACTACAGGTCGGCGATCGCTTAATTTTTGAAGATATGATGCATTACACCCTGGTCAAAACCACCATGTTTAACGGGGTTAATCATCCCTCGATTGGACTACTCAAAAAAGACGGAAGCTTTGTGCTGTGGCGACAATTCACCTATGCCGACTATCGGAACAGGATGGGATAAGGTCCGCGTTAAGTATCGAACTTAACCTTTTCATTACGTAATTTTTACCTTGGCGACCTACGCTAAAAGCTAGATGTTGTTTTAAAGGTTTTAACCCCTCTCTAACAATATCCAACGCTTAACGTCTCTAAGGTTTTTATGTTGCTGACTGACTCCTTGCTCCCTACTCATAGCCAAAAAACGAATGCGACCGAAGGCCGTCGGCTACATTTTTATGATAAGGGAGAGCTAATCCCCCTAGCGGAAGAAGGAATCTGGCAAGTTTATCGGGGAGTCGTGCAACTCAGTCAGTTAGCGGCTAATGGAGAAGAGATACTCCTCGGTTGGGTGCATCCTGAAAACTTTTTTGGATTGTGGTTAACTTCAACTCAATTGGCAACCTACCAGGCTCGCTCTATCTCGGATGTCTATTTGCGGTGGTATCCGGTTTTAGAAATCGAAAATACGCCGAAATTAGCCCAATTAGTTTTGGCTCAATTGGTTCAGCGTATGCGTCAAACCGAAGCTCTGTTGGCGATCGCGGGTTTAAAGCGAGTAGATGAGCGTCTACAGGAACTATTAAAACTCCTCGCCCAAGATTTAGGCCAACCCGTGACGGAAGGAACCCGCATTAAAGTCCGTTTGACCCATCAAATGTTAGCCAATGCGATCGGTACGACGAGAGTAACTATTACCCGTTTATTAGGGGAATTTCAAACTCAAGGGTGGATTCGTTTTGACAGCGATCGGCATTTAGTGATTACTCCCAATGTCATTCGTTGAAAAAAGCATAATCCAAACAGCTAAATTCTCCTGTTAACGCTCAACATTTAGAAGAGGCGATCGCGGGATATAAAACGGGTAAAACACAAAAACACGATTGAATTAATTCCTAAATTAGCTTGAGAGAGTAAAGTTGATAAAATTAGTAGGATTAACTCAGTTTGTAGCGTGATCGCTTATCATTTGGAAAAAAATTAACGAATATTTCCTCTTTTCAAAAGTTTAAGTTGCCTGCATATATTATTTTAGGGATAGCGATGAAGCGATCGCACAAACAGGAATTACGGTATTAAATCAAAGTGCAACAGAATATGCTAAAAACACTTTGGGCTACGGTTAGGCAAGGAAAAATTGAGTTATTGGAGTCAGCAGAACTACCAGAAGGAGTTAGTGTGTTGGTAACAGTTTTACCTGACGATGAGACTGAATTTTGGCTGAAAGCAAGCCAAACCTCACTTGATGCAGTTTGGGACAATGCGGAGGATGATGGGTATGCCGATTTACTCCAAACATGAAGTTATCCTAATCCGCTATCCTTTCTCAGATTTTTAAGTCTTAAAGAAATCATAAAATTGAAAAAAATTTTAGAATAAAAAGGCAAACCCAATCTAAAAGAAGTGTTTTACATGGTTTCATCAGACCTAATCTCAACCTTGAAAGAGCTGAGCCGCTCAGACAAGCTCTACATCATGCAGCTTTTGATCTCGGAATTAGCCCAACAGGAAACCGTGTTAATTAAAGCTGAACAAGCTTATCCAATATGGTCTCCCTATGGCGCAGATGAAGCTGCGGATACGATGCTACAAGTGTTACAGGCTGCTAAAAATCAAAATCATGCGTAATCCTGAACGATATCCATTTCTTTCAGGCGATCCAACTTTAGGTGAAGCCAGCTTTCGTCCCTATTTGCCATTTACCCTGTTTCACAAACAAATTACTGTTCCTACACCCGCTCTTTTAGATACTGGCGCAAGTATCAATGTGTTGCCGTATCCAATTGGAGTTGAGCTTGGTTACACTTGGGAACGGCAAACAACATCCCTGAGCTTGACAGGAAATTTGGCTCAATACGAAGCGCGTGTCGTTCTTGTGCAAGCTGTCGTTGGGCAATTTGAGCCTGTGCAACTGGTATTTGCCTGGACAAAAGCTACCACTGTGCCGCTAATTTTGGGACAGGTCAATTTCTTCATGGAATTTGATGTTTGCTTCTACCGTTCACAGCTAGAGTTCGCAGTTAGCCCCAAAACTTCTGTTTCGGTGCAATAACACAGTAAATTGCGAAGTAACGTAATACCCAAATTTAACTTGTTTGGGCTTCTAATTTCGCTAAACGGCTCTTAAGTTCCTGATTTTCCTGCTTAATCTGGTCTAGGGTTTCTCGTAATTCCTTAAGACCTTTATCAGAACCTAAATTTTTCTGAACTTTCGCGATCGCTTCTTCCGCTAACCGACGCACCCGACCATCAGGGGTTTGATTAGTCAAGGATTGCAAGATACCGATAGCTTTGGGGGTTTCCATTTGTCCCAACGATGAAGCCACCGCAACCTGAGTTAAAAAGAAAGATTCCTGAGAGATCGCTGCTAATCGATCCAAAATCAAGGTGAGTTTATCGGGGGTTTGGCCGGTGGAAATGGCTCCTAATGCTCGAATTGAGGCAAGGCGTAAGGGTTGGGGAGTTCCTAATGCCGTGTAGGACAGGATAATATCTACCGCCTCTCCCGATGTTTTAAGCTGACTCAAACCCGCGATCGCGCCACAACGCACCACTTCATTCCAGCCCGCCCGTTGTTCCAATACTGATTTTAATAGGGTAATGACTTCACTTTCTTGAGATTTTAAATGTCCTGAAATAATGGAACCTAACCCCGATGCGGCAGCGGCTTCGGCATAGTAGCTGGCTTCTCCTGCTTCTAAACACCGTTTAAGGGCAGCGTAACTTTCTGGGGTTTTAACCTGACTCAAACTGCTGAGGATAGCACGACGAACTTTAGGATTTTCATTACTTAAGCCTTCAATCAAGGCTGATGCAGCTTGGTCTAACTTAATATTAGCTAACTGCTCGGCGACTTCAACCCGTACCCCCCAAAAAGGATCGGTCAATAAACTTTCTTTGAGTGCGTCAATCGCTTCTAATCCCCCTTTCTTGGCCAACGCGATCGCGGCATAGATGCGAGAAACGGGATCGGGATCATGTTTTAGTTGGGCTTTTAATTCGGATAGGGGATACTCTAATTCAACCGTTTTTAAGAAATTATTACCGACATCAAAGCTCACAAAATCGGGTTTTAATTCTAGGGGTAAATAAAAACTTTGTTCCCGTTCGTTGAGTTTTAATTTAATGGTTTTACTTTTAATCTGTCCCGCTTGTAACCAATTAAAGCTGACAGGAATGGTTAAATCAAATAAATCTTTTAAATTACCGTTTTGTCCTTCGCTAATTTGAGTTTGTTTGACTGTTAATTTGGCCAATTGGCTATCGTGATCCCAACTGTAGGAAACGTGGTAATCGGGATGCCCTCCGCGAAAAACATACTGATCAAATAACCACAGTAAATTAAATCCTGTTGCTTTCTCAATGGCTCTTAATAAATCAATGGTTTCAACGGTTTTATGGGCATTATCCTGTACAAACGTATGAATCGTTTTGGTAAATAATTCTTCTCCTAAAATGGTACGGATCATGTGATAAACGCAGGCCCCTTTTTCGTAGAGGTGACGGTCATATAATTCAATGGCTTCTCGATAAATATTGGTCACAATAGGGCGACGATAACGAGAGGCATCTTCATCTAAATAATTGCGGGCTTCACCTAATAAATAATAAGCCGCATCATTCGAGCCATATTCAGCATCTGTCCACAGCACTTCAGAGTAGGAAGCCATTCCTTCCTTGATCCAGGCGTGTGACCAATGTTTAATGACCACTAAATCGCCAAACCATTGATGGGCCAACTCATGGGCGACTAAACTTTCCGTATTGCGGTTATCTAATGCTGCCCGTTCATCCAACAAACAGCGATCGGTTAACAGAGTCGTGGAGGTATTTTCCATGCCCCCAAAGATAAAGTCATCCACACACACTTGAGCATATTTCGGGAAAGGATAGGGATAACCAAACGCTTTAGCAAAAAATTCTATCATCTTCGGCGTTTTTCCCATGCTTCTTAATCCATCCGCTTCGCGCCCCTTTTCCACGTAATAATTAACGGGAATATCCTGATAGTGATCCTTTAATTCGGCAAAATCTCCAACCGCTAAGGTCATTAAATAGGTGGGGTGAATTTGTTGCTGCGACCAATGATAAATTCGCTCTGTTTCTAACTCTTCAACTTGAATTAATTCCCCGTTAGAAATGGCCATATAAGGCTGGGGAATTTGTACCCGAATCTCTGAGGTTGCTAACTGCCCTGGGTAGTCAAAACAGGGAAACCAAAAGCGTGAATCTTCATCTTCTCCCTGCGTCCAAACTTGCACAGGTTTATTGGGATAGTGTTGATCAGGTTCAATGAAATATAAGCCACGTTGGGGTTGCTTAACTTGATAATGAATTTCAATAACAGTTGTTTTCTCAGATAACGGTTGTAATAAATTAATAATTAATTTTTCGTCATCGTATTCAAAAGGTTGGCTAATATTTTGAATGAATACGGATTGAATCCCTAAATTAACCGCATCTAATACTAATTGGCTAACACCAGAGCGAATGGGAGTTAAAGTGATTTTACAAATGCCAGAGAAAGATTTTTCGGGAATATTTAATTTTAAATCTAAAAAAATATGATTAACTTGACCAGGGCGATCGGGGTTGTAGTGAGGTTTTGCACCTGGAAGTTCAAAGGATTTACGTTGGTTCTCTTCGGTATCAAAGGTTAAGTAGGACATAGGGAAAAAATCAGAAGGGTTAAAAATCGATGTAAAACTTTACATTTCAAGAAACAAGGGTCTCAATAAAATCAATTTATCTAGAATAATCTGATCAATCAAACTAAACGCTCAGCCGCACTTGCCAAATCCCTAGCCACTCGATCCGAATAGGGCTTTATCAACCACCAAATAAACGGGGATAACCAACCCCGCAGGGTTACCGAATAGGAAATATAGGTTCCGCAGACCGTTGATTCGATCTGATAGGTGATCTTCTGTTCCATTCCTGGAATTGCCAAGACCCGCAAACTCAATAATTCTCCAGGCCGAACATTCTCCACAAACAAACGAATCGGAATCGGTGTCAGTCGAGTTACCGCTTGATAAATTAAGCCAGGCTTAGGTAGTAATCCCAAGGGCACATAAGTCTTAGAAAACAGAGGATGCCAAGAAACATCAGCTAAATTAACAATTTTTCGCCAAAGAACATCCACTGGGGCAGTACTGACCACTCGATAGGTCTTATACAGGGAAAAGGTGCAAAATAATTTTCCCTGTGCTGCAATTAACTTAAAGGAAAAATTTAGAATCAACTCGACTCTCCTGATCAGCTGTCCAAACAAACGTACTACTACAGGAAACCACCAAGAACTCTCGATCTTATCGAAAAATGGGGACTAAAACCGCCTCCTTCAGGAGGGCCTTATGTTAAAATTGTACTCGGTCACTGACCCACCCGCGACGCAGACGTAACAGACAGCCTAAACGTGACGAAATCTGGTTTAATCCAGTGGCGCAGAAAGCTCGGTAGACCGGGAAAAGAGGAGAGGGCAATGGGAAGTCCACCCCTTGAGTCAACCAACAACAGTCTTTCTGTTGAAAATCGATACATAAGAACCGCAGGGCTTGCGGGGATAGTCTGTGGAGCGAACGTAAGACCATAAAACTCCTTGAGGGTAGAGGCAGTTGCGATGAAGCAGAAATCTAAATCGTGAGGTTTAGGAATCCCTTTCCTTTACGGAAGAGAGGATGTCAAATTAAGATTACTTTGTCCTGGTTTACGGAATCGTTAAACTAATCGTAAAGTATTAAAAGTGACCGTTTGTCTTTATCGAGCATAGACTGAATATTCGATAAAGAACAACCCTAAATATGACAATTCATTACAAAAAACATTTGATATTATGACCGTTTCCCTCACTGATAGCCCGTCTTCAACTCAAGCATTTCTTCCGCCTGCTGATGCTAAACAACGAGTTAGCCATTTCATGAAAAGTATTCAGGATGAAATTTGTCAGGGATTGGAAAAACTCGATGGTGTCGGCAAGTTTCGGGAAGATAGTTGGGAACGAGAAGAAGGTGGCGGCGGGCGATCGCGGGTGTTAAGAGATGGAGATTTCTTAGAGCAAGGTGGCGTTAACTTTTCGGAAGTCTGGGGAAAAGAATTACCCCCCTCGATTTTAAAACAACGTCCTGAAGCGGCGGGTCATGGCTTCTATGCCACAGGTACATCGATGGTGTTGCATCCCCATAATCCCTATGTTCCAACGGTTCACTTAAATTATCGTTACTTTGAAGCAGGCCCGGTTTGGTGGTTTGGTGGCGGCATTGATTTAACCCCCTATTACGCCTTTGCAGAAGATGCGGCTAATTTTCACCGTACTTTAAAAGCAGCTTGTGATAAAACGAACACTGAATTTTATCCTGTCTTTAAGCGTTGGTGTGATGAATATTTTTATTTAAACCATCGTCAGGAAACGCGCGGTGTTGGTGGTATTTTCTTTGATTACCAAGACGGTAAATCTCCCCTGTATCGTGGCCCCCATCCCGACAAAGCGGCTGCCCTTTACAGCAATGAATTACCCCCGATGGAACCTTTGACTTGGGAAGAACTGTTTTCCTTTGCTCAAGATTGTGGTCGTGCCTTTTTACCGGCCTATTCTCCCATTGTGGAAAAACGTCGCAATACGGAATACGGCGATCGCGAACGGAATTTCCAACTCTATCGACGGGGACGGTATGTAGAATTTAACTTGGTTTATGACCGAGGAACGATTTTTGGGCTACAAACCAATGGCCGCACCGAATCGATTTTGATGTCTCTCCCTCCCTTGGTTCGTTGGGAATATTGCTATACCCCAGAACCGAATAGCCCTGAAGCCGAATTAACAGAACGCTTTTTAGTTCCTCAAGATTGGGCCAATTGGCAAGGATAACAAACTCTTAGCTCTAGTCCAATTTGAAAAGAGGCGATCAAACAAATCATGGTCGTCTTTTTTGCAGCTAATTGAGAGCTTAAGCACAGGATACGGTCTGAACTGTAATTGCAACGTTCAGCTTTTTTCGTAAAACGTTTAAAATCAGAGTTAAATTATCCATTGTAGGATTGCCTTTAGCTGATAACATCCGATGTAGACTTTTACTGGGTTTAGCTGTCTCTAGAGCCAGTTCTTCAAATCCAATAGTAGCATTAACCAAATTTCTTAAAATTAATCTGGCAGTTTCGGGTTCACCATTAAGAAATAACGAAATAGCTTCATCTAATAAAGCTTGGGCAAATAGCGGATCACGTTGAATGCGTAAATTAACGGTTTCGTTAGAATCTCTCATTAATACCATGACTATTATTCAATTTTTTGTATCTTTTTTACGTTTTTTATATTCTTGGTAAAGCGAAAGAGCTTGTTGAATATCAGATTGCTGATGTTTTTTACTTCCACCACCCAAGAGAATAATAAGCTGTCGTCCTTCCTGCACTAAGTAAATCCGATAACCTGGCCCATAGTCAATTTTGTATTCACCAACTCCTTTAAACCATTTGACATTGGAAAGATTACCCAACTCTAGGCGAGATCTGGCGACTGCAACTTTGGCTGCGGCTTGAGCATCTAAACTGTCAAACCATTTTTGATAAGGATTTGAACCATTTTCTCTGACATATTCTTGAACTCGCATTGAAGTGATTGAATCAAGCTTATGGCATTAGAGTAACGTATAAGTTACTTTCTTTCAAGAGCAATGATTTGAGTTGAAAGATTAATACTTGGGTTCATTGCCTGCTTTCCATTTGATGTTGCAACCAATACTGGGCTTTTGATTAGGGTCAATCGGTTGATCCGCTAAGACGGAATTAATTGCTTGACGAAGATCGGAACCTGTTACGGGTAAACCATTGCTGGGCCGACTCTCATCCAGTTGGCCGCGATACACCAAATGGCGTTGGGCATCAAAGAGAAAAAAATCAGGGGTACAGGCCGCAGTGTAGGCTTTCGCGATCGCCTGGGTTGCGTCGTAACACACAGGAAAAGTAAACCCTAATTCAGTCGCCATTGTTTTTAAACTTTCTGGGGCATCATCGGGATATTTTTCCGCATCATTGGAACTAATCGCGATTATTCCTAGTTTGGTATTGACGTAATCTTGTCCGAGTTGGGCTAATTGCTGTTGAATGTGTTTAACAAAGGGGCAATGCCGACAAATAAACATCACCAATAATGCTTTTTTGGGGTTAAAAGTTTCTAAAGAAATGATAGTTCCAGACACGACATCCGGTAGATGAAAATCGGGAGCTTGAGTGCCCAACGCTAGCATCGTCGAAGGGGTAAGTACCATAAGTCAATATTTTTTTAAGCAAGAATTTAAAAAAGCGTAATCCGCAAAACGTTACCAAAAACAATCAATATAATATAGTTTATATTTAACGATTTTGACTTTCTGAGCTTTTCTATGGGCCTGAACCTGTATTTTCTGCGTCACGGTGAAACGACTTCTAGCCAAACGGGAACCTATTGCGGTCGTATTAATATTGACTTGACTGAAGAAGGCTATCGCATGGCAGAGCAATTTGCAGAAGCTTATCAACACCTCAAGTGGGAAGCGATTTTTTCTAGTCCCTTACATCGCACCATGGCCACGGCTCAACCCTTAAGCGATCGCGTGGGCTTAAAAATTCAACGACGAGATGGGCTAAAAGAAATTGCCTACGGGAAATGGGAAGGTAAAACGCCTGCGGAAGTTAACCTAGAATTCCATGACGATTATGTGCGTTGGTTGGCTGATCCAGGTTGGAATGCCCCTACAGGTGGTGAAAAAGGCATTGATATTGCGCGGCGCAGTTCGGAAGTGCTAGAAGAAATTGAACAAACCTTTTATGAGGGCAACATCTTAGTCGTTTCCCACAAGGCCACTATTCGCATTATTTTGAGTAGCTTATTAGGGATCGATATCGGGCGTTACCGCGATCGCATTGGGATGCCGGTTGCTTCCGTGAGCATTGTGGAAATGGCAGAAAATGGCCCCCTCATTCATACGATGGGCGATCGCTCCCATTTAGATAAGGAACTACGAGAACGCTTTGGCACTTAAGATTTTTGAATTAATCAGCATTAATCCTGAATATATTCCGTCCCATTGATCAATGCATACTCCGCCCGCACCAATTCCCGCCCCAGATAGGCCGCATGATTCAACATCGTGACCGGACAGCTTGTGTCACTTTCAAATAGTTGAACACACATTTCTTTTGCCGTTCTTGCCGTTAAAATGACCGTCGGCTTCCGTTCTACGGGGCCTTTACAGGGAATCACCTCTCCCGTTTCTGGATCAACCGCTAACCCCTGCTCATTGATATTATTGGTAAAATGCTTAACCCCTAGCACTTGGGCTTCATGATCTACATAAATAATCCAATAACCACCTGGATCAAGATCAATATAGCGATTCGACAATTTATCATCAATTGTTTTGATCGATTCTGGCAATAAAGCAACCATAGTTATTTTTCCCTATTTATTCAGAGTTATTACCCACCAATGACTTTAATTCCATTGTATCTTGCTGAAATATGGCAGATCTCGACCGATTACAACAATGCCCCCGGTGGGCTAACTTGAGAACTTTGCATCGCGCCGGAATAAACCAGACCTTTTTGAGCATCCAACGTCAAAATTGTCCCTTCTCGAATCAGTTGGGTCGCTTGTTTGAAACCGACGATCACAGGAACCCCTAACCGTAAACCAATGACGGCGGCATGGCTCGTTAAGCTCGATTCTTCCGTAATAATCCCCGCCGCTTTCCGCATCACTTCCACAAATTCCGCACTAGTAGAAGGTGCAACTAAAATCTCTCCGGCATTAAACTGGCTCAATTCACGGGGATTACTGGCAACTCTCGCCCGACCACTAATGGCCCCTTGACCAATTCCCACACCACGACCCAAAACCGCTTTTACGACTTCGACTTTAATTAAATCCGTTGACCCTGCCACCCCTTGGAGTGTCCCTGCGGTCATAACCACCAGATCCCCATCGTGGAGATAACCATTTTCCTGAGCCACATTCATCGCGGCTTGGAAGGTTTGGCTAGTAGAAGGGAGATCTAACACCAATAAGGGTTTAACTCCCCACACTAACTGCAATTGTCGAGAAACATCCACATGGGGCGTAACAGCTAAAATAGGGGTTTTCGGGCGAAACTTAGAAACATTGCGAGCCGTTGATCCGGTTTTCGTTAAGGTCATAATGGCCGCTGCATTGAGTTGTTCTGCAATATTGCTGACGGCGGAGGAAATAGCATTAGGAATAGAAATCCGAGGATTAGAAGCCGTTTGAGTATTAATCTGTTCCAGTTCAATTCGTTCTGCGATTCTGGCCATGGTGGCAACAGCTTCAACCGCAAACTTCCCGATCGCCGTCTCATTGGATAACATCACCGCATCGGTTCCATCCAAAATCGCATTAGCAACGTCAGAAACTTCGGCACGAGTCGGTCGGGGATTGTTGACCATACTATCGAGCATCTGGGTTGCGGTAATGACAGGAATGCCGATTTGGTTCGCCGTAGCAATTAGTTTTTTCTGCAAAATGGGAACATCTTCGGCGGGTAATTCTACCCCCAGATCCCCTCTGGCTACCATCACTCCATCACATTTTTCTAAGATGGCTTGCATATCTTCGATCGCTTCATGCTTTTCGATCTTGGCAATCACCGGAACCGATTTTCCTGCACTAGCAATCAGATTTTTAATTTCATCAATATCGCCTGGATTCCGTACAAAGCTGAGGGCAACCCAATCCACCCCCTGATCCAACCCAAACATTAAATCTTCTTTGTCTTTTTCGGTTAGGGCCCGAATGGAAAGATAAACGCCGGGGAAATTCACCCCTTTATTACTGGATAATGTTCCCCCAACCACCACTCGACAATGTAGATCCTGTTTATCGTAGTCAATTTTTTCGACCACCATTTCCAATTTGCCGTCATCCAGCAAAATCCGCGCCCCGTCGGGAACTTCCTCAATTAAGTTGTCATAGGAAATGGAACTGATTTCCTGACAGCATTCCACTTTACGGCTGGTTAAGATAAAGGGATCACCATTTTTAAGTTCAATGGATTGGGTCGCATTGGTAAACTTGCCAACCCGAATTTTCGGGCCCTGTAAATCCTGTAAAATCCCGACGGGCTGATTCAGTTCAAAAGCCGTTTGACGGATCAAACGAATACTGTGGTGGTGATAATCGTGATCGCCGTGGGAAAAATTTAAGCGAAATGTTGTTGCCCCCGCTTGAATTAATTGACGCAAAACTTCTTTATTTTGGGTGGCGGGGCCGATGGTAGCGACAATTTTCGTGCGACGGGGTAACGGGGAAGATTGCATAACGAGGGAACAATAGAGGGTAACCAGTAATAATACAAGGCTTAGGACATGGTTGACTAGCCTGGGGGGAGTTGAAATTTCTGTTTTTGGAAAGCTCTTTTGAGCCTAGCATCTACAAATGGCAGGCAAAAGGATTCCTGAGGGACTCACTCAGGATGAATGGTACAGGTGTAGGCTGTTGTTAAAGTTTCGTGAATGATATACAAGATTTTCAGGGTTTCCAGCAATTCCTGCTAACTTCCAGCGGCATAACAAGTTGATAGTTCTCGACTCTTTTACAGACTAGCATTATCTGCTTGATATTCTCGATGATTAAACTATCTGATTTGTCGGGATGCGATCGCCTCGGTTCGCCGTCTCTAGGTAGAATATCGGGTTGAAGCTCTAGAATTTGAAGATTGGGACTTTAGCATTCATCCCCGAAACAGTCTCAATTCTCCGTCTGTTCCCCACACTACACTTAAAAACATTATTCAACTCCATCACGTCCACCGTAGCACCCTCGCTTTAATTGAAGACCGCGCCCAAATTTTTGAATCCTTGCTCCTGCTTTTGCCGCCTATTCAAGCTAGGGTATTAGAAAGTTTAGCCAGCGATCCAACCGATAGCCCCCACGCCAAAGATTACATCCGCAAACATCAACTATCAAAAGGTGGTGGTCTGCAAGGCGCATTATTAGGATTGGAGCAAAAAGGATTAATTTATGGGCCAAAGTTAGGTTATCGCGTCGCCTGGCCGTTATTAGCTTTTTGGTTAAAACAGCGATTAAGCTAATTGAATAAATGATTGTTTCTTACCATGTTTCGATAAGGTCGGCTTCTGTATATTCAGGGAAGTTGTCACTCTCTAGATCTCTCATGGCTTGCGCTAAAGAGAATTGATTCCATTGTTGATTTTCTTGAATTTCTTCGATGATAATAGATGCGATCGCCTCTTGTTGATCAGATTATTTTATAATAAATGGAATAAAAATTATTGAGCCAATTGTAGGTGTGACCATGCCTCATCCTCTTCAGGTCTTGACCAATCTTCTGCTAAACTGGCTTCGCTTAATATAGCCGTTTCGGAAATAGAGGTTGTCGGATTTTCTTCAAGAATGGTAACAATTGCTTTTCTCGATGTGGAAAGTTTAACAGATTCGAGCAAATGCACGTTACCTTCTGGATCAATAATTGCTTCAACGAATTGAATCATGGGCGTTTTTCACAGTTGATTGTTATGTTGTTATTTTACACGGTGATTTAAAGCGATCGCCCTATGATTTAGGCTTTATTTCAAACTCCAAGCGAGAACGATAAAAATAAACGTCAAATTCCATGAAAAAGTTAGTTTGTCCAAGAATTAAAGGGACGTTTGGATTTTTTGACCAAGCAAATATTAATTCAACCGGTGAATACTCCCCAAGATAAGCGATCGCAGAGAGAGGAATTGCGGGTTGATTACCCAGATTACCTGCTAGTTGAATAATCGCTTTACGATCATCCCAAATGCCGCCTAGTTGAAGTCCGAATTGATAGGGAAGAACGTTTACAGTAGCTCCACTATCGACTAAACCAGTGGCTTCAATCTGTTGATCATCTCGTCTTAATGTTAGTGTAATTCTTGGTAGGCTATCAAATTCATTTTGAGTTGAATTTATGGTTGAATATTTGAATAGCATAGTTTAATCATTTTCTGTTTCTTGTTTAAGAGCTTTCATTAAAATTTCTCCAGTCCCAAAGTTATCATAGGGAGTTGGCAAATCATAAGTTTTGAAAGGTTCTAAGGGAAAAATATCTTCAGCAGTATCTAAATCTTCAGCTAAGATACGGATCAATTTAAGTTTTTCAATCGCCGACAGTTTGCGAGCATGAGGAAGAACATCAGCTAAAGTCATAATCTATTAGTATATTGTGAATTTAATATTTCTATTGTAGCTTTATTTAACTTTTATGTGACTTGCCTATTTCTTGAAATAATTCATTTTATTTAAACAATCGCTAGTCTCATGACGAACACTGCTTTACTCTTCAAAATATAGTCAGTTTTATTAATCTAATAATAGAATTGGATTGTCTTTAATATTCCAAAGTTGACCTTTACTATATCTGCCAATTAGAAACTTTTCAATGGCTAATGCTTCTGGCTTGCTAAGACCTTCCTTAACTATTTTAACATCCATTTTTCCGTGTACAAAATAATGTTCATTGATTTTGTAATTATGAGATACTCCAGAGTTTATATGCAAATATCGATCTGGTCTTCCTTCACCGATGTATCTTAAAATTCCATTAATATCATAGGCTTGATAGACGATATAGTCATTAAAATCATCCCAAGGAACTTTTGCTTCCAATAAACGATTTCTACGCTCATGTGAACGAACATTAATGACTTTCCCTGATGCTAAATGTCTTTTATGTGATTTTACAGTGTGTTTATCTCGTTCTTGTTCTTCATATAATTCAGGGGAAGAAATCCATATTCCATACCAGTAAACATAAGAACTTGAACAGCCATTTTGCCTAAATTTTACTTCAGATCCAAGATTATGAATAAAATCATCATTTATACTTAAAATATCCATAAGCTTAAGATCAAATACAATTGATCTAGTTTGCTCATGAATAAGTTCTTCTTCTTTATCTGTAAATCGTATAAATTCTTTGCGTTTAAGATTACTTACAAATGGAGTAAAAGTTTTATCTATAATTACTGAAAATAATAAGTTAGCCCAAGGCTCATTTTGTGCATGAAAAAAGATATCCCATTTATCATGGTCAAAAATATTAGAATCTAAATTTTCTCTCCAATTATTTTTAATGAAACTAACTAATCCATTGAATTCATCAAACGCATATTCTAAGGCAAATTCAATTCCTCCAAAAAGAAGAGGGTTATCAACTCCAAATTCACCTGAAATAAACATTTTTATCAAGCTTTCTTTTGATGGACGATGCTTGAATTTTTTAAAAATTATATCTATGCCACCACTCAACTCTATCAGTTCACTTACTCTACGTTCAAATTTGCGAATCTGTCTAGGAGTCTGGGCTTTTATTTTCATGAAAATTGTGACTATAAATCTTGGCTAAAGATAACTTTGCTAGAATTTTAACCAAAGCTGAATTTTGATAACATCTTCAGCATTTGCTTTTTGTAAAAATTTAACTGCTTGTTTACGAAATTTGACCGCCATTTTTTACCCAGTGTGTCATGTCAATCAATTCATCATCTTCGTAATCTAAGGGAGAACCAAATTCAGTTTCTATTTCTTGTTGTTCAGCTTCACTGACATAGGGCATTAAAGTATTGCAAAGTATTAGTCTTTCTTCCCGCAATACTTCTCGAACGCTTTCTTTGATTAATGTTTTAAGTTCTTGAGTTTCCATAGCGTGATCTTTGGCTACCTGATTATTAAACTATTTTATTTGATTTGTAGGTATGCGATCGCCTCTTTATATCAACAAAAATGCGATTACCATTTACCCAAATGAATAAATCACTGCTTTCATTGGATTGATCGAAATACAAAGTTTTATTGTGTTGCTAGAAAATTTCTAAGAGCCGTCTTATAACGATTACTTAACCTTTTAGAAATTAATCCTCCCTGCTGGATTTTTTCTAACATCAACGCGGAACAAGAACCTTTTGGAATAGAGCTACCAGGCGTGATTAATCTCTCTAAATCTGTTGCGCTCATTTCACGGGCAAACTGATAGGCTATTACGGATTCTTTACGGATAAAAGGAGGTAACTCAGGAGAGGGAAAGAGAACGCAAGTTGTTTCAGAATTTGCTCGGCGGCTGGTAACATTGACAAATAAATATTTGCTTTCA
The DNA here is from genome assembly GCA_035285545.1 of Snowella sp. GTDB lineage: Bacteria > Cyanobacteriota > Cyanobacteriia > Cyanobacteriales > Microcystaceae > Snowella. Next base: position 4,212 of record JAYKGY010000095.1, on the reverse strand, counting down.
GAAGTTTGTGCAATTGCGATGTAAAGATGTTCACCATAAGGCGGCGTATCTAACAGAAAAGCATCGCCTAAGTTAATGCTAACAGTCATTCAAAGCCTCGTCCAAATAAGCCTCCCAAGTTGCTTCTTTCTGAATTTCGGCTATTTCTTCATCACTCTTTCCTAAATTTTTGAGAATAGCTTCTACTGAAATCGGAATTGCTGAACCATGAGGATCTTGCCATTCTGGAAGATTATGAGTCCATTCAGCGACTAAAAAGGGATCAAGATAACCAAATGTTTTATAGACTTGAGTAATAATTTCTTCTTCTTCTTCACAAAGTTCGTCTTTACCTGGATCATCTAATAAATTGACATAATTATGATGACGAGGGGAAATAAACTTAGACCATAACGGTAAAGCCTCATCAACTGGTTTTCCTTTAATCAGGTTATAAACACCAGAAAGGACAGGGCCATAATCCATTGAAACATAGCGATCGCCAGTGATAGGTTGATCCATTCTTTGCAATGCAATCCGATCAGCGAGATAAAGCATTTTCAGTAAGCCCAAATATTTCATTGGTTTACCGTGCAGCTTTAATAGTACTGCTGCGGCTTCTACCGTTTTTTTAGGATGAAACCGAAATTCAACGTTCATAATAAACTCAGAAAAGCATCTGAAATTAGTCCCCAGTTCATTATAAGCCTTGTCTGATGGATACTTCAAGAAAGATCATTTTTAAACGCTGACTCGCTTGAAAGTCTATGGCGATTAGAAAAATGTCTCCGACCCCTTCTACAATATGAGGAGTAGTCTCCTTATTGCTTAAGTATCCTTATAACCCAACCTAATGCAACCCACCGATCCAAGTAAATTTACAGAGCAAGCCTGGGACGCGATCGTTAAATCCCAAGAAGTTGCCCGTCGTTTCAAAAATCAAACCTTAGAAGTCGAACACGTTATTCTTGCCCTGGTGGAACAGGAAAAGGGGTTAGCTGCACGGATTTTTCAGAAAGCGAATATTGATGTTGTCAGTGTTCAGCAACAGTTAGAAATTTTTACTAATCGACAGACCAAACAAAGCTACGTTGATCAACTCTATCTGGGTCGCAGTTTAGATGTCATGCTGGATCGGGCGGATGCGGCCAAAGAAAGTTGGGATGATAAATTTATCTCCGTTGAACACATGTTGGTGGGTTTTGCAGAGGATGAACGTATTGGTCGCAAACTATTACGCACCTTTAACCTTGACCCCCAGGATCTCGAAGTTGCCATTAAAGCCATTCGGGGCAGCCAAAAAGTCACCGATCCCAATCAGGAAGAAAAATACGAAGCCTTAGAAAAATATGGGCGTGATCTCACTGAACAGGCAAGACAAGGTAAGTTAGATCCAGTAATTGGGCGTGATGAAGAAATTAGGCGAGTGATTCAAGTCCTTTCCCGTCGTTCTAAAAATAATCCTGTCTTAATTGGTGAACCTGGGGTCGGAAAAACCGCGATCGCCGAAGGATTGGCCCAACGAATTGTGAATGGGGATGTACCTGAATCTTTGAAAAATCGGCAGTTGATCTCTTTGGATATGGGTAGCCTCATTGCAGGGGCAAAATATCGTGGAGAATTTGAAGAACGTCTGCGATCGGTCATGAAAGAAGTGACTCATTCCGATGGGCAGATTATTTTATTTATCGATGAAGTACATACCGTTGTCGGTGCAGGGGGTCGGGAAGGCTCAATGGATGCGGGCAATTTGCTAAAACCCATGCTGGCACGGGGAGAATTGCGTTGTATTGGGGCGACAACCCTCGATGAATACCGCAAAAATATTGAGAAAGATCCTGCCCTAGAACGGCGTTTTCAACAAGTTTACGTTAAGCAACCCAGTGTAGAAGATGCAATCTCGATTCTGCGGGGACTCAAAGAACGCTACGAAGTCCATCATGGGGTGAAAATTACCGATTCTGCTCTCGTTGCCGCCGCTACCCTTTCCCATCGTTACATCAGCGATCGCTTTCTACCCGACAAGGCCATTGATCTCGTAGACGAAGCCGCGGCCCGTTTAAAAATGGAAATTACCTCCAAACCCGTTGAGCTAGAGGTAATTGATCGCCGTTTGATGCAGTTGCAAATGGAGAAACTTTCCTTGGAAGGAGAAGAAAAACGCCCAGGTTTATCGGTAGACCGCTCATCCAAAGAACGCCTAGAAAAAATTCAACAGGAAATCACCGATCTCGAAAGTCAACAAAAAGAACTGTCGGGTCAATGGCTGTCGGAAAAGCAAATGCTAGAGGAAATTAACACCCTCAAGGAGGAAGAAGAACAAATCCGCCGTCAAGTGGAAAAAGCAGAACGGGATTACGACCTCAATAAAGCGGCTCAATTAAAATACGGCAAATTAGAAGTTTTACAACAAGAAATTGAAGCTAAAGAAACCAAACTCATTGAAATCCAATCCCAAGGAACCACCCTATTACGGGAAGAAGTTACCGAATCGGACATTGCTGAAATTATTGCTAGTTCGACAGGAATACCTCTTAATCGTCTTTTAGAATCCGAACGGCAAAAACTTCTACAACTCGAAGGACACTTGCATCAACGGGTCATTGGTCAACAGGAAGCCGTCATGGCCGTTTCGGCCGCAATTCGTCGGGCTAGAGCAGGCATGAAAGATCCCAGCCGTCCCATTGGTTCATTCCTCTTTATGGGGCCAACAGGCGTGGGTAAAACCGAATTAGCCAGAGCCTTAGCGTCTTTTCTGTTTGACAGTGAAGAGGCAATGGTACGCATTGATATGTCGGAGTACATGGAAAAACACGCGGTTTCCCGTTTGATTGGTGCGCCCCCTGGGTATGTGGGTTACGAAGAAGGGGGACAGTTATCAGAAGCGGTGCGTCGTCGTCCCTATTCGGTGGTGTTATTGGATGAGGTAGAAAAAGCCCATTTAGATGTGTTTAATATCTTGTTGCAAGTCCTAGATGACGGCCGCATTACCGATTCCCAAGGTCGTGTGGTGGATTTCCGCAATACCATTATTGTGATGACCAGTAATATTGGTAGCGATCATATTTTAAATTTCTCGGCGGATGATGCAGATTATGAAAAGATGCAAAAACAGGTCTTGCAATCTCTGCGTAAACATTTCCGTCCTGAGTTTTTAAATCGGATTGATGATCTGATTATTTTCCACACCTTAAAACGGGATGAGTTACGGCATATTGTTACCCTACAAATTAAGCGCATTGAAAAGCTTTTAGAAGATCAAAAGATTACCTTATCGTTATCCGATTCCGCATTAGATCATATTGTAAGTTCAGGTTACGATCCGATTTATGGTGCTAGACCGTTAAAACGAGCAATTCAACGGGAGTTAGAAAATCCCATTGCGACCAAGATTTTAGAAAATACCTTTATTGCGGGGGATACGATTCAGATTGATTGTCTGAATAATCAGTTAATTTTTGATAAGCCAGCAGAAATTCAGGAGTCAGTGACCGTAGCAGAAAATGAAGCGATCGCGATTGAGGATGATGTGCCTTTAGTCGAAGTCGAGGTTGTTTCTTCTTGATAACTAAAATTTAAGGAGATATCTAATTATGCGTTATGCGATCGTGATTGAAAAAGGTGAAACTAGTTATGGAGCTTATGTTCCTGATTTACCAGGATGTGTTGCGGTTGGCGAGTCTTTAGAAGAGGTAAAAGAGTTAATTTCCGAAGCGATCGCATTTCACTTAGAAGGGTTACAAGAAGAGGGGATGACTATTCCTGAATCGGTTTCTCTTTGTGAATATGTTGATGTTGCTTAGTTGAAAATAAAATTTTGATTGATTGTATGGTTGATCAGTTAATTTTTGGTACACTGGGGAAAATGGCGATCGCGGATCGTTCTCGGCAAAAGATTGAGGTGAATTTGTCTATTCAGGATACTAATAAAATTTATGATTTAGCAGAGCATTTTCAAAAACCTGTTTCTAATCTAGCTCAAGAGATTATTCACAAATATTTAGGTGGCGAATTGATTGAAAAAACTTAATTAATGAGCTTAAGGATTTTCGTTTTTTTGAAAAGGAGTGTTATATTTCACTAATGAAACTGATAAGATCGCTTTTCTGATTATTTAGCTGATGAGGTAAACAAATGTTAGATTTTCACCTATCTGTTCAACCTAAAACTGAACAAAAGTTAAAAATTATTTTAGATTCTATAGAAGATGAAGAAAATTTTGCCCAGAGTATT
>JAYKGY010000094.1:0-68012 GCA_035285545.1 Snowella sp. | reverse complement strand
ATTCGTGTAATTAGTTTTCGTAAAGCAAACCCAAGAGAGGCTAAAAAATATGGAAAATCCAAAACCCTTGACTAATTTAGAAGGCGAAGTTCGTGAACTGACAGAAAATGAACTTTCTTCAGGCATTGCTTTTTCTGATTTACCTAAAAATCTACAAAAAAAATTAGAAAAAATCCAAATAAAATCAACCTCAACTTATGAAGTTTCCCCAAAATGATTTCTCTGATGATGAACTAAGAAGCCAATGCTCTAATCATGGAACATTGTATGAAACCGATTATATGCTTTGGTTGGAAACAACTTTAGAGCAAATTAAGCATCGTCAAATTGACCAGTTGGATTGGGATAACTTAGCCGAAGAAATTGAAGGTTTGAAGATTGAATTACGCCATAAAGTTGATACTTATTTGAGACAATTATTGATTCATTTACTTTTGTATCAATACTGGACAACTGAACGAGAAAAAGAAGGCTCAGATTGGTGGGATAAAATCTATGATTTGCGCGAAGAGTTAGCAAACTTATTGGAAGTTTCAAAAACACTCTACAATTATTTTATTGACCGTATTGATGTGATATATCCAAGAGCAAGAAAAAGTGTTATTCTAAAAACAGATCTTTCGGTTATTTTGGCTGAGCAATGCCCTTTTTCTGCTTCTGAGTTATTAGATCTTGATTTTTATCCTGAATTGTAAAAATTTTGAATTAAGTAATTTAAAACAAGCAATTAACAATTTAAAAAAATTAATTTGTATCTTGCCAAAAAATAATTCAAAGAAGAATAATTTGTAAAAGTATTTTAACAGTAAATTTTTCAACATTAGAGGGTTAGTATGACTTATATAATTGGCTTTCTTTTCGGAGTAGTAATAACAGTCATATTTTTTGTTATCAGACAAAGAAAGATTCTACAAAAACTAAAGGACGATCATACAGCCAAACTAGAGTCTGAATTACGCTACTCTCAGGATGAACATAGTCTTGAGTTGCAATCTTTGCAAAAACAACACGAATTAGAAATTCAAGAACTTAAAAATTTTAATGAAATACAATTAAAAAAACAAGCAACTATTACTTTTGTTGAAACGCTGGTAAAAATTTGGACTAATTCTGAATTAATCAACAGCTTAACCGTAACTTATGCACCTCTCAAAAATTACCTAAGTAATAAAGAATGGGAAAAAGCTGATCAGGAAACAGCTACGCTTATTTTAAATGATTGCAACGCAAAAAATAGCTATTTAGAAATTGAAGAAATAACTTCATTATCTCCCGAACTATTGTTAACTATTGATTCTTTATGGCTATATTATAGTCAAAATTGCTTTGGCTTTTCAATTCAACTGGAAATGCTAAACAATTACAACTCAAGCATTCCTTTGATAGAGGAAGAATGGCGAAAAATTGGTTGTTTATTAGGATGGAATAAAAATGGAGCTTGGATCTCTGGATATAATCAACTTAACTTTTCTCAAAATGCTCCACGAGGGCAATTTCCATTTTTTGTACTATGGAAAGGAACATTCTGGGGTAACTTTATTGACTCACAAAGTTCTCGTTTTACCTCTCTCATGAGAAGATTCTCTGACTGTAAACCAGATTTTCGTTAATATCTTTTTGGAAAAAATCATGACATTAAGCTTAACTTGGACTCCTGACGATCCTATTTTACTTACTAACTTAGTCAAAATGGCCGAGCAAAAAGGTGAAACTATCGAATCTATTTTATCAGAGGCAGTTAAATTATATTTAGAAAATCAACATACAGTGTCAGTAAACACTCAACACGACCCGCTTATTGGTTTATTTCAAGGTTCTCCTAACTTAGCAACAGAATCCGAAGAAATCTTACAAAAAGAAATCGGTATTTTATGAGCAAACAACTAGTAGTTAGTGACACAGGTTTTATTGTTGCTCTGCTTAACCAAACGGATCAAAAACATCATGACGTTTCAGTTGTTTATTTGCAACATCAAAAAATCTTACTTCCTCAAACTGTTTTAGTTGAAGTTGCTTATTTAGTTAAGCGCGAAGCAGGTATTAGAACTGTCATTCGTTTTTTAGAAAATTTACCTACTAGCCGTTTCTCTATCATTGCTCTAACCCAAGAAGACCTTGACCGAACAACCCAAATTCTGGATGATTATTCCGATAGTAATCTTGATTTTGTAGATGCTACCGTTATGGCGATCGCCGAAAGATATAAAATTGTACAAATTCTTACATTAGATCAAAGAGACTTTAGATTATTTCGTCCTTGTCATTGCGAGAGCTTTGAAATTCTTCCTTAAAGGCGATCTCTACTCCTGTACATCCAATTAGCGAAAAGAAACCTAAACCTATTACTATTCGGGAAAGTGAAAATGAAAGCTGAATTAACTGCAATTATTGAACCCGCAGCAGAAGGAGGATATTGGGCGATTTGTCCTGAAATTGCTGGAGCTAATGGTCAAGGAGCAACCATTGAAGAAGCCAAAGAAAGCCTTAAAAGTGCCATTCAACTCATTTTTGAAGATCGTTTAGAAGATATTCGTCGAGGATTACCTGAAGAAGCTAGCGAAGACACAATTTGGATTAATCCTAAAACTGGTATAAAGTTACTAATTTTTTAATTGCTCAATAACCAATTTTTTCAAAAACAAAAAAAGAGGGATAGCCCTCTTCTGTTTAATCTTTAAGCCTCATTGAGTTGAGTTTATTCTTCCGCAGCAGCGATCGCCAAATCCTCTTCGATCTCTTCTAAGGCAGAGGGAATATCTTCCAACACTTCTTCCTCAAAAGGACGGCCTTCAGCTTCTGCTAATAATTTCTGGCGATACTTCTCAGCCATTTCTTCGGCTTTAGCATAAACTAATTCCCGATCTTTCAGCATTGCACCGGGTTCAGGCTCAAGTTGCTTAGTAGAAAGGGAAATCCGACCCCGTTCTGCATCCAGATCAATGATCATGACTTTGAGTTCATCATTGACATCAAAAACGCTGTGGGGAGTATCAATATGATCGTGGGAAATTTCGGAAATGTGGAGTAATCCGCTCACGCCACCAATATCAATAAAGGCCCCATAGGGTTTGATTCCTCGGACAGAACCAATCACCACTTGGCCAACTTCTAAACCATTCATCTTACGTTCAACGAGGGCGCGACGATGGCTGAGAACCAAACGGTTACGTTCTTCATCCACTTCGAGGAATTTGAGGGGTAAATCCTGTCCCAATAAATCTTCTTTCGCTTCACGGGTACTGATATGGGAACCTGGGATAAAGCCCCGTAAGCCTTCAATCCGAACTAAGGCACCACCGCGATTGGTTGCAAAAACGTTAGAACGAACCGTTGCGTCTTCCGCTTGTAATTGACGAACCCGTTCCCAAGCTCGCATATACTCAATACGGCGAATGGAGAGGGTAAGCTGACCATCTTCGTTTTCATCGGTCAGAATAAAAAATTCACGGGTTTCATTGGGTTGTAGGACTTCATCAGGATCATCAACCCGATTGATCGACATTTCTTGAATGGGAATATAAGCGGCAGTCTTGGCACCAATATCAATCAGTGCGCCTCTAGATTCCATACTAAATACCGTTCCAGCGACGATATCGCCAGGACTAAAATGATAATCGTATTTATCGAGAAGAGCGGCAAAATCTTCGTGTGTAAAACCAATAGTTTTTGAATTTGTTGTTTTTTGACTGATCATGTACGTTTTAAGACCTAATCCCTTAATCTCCGTTTTTTTGTTGATGCCTCCTGTTACTTTACTATACAGTAAGAGATTGAGTTAATGATTCAATCTAGTCAGGACACAGACTCTTCATTATAAAGGATATATCCCCCCCTTGACTAGCGACCCATGAGGGATGACCTTTGGTACACCGTTCTATCTCCTAAAGATGAACCCCCTAAAACAGTGATACTGAAAGATAGCAAATGACTCCATAAACTTCTGACGCTATGTTCGTTTTAAGAATCGTTTTCAAGAGCTTTTTTCTCAACCTTGAAATTTAGTTATGAAAAGCAACCCAAAATTATTAAAAATTGCTAACTCGTGTTGGTCTGTTCGTTATGCTGTGAGTTTAATTCTATTCAGCGGTGTTTTTGTCAGCTTCGGGTTGCCCCCCATCCCCGCTGTTTTGGCCCAAGTCACCCAGGTTCCCCTTACCCTCTCTCGTGAACAAAATGAAAGCTATGGGAGCTTTATCCAACGGGCGACAAAGCTGACAGTCAGTCAACTCAAAAGCCGCTTTAGTCAAAATTCTACCCTCAATCAAGTTCGGATTGTGGTCATTGGTGAAAATAATGGCATTGTTGCTCCGGTTTTAAGCGTCAATATGAGCCGTCAACAATGGTTAAGTAATCCCAATCCTGAACCGTTGATTAATTATTTTCAAGATAGCCAGTTTTTACTGGGATTTGATACTACGCCTAAATCAGAAAAGACAGCCACTCCGCCCAAGAATCAAAATAATGTACCGAGTCCCGCGACACCACCGACAACTCCACTGACGGCTCCCCCCAACTCAGCAGGGGATAATCAAGCCCCAACAGCCCCACCGCCATCAAGCTCGAATCCAGCCCCGCTTCCGACTCCAGTGCCTGGGTTCAATAACGCGCCTTCATCCAATCCGCCTAAAACGAATCCTGCCAATGCGCTAAATAATCGTTTCCGTCAAGGAACCCCCTCTCAGTCCAATTAATTCGCCATGGAATTCTGTGCTCTTGGTCTGGAAGGGGGCCGTTGAAGCCGATAAATTTTGATTAAGACGAAAAGGAAAGAAATGAAGGAATTAAACGTCAATTATTTTCTGTCAACCGAAGGATCGCTCTCTATCCATCATCCTGATGAGGAACGGCGTTTTTAATACCCCTGATCTAACCAATCGTAGATACGCTCTAGTTCTTGCAAGTTAATCAAGCCGTATTGCCATAGCACAATCGGTAATTGACCGTGATTCTGTTCGACTGAACGTTCAGCGATCGCGAGGGAGTCTTGGGAAAGGTCTAATTCTTCCCGCAAGAAAGTGGAAAGACCATAATAGGGTGAATTGGACATGTGAGTTATTCCATCGGGTTGTGTAATTGTCATTTTGAAAGCGCGAACCAATTAATAGCGAAAAAAATAGTCAGTTTTAAAAGAGTCTATGGATAGAATCAGGAAGGATCAAAAATAAGTCCAAAATTAATCTGCCTATCGGCTGTCTGGCAAAAAAAGATTTTATGGGTTAGGACTCATTCCTGAAAACAGTAACTTCAAGATTATTTTGAGATCATTAAGATCGAATGACATAGGTTTATCGTAATTTTATGAAAAATTTGTGAAGAGCTTGTAAAAAGTCAGTCAAAAATGAATGGATTAGGAAATTGATCAAACGAGACAACCTTGAACTTAACAACCCGACAAGCTTAATCAAGCTAAAGGTAGGGATTGACTTTGTAAGTCATAACTAAGGACAGGGAGACAAGAATGGGTTGACATTAGCTGGATGATCAAATCAACGTATCTTGCCTTGGCAGATCGATAATCTATCCGTTGATATACTATACGCAATTATGTTACTAAGATCACAAAAAAATCCTTAAATTTTGTAAATTCCGATACGGACATACGTAAAGGGAATTACGGAGTTTTTAGAAATTCGATGTGTAGGCGATCGCCGCGTTTCAAACCTAATTCGGCGGCCCGTCCCGAAGCCAATTCAATCACTTGATCAATCTCAACAAAGGGGCCATAGGAGGGGCAGGGATCACTTTTGCAAGGCGGAACCTTAGGAGAAATGGATTGGATCACGCCATCCCGCAGAAAGATCATGTCTAAGGGAATCAACGTATTCTTCATCCAAAAGCGGGTAATACGAGGCGGGGAAAATAAAAAAATCATCCCACGATCTTTTTCTAAATGCGTTCTAAACATTAGGCCCATTGCCTGTTCTTCGGGAGTCTTGGCTACTTCTAATTGAATGACGTTTTGTTCTACTTTCGCGATCGCGCCAATGGGTAACATTTGAGCTTGGCTTAGTGCTGCTTGAGGCTGGGATAGGGACAATTCGGAATTGACACATCCCCAAAGCAATAAAACTGCAACTATCCCATAGGCCATTTTTTGTCGTTGCATTATTGCCCTCCGATTACAGTTATGATGCTTGGCAAGTAGGGGGTTCGTTTAACTTTCCGTAAGTCCATTAATCTCAAGGGAAACCGTCTTATTCTAAGCTTCTTTTAAAACATAGCCAACCCCCCGAACTGTATGAATCAGACGTTTTTGTCCATCCGTTTCAATCTTCAGGCGGAGATAGCGAATATAGACTTCAATAATATTTGATTCTCCATGAAAATCGTAGCCCCAAACATGCTCTAAAATTTGCTCACGGGTAACCACGTCTCTCGGATGGGACATCAAATATTTGAGCAATTCAAATTCCTTCATGGTCAAATCAATTTCCTTACCCGCTAAAAACAAACGCCGATTACTCAGGTTTAAAACTAAATTGCCAAACTGCAAATGCTCCTGTTGATTTTCCGACGGTTGGAGATAGAAACGAACTCGATGCAAAAAAGACTCCGAACGATAGGGCTTGAGTAAATAATCATCAGCCCCCGCTTCTAAACAAGCCACCCGCTCTTCAATGGTTTCCTTCTCAATCAGCATTAAAATCGTGACCGGATAGGCCAATTCCCGTAATTGCTGACAGAACTTTAGCCCCTGATTGCCTGCCCGAATTCGATCCAATACAATCATGGCCGGATATTGCCGTTTCAACTCAATCCAGGCTTGATCAATATCCGCAACAATAATGGGAATATAGCCCGCTTCTTGTAAATCTACGTTAGCTTTATGGCTTAAGGACTCATCAGTTCTCACTAATAAGACATAGGGATTGGTCGGAACAGGGGTTGCTACCATAGGTTTTCGTTATCTCGACTCAGGATAAATTTCGGTGACAACTCGCTCTTGGCGATTATTACTGGTGACAATGACACTATTATTTTGCAAAATACCGACTGCCCTGTCCCCTGTCAGATTAAATTTAGGGGATTGGGTTTGTTCATAAATGACATTGCCCAAGGCTTCTAGGGTTTGGTTGGTGATATTCCAGGTCAACTGATTGGCGAATAGGGTCGCTTGATTGCCTTGGCTAATTCCCTTCGTTCCTCCCGTCAAACTGGCAAGATTTTGATTGAGATCCACCCAGCCCTGATTGCCCGTCAAGGTAATTTGCTGTTCATAATCAATAATTTGAATGGGTTGAGATGCGGAAACTAGGCGTTTGTCGTATTGCCAGGTTAGGGCGGTGGCGGCAATTTGCAGGGGCGGTTTGAGGGATTTAAAATCCACATTTTCCTGAATATGCAGAAGCTTATTATTGAGTTGCAATTCCGCCTTTTTCGTAATCACCTGATCCGTAATAACTTGATCTTGGAAACGAGAAACGGTCATTAGCTTCTCATTTAAAACCTTTTGTTGGGGAATCAGCCAAAACAAATGCTCTGCTTTGAGTTGTAATTTTTTGTTAGGATTTTTGGGGGGTTTCTTTTGCTGGGGAGTGTCTTTGGTAAAGCCCACCACATTTCCCGACAAGTCTAACCGTTGTTGGCGGGTTTCGTATTTACCTTCTTTGGCTGTAACTTCGAGTTGGGGATGACTCCCTTTTAAGTTGTTGCGAACGAGTAAAAGGGATTCTTTGGGTCGCCATTCTACTTCATTACTTTTGATAATGGCTTTATTGCGCGGATCAATGGCAATAATATTTTCCCGTAGAATCACCAATTCACCGTCTTGTTGTATTTCCCCTTTATCAGCACTGACTTTTAAAACCAGTTTTCCATCGGTAAATAGATTACCTTTAATCTTAGAGAGTTGGGCGTTTTTACGATCAGGGGTGTAAACAGCGTTTTCGACTTGAATTTTCCAGAGGCTTTCTCCTTTGGCGTTGGTCTGCTCTAAGGTTGCTTTATTTAAGGTTAAATGGCTTTCTAAGGGAGGGCTATTCTTGGGGCTAGGCTGGGCGATGGGTTTAGACGGCTGACAACCCGCGATCGCCAAAAACGAGACGCTACCCAAGAGCAACATCAACCAGTGAGGGAAAAAGTAAAAATTTTTTAGCAAATTAAGAGCCAACGTAGGATCACACTTTATTGACGGGATTTATCATGATCTAACAACCCAATGGTAGGAAATCCCCCATAACTTAAACTCGTTTTAGAAGTTTTTTGGATTTCTTCTTTAATTTGGTCTAGATCAATATAACGGTCTGACACATTAATTAAACTATCACTGGTCATGGAGCGCAAACTAACCACCTCAATCCGTGCCCCTCGGTAACTCACCGCATCAGCCGCATAGGCCAAATCTCCATCTCCACTGACAATTACCGCCGTATCAAAGGAGCCAACTAAGGCCATTAAATCGACGGCAATTTCCACATCCAAGTTGGCTTTTTTGGAACCATCGGGCAACTGGACTAAATCTTTGGCAATAACTCGGTAACCGTTGCGCCGCATCCACAGTAAAAAGCCCTGTTGTTTCTCATTCGTCCGGTCAACCCCCGTATAAAAAAAAGCTCTCAGTAACCGAGAACCGGCAGTCAAGCGGAGTAAGAGTTTCGTGTAATCAATCTCAATCCCTAATTGGAGTGCCGCATAAAATAAATTAGAACCGTCGATAAAAATCGCAACTCGACCCCGATTTTCTAAAAGTTGATCATGGGTAAATAGGGGATCATTATCAAATTCATCAAACATTTTTTATTCCTCGTTTTTATCAATATTTTTAAAATTTGTTTATTTAAAATTTGGAAAACTTAAAATCTAAAACCTATTAGAGAGAATACCCTAAACTTAAGCGGCGATCGACATATATATTAGGACGATTCTGTATTTACAGGAAGTTCCAATCGTGCAAAGATGGGCTGAGCAGAGGCGAGTTCCGCATTGGCCGGCATGGCTCCCCATTGCTGGTGTTTCTCGAAGGGTGCGACTTGATGCACGGCTGGCCCATCATTAAAGTCAACAGCAAAACCTAATTGTTGATAAATCGCACTACTTAAGTTGGGAATAACCGGAGATAGTAGATAGGCCGCTAAGCGAATCGATTCTAAAACACTATATAAAACTTGCTCGACTTCGGATTGTTGCCCTTGCTTGTACAGACTCCAGGGGGCACTTTCATCAATATATTTATTGCAAGCTCGCACTAGCTCAAGAATAGCTTCACAACCTTGATTAAATGACAATTTCGTATAGGCTACCGTGACGCGATCGCCGAGACTTTGGCCTAAATTTAATAAGACGTTATCAGCCGGTAAATCGGCAGCCGTTAATTGCGGGCCACGGGATTGACAGTATTTTTTCACCATTCCCAAGGTTCGATTCAGCAAATTGCCTAAATCATTAGCGAGATCGGCATTCAACACATTGATAAATCGGATCTCATTAAAATCCCCATCTTTGCCGAATTCAATCTCCTTCAGAAAATAATAACGAACGGCATCCGCACCATAGCGATCTACCAAATCTACTGGATCAAGGGTATTCCCCAAACTTTTCCCCATTTTTTGCCCATCTTTCGTTAAAAAGCCATGACCAAACACCTTATGAGGTAAGGGTAACTGGGCAGAGAGCAACATCGCCGGCCAGTAGACCGCATGGAACCGTAAAATATCTTTTCCAATCAAGTGCAAATTGATCGGCCACCATTGCGCTAACGCATTCTCTAACGTCGGTTCCTGATCCGGTTCTAAAAGGGCGGTGACGTACCCTAACAGAGCATCGAACCAAACATAAATGGTATGTTGAGGATTATCGGGAATGGGGAACCCCCAATCTAAATTAATACGAGAAATCGAAAAATCCTGTAGTCCTTGTTCCACAAACTTCAGCACTTCATTACGGCGACTTTCGGGTTCAATGAAATCGGGATAATCCTGATAAAACTTCTCTAATTGCTCTTGATAGCGTGACAAACGAAAGAAATAATTCTCCTCATCTCGCCACTCGGCTGCTAAATTCGGATGGAGAGGACAACAGCCATTTTCCAATAAATCCCGTTTTTCCTTAAATTCTTCACAGGCAACGCAATACCATCCCTGTTGCTGGGCTAGGTAAATATCCCCTGCTTGCCAAACTCGCTCAAAAAATTCTTTGACGATCGCGGCATGGCGAGGGGCTGTCGTGCGGCTAAAACGATCATACTGAATATTTAACCGTTGCCAGAGGGATTCAAATCCCTTCACAATTTGATCACAGTGATCTTGGGGGGTTAATCCTTTACCTTCGGCTGTCCGTTGAATTTTTTGCCCATGTTCATCCGTCCCCGTGATCAAAAGAACAGAATGGCCTTGCAATCGCTGAAAACGTGCCACCGCATCTGCCACCATCGTCGTATAGGCGCTCCCCATGTGGGGAACATCGTTGACATAATAGAGGGGAGTGGTTAAGGAAAAAAATTTTTTTTGAGTGTTTTGAGATTGAATCATATTATAGAAAAATAAAATAGGATAAAAGCGGTATCAATTTGCGCTAACCAACGGCAAACCTTACTTATCCAAATTTATCCATTAATTTTTTAAATATTTATATTGTTTTAACTTAAAAAGGTATTTTCTCAAATAAAAATATCGTTAAGATTTGACGGCTAAAAAGCCATGTCTATCTTGGTTACCCTATATCCATCATAGCGTAAGGTTAATTTACGCTTTAGTAAATAGGCAAAACGATAGAGATATTTAAGGGGGAATAATAGATTAATTTTTATTTTTACTCGGAAATTTCTTCAGGAAAGGGCAAAATGGGTAAGCGATCGCCACGAAAAATTTCTTCACTGGCTTGACCGAACTCGATCATTCCCTTGGCTAAGGTTTGAGAGATCCCTAGCCCGACTAATAAGGGAAAGGTGACTAAACTTAAGCAGAGATTGGTAGGCATTTGTTTAAGGATATTTTTTATTTATTATTCAACGAACTTAGATAATGAACTGAGAGAATTAGGCTGCATTTTAGCTAGCTCGGATTAGGATTGTCTGGCTCAGGTTGCATTTTAGAAATTGTCCGAGTGCAGCACCAGTTGCTAGGCAGTGCGGAGGGCCATCCCATGCGAATCGCTTCAGGGCAGATAGTTGTTACGGTCAATTGGCAATCTAGCAATTGAAACCCTTCTTTTTCACATTGTTTTAAACTGTGTTTTAAAATCGAATCGTTGTTAAATTCAATGGTGCGATTGCATTGGACACAGACAATATGATGATGGTGGGGATGGGCTTGGTGGAGTTCATAATGTTTATGGCCTTCTGCCAATTCTAACTCACGCAAAATTCCCATGCGAGACATCAATTTTACACTGCGATAGATGGTTGATAAACTGATGCCTTCTTGACGTTTTTCCAGCAACTCATAGAGTTCTTCCGCGCTTAAATGATTCCCTCTGGGTAAATTTTGGAAAACATGCAAGATTTTTTCCCGTTGTGGGGTTAACCGCCAACCTCTAGCATTTAATTCCGATTTAAGAGAGTTTGCTGTGTAAGTCATGATTAACGGCGCGATCCCTTGTCAAGATTGTTTCCATAATAAACATTGTAGATTATCATTTGCAACAAAATCTCATAATTGCCAATAAAAAAGCCCCGGATTAGGGGGCAAGTATTAATGATCTGGATCACCGAGGGGGATCAACCGTTGTTTCTTTGAGAAAACCCTACGGATAATTACTTGTCACTCAAGACGGGCTTTCGGTCTGAGGAGGAGCGATGATGCATGGATTTGTTGCCATTGGATTTGCGCTTGATTAAAGGCTTATTCATGCCGCTTTCGGGCACTTCCCAATCCGTTTTCATCCAATTAGGACAATTTTGGTCATAGATCATTTGTAGCGCCGCCGCCGCGATCGCTTGGGGATCATACTCTGCACTTAAATCCCGAACTAAGGGAAGGAAGGAAGCCATCCGTTCTCCCGTCAACGCCTCTTGAATTTGATTTTGTAATTTTTCTAAGCGTTTTGCTTCCACTTGGGAACGATTAGGAATTTGATGAATTTCAATGCGTTGTTTTAAGCGTTGTTCAATTTGGCGCAACAAGCGACGATCAATGGGTTCTACGAGCGCGATCGCCTTCCCTGTTTTGCCTGCCCGACCTGTCCGACCAATACGGTGAATATAGGTTTCCGTGTTATCCGGTAAATCAAAGTTAATAACGTGGCTTAAATTGCTCACATCCAAACCCCGTGCCGCAATATCCGTTGCTACCACGAGTTTGACTTTCCCTTCCCGAAAACGCTGGACTAACCGCTCCCGCTGCGATTGGCTTAAATTACCGTGATACTCATCCACACTTTGCCCCGCCTCTTGCAACTTGGTCGTTAACTCAGCAGCCGTTTGCTTGGTGCGGACAAAAATAATGGCGGATTCAGGACTTTCAATTTCCAGAATAGGCTGTAGGGCTTTAACTTTTGACCAACCACGGGGGACGTAGTATAACTGTTGCTCAATGCGGGTTGGCGTTGCTTGAGGCTGTTTAACGGTTACCGTTACGGGATCTTTGAGGAATTGATTAACTAGCTCCCGAATTTCGCGGGGCATGGTGGCTGAAAAACAAGCGGTTTGACGAGTAGCAGGGGTCTTCTTGAGGATGGTTTTCACGTCATCAATAAAGCCCATACTCAGCATTTCATCCGCTTCATCCAGGACAACCCAGCGGACTTCTTCTAAATTTAATTTTTTGCGTTCAATTAAATCAATTACCCGCCCTGGCGTTCCGACCACAATCTGAACCCCCCGTTCTAAGCTGCGGATTTGTCGCTCAATAGATTGACCACCATAAACGGTGAGAACATACAAACGACGCTGGGTGGTAAAGTCTTTCATCGCTTCAGCGACTTGTTGGGCTAATTCCCGTGTGGGCGTTAAAATGACCGCTTGAATCCCAGGACGGCGATCAATTTGTTCCAAAATTGGTAAGGAGTAGGCAGCGGTTTTCCCTGTTCCGGTCTGGGATTGGGCCACCATATCTTGGCCGCTTAACATTAAGGGAATTGCTTGAGCTTGAATTTCTGTCGGTGCTTCAAATCCTAAGGATTCTAAATGTTTAGCATGTTCGACGGATAATCCCAAGCTTTCAAAAGAAATAGTCATAATCGAATGTTTTTTGAGAATTAAGTTGACAAAAGATCAATAAATTTTGGTTATCAAAAGAGAGCGGGCTAAATCTCTATGGATAACGGAGGTTGAGATGAGGTTTACACCACTTTTCCATAGAGATCGTAAACATCTGCTGCGGTAATCGTGACGGGAACAATAGTGCCTAAGGGAGCTTCCCCTTTGACATAAACCAGTCCATCCACTTCGGGGGCAAAACGGGCAGAACGCCCAATTAATTCGCCAGTTTCAGGATTTTCTTGCTCAATGAGAACGTCAACGGTTTGTCCAATGCAAGCTTGATTTTTCTGAGCAGCAATGGGCTGTTGAGTCTGCATTAAGCGATCGCGTCGGGCTTCCATCACAGATGTTGGAACTTGATGGGGCATATTATAGGCAGGCGTTTCTTCTTCGGGGGAGAAGGTAAAGACTCCTACATGGTCAAATTGGTGACGTTGCACAAAATTCACTAAATGCTCAAAATGCTCGTCCGTTTCTCCAGGAAAGCCCACAATAAAGGTGGTACGGAGGATCGATTGGGGAATGGCTTCTTGAATGCGTTCAATGATTTTGTCATTCACCTGACCTTGCCAGGGTCGATTCATGGCTTTGAGAATCTCCGGGTGAGAGTGTTGTAAGGGTAAATCTAGATAGGGCAAGACGTTGGGAGTTTCTTGGATCGCCTGAATAACTTTGGGAGTCAGCCCAGTGGGATAGGCATAGTGAATTCGTATCCAAGGCACATCGACTTTACCGAGAGCGCGGAGTAATTCGTCGAGTTTTGGTTCACTGTAGAGATCCAGACCGTAATTAGTGGTGATCTGAGAGATTAAAACCAGTTCTTGAACGCCTTGAGCCGCCAGTTGTTCCGCTTCAGCCACAATGGATTCAATGGAGCGCGATCTCTGATTTCCCCGTAAATAGGGAATGATACAAAAGGCGCAACGGTAATCACAGCCTTCGGCTACCCGTAGGTAGGCAACCCCTTCAGTGGTGGTTCGATAACGGGGCGTATGTTCATCGGCAATATAGGTGGGGTCAGCAGAAACCGCTTTAACCCGTTCTCCTTGCTCGACTTTTTCGACAATTTCGACAATATTTTGATAATCTCCTGTCCCGACGACTGCGACCGCTTCAGGAATTTCTTCTAATAATTGCGATTGAAAATGCTGGGCTAAACACCCCGAAATAATGATTTTCTTCTCGGCTTCAGCCAATTCGACTAGGGTTCTGATGGATTCTTGTCGGGCATCCCCGATAAAACTACAGGTGTTGACGATGACATAATCGGCAAGTTCTTCGTTAGCATCAACGGAGTATCCGGCTTTGACCAGCAACCCCAGCATGTGTTCAGAATCAATTCGGTTTTTTTCGCATCCTAAGTGAGAAATGGCGATCGTTGGCTTGTTGCCCATGCGCTTGTAAGTTATTACCCCTTTTTCAGAAATCTGGGGATTTAAACCAAGCATTGCCTTCCGTCTCAGCCAAAAGTTGGATGATTGATTGGTCAGGATTTGGTCTTTCCCCGCTAATGTAAAATATTGTAACAGAGATAGGCCAAACGTAGCACATCGTTATTATCAACTCTGGAATAATTTACGATTTTCTAAGTTAATCG
Organism: Snowella sp.; assembly: GCA_035285545.1. Classification (GTDB taxonomy): domain Bacteria; phylum Cyanobacteriota; class Cyanobacteriia; order Cyanobacteriales; family Microcystaceae; genus Snowella. The sequence goes on along the minus strand of JAYKGY010000094.1, from coordinate 53,280 downwards.
CAATCATCAATCTTTTCGTATTTACGGTCAATTTGCGGCAAATTTATTATTTTACAGGAAAAATTTGTTATGTCAGATAAAACACTTAATCTTACGGCGATCGCGATTTTTTTGATGATGCTCTCGGTTCTGGTTGGGCCCTTTGTACAACTGTCTCCCCTGGTTCCGGCGATCGCGACCGTTACCGTGTTAGGCGTTGTCACTTGGGATCAAGTCGGTTGGCAAGGGCGAGTAGGGAACTTAGTGATGGGTTTATTGGCCTCAAAGGAACATCAACAACGCATTTTGCACCATGAAGCGGGTCATTTTTTAGCGGCTTATTATTTGGGAATTCCCGTTAAAGGCTACACCCTATCGGTCTGGGAAACTTTTCAACAGGGCAAGCCCGGTTTAGGCGGCGTAGAATTTGACACCGAAGATCTCAAAAATCGACTCCAGCAACAATGGCAAGACGTTCCCCTCATTTTAGAAAGATTTGCAACCGTTTGGATGGCAGGAATCGCCGCCGAGCAATTAATGTATGGCAACGCAGAGGGGGGCACCGATGATCGGCAGCAATTGAGAACCGCCTTTGCGCTGACCCAACTACCCGCCGCTAGCTACCAACAAAAGGAACGGTGGGCTTTATTGCAGGCAGAAAATTTATTAGCCAATCATCGTCCTGAGTATGACGCATTAGTGCAAGCCATGACCCAACGGCTATCGGTCGCAGATTGTTATCAAAAAATTCAAGAAACCCAAGTTGTTTAATCACTCATTCCAGTCAGCATTAATCGTAATCCCGTTTCATTGCCCTAGCCATTGTCCGCTCATCATCACGCCGCTTGATGTCATCCCGTTTATCGTGGAGTTTTTTCCCTCTGCCTAAGCCTAGAGTGATTTTCACCCAACTGCCTTTCATATACATTTTAAGGGGAACTAGGGTTAACCCTTTCTGCTCCACTTGTCCGATTAATTTACGGATTTCGCGGCTGTGCATTAATAATTTTCGGGTGCGGCGGGGATCATGATTAAAATACTCTCCACTGGCTTCGTAGGGGGAAATATGAACATTAATCAGCCAGGCTTCTCCATTCCGCAATAGCCCATAGCCATCCCGAAGATTGACCTTTCCCGCCCGAATCGATTTCACTTCTGTTCCCTTGAGTTCAATCCCTGCTTCGTAGGTTTCAAGGATTTCGTACAGGTGACGGGCTTGGCGATTGTCACTAATGATTTTAACTTTGTCGTCTTGTTTACCCATAGTTTCTCTAGAATAACATTTTCAACCTTGATCCTTTGCACTATCCCGCTAAAAAAGAAAATTAGCCGATGTTCTTGATTTCTGCTAACAGAACTTCAGCCGTTTTCCATGCCTTCACATCGCCATTACGATAAATTTTCGCAATGAAAGGAGCAGGATTTTTTTCAATAAATTTTTGCATCGGAATAATGGCTTTTTGAAAAATACTCACCATCTCCTCACCAGATAAACCTTGGGCAGCGAGGGTAAACATTCTTAACCCTGAACGAGCTAATACCTGACGTTCAAGGGCGTTTTTGCCAATCCTTTCATCTTTGGTTAAGATAATCCATCTTTTTTCAGCAATTTTGGGAATCCATTCAATATCTAAAGCATTTTTGGGAAAATGTTGATCATGGGTTTCAACGCTAATACCGAGAGATTTAATCGCTGCTGCAATTTGTTGATTTCCTAAACATCTATCGATAAAAAAGATAATTTTGTCAGGATTTTCTTCCATTTCACCCAAATACTACATTTTATTAGGATGTGTTTTGTTAAGCTGCACAGCGAATGGCTTCTTCGATTTTGTCGCGATCGCAGCCGTAATCTTGAGCAAGGAATTCAATCGAATCGCCTGCATTAAAACGCTCTAATACCACTTGGGCGGCAATACCTGTACCAGCAATCACTAAGCGTCCAAAGGCAATACGGGGATCGATGACAACGATTTTGGGATTATTGTCTTCATGGGAACGAGTAAAAGGATAAAGTTTAATCGCTAAACCCTGATCATCAGGTTCGATACGTTCTAAATGGGCTTGTAAAGAGTCCTTTAGCTGAATTTGTCCTTTTTTAGAAGCGTTAATTAACTCTCCATATTTTTCAATAAACAGATCAACCCCATCGGTACGGAAGGCTTCTCTGGCCAAAGGATGGGGGACTTGAAATTGTTTATCGATAAAGTCTAAAGCAGTTCTGACTCTATCCAGTTTAATTTGATGGTGTTGACGAATAGCTCGCAGAATATGGATTTCAATAAGATTCGTGAATGATAGCAATCTGGGTTTTTGTTTTTTAAGTTGAATAAGAGGCTGAAAAAACTTTTCTCCATCAGCAACAGGATAATTTCTTCCGATTGTCCAAGAGCGAATCGTACCACTCGGAATTCTGAGATAGTGCGCTGCATCACCAATCGAATAGGTGGGAATATCTCTTGGGTCTTGTCCCCCATAAATGTCAATCATAAGCAAACTCCTGACTTTAAACCAAATTCAACCAAATTTTTAGTCAGCTTATTCCCTTGGTACTCAAAGGTTGATCCTCTTATCAAAGCGTTTAAAAATTCAGTTGAATAACATCTGTTGAAAGTCGTATTATTTTGTTAAAGAGAAAATTTCATGTTTAACTGTTTTTATTTTACTTTTTGGTGTTTCAGCTTATCCAAAAAAGATTAATAATTCGTGGATTATTTTTTCTAAATTAAGCGATCGCGTTGCTCTACAGTGTTGAATCCCGTAATTTTAATGCAGCGTTTTTCCCGATTTGTTGTATTTTGGGAAAGCAATCAGTATTCATCGCCCCGTCAAAATTAAATGGAAATCCCTCAACTCCTGTTTAATGGTATTGCCGTTGGTAGCATTATTGCTTTAGCTGCGGTCGGATTAACCTTAACCTGTGGTATTTTACGCCTTTCTAACTTTGCCCATGGGGATTTTATGACCCTGGGAGCTTATCTCAGTTGGTTAGCGAATACGAATGGCGTTAATCTCTGGTTATCAATGGGATTGGGGGCAGCCGGAACCGTGATTGCTATGCTCATTTCCGAATGGGTGTTGTGGAAACCGATGCGCGATCGCCGAGCCACTTCTACTACGCTGATCATTATTTCCATTGGGTTAGCCTTGTTTTTACGTAATGGCGTTTTATTTATTTGGGGAGGCAATAACCAAAATTATGAACTTCCCATTGTGGCAGCTCAGGAATTTTTGGGATTAAAGCTTGAATATAACCGCATTTTAGTGATTATTTTGGCATTAGTTGCCATGATTGGGCTACACTTTCTTCTTCAAAAAACAAAGGTGGGAAAAGCAATGCGGGCTGTGGCGGATAATATTGATTTGGCCAGAGTTTCAGGGATTAATGTAGAGTGGGTTGTTATTTGGACATGGATCGTAACAGCCGTGTTAACAGCGATGGGCGGTTCTATGTATGGATTGATTACGACGATTAAACCCAATATGGGCTGGTTTTTGATTTTGCCGATGTTTGCTTCGGTGATCTTAGGCGGAATTGGCAATCCCTATGGCGCGATCGCGGGGGGATTGATTATTGGCATTGTGCAGGAATTAAGTGTGCCTTGGTTTGGCCCAGACTATAAAGTAGGCGTTGCCCTATTAATTATGATTGTTATTTTATTGGTACGTCCACAGGGTCTATTTAAAGGGACAATTTGAGGCTTTTTTAACGGATTCATCTGGGGATCGACCGATTCTAAGGCGTGGCGTTGAACTTAGACGGTTTAAAAGCTTAAAAGTTAATTTGGCTCAAAATATAGCGTAAACGGTCGTAGTCGTCTTTTAATAACAAACTCAGATTGCGACCCATATTTACTAACCAAGGGCGATCGGCTTTGCGTAAGCGATAAATTTCTCGAACTGTGGCAGCAATCAGCGCATCCGCCGGAGCATCGGTTACTTGTAATAAAATTCGTAAAAAATCAGGAGATTCTGTGAAATTAACAATCTCATCGCGATCGCAGCGGAATACGGCCTGATGAATTTGGGGAGGACGAGGGGGTAAATAATGATAGACCTGTCCCGTTTGAGCGGTTTTCCCGTTGTGTCCTCCAGGTGGCATTTCAAACCCAACAATAGCTGCCCGAAACTCCGTTTTTAACATGGCAAAAATTTGGGGTTGCTGTTCCCTGAGTTCAGCTAAAGATAACCCTAGTGCCCTAGCACGATGGATCGAATCAATGGGAGACGTGGTGACATAGGTAACGACCGCAAAGATTTTATTGCCCGTTTCCTCATCGATCGCCTTGATCCAACTGCCAAAAGGGGGCATAACGGGAAAACTCAGATCTTCCGGTTCCAAACATTGCGCCAAAAACTGAGTGGTAGCCGTTTCAATGACTTCAGCAATATGGTGAGGGTGGCGATCGTCGATGGCAAATTGCGGTAAGGGAAGACGCATGGTTTCAGGAAAATCTATTTCCGTTTAAATAAGCTTTTCTAAATTACTTTTTCATTTTTTGAGTCGGGTCAAGCAAGCTTAACTCGCTGAGTTGAAAGGTCACTAATTTATCCCAATTTCCGTTTTCAAACAAGACGGCGGCTTTGCCATCGCTCACTCGTTGAACTAATCCTTCAAAGCAATAGTAAGTATCATCAGGGTTGGTTACGCGAACTGTTGCACCAGGTAAAATCATGGGTCTATCCTCATCACAATAACTTGTTTTAGCTTAGCAGGATCTTTGTCGGTTATTGGCAAGCGGCGATTAGTTGACGGAAGGGGTTACTTTACTCAAAAATTCAATTTTTCTGAATTGTCGAAGCAATAAGCGATTGATCCTGGCAATTTTAATGCGTGGCACTTATTTAAGCAGAGAAACTAAATTTAAATACCGCATCATTGAAATCAAAATCGCTGATTCCTAAGTTGCCTGGCAGATCTTCAAAGCCAAAGGTATTATCTCCCCAGTTTTTGAGATGTTCAGTCCCGTCAGGATTCGCTGATCCAAAGGTGAAGTAAGCAACTTCAACGTTCGTATAGTTTTCCAGGGTTGCCGCGGTGTTATTCGGATTTTTTTGGAGAAAAGCATTCATTCCATCGTTAATGGTGCCGCCATTCGGGATGAGATTTCCCCCATTCGCAATCACAAAGGGCGAATAAAGACGACCCCCTTGAATAAAGACATCCCCAAAGTCTGAGGCGGTTGTGTTTTGACCCTTGCCTCCTTCTTGCAGGATAAAATTATTGATTCGATTGGCGATCGCTGTTTGGGCGTAACCGGCTTCTCCTGGCCGTAAAACATTGCTATTGGGATTGAAGTCTAAGGTATCGGCGATAGACCCCGTAGCATCTAAAACCTCATAAAGACCCACAAGATTGGAAAAGAAAGCATCGGTTTGTTGTAAGGCCGCATCATCTGTTTTTGCCGTAGCGTTGCCCGAAACCCCCTGTAAATCATAGATGAGACTCCCTAGATCATTACTTCCTGGGGCAGGGTTAAAGGTGGTCGTTGGGCTATTATTACGAGGAACGGCGATCGTTTCCAATTCTCCTTTATCCGGTGTTAAATGGATTAACTCTTGACTACCATCTTCCATTTGGGCGAGCAAGACCGGTTCCCCTCGTAAACCATTAGGAATATCTGCAAAAGTACCGGAAATATCCACCACTTTTTGGGCTGGCGTAAATCCGATATTAAATTTCACTTCTGCTGTCGTTGTTGATGTCGTTTCAGTGCCATGATCGTGGCTATGACCCCCCCCCATATACGTCCAAACCTGAATACTTTCTTTGCCAGCCGGAATATCGCCAGTTGCTAGGGTTGTAATATTCGCATTGCTGGTTTGAATCGGTTGGCCATTGGGAAATTCGGGACGGGACAAGATATAGCCAGAGGTGATTTTGACTTCTCCGGTATAGCTATCGCCGTAGGGTCTGAATTCTTGGGTAAGGAGTGAGGTTTCGTGGGCGACTCCATTCGGGCTTAAGTTTTTAATTTCACCTGATTTAATTAAATTATAAAACTCGATGCCGCTGTAGATTTCGACAAGTCCGCGTCCGCCGTCACCTTGGGCCACTAAAATATCATCAAAATTATCGCTGTTCACATCTCCTGCCGCGAGGTTAATCAGGCCCGTAAATCCTTCATGATGGAAGGGATTGAATTTGGCCATGAGTTGATACGTCTGACCGCTATAGAGTTCAATGCGCGGAGCAATGCCCCCTCCTATCCCGACAATAATATCGGCAAAGCCATCTCCATCAATGTCCCCTGAAGCGATCGCGGCACCCTGTTGGAGGGCAGCTTGGAAGTCTTGGAAAGGATTAATTTCCGATAGGAGCGAGTTGGGATCTTTGCCATCAAAAATTTTGACCGTAAACCGCTCACTGGTACTATTCAGGAATTTCTGAACAGTGGCAATATCGGTAACGTTATCACTGACATTGTTATTGTCTGGGGGATTCGTTTTGAAGTTAATATCGGCGATCGCGACTTGAACACCACCACTAAAGCTATCTCCGTAGGGATTCAGTTTAACTGTTTGATCCAGATCACTCGCTAGCGATAACCGAACTGAACCGGAATTGTCTTGACCCAGACCCAACCAGGTTGAATTCGTATTGAGAATGACCCGAACCGCAGCCATCATCCCCGCATCTTCATGGAACAGAATATGGCAATGATTAACATAGGTGCCTGGATAATCCTTAAAGTCCATTAAAATTTTGACTTCCGAAGGCGTTCCATTCATCTGAGGCGTTCCATAGGGATTTTGGGGAGTGACAGAACCAGGGGCATAGGACGGCGGAAGCGCGATCGTATCACTTAAAACCCTGGCAAGATAGTTATCTTCAATTTGTTCAACTGGAATACCATTAATCTCCAGAACCACAAAATCATTTTGGTGAATATGGAACGGATGCCATTCTAATAGAGGTAGATCGGAGGCTAAGGTCGGATCACTGATTCCCGAAGTATTTCGTAAATTCCAGATTTCACGAGTCCCCAACATCGGCATCGTTAAAGGCGGCATTCCTCCTCCTTCCGTCGCCCAATATTTGCCGTTAATTGTGTAAGTTCCCTCAAACGTTTCTACTTCAGTATCATCTGGAGTCCTACCCGCCGCGATCGCCCCGCCGATATTAGCAGACCAAGTAAACGTTCTTTCCCGTGTGACATCTCCTGCTAAGGCCGCATCGACCATCGCATTAATTTCATCACTTTGTTCAACTAAGACATCATAGGGTTCAGGAAAGGCCCCTGTATTAACAGGATCTCCCGTGACTTCTACGGTTGCTAAAACCTGGGATCCCCAAATTAAATGGCCATCCTTAAAACCCTTATCCTTTGTAATGTCCGGTGCATCATCCCCCAAAATTTCGTCCGTTGCGTTTGAAATAAAATAATAAGTTCCTGGCTCTTCAAACCAATTTTGTAACGTTACACGAGAACCAGGATTAAGAACAGGACTGACCGTAACATCTCGTCTTACCCCTTCTACCACTCCCGCCGCATCTCCATCAATGGCCGTTAAGACCATCTCTTGAGGCGTTAGCGTTCCATCTGCTTCGACTTTGATAAGCTGAATAACATGGAATGAATTAACGGTCATATTGGCAAAGGAAAACAAATTCCATGCTCCCGTTGTGGTCTCAATGGTGGGATTATATTGACCATTAACGGTATGAATAACATTTTCTACGGGTTCAGCTAATGCACCTTCTCCATAGGCAGACGAAAAATTAGAGCTTGAGGGATTTCCTTGAGGAGCTTGAGGATTATAAAGTTGTGGTTTAGCGTTATACCCAACAAATGGAGCTTCGGAAAGCTGATAAATTTTTTCCTGGGATGTCGTGCTGCTAGTAAAGCTCAGTGGGGTTCCTGCTGGAACAACAACTCCCGTGGTCGATTGATTTAATGGATCATCTGGACTGCCTGAGCGATACTCCTGCTGAATCCCAAAACTATTGATCGCCATAAAAAAGGCAGGATTCTTCACAGGATCAAACTTGTCCAGATCAGGTAAATCATAGGAAGGATTAATCAGTAAAAATCCCCCTAAACCTGATGCGACTTGTTCGTTAGTTTCACCATGTAAATGAGGATGATACCAATCCGGGCCAATAAAATGATCATCCGGAATTGCAATTTCTATCTCCCAACTTCCACCAGGCTGAAGCGGAATCAGAACGTTATCCCCATTGCCGACCGGCGAAACATGCAATCCGTGAGTATGAAGATTACTAACATCTTCTAAATTATTAACAAGCGTAATTTTTAATGTATCGCCAGGCTCAGCAATCAGCATAGGGCCCGTAATACTATTGTTATAAGCTCTTAAAAAATCGTAGGGTGTAGCTTTAACTTCCTCTAACCAATTAATTAGGTGATCTCCCTGTTGAAGAATGCCAAAACCATCAATTGCTATCTGCTCTAGTTCGTCCATTGTGAGCGTCACTTCTAGCTCTTTTTTGGGGCCCCAACTAGAGTAATAACTCCCATCATCTGCTTGGTATTTAAAAATTCCGTTTTTGTAATCTTTATTGTCTTGTTGCCATTGGGCAAAAGGATCTTGATAGGCTACTTTTTGATCGGGATGGGGTAGAACTTTTAAATATCCGTCTGCATCGAACCCAACGCTCCAAGAATTAAAGTTTTCTTGTCCAATAATATAGGCATTTTTGAGATTACCAATCTCACTCAGCGTAATATCACCTTCGATTGTAATCGTACCCGTGTAAGGAAGACCGCTAATCCCGTTTTCCACATAGCTAAGAGACCCTGTTGCACCCTGAAATATCCCTTCACCACCAGTAATATTAATAGTTCCGATATTGGTTATGTATATTACGCCGTTGGAATCAGTTGTTTGGGTTATGTTCGCTTCTTCTTGACCCAATAATTTATTTGGGCCACTTCCTTGTAACGCAACATAGCCTGGATGCTCAAGTGCTAATTCTGGATAATTTTGTTGAAGAAAAGGAAACGCATTCGGATCCGTATTGCCCTGCGAAGAATCATAGACTAAATTCCCATTGCCATCATCTTCAAATACGTCGTACAAGTAAACAGAACCAACGAGATCCGTTAGTCCGTAGGGGGCATCCGGTGTGTTTTGTACAGGCGGGATATTGGGGTCAGGATTGATTAGATAGGGATTAATAATAATATTGAGATATTGTTGGGGGCCAGCATTTTCAATTCCATCGTTGGGAATATCATAAACGGTAATAATTCCATTTAATTCAACCGGAAAACCATTAAAAAATACTTTTTGATGATAAACTAGGTCTTGATTCAACCCATTCACTAAATTATAGGTCGTTGGTTTAAATGTAATTGTATTGCCAGACTGGGAATTGGTCATACGAATACCCTCTCTAAATTAGCTTAATGTCGGATTGGGGAGTGGAAAGATTAATAGTAAATTGAAAAACTGATTAAAGAAATGCGGCATTTTTACAGACAAAAATTTATTTTGATTTAAATCCTATTGGTTTTCCATAATAAGCTGACTAAACTTTTCACTTTGCAACCTCCTCTTTTTGTTCAATTAGTACGATTGAAGTCAATAAATTTCAGACAAGTCAAGTATTTTCTACTAAAAAAGAACATTTGAGATTTATTTCGGAGTTTCACGAATAAGAAGCCTATTACAGCTATAAAAATTGATTAGTAAATTTGCAGGCATCTTATCTTATTGAGTTAACTTATAGAAGCTAAAACCTTGTTACAGATTAATCAATATGCTCTTTCATCCCAATAAAGACAAATATTTCTTTTGAGTCGTTTTCAATGTATCTCACTAACAGATTTCTACCGGACATGAAAAATAAAAGTCTTTCTTTTTACCTGCTTAAAGAAAAACAATAAAATTTTGTTTGAACGAAAAGTGATTTTACACAGAAATCTAAAGCTAAAAAGCAATTCAATTAAGCTTTCATAGCTCATTAGTCAATTTAAAATTGACCTAAAGAAAAGTGAGATAAATATCATAGAACTAGCCTATGGTATCAATAAAAAGCTGAACTTGTTGGAGTGTTGAAATAAAGATTTACAATTCTTGAGAAACTGAGTTTGGGATGCTGTAAATTGATAAATTTTGGGAGAATAAATCAACAATGCTTATTAGAAAAACCAGCCATTTTTCATAAAAAAAGTAGCTCACAAAAAATGAACTACAAGAATAGAGTTTAGAAAATAGTTAATGGAAATTTATTAGAGATGAGTCCATCCACATTTTTAGAAATGCACTTGATTTTAGGATGTAGTGGATGATTTTTATCGGTTATTTAAGCCAATTAAGCTAAGAAATTGAATTTAAATACCGCGTCATTGAAATCAAAATCACTGACCCCTAAGTTACCCGGCAGATCTTCAAAGCCAAAGGTATTATTACCTCGATTTTGTAAATGCTCAAGTCCATCGGGATTCGCACTCCCAAATGCGAAATAGGAAACTGCATGGGTTATGTAATTATCGATAGTTGCACCGACATTATCGGGATTTTGCGCTAAAAAGGCATTAAATCCGTCTTCCACCGAGCCATTAGTAGGAATCAATTGCCCACCGTTAGCAATGACAAAGGGCGCATAGAATCGACGACCTTCAAGTAAAACGTCCCCAAAATTCGATGAGTTGGTGTTTTTGGTGGGATCTCCATTGGCCCCTGCTTGTAGGGTAAAGTTACTGACTCGATTAGCGATCGCGGTACGGGCATAACCAAAGTCACCTGGATTTAATAAATCGTCTACTAAACCATTTTGGTTGACATCAAAGGTATCGAGAATCGCACCTGTCGTAGTATCAACGACCTCATAGAGACCGACTAAATTATGGAATAACGCATCAGTTTGGCTGAGTTGTTCATCATCCGGCGTAACCGTTACATTCATCCCTGTGCTTGCCAGCGTATAAATGAGATTACCTAAATTCTGAGCTTCAGCAATCTGTTGGAACACCGTTACATAATCCGTAATGTTGACAACCTTAGCTGAAAACTGAATTAACTTCGCGCTACTAGAGGTCAGTTGATCGGATGCCCAAATATGGAAATGGTAACCCGGCTTGATGTAAATATAATCTCCCTCAGAAGCCACCTGGACATGAACCTGATCGTTCCCATTTTCTCCGAATTCAAAAACGACCTGACCACTTAAAACCCCAAATAATTCGTGATTTTCACTAACAAAGCTGTATTCCCCTTCTTCATGGGAAATCGCAAATAACTTCGTTTCGATGGGAGAAGGATTCAATGAACCATCATTTTGCCCAAATCGTAACACCGTAAACGGATTCAAGAAGGTCGAAGTGGCAAAGGGATCGGTCGGCGCATCAATAAAGGATTCCGCCCCCGGAGAATTATCGGGAACTAAGGCGGATCCCCCCTGAGGATTCGTTACGCCCCCCGTTCCTGCATCGTCCGAGGGATTAAGCTGAAAAGCACCGCTACCATCTGCTTTTACTCCATAAACCACAACGGGGCCAGCACCCGGCAATGTGGTCGGAAATTGGGTAAAGGATAATTGGTCTAAAACACCAGGAGCATTTGCTACCTGTTGAAAGAAATCATAAAAGTTGGGATCGCCCGGAACTAAGCCATTGACTTCTGTTGGGGTTCTATTGGTAGGGACTAAATTGCTCGTTCCATTGTTGGCCAAGATGGGATGAACTTTAGGAGAGGGATCGTAAATCCCTGCTGAGGCTCCCACCGTGTTAAATCCTTCCGCAATCCCCCCAGGTACGATTAAGGCAATGACACGAGCCGGAATTTTTCCTGTATTCGCCCAGGTGTGAATCTTACCCGCAGGAACCGCAACAAAGGAGCCTTTAGTCACTTTTGCGCCGTTAATTTCGATTTCACCATCTTTAACAATAGAAAATGGGTCATTAGGGTTAGCGACATTGAAAACGCCATCAACATCTGCGTTCAGTTCAAAGACGACATCATCGTTGTTAGGAATACCGGGATTATCGTCATTAGCCGTTTCGCCCCCCAATACATAGAAGATTTCAACCCCATTGGTGTGACTATGGAAAACGGTCGTTGCTTCTGGCGGGATTAAAAATTCAAAAACATCAAATTTGTTATTAGTTTGCTCTAGGGTCACAATATCTTGATATAACCCTTGGGATGGCTGGAAAGTCGAAACGGTTCTCTGATTAAACAGTATCTGGCCATCGCGGTCAAAGCCCGCAGCGTATAAGGTTGGTTTATTAAAAGGTTGTATACTAGCCGGATTGAGAATGGGATCGGGTTTTTGAGCTTCTGCGGAGATAAAGGGGTTACGAGTAAAATCTACAGAAATGACATCATTCGGATTTCTCGTGATATGAACATACTTTGCACTTCCAATAGATGCAAGACTATTAAAAACCTCCCGCTGGGTTTGGTATTCTTGCAGGACTTGCGGGGACAGATCATGGGTTCCACTCATTGTTTAAGATTCTCCATATCGATTTAAAAAAAGCCTTGAAATGATTGATTTGATTCGAGGCAATGAATGTATTCGACGCGGGTTTATGGCGTTTTAAATTCAAGAAATAAAGTGTGAGGAGAAGGTTAGGGCGGTTGCTTAATCTAGGTTGGGCAATTAAAAACAGAAATGACCACTGAAAAGCCCTGGGAGGGGATGGAAAATCCCCTGGTCATGACTTAACAGTGGATAAACAACCGCGTAATACTAGAGTTGTACGCCGGTTTTAGAGGCATCGGGATAGACACGCCATTCTGAGATTTTGTCGCCGGTAAAACGATAAATATCCGTACAGGGAACTTGGACAAAGGTTTTATTCTGTTTGTTCACGTAGTTGGCATCCATTTCTAAAATGATGGTGTTGCCAATTTCCCAGAATCCCCGTTGATTATGGGTGGTGAGTTTCAGGGTTTTATAAATATGTTGCAGTAATCCCGCGATCGCGTCGGGGCCAATAACCGGATCGTTCGCACCAATTTTGTAGAGGACATCATCGGTAAAGAAGGTTTTAAACTCCGCCCAATTTTCCGCATGGAGCGCGTCGTACATTTTGGTGAGTTGCTGACTGATATTGTACTGAGGTGCAGTTTTTTCGGGTTCAACAAAAGGCGTTTCAAAGACAGGACTAATATCCATGAAAATCCGTAACTCTTGAACCTTATCCCCTTTGAAAACGATGGTATCGCAACAGGGCAGGCGGAAGACTTTCCCATCATGGCGAATATAGGTCACTTCCATTTCGCAAATAACCGTATCCCCCTGTTCCCACATTTTGGTGATATGGTGATAAACCTTAGCAACGGTTTGTAAGAAGCCAACGGAAGAATCCTTAATCCCTTGAGGCCCGTAGGCAACAGGGAAATTACTAAATTGATAGTGGGCATCTTCGGTGTAGAACTTCACAAAATTTTCCACATTCATGGATTCGCCGGCGAGGAACATTTGACGGACAATTTCCGATTTGGGGCCTGCACTAACTAAGGTTTGAGTCATGGGATTCTCCTGCGGTTGTTTAGAGGATGGATATTTTTGTTCAATTTGGTGTTTGAGGTGCAACGTTGCTTTTTCAATCAAGTCGGGTTGGGCCGCTTGGATGAAATGCTGGGCTTCGGGTTGCTCCAATGCCTGATAGGTTAAGGGCTGTAAGTGATAGCTATTGGTTAACAAGGGCAAGGAACTTGTCCCATTACTCGGCGGTGTAGAGACCTGATTGATAAAAGTCGGGCGGAACATCGGGTAATTAACAATGTCGTAGATGATGCGGTGATTGGGTTCATCCACCGTAACCCGTTCCGTCACCAGCATTTCAGGGGTTTTGATCTGCCGTAGCATTCCGTTGACATAGCGTTCCAAGACGACCTGGGATTCCACCGGATAGGGCATATACTTGCCGGGGTTTTCCATTTTGTCGAGCAACACTTGCCAAATGACTTCTTCGGTGGCGTTGACAGGAACCGTATGGGAGGCAGACATGCCAGGATGCTTAGCGGGTAAGGCTTGACCGTTTAATCCCCAGTAGTGATTGTCGTTATCGACGTTATATTCCCGTTGGGCGCGGGTGAAGTTTTCTTTGGCATTACGGCGAACCTGGTTAAATTCCAGTTGTTCTCCGTTCGGCCCTTTGCAGTAAAACAAGGCCCAGCCGTCAAAGTCCCCAGGAAACTCGGTTTTGGCGTAAATATGGGGCGCGATCGCGAGATCTTCTTTTGACTTAACATTAATCGTTCGATTGGCCACCACATTGGTCATGCCGCGACGATGACATTCCGCCTCCAGCATCTGAGCAAACTCATTAAGATCCACATCATCCTTAACAAAGAAAGAAATATGGGGGGCGTTGACATGGCCAATCCCCGACGGAATGGGATCAAACACATTGGGCGCGTGGGAACTGAGTTTCGCCTGACGGAAGTGAATTAACTCCACACAGGTATTGCCAAAGGAAATAAAACGCACATCCAAGGCATCTTGAGAACCATCACGGATACTGGGAATGCCGATGTTGCGGGGATTGATATGTTGTTGAGCCGCTTCAAGATCTTCTTTTTGGAATAATAAATTATGAAGCTCATCGCCAATAAAGCCATCACCACCGATCGCTAAACGACCCCCTAACACCTCAATATAAAATTCGAGAGCCTTATCTAAGTCATTGACTGTAATGCCAAAGTGTTGCACCCCTTGGAGGTATTTGCCGAGGCTGGACTTGGTGGCTGTACTCGTACTGAGTTGAGCCGCGATCGTTCCGTTTCCATTGCCATTGGTTCCGTTACTAGCGGCGATCGCCTGGCCATTAGAACTAGGGGCTTGACCATTGACGGGGGTTTGATAGTTAACCATAAGCGAAGTAATCTCCTGTTTAAGTTGATTCGCTGCCCCAATCCGGGTGATCAAATCAGCCACTTTCGCACTGCGTTGCCCCGCCAAGGTCATTTGACCGTTGTAAACAAAGGTATGGGCCGTTCGTTCAGGAAAGACTTGCAACTGTCTGATATAACGAGACGCATCGCGGATAGCAGCCGCATAGGCCGTTGAGGCAAAGAATTTCTCCCGTTCCAGATGATTTGCAAAGGCAATTTCACAGGCCGCATGGTATTGCTTATCAGGAGCCTCTGCATGAACAACCCCCGCCGCATCGGGACGAGAATTATCAATATCATCAAAAAGATGAAGACGGAATTTTAACAGAGCCTCGCTTTGTAGGATCGCTGGAGCAAAGACTTGGGTGAGGTATTGACGAAATGCATCGACACTGACCCCTTCGGCTTTTTGGATGGGAACATGAAATTTAATTCCAGGGACTTCCCCATTGGGAGAGCCATCCGCAATACCATCTCGATAGGTAATCGAATTGCCTGGACTGGTAGTGTAACCGATCGCCTTGGAAAAAAGATTATGCTCATCATCCATCAAAATTCCCGCCGCTTTAAACCAGATCGCCCGTTCCGCTTCACTGGTAAAAGTTAATTCAGCAATCCCATCAAAGTTATCTTTCGGATCGCAAGAAGCGGCCAGTCCTGGAATTTGGGGCCAAAATCCCCCTTGATTGTGAGCAACGTGGAACTGCCAATATTGGTATTGACCAGGTAAACGGGCGCAAACAGGCCCATGTACATCCTTCCAATAATTATCGAACAGTTCTAGGGAAATTCCCTCGCGCTTCCACAAGAGAACGTAAAAGGCAACCCGTCCGAGTTGATCCCGTTCTGCATAATTTGTTTGGGCTTTCGTTTCAATCATTATTAGGATTCTCGCTGTTGAAAGAACTCATTGAAAACACCCATACATCCCGCAACCTTATTAAATCCAGCGTAGGGACACAGGAAAATTAGTAATTCTTCAATTTCTGCTTTAGTCGCTCCCTGTTTTAAGGCCATATCAATATGGGCACCAAAGGGTGAGCCTGGCCCATTTTGGGATTGATTAACCACATCAATGGCAATTGTAATTAAAGCCTTCGTTTTTTGATCAATCAGTGGTAATCCCCACGCTTCCCCCGCAACCCGTGTGACAAAATCGCCAAATTTAGGGTTAAGGTTTTTTAACGCAGATTGCAATTCGTAATCATCCAAAACTGCATTTTGATAATTTTTCTCAGTCATGGCTAGTCAAGTGGTGATTAATTGCAAAAGTTCGTTCGGCGCGAAGACATCCCGATAGAAGGTGAGTTGTTCGGTTTTGAGATAGCATCCTCCCCGATGGCCCCGTCTGACCCAGGTGACATTGCCTTTGGCTAGGGTTTCGTTGGTTTCATCGTCTACGCATTTCCACTCAAAATAGGTATGCTCCCCAGAGAACATCACAATGGGCCAACACATGGTGACGTTGGGTTGGGCAATTAAGGCCCACCAGTGTTTTTCCCGTTCCCGTTGTTCCTGGAGTCCAAAAAATGGGCCATCCTGGCAGAGATAAATCAGATCATCTCGATATTCTCCCGTCAGAATGTCTCCCCGTCCCTGTCTCAAGGCTTCGCAGTGGGTGGGCCACCAATCTTTATTTTCTTGTTCGATTTGCGCTAGAGTGTAAGATTGATTGATTTCAGGTAATTTTGGCTCCTTCATGGCCACGATTTTTTCTGCGTCCTCGATTAGTTTTTGAGCAACGTAGGCACTTACTAAGCCAGGGCGGGAGTAATCGGCGGCTAAACCTTGATAATAATTTGTCCGTTTTTTCATTGTGTTCTGTTGAGTTGGGTTTGCAGGATTGGAGTCGGCAGCAAAATTGCCCTTCAGCGATCGCGTCAGCATCAAATCAGAAATATCCGTTTGTAGCTGATTAACTGCCCCAATATCCGTAATTAAGGCGGCGACTGAAGAACTCCGCTGGCCCGCCAGGGTCATTTTTCCGTCATAAACAAAGGTATAGACCGTTCGCTCAGGGAAAGTCTTAACCTGCTTGAGATAACGGGGAGCTTCTTTAATCGCAGCCGCATACTCAGGAGACGCAAAAAATTGCTCTCGGTTGAGATGATTGGCAAAGGCAATTTCTAAGGCGGCTTGATATTGCTTGGCAGGAACCTCGGAGTGGATTACGCCGGCTGCATCGGGCCGTGAGTTATCGACCTCATCAAAAAGATGCAATCGTAATTTCAAAATAAATGGACTGTTGATCAGCGTTGGGGCAAATTGCTCCTTCAGGTATCGCCGAAAGCTAGGCACATCCACTGAATCAGCTTTTTTGATCAGGGAATGGAACGTGATAACGCCCGTTTCTCCGTTGGGAGAGCCGTCTACAATGCCATCCAAATAGGTCAGAGAATTATCCTGACTGGTCGTATAACCAATGGCTTTTTTAAACAGGTTATGCTCATCGTCCATGAGAATCCCCGCCGCCTGAAACCAGGTGCTACGATCCGCCTCACTTTCAAAGGTCAGTTGAGCAATGCCATCAAAGTTATCCTCATCATCCCCGTCAGAGTCGAGTCCTGAAATGGTTGGCCAGAAGCCGCCGCGATCGTGGGCAACATGGTGCTGCCAATACTGGAACTGTCCGGGCAATCGAGCGCACACGGGGCCGTGGACATCTCTCCAATAATCATCAAACAGATCCAAAGGAATCCCCTCACGTTTCCACAGGAGAACATAAAACGTGAATCTTCCTTTTTGATCCCTTGAAGCGTAGTTAATGCGTGTTAATGGGTCAATGGTTGAAAACATTATTGAAGTTATCTTTGATAGATAATTAATTGTTCTTTTTGACTCAAAACAAAAAGATTAGTGGACATAAGTATGCACACTAAATTAATCTTTATCCATTCGATAGCTGGAATAAAAACGAATTTAAATTTAAGTTTTTTGTAAACTAAATTTATTCATAATTGTAAAAGAGAGATGATAAAGATATGCATTATTTTATCATTTTGTAATTATTGACACTTTATGAAAAGATAGGTTGTTATTTTTCTTTACAATATTCAAGATCAATAACTTCATCCAGGGAAGAGATGCCATATTTTTAGAAAAATCAAGAACCTTCAACTTTATCATTATTTAGTTATAAATAAGATCAAGGATAGATTAATATAGGTTAGTAAAGTATTCTTTGGGGTATTAGACAGCAATCCCCTGGAAAAAGCGGCTAAGCTTCTTGAAGTTATTTTGATTTTTTCAGGAATTAATCGATAGTTCTGGCTGGAGAGATTGGCTACCCCGTTCTTCATTCATCATCGTAAACCAACCCTGATCTTGAGTAAAAATCAGATCAATAATCATTTCGGGAAACTCTTGTTGAAGAAGCTGATTAATTTCTTGTCTAATTCGGTCTAATTCGGTTAAAGGCATCCCTTGATGGTTACTGGGTAATAACCAATAAAAATGTAAATAAATGACAGAGCCTGTTTCAGCCATTCTTAACACATAGCGTTCGCAGGGATAGGCTTTTATTCCTTCTTGAATGATGCTATAAATGCGCTGTTGTAAGTCTTTGCGAGGTGCCCCAAGCATTAATTGTTTGACACTGGTTAAAATAACCGAGATAGGAATCGGAAAAGAAATAAGGACTAAAATGATCACAATGGTTGGATCAGAGTAGGGAACAAAAGCTTTGAAGGGAGTCGTTCCTAGCCAAGTTGCAAATCCGAAAGCAATACCCACGGCCAAGGAAATCATGCCATTAATAAGCCAATTTTGGGCATCAACAATAACAATCGGTGATTGGGTTTTGTTGGCTAAATTTCTTTGAATCAGGGCCACAATTAAACAAACTGTGGCAGCGATCGCCGCATAAATAACAGCAGTCCCCGTTTTAGCAGGAACCCCACCATGAAATAGGGCACCAAGAGAGCCAGTAAACGCAAAAATGGAAACGCCAAATACTAATAATCCTTTACAAAGATTGAGTAAGGGAACAAAGCCGGTATAGCCAAAATTAAACTGTTTTCCTTCGGGTTTTTGTAATAATCTACTGATATAAAGCGTGGCACAGGCCATGATAAGATTTACGGTATTAAAAAAACCGTCTAACATGACAGCATCCGATTCAATCCAAAGCCCTACACCAATCCCTAGAATTGCCATCGAAAGATTGGTAGACATGGATAAATAAATTGATGTTTGCACAAGGCGGTGATTATTTTTCATTGAAATTAATTTATTAATATTGATTTACTATAAAAGTTAATTGATAAGGTATGGTTTACTTTAGTAGAAGTTTGAGAAGTTTATAATCATGTTGACACAAAAATTGACAATCCTAGCACCTTTTTTTCCGCCGTTCCATGAGGGATTAGAACCTTGGGCTTTGCTGGGTCTCCGCTTGGTCTGGGGGACAGTCTTGTTGTTTTATGCCAGACCCATGTTAAAAAATCCCCTGCATTGGATGGATATGGGCAAACCGTCAGGTATTCCCGCTCCGCTTCAAGCCTTGGGCGCATTCACCATTTTTGGTGGAGGTATTGCGATTATTCTCGGTTTATTGACTCCTTTAGCTGCTTTAGCGTTAACGGGATCAATGGCGATCGCGCTCTATTTGCACCTTCGTGATGGGGTTCCTTTGATGAAGGAAAGACCCGATGCCCCAGGAAAATCCTATGAGTCGGCCTTAGTCTACTTGGCGATCGCTATTCTATTTGTCTTAGAAGGAGCCGGGCGATTTTCTCTGGATTTTTTAATCTTTGGCCGTTAGATACCGTTAGGTCAGTTGCCCCGGATAGCTTTCTGGGATTTTAAAAATTTTTGGTGTGAGTTAAAAATTTTATGCTTAAATGCACGAACTTTCGTTTTTTATCGAAGGGAATAGCCCTATCGCTTCTATCTTGCCTATCGGTCATGATGGCCAGCGATCCATCCCTAGCAGAGGTTTCTTCTCCTCTCGTTTCTGCTCCGACCCTTCCCCCGACACCGGCTTCTCCCTCCCCCTCCCCGCGCCTAGTCTCTCAAATTACCAATGTTTCAGAATTAAAGGACGTTTCCCCCGATGATTGGGCCTATCAAGCCCTGCAAATGCTCACAGAACGCTATGGTTGCATTAGTGGTTATCCGAATCAAACCTTCCGCGGCGATCGCGCCCTCTCTCGTTGGGAATTTGCCGCCGGGCTGAATGCCTGTTTAAATAAGCTCTTAACCAATCTAGAATCCGCGAGTCAACTGGCTAGAGACGATCTTGCGCTCCTAAAGCGACTCCAGGAAGACTTTAAGAAAGAATTAGCCCCCTTAACCGCCCGCGTTGATAACCTAGAAAGCCGCCTCTCCTATCTAGAAGACCATAACTTTTCGCCAACAAGTAAGATATTTGGCAATCTGATTGTGCAAACCGATATCTATTTTTCAGGGGAAACCGAACGGGGCAAACCTCAAGTTACCAATCAATACAATCTTTTTCTCGCCAATGTAACCAGTTTTACGGGACGAGATACCTTACTCGCCGGCTTTGCCGCAACCAATACGACCCTAGCAGATGTCGCTCCCTTTAATAGCGATCGCAATGTGGGAGCCACTAGAGAGGGAACCACCTACGCTGCCTCAGCCGGAGATTTAAATAACAATTTACAAATCATTACCTTACAATATCAATTTCCCATTGGGGAAAGTTTTAGTGCCACCATTGTTCCGGTTAACCGCTACAACTTTTCCACCTCCCTACTCCCGAACTTTGTTCCTGACTATCAACTCGGTTTTGGCCCTGTCAGTTCCTTTGCCGTTGCCCCCCCGATCTATCTCATTGGGGGTGGGGTAGGCGGTTCCGTAACAGCGAACTTGGCGAAAGACACCTTATTTAGTCTGACCTATTTAACCCCAACGGGATCGCTTCCCAATGTCCCCACCGGCGCACCGAATCAAGGCGTGGGCCTCTTTGCCGGAGATTATATTGCCGCCGCTCAACTGAACTATAATCCTGACCCAGGCATCTTTCTCCAATTACTTTATCAACACGGTTATTTTGCCCCCGGAAACTTTGCCTTTAATAATGGCCAAACCTTCCGACCCGGATCGGGTTATGTGGGAACGTCGCTGGCTAATCGCTTTGATGATCCAGGGATTCTTTTTAATGATGCCTCGTCGGTTGTTTCCAATGCCTATGGAGTCGGGGGTTACTATGCCTTTAATCCTCAATTTTCTTTGGGGGGATGGGTGAACTATATCCAAGCCCGACTGTTAGGTAAAGGTGATGCTGAGATTTGGACGTATTCTTTACAAGCCATTTTTCCTGATTTGTTCCGGGAAGGAAATTTAGGCGGTTTGGTGGTGGGGGTAGAACCCATGCTCACGGGTCTGAATACCAGTTTACCGATCGCGAACTTTAGGAATGATACTTCCTTGCATATCGAAGCCTTTTACCGTTATCAAATTGCGCGAGGATTTGCCATTACCCCCTTTGTGATGTGGATTACGGCCCCCAACCAGGATGCCAACAATCAAGATCTGGTTATTGGCGGACTGCGGACTAATTTTGCCTTTTAGCCAGAAAAATCCCTCGGTAGAGCCTGTTTGATCCAGACAACCAATTCCTTTACCCAGGGATAGAATCATTAATAATTCCTGATTTTATAAAGGGAGGGATTAAACCTATGGCTAAGATGATCAGGGGATCTAAAGTTCGCTTCTGCAAAATTAGATTTTAGAACTCGAAACAACATTTATTTTGAAAAGGAACCGATCATGACAACCCGTAAAGGCAAAATTGGTGTTTTAATCGAAGAACATTTTGACGCGACAGAATATCGCCGCTTTAATGAATACTTTCCCGAAAAAGGCTATGAAGTTGAATACCTATCCCATCTCTGGGGCAATGAATCCCTCAAATTTGGCTCTAATCCTGAAAATGATCAAATTGAATATCACGTAACGGTCACCACCGAAGTCAAGGACGTTCAACCCAGCGATTACAAAGGCATTATCTGTATTGGTGCCTATGCAATGGATCGTCTCCGTTATCAGGTCAATGTCAAAAAAGGTCAAAAAAATCAGGCCCCCGCAGTCATTTTTCTCCGTAACGCGATCGCCGATCCCAATATTAAAATTGGTACGATTTGCCATAGCCTGTGGCTACTCTGTGCAGATTCGGACTTACTGAAAAACCGAAAAGTCACCTGTGCCCACAACATTATTTGTGATGTTGAAAATGCAGGAGCAGAAGTGATCTATGAGGGAGATGTCACGGCTGATTTAGTCATCGATGGTAACTTAATTACCGGAAAACATCCAGGCGTTGTCGATCAATTTATGGATGCTTTTGTGCAAGAAATTGAAAATTAAGCCTAATCCCCCATTACTCTTGTGATTGTCTGCACTAAAGGGTTAATCCGCTCAAATTGGGTAGCAATCTTACCAAAAATCTTGTAAAAAAGGGGCCTACGCCCCTTAACCCTTGACAGGTGAAATCCTTAACCGCGAAGTATCCTCCCTGGGATATAAATCGGCTTCAACCCAGCGAGAGAAAATATTAAACGAACATTGATCAATAATGGCGGAGTGTGAGCTTTAACGCTAAAAATATTTTGTGGTAAGCGGTTATTGATTTTGTAAACCTAAAAATTGAAATCGACCATGAAGCAAGAGTATCTCAGCCGATTACGCACCGTATGGACAAACGAAAACCCAGATTATGCTTCTTTGATCAAGATATTAGCCCACTTGGGCTATACCCCTGAATTTCCTTCAGATTCAGAATATCTCAGGCTTTGGGCCTTAGTGAAGGCAGGATATTTACTCGATGAAGATGTTTCAGAATGGGAACCTTTATATTTAAATAAGTCCCAATTATTATGGGATAAAAACAAACATCAATCCCCATCATTGCCCTAAAAGACCTGGTAAAATTCGCATAAAAACCGTAAATCCATTCAGATAATCGGCTTAACCTGTTTTGTGATGGTTTAGATAGGAAAACCGCTGGCTTATCTCTATTTTATTAGCGAAGAATCAACGACTGGAATCAACGAACATCCTTCCGGTTTCCAAGACCAAAGCTGATTAGCCTGATCGGGAAAATTCCCCAATCCAAACCGAGCAAGAATCATTTGGATGATTACCTGATTGAAATTTTTCGGAATAGGCGGTTACCATACCCGCAACAAAAGCGACTAAAAGTAAGTAACCTGATTGACTGACAACGAATAACAATACATTCCTGTTTTTTCATGAGCGTTCTAAGACTTGAAGCGATCGCTGACAGGGATGCCAATAAAAAATGATTGCAGGACAAAATCCATTCCCCCTCTTTCTAGCGTACACAGTCAAGGGAAGAGAGATGAGGCTCTGACGTAATTCTTAAACAAGCCCTAAAAGCGGATTAACCCCAATTCCTGAGGGACAGTTCATCTTTAAGCAGTGGTGCGAAAGATTAAATTTTTCTATTAAAATAAAAGGGAAACTGCTTTTCAATAATCGACATTAAGACAAAAGATTTTTTAAAACATTAAAAATAATAAACAAAAAAGTCAGACAATTATTGAATTATCCCTATAATTTTAGTTAACTCTCATTGAATATGAGCCTATGTATTAATCCGAATTGTTCTAATCCGACAAACCCTGATCTTAATCGCTTTTGTCAATCCTGTGGGTCAGAATTAATTTTAGTTAACCGCTATCGGGTTACTCGTTTATTAAGCAATAAAGGCGGCTTTGCCAATACCTATGAAGTGCAAGATAAAGACCAATTAAAAGTCTTAAAAGTTTTAACCAATAGCCATCCCCACGCGATCGCGCTTTTTCAACAAGAAGCTCAGGTATTAAATGAACTCAATCATCCGGGCATTCCCCACGGAGAAGGTTACTTTACTTATTTTTTGAGAAATCATTCAACCCCCCTTCATTGCTTAGTCATGGAAAAAATTGAAGGTGTGGATTTAGAAGAATATTTATATCAAAAACAATACCAACCTATTGATCAAACCCTAGCCCTAGAGTGGTTAGAACAACTGGCCAAAATTTTAGGTAAAGTTCATCATCACAACTTTTTTCACCGAGATATTAAACCGTCTAATATTATTCTTAAACCCAACGGTCAGTTAGTGTTGATTGATTTTGGAGCAGTACGCCAGGTAACCCAAACCATCTTAGCCGGCGGACAAAATACGCGCCTGTTTACGTCAGGTTACGCTCCCCCTGAACAGGAAAGGGGCTATGCTGTCCAACAATCGGATTTTTTCGCCTTGGGCAGAACCTTTGTCTTTTTATTAACCGGAAAAGACCCCAATAGTTCCGATATTTATGACTATCAACATAATGAATTAAACTGGCGTAAATTAGCCCCCCAGGTTGATGCTCCATTGGCAGATTTTATAGATCTTTTAATGGCAGATAAGGTGAATCAACGCCCTGAAAATATTGATGCTATTTTAACAATATTGAAAAAGCTCAAAAAACAGCTTAATATTGTTGCCAAAACCCAACCCCTCCCTTTACAAATTCCGACGAGTCCTCACGGCATTGCCCTGTATCACTATGCCGGTTTTTGGATACGTACTAAGGCTGCGATCGTTGATAGTGTTATTGTCCTAATTTTAGCCGCGATCGCGGGAAGTTTTATCGGAGAACAATTAATTGCCACTAAACTGTTAGCCCATTGGACAATGGATCTCGGTTTGGTTCCTGTCCAAAATTTTTTATTCACCATTTCTCTGTTCTCAGGAATCGGAACAACCCCTCTCGGCTATTTAATTCCGTTGATTTTTCTAATCCTTTGGTTTGTTAACCCCAGCTATTTTTTACAACATTACAGTCTATCCTTAGGAGCTTTAATGTTAGGCGTTGTTATTAAATGGTTATATTTTGTGATTTTTGAAGCTTCCCCTTTAAAAGCTACCTTGGGAAAACTCCTTTTTGGCTTAGTCGTGGTTGATAATGAAGGCTATAAAATTTCTTTAAAACAAGCGAATAAACGTTATTGGGCCAAAGTTGTTTCCATCTCAACCCTGTATATCGGATATTGTTTAGCTGGTTGGACAAAAAAGAAACGTGCCCTACATGACATGATTGCAGGCACGCTAATTGTTAAAAAAGATTAGATTTTGTAAGATTTCATGGGGCTAAATATTGCTTTAAAAAAGCCGTTGTTTTTGACCAAGCTTGCTCAGCAGCAGTCTGATTATATCGAGTGCCGGATGGATTGGCAAAAGCATGATCCGCATTGGGATAAACATAAATTTCTACCTTTTTATCCGTTGCTTTTAAGGCCGATTCAAATTGCTTAATTTTCTCCATTGGAATGCTCTGATCTAATTCCCCAAAAATCCCTAAAATTGGCATCGTTAAGGTTTTTAAACGATCCGGATTCGTTTCAATTCCTGAGCCATAATAAATCACTGTCGCATCAATTTTTTGCGGTAACAATAAGGCTGCATTTAAAGAAGACGTTCCCCCAAAACACCAGCCAATAGTTCCAATTTTGCTCGCCTTTTTCTGGGTGCTTAAATATTGGTAAGCTTGCTTAACGTGACTATCAAAGCTCCGTTGATTCCCGATGGCTGCTTGCATTAAGGCTCTCGCTTTTTCGGGACTCTCAGCAACCTGACCGCCATATAAATCTAAGGCTAAGGCGGTATAACCCTCTGCTGCTAATTTTTCTGTCATTTTCTGGATATTGTCGTTTAAGCCCCACCATTCATGAAACACTAATAATCCGGGTAAATCGGCTTTAGCTCCAGCAGGACGGGCAAGATAACCTTTTAAGGGCTGATTATCGAGCGTTCCGTAGGTAACCCATTTTCCCTTAACCTTGGCATTAGCTGCTAATTCTAATTGAGGAGACGCAAGAGGGAAATCGTGCTGATGGAGTTCCCAGGTTTGTTGAGTGAGATCAGGAGAACGTTGGGCAAGTACTTGATAGTTGAGTCCTGCTAATAACAAAGCACAAAGTAATCCCAAAATTCCAAACTTTAAAAGTCTTCGCTTCATAAACTACATCCCGAAATCAACGTATTTTTCATTATTTTAACACCAGAATATTCGATCAAAAACCGAATTTTAACTGAATTTTATTGAATAAAATCATGAATGTCTTGGGCAGAACCGCAGTGTTTACAATAGGATAAATGTTTATAGGTGGGTTTATGGCAATGGGCACAATAGGTATATTGATGGTAGCCACAGTGGGGACAATGGGCATCTTGGGGACGAATTCGTTTGGCACAGCGTAAACAACGGGATTGTTGAAATCGTTTGGTTGCTTGCCCTTTAGGATTAAAAATAAAGGTTTGAAAAAATTTGATAATCCCAAAACCAATTAAGGGAATCAGTAAAATATAGAGGTAGCTAATTAAAAAGAGCAAACCACCAAAAATGGTTTGAATAATCTTAATCAGAAAATCAAAAATTACCCCAAATTGCAGAAACTCAAAAACCTTAAGGATTAGCGGAATCAAAAAGATAACCAGCAAATGCCAACTGATGAGTGAGATTAAGCCATAATTTTTACGCTGGGCAAATCTGTGAATGGATAGCCCAACAAAAATAAGAGGCAATAAGAAAAGAGATTGAAAAGCAAATTGAATCGTTGGATACCAAAAAACGGCCTTTTGATAACCCCTATTGACCGGCTCAAACTGTGTTTTATTGTTTAAAAAATTTAGAAATTGTAGGCTACTAGTAGGGGTTAGTAAATCCTTCTTAAGATCATTAATTTCGTCTTTTAAAGCAATAATGCGACGATCATTTTCTGCCAATTGTTCTTTGGTTTTTTCGGCAGTTACTTGATTAATGGATTTATTTTGGGGTTGCCCTGCAATTTTTTCTAAGAGAGTTGAATCGTATTGGGAACGTAGGGTTTGATTGGCTTGGGTTAACTGATTAATTTGCTGTTGTTTTCCGTCAATATTGTTCGCAATTTTCTGATTATTCCTATTGTTAACACGCTTTCGGTAAGTTGCATAACGAAGACAAACCTCATTAACCTGACCTAATCGGCTTTTTGGGATGAGTTGATTGCTTTTAGGTAAACTAAACTGTTTAAATTCTCTATCGGATAGCACAGAACGAATAATACGATATTCTTTGTCAAGAATTGATTGTTTTTGAAAATTGTTCCATTCGCTATAGCAAGGATATTGCTCATTGGGATTTAAATGCCAATTACTAATATCATTAAGTCCATTAAAAACATTAATTAGAATAAAAATATCAATTAAGATAATAACAATTAAGCTAACTTTATTTAACGGCTCATTATTAATAGTGCTTGATTTATTAAAAAATTGGCTAATCAGACGGCGAAGCTTGACAAACATAGCAAACCAAACCTAGTAGGAATATTACCTACAATAAAAAGAAGAAGCCTTTAAGCGTGTCTTTAGACACAAATCTTAAATTCTCCTTCTTAAAAAAACTAAGGCTATGTTTAAATAGTGGATTGATATCAGGACAACTCGGTTTTTGGTAATTTAAAGTTTTGTCTGAAGATCAACAAAAAATCTTACTGCGATCGCCGCATTATTTACGATGGGGAGCCGCTTGATAAATTACCGGAGAACCCTGATCGGAGACAAAATGGCAAGCCCAATAGGACGTGAAAAAGCTTTTCCAAATCGGCTCATTAGAATAGCGATAATAGTCACCTAAAATTGGTTTAATCGCTTCGGTTGCCGTTTTAAGGTGATAGTGGGGCATATTCAGGAAAATATGGTGAGCCACATGGGTTCCAATATTATGATGAATGGAATTGATAAAACCATAGTCTCGATCAATCGTGGATAAGGCTCCTTTGAGGAAATACCAGTCATTGCCACGATACCAAGGAATGTCAGGCTCGGAATGGTGTAAAAAGGTGACTAAATCGAGCCAAATTACAAAAATAACGTAGGGAACTAAATAGAATTTGACCAGAAATAACCAACCAAATTGATAGGTTAAAAAGCCTAAAAAGCCGACCATTGCTAGCCAAAGTACGGAACTGGTGATCACATCCCATTTTTCTGAGGGACGAAAGAGGTCACTGCTGGGTAAAAAGTGGGAGCCTTGGCGATTCGGCGATCGCTTAAATAAATACAAAGGATAGGCTAACAGGGGCAAGTAAAACCGAAATAATTTTTCATACCAGGTCATTTCGTTATATTTACTTTCCGTGACGGGATACCAACTTTCATCGGTGTCGATATTACCTGTGTTGGCATGGTGGGTACGATGACTGATCCGCCAACCGTGATAGGGAACCAAAATGGGAATATGGGACAGATGCCCGATCAAATTGTTAAGCCATTTTGATTTAGAAAAAGACCCGTGACCGCAATCATGACCGACCACAAACAGCGACCAAAACAAAGTTCCCTGCATTAACCAGAAAATGGGGTAAAAATACCAGGAATCCCAATAAGCCGCGATCGCGTACAATCCCGCAATCAGACCAATATCAAGAAAAAAATAAGCTAAAGACTTAAAGGTAGAGGGTTCAAAACATTCAGCCGGAATCGCAGCTTTGAGGTCTTGTAGGGTAAACGGTAGCTCATGAGACCGTGCCGTAGAAGAAAACGTAATCTGATCAGGACGAGTATTTAATTGCACAAAAATACCAAAATCGTTGAAATTTAAGATGCTTGACTTTGTTTGGGTTACTATTTTCCTCATCCATTGGTCTTAGCTTTCGGAATCTATCAGACAACGCCAGGACAAATTCTGGGATCGTCTCCAGGATTTCCTAGCGATCGCCTCTTAGAAAACAAAAAGGAAGAAAAATCCAACAATGCCAACGAGCAACGATGTAGATTGTAACCTTTTATGAGAATTTATTAACAAAAATAAACAAAATTTTTGAAGGATTCTTCCTGACCAATGGAGATCATTGAGTAAACGCTTGATGGGAGATTGCCAAAAAGAAAAAATCTACTGTCGCGCGATCGCATCTTTACGTGCTTTTATTTAGCGAGATCCCCGATAAATCCGTTCTGCTTGCTCCAAGGACAGATGATCATAACCCGGTAAGGAAGAAGGCGTAGAAACTGCATGTTGTCCACTAGAAGCATGGGTGGCTGTCGGAACTTTCCCATTGCCATTGGAATCGAGATGGGGTTCCATAAAGCAGTTTTGACCAAAAATATTACAGCTTGGATGGAGATTATATTCGGGTTCCGGTAGGGTGAGCACACTTTGAGGAGGAACAAAATCGTGGAGCGCAGGATCATAAGCCAACACTTCTCCCGTCTCGATTTGATAGATCCAACCGTTTAAAAACATTTTTCCCTGATGTAAGCGGGAACGAATCACCGGATAGGTTTGTAAATTTTCTAATTGGGTCAGCACATTTTCTGCGGTGGTAATGGCTAACAATTCTTCCCCTTCTAAGTTAGGATAATTCTCTTTGACCAATCGGCGGGTCGCTTCTGCATGTTTCAGCCAATCATAAACGAGAGGCATTCCTTCTTGCAGGCTATTGAGCTTGAGCAATCCCTTCATGGCTCCACAGTGGGAATGGGCACAGACAATCACCTGTTGAATATTTAAAGCCGCGATCGCATACTCGATAGAAGCCCCTTCGCCACCATTCGCTGCCCCATAGGGGGGAATAATATTACCCGCATTCCGAATCACAAACAATTCGCCAACGTCAGTCTGCGTGATTAAATTGGGATCAATACGAGAATCGGAACAGGTAATAAAAAGAATACGAGGATACTGCCCGTGGGAAAGCTGTTCAAATAAATCTCGGTGAGCCTGAAAATAGCCCGATTTAAAACGTTGTATCCCTTCAATCAGTTTTTTCATGGAGCGCGACGCAGAGGTTTAGACTGTGCTGATTTTACCACTTAGACGGTAGGGAATAAAATTTGGGGGCGTAAACTTGAATTAAATTCGAGTAATATTTCTTATTAATTTGATGATAAATATTTATCAAAACGGTTTTTGCTTATTGAAGACCTGATCAATCTAGTTTAAGTTACGGAATTATCCATTTTTCTCAAATTATTTTAGCATGAAATATATTGACTTCTTCTTCAAATGAGAAGTATTAGGAAATAGTGACTTTATCAAGAATCGTTAAAATCATAATGGTTTTTGTTCATTGATTTTCTTGCCAAGTTAATATTAAATCAAATGATTTTTTTATCCCTAACTGACCCAATCTAGGGAGTTAAATAATGGACAAAGATACAAAATTTGCTTTATTGGTTGCAGGAGTTCCTATTTTGGGACTGCTGTATTGTGCTTTCATTTTGGCTGTTATGTTTTCTTTCCCCGAAGCAAGACACCATCCTATCATTTTGGCCACCATTTTCGCGATCGCGCCTTCCCTCATCTCCGGCTCTATTTGGTTAAAATCTTCAGCCAAAGCCAGAAATAAAGAACAAATTGGTTTGTAACTAGTCGAAAAAATTAATATTCAATCTAAGTTTCTGCTGACGGTTCAAGGGAAAATAGATAAAGCGTTAATTCATTGCTCTTGTCGATAATGATGGCTTATTGTTTTCGTCTTTGTGTCACTTTGCTGTTAGTGGTGGTCTTGACAGCCTGCCAAGCTAAAACGGCTCCGTTGGAATTTGCCCCCGATGGCGATATTGTCCAAAAAGCGATCGCGCTGCAACTAGAGCATACTCAAACCCGTCTGAGCCAACAATTGAAAGCAACGTTACCCAAGATCGACCTCAAGCAAATTCAAGTCAACACCCTTGAACCCATTGTGATTAGTGAGTTACCCGCCTACCATCTTCAGGGAACCTATCATGTAACGCTTACCCTACCCCGTCAAACCGTTACCCAGAAGAAAAACCCCTTTGAAATTTATTTGCAACGACAGGCTGAAGGAAAAACCTGGCGTTTATTAGAACGGGAAGTTAAAAACGGTCAAAATGGGGAAACACAATGGGCAAGCTATTTAATTGAAGCCGAAATACCCGATCTAGAGCCTGATCATTAATTCATCCCCAACGGCAAAAGTTGCCAGATCAATTGCCTCGGAACAATTCTGTACAGTAACTAATTATTTGTCATTGTAACAAGTTCGTGTCGCCGAAGCTGCTAATCCTTATAACCTTTGTACAGCAAGCATTAGAGGGTTATTTTTCTGCATTTCTAACAATTAAATGACTACTGAGTTCAGTAACAAATTAGATGTCATTTTCCAGACCTTTAACAAATTAAGTGTCATTTTCTAGAATGGCACTTTTTTTTGATATTTGCCTGTCTTCACAAATTAGTTGTCACTTAAATAAAAAAGTGTTAACGTTATAGATACATAATTGTTTTATTAAACAGGCTTGTTTTATGAGAGGACAGGAATTAACTACTGCTCAGCAAGCATCTATTCATCATTCTAATGATGAGTTTAGTGAAGAGAGCGTCATTGTCTCTGAATTGCCCGATGATGCAAAACTTAAGCTGGAAATAATTCAAAAGCTTTTAGAACCCTGCGATCGCCGAACTTATGGGCAACGGTTGTTAGAGGCGGCTGAAAAGCTTAACGTATCCAAGCGAACAGTGCAACGGTTAGTTAAAAAATGGGAAGAGAAGGGGTTAGAAGGACTAATTCAATCTGAACGGATAGATAAAGGGACTTTTAGAATTGATGAAAAATTGCAAAATCTCATTATCAAAACCTATGAAGAAGGAAATAAAGGGAGCCGTAGAATCACTCCTAAACAAGTCTTTTTCAAAATAAAGGCGATTGCATTAGCATCGGGAATTGAGCCTCCATCCCACATGACCGTTTATCGAGTCCTAGACCCTTTAATTGAAAAACAAGAAAAAAAGAAAAGTATCAGAAGCCCAGGATGGAAAGGGACACAACTATCTGTCAAGACTCGCGCAGTACTTGATTTATCGGTTGAATATAGCAATCACGTTTGGCAGTGTGACCATACTCGTGCCGATATATTATTGGTTGATAAATATGGAGAAATACTGGCTCGTCCTTGGCTAACAACGGTGATTGACTCCTATTCCCGTTGCATTATAGGGATTCATCTAGGTTTCGATGCTCCAAGTTCTACAGTGGTTGCGTTGGCATTGCGTCATGCCATGTTACCGAAGAATTACAGTAGTGAATACCAATTACATGAAGAATGGGCAACTTACGGTAAGCCAGAGCATTTTTACACTGATGGAGGTAAAGATTTTCGTTCTAATCATCTTCAACAAATTTCTGTTCAGTTAGGATTTGTTTGTCATTTACGAGACCGTCCCAGCGAGGGAGGAATCGTCGAACGTCCTTTTAATACCTTTAACACGGAATTTTTTTCCACTCTCCCAGGTTATACGGCAGGAAATGTTCAGGATCGCCCAGAAGAGGCCGAGAAAGAAGCCTGCTTAACACTGAGAGAGTTAGAGAAAAAGCTGGTACGTTATATTGTGGACAACTATAATCAACGAATCGATGCCAGAATGGGCGATCAAACTCGTTTTCAGCGTTGGGATGCAGGTTTAATTGTTGCTCCTGATGTCATTTCTGAACGAGAATTAGATATTTGTTTAATGAAACAGACCCAACGTAGAATCCAACGTGGGGGATATATCCAGTTTGAGAATTTGATGTATCGGGGGGAAAATCTCGCAGGTTACGCGGGAGAGACCGTTATTTTACGTTTTGATCCTAGAGACATTACTATGCTTCTGATTTATCAACGTGAAAGCAATAAGGAAGTTTTTTTGTCTCGTGCCTATGCGTTGGATTTGGAGGCGGAACAAATGTCTTTAGATGAAGCAAAAGCGAGTAGTAAACGGGTACGAGAAGCGGGAAAATCTGTCAACAATCGGTCTATTTTGTCGGAAATTAAAGATCGTCAAACGTTTCCGAAGGCGAAAAAATCTAAAAAGGAACGACATAAGGAGGAACAACAAACGCTTTCGTCACAACCAATTAAAACAAATGTAGGAGAACGCGAAGAGGACGATTTACGACCCTCTTCTTCTTCGTCTGAGTTATCTAAAGTTCAAGTTTTCGACTATGAAGCATTACAAGAAGATTACGGATTTTAAATTATGACAATTCAAGACGCACAAGCTGTCGCCGAAAAACTGGGACAGCTCCAATTGACTCCCGATAAATTACAGGATGAAATTCAACGATTAAATCGAAAGATGATTGTTACTCTTTCTCATGTGGAAGCATTGCATAATTGGCTGGAAGGAAAACGTCAAGCGAGGCAATCTTGCCGTGTAGTAGGAGAATCTCGTACTGGGAAAACGATTGCGTGCAATGCTTATCGATTAAGACACAAGCCCATTCAAGAATTAGGAAAGCCTCCCATTGTCCCTGTTGTTTATATTCAAATTCCTCAAGAATGTGGGGCTAAAGATTTATTTTGGACAATCATCGATCATCTAAAGTATCAAATGACAAAGGGAACGGTTACAGAATTCCGTCAAAGGGCGTTTAACGTTCTGCAACGCTGTGGGGTTGAAATGTTGATTATTGACGAAGCTGATCGGTTAAAAGCAAAAACCTTCGCTGAAGTAAGAGATTTTTTTGATAAGTTGAATATTGCAGTTGTGTTGGTGGGAACTGATCGTTTAGACACAGTGATTAAAAGAGATGAGCAGGTCTACAACCGTTTTCGGGCTTGTCATCGTTTTGGTAAGTTATCTGGTAATGATTTTGTTCAAACTGTCGATATTTGGGAGCGTAAAGTATTTATGTTGCCAGGTGCTTCAAATTTAGCCAGTAAGGAGATGTTGGACATTTTGAGAACGGCAACAGGTGGCTATATTGGTTTGCTCGATATGATTTTACGAGAGGCCGCGATCCAAGCTTTGAAAAAGGGGTTACATAAGGTAGATTTGGAAACCCTTGAGGCAGTTGCAGAAGAGTATAAATGATGGAAATTCAAGAGATTCAAGCTTGGTGGTTTTTGGTTGAGCCATTATCGGGGGAAAGCATTAGCCATTTTTTAGGACGATTTCGCAGGGAAAATGAATTAACAGTGAGCATGATGGGCCAGTTAACCAAACTGGGGGGCGCGATCGCGCGATGGGAAAAATTTCGATTTAATCCCCCTCCGTCTCGGCAGCAACTAGAGGCATTGGCTGAGCTTGTAGGGGTCGATACCGATAGGTTAGAGCAGATGTGCCCTCCTGCTGGAATAGGGATGAAAATGGAGCCAATTCGATTGTGTGCGGCTTGTTATGTAGAGTCGCCATGCCACAAGATTGAATGGCAATTTAAGGAAACGCAGGGTTGCGATCGCCACAAATTAACGTTGTTATCGGAATGTCCCAACTGTGGGGCAAGATTTAAGATTCCTTCGTTATGGGTTGATGGTTGGTGCCATCGGTGTTTTTTGCCTTTTCAGGACATGGCAAAATATCAGAAAAATTTTCAGTCTCCCTCGTTCAATTAAAAGCGCATAAATGATCCGTTTAGTTTACTCAAGTTCTCAAGCCCATGTTCTAAGTTCTCAAGCCCATATTCTGGCAGAAGAGATTACTGATGATCCCAACTTGCGGGTCGTTACACCTAATCGCAATGCAGCAAGGAGTCTAGGAGTCAGGGAATATTCGTTACAACATCTTGCTCAAGAAATTCTTCTAGATCAAAAGATTCAGATTGCTCCCCCTTTAGTCGCTCAACAACTTTTACGAGAAGCCATTAAGAGAATTGTCGGCCCCCATGATGTAGAGGGAACGGCGAGAACTTGGCGGCCAAGTATTCAAGCCCTTTTACAATCCCAGCCTTCCTTACCTGACCCTGAAGAACTTTCAGAACGTGCTAGTCAACTCATTCGAGTGACCCAAGAATACCAAAAGCTTTTACACCAAGACAATTGGATAGACAATAGCGAAATTTTTTGGCGAGCAATAGAGGTTAATCCCGAACGGCGATCGCTCATTATTTATGGCTATTTTGATCCTTGTGCCGACGAATTAGCTTTTATTGAAGAAGTTTGTGACAATGGCAGTGTTTTTTACTCGTTATACGAAGATCATTATTTATTTACTTCCCAACAAAGAGTTTTAGAGCAATTCGAGAAGCAAGGCTGGACGATTAGACCATTGAAGTCATCATATTCCTCCGTTCCTGGAACCTTGTTATCAGCAAAATTTCTTCAAGAAAATTCTCCGTCTCTTCCTAATAATGGCTCGATGGTGGCTCATGTCTATTCTCATCCAGAAGCAGAGGCAAGGGGAGTTCTGGCTCAGATTAAAAAACTTCTACATCAGGGTATTTTCAGCAGAGAAATTGTGATCGTTGCCGTTAACGATACCGAATGGGGAAATCTTTTGGTAGATATTGCTTGGGAATATGGTATTAGTCTGCGCTTACCGTACAAAATTCCAATCGCCGAAACAAGAGTAGGGGCCTGGGTGCAATTGTTACTAGAAGTAATAGAGCAGCAATGGCCTTTTGAACTAACCACCCGATTTCTTCAACAACCGTTCAGCCGAAAAATAGGGGGCAATCTTTGGGCAAAGATGCAAGAAGAAAGGCCAACAAATTTTGAGTTATGGCGATCGCTAATTCAAACCCAAACTACCATCGATCTAAGCCCTTTACAGTTACCGCTCAGTACATCAAGACAAGATTGGTTGAAACGGTTAGAGATGATTTTCGACCTCTTTGAGTTACGAGAACAGGCAAAAACCTGGGCGAAGGAAAGCCTTGCCTATAAAAATTTGATTGACGGACTCAGGACGTTATCTCAACTTAAAGATGAAAATTTAACGTGGGAAGCCTTTCGCGAAGAAATTCTGACCAGTCTCTCACTACTAACTACTATCGCCGCACCTGGACGAGAGGGCATTGAACTACACAATCCTTGCTCCATTGCGGGGGCAAAATATGATTATGTTTTTGTAATAGACGGGCGAGAAGGAAATTTACCCAAACCAATTGTCAATGATCCTGTTTTAGATTTTTATGAACGGAAAAAGCTCCAATACCAAGGAATTAACTTAGATAGTGCGGCAGAGTTAGCACGACGGGAGGCATTTGCTTTTTACTCTCTATTGCACACTCCCAATAAACAGTTCACCTTTTCCTACTCTACAGTGAGTCGTGAAAATGGCTTCTACTCTCAGGCAGAACCATCCTCTTATTTCCACCGATTAGGGCTTATTCCGAGTGCTGTTCCCCTTGAGATTATTCCGAGTAAGGAAGTTGCCCGACAGATTTATTTGAGACGAGAAAACAAGTGGGATGATGCCTTATTACAACAGGCGATCGCCGCTTTTAGGATAGAAAAACACCGAGAAAGTTCGGAACCTTTTAATGAATACGATGGCGTTGTGGGCATTCCTTTCGACTATAGTGAGCATTGGTTTAGTGCTTCCCAACTGACGCAATTAGGTCAATGCCCGTTTAAATGGTTTGCGAATAAGCTTCTAAAACTGGATGAGTTAACTGAACAAGAAGAAGAACTCAGTCCCAGTTTGAAGGGAACACTTTACCATAAAGTTTTAGAATTGGCTCTCAAAGACTTAAACAAAGATCCAAGCATTGACATTGCTGACAAAGAAAATTTACAGAATTGGTTTGTTCAGGCAGAAACAGAAATTAATTTACCGAAGTTCCCTGCTTGGAATAGTCAACGTTATGAGCATATCAAAACTTTACAAAGAACCATCCAAAAATCTGATTTTCTACCTGAAGAAGCCAAAGTATTAGCTTTAGAAGCCGAATTTCAAGGGGAATGGCAAGGATTAAAGATACGGGGACGAGTAGATCGCCTTGATCATCGTGAGAGCGGATTAGTGTTAATTGACTATAAAACTCGATCTAAGGAACCATTAGGCATTCAAGATGCGAATCGCAAAGCCAAGATTGATCTGCAATTACCGATCTACCAGGCTGTTGCTGCACCTCATTTACATCCCAATAAAACGGTAGAAAAAACGCTCTATTACTCTCTCAGTAAAGGCAAGGATATTTCTCCCAAAATAGTTATTTCACAAGATGAACTCAGTGAAATCGTTGACCGCCTCAAAACCCATTTTCAAGGCTCCTATCCTGTCGCGCCTGATATAGATGGCGAAGCCTGCAAATATTGTCCACACGATCCCGTCTGTCGCAAAGGCGATCGCTTACAACGCAAAGGAGTCTAGTCATGGGTTTAACAGAACAACAAGAAAAAGCCGCTACAGCAGAGGGAAGCGTGACAATCACGGCGGGGGCTGGTACGGGCAAAACTTATATGTTGGCAGAGCGGTATTTATTTCACCTGAAAGCGGGACTTTCTCCTTTGGAAGTTGTGGCGATGACCTTTACGGATAAAGCGGCCACTGAGTTACGTTCTCGCATTCGTCAAACTGTTACCGCTCAAGCCCAAGACCGATTGGATTGGCTGGCAGAATTGGAAACGGCTCCTATTTGTACGTTTCATTCCCTGGCCGCTCGTATTTGTCGAGAACATCCTGAAGCGGCAGGAGTCCCTGCGGATTTTACGCCATTGGACGAGTGGGAAGGAAAGTTATGGCAAGCGGAACAAGTGACGATCGCGTTAGAGCAATTACCCGACAACCTTTATGCCCAAGTTCCCTATTCTTTAATGCGATCAGCAATCGAAGCATTTTTACAAGACCCTCTCAGTGCCGAAAAAGCCTTAACACGAAGTCAACAGGATTGGTTGCCGATTCTCAAAAAAACGCAGGAGAAAATTATTGAAGCTTTAATCAACCACGATTTTTGGTTGGAAGCGAAAGAAATTGTCCGTCACAATGCGGGTCAATCAGGGGATAGATTGGAACTTGTTCGACAAAACGCTTTGGAGTTAATTGAGCAAATCGAGCATCACGCCCACGATGTTCAAGGAAATCACTTTCAGGCAACGTTGCAAACTTGGCTTGATTTTAAAGTTGGCAATGTTGGTAGCAAGAAAAATTGGCAAAGCGAAGAAATTTTGAAGCAGGTGAGGAGAATCCTAATTGATTGGCGAGATTTTACTAAGGATTTTTCTGATATTGCGTTACTCACCATTCAAGTTGGAGCAATAGATTTTCAAGCCGAAGAGATGATTCCTATCCTTCAAGAAGCCTTTGCTTTCGTTCGCTCTCATTTAACTGAAGCCAAACGTAAACAGCGAGTCTTAGATTTTAACGACTTGGAAGTCCACGCTCTACAGGCATTAGAAAAGCCTTATGTTCAAGATTATTATCATCGACGCTTGCAAGCCTTTTTAATTGACGAGTTTCAAGACACGAATCCAACTCAAGGAAAATTACTGGAAATCTTAACTCAAAATGCGACTTTAACCCTCGTCGGAGATGAGAAGCAATCTATTTATGGCTTTCGACGGGCAGATATTGAAGTATTTAAGACCTGGCGCGATCGCCTAAAAAATACGTTACCTCTTAATACTAGCTTTCGTACTCATAATCCTCTCATTCAAAACATCAATCAACTTTTTGCACCGATTTTAGAGGATTTGCATCAAGACCTAAATGCTGATCGTTTAGACGCTCCCCATCCTGCTCCCCATGTAGAAATTTTTGTTTTGGCGGCTGATGCTCAAGTTGCCTATAAACCCAGTGTGGATCAGTGTCGTCAAGCAGAAGCCCAGCATATCGCCGATCTTGTCCAAACCATGCTTCAGGAAAGGCTACCAATTTGGGATAAAAAGACGAAGGAACACCGACCGATCCAGTTTGGGGATATTGCGATTCTTTCTCGTACCTGGAAGCCTTTAAATGATTATGGACAGGCGATCGCTGAGCGTGTTGTTGATGAGCAACCCATTCCCATTCTTCAGGCAGGGGGTGGCAATTTATTAGATACCCGTGAAGCGAAGGATGCTTTTGCCCTACTCCAATTTTTAGCGGATTCTAGAGATAATATTTCCCTAGTTGCTGTCCTTAAAAGTCCTTTTTTTGCCCTAAGCGATCGCCTGTTATTAAATCTCCGTCAATCTTCTACAGAGGAGAATACTAACTGGTGGCAAATCCTTCAACAAGCGGAACAGCCCGAATTTACCCATGCGATCAAAGTTCTAAAAGAATTACGAAATAGCCAATCAATTGATCCTCCCAGCCGCTTATTGCAATTAGCCGATCAATTGACGGGTTATACTGCCGTGATTGCCAATCTCCCTAATCATCAGCGTCGGTTGGCCGATTGGCGAGGCTTTTTGGATATTGTACGAAAATTGGAGACAGGAACCGCCGAGGTGTTTATGGTGGTTCGTCGCCTCAAGCGAATTGTCAAAAGCCAAATCGAGATTGAGCGTCCTCCTCTAGAAGCAGTCAATGCGGTTACCTTGATGACGATCCACTCGGCCAAAGGGTTGGAATGGTCAGTTGTGATTATCCCGAATTTAAGCGGTAAGTCGTCAGGTGATCATCCCCTAATTCGTTTTGATCCGACGTTAGGGGTTGCCCTGAAACCAGAGGATGATGAAGGAGAAAAACAAAAATCAGCCCTTTATTTGCTGTTAGAGCAACGACAAAAGCAACGAGAAAAAGACGAAATGAAACGGCTTCTCTATGTAGCAGCTACTCGTGCCCGCGATCGCCTAATTTTGACGACTACTCAGGGAAAAAATGAATTACATCTATGGAATGTTTTACAGCCTGGCTTACAGGGGCCATTTATCCCACAAGAAGTTCTTTTTGATCCCGAAAATCTCAAAAACTCCACTCTGGTTGATCCCCCTCTGCCCGATGTTCCCCCCTATGCTCTACTTAATCCGATTCGTTCTGGGGGTCTGGAATTACCGATTACAGCCTTAACCGATTATGCTCGTTGTCCGCAGGGATTTTATTACAAATACATTGAAGGATATCCAGGAGAAGTAACAGGCACAGGCAACTATGGGCGCGAAGTCGGCATTCTGACTCATAGGGCTTTGGCGCAAGGGATTGAAACTGTAACCGAGCTTCAGAAATATAATTCCAGTTTGTCGCTGGATAAGGTGCAAGAAGCTTTAGATCTCGCGGATACATTTCGGCGATCGCCAACCTATTCATCTGTCCAGAATGGAGTTTGGGAACAGTTTTTGTCTTTTAAGTTAGGCTCGATTGTATTTAACGGTTCTGCTGACTTAATCGGTGATGATTTCATTCTGGATATAAAAACCGATCAAGAAGTGAAGCCCCAAGAGCATCGTTTTCAAGTGTGGGCCTATGCAAAGGCTGCGAAAAAATCCCAAGCTTACCTTGCTTATCTACGACATGATGATTTAATGTCTTTTTCAAAGTTTGATCTACGAGCAATTAACCAAGAAGCAAAGGTTTTAGTTAAGGATATAGAAAACAGGAATTACACAGCAAAGCCTTCTTTAAAAACTTGTCTGGTTTGTCTCTACAATGATATTTGCAAAGAGAAATTTGATGATTTTTAATTGCATGGGAAATCAGAATGTAAAACCTTATTTATTTTGTTCTTTAAAGTTTAATTCCAGTCGAGTTGTTATCGGAAAAAGACTATGTTTTTTTTGATTCGATTTCTTGGATTAATTCTGTAATTTTATTAAGGATATTTCGGGCAAATTTTAAGGATAATTTTGTTCTGTTAGGTAAGTTTAACACGAGATCATTATAATCTACTTGATTCCTTTCTCTACGTAAACGGCTCAAGTCATTACCGATTTCCCGCATTCGTGGATCGATATAAGCAAGAGATTGGAATTTATCCGCGACAAATTTATGTTCGTTTTCACCCCGTGTAGGATTTTCGTTATGATAATCTCTTAAGTAATTTCTGGCAACACAAAAAGCGGCATAGTAAGCTCGACTAATAGATGCTCGTTGTTTAGCTTCATTTGTTTCTGTTTTTATGAGATCCTGAGCTAGGGTAAAATACTCTTCCCAATTAAATTTCATCAAAGTCTATATGAATTTCTAGGTCATTATTAACTAAATCTGAGGCATCTAACCACCAATTTTGATCGAGTTGTTTGAGTTTATCAAAGGCTGTATCGGCATCAAGTTGGGTGCTAATAATAATAAACAGTTTTTCCCAATTAGGAATTTCTGGATCATAAACAATTTTTAAGATTAGTTTCTCGTGGAGGAAAATTTTTCGGATTTGTTTTTCAGCTTCTAGTAAGGCAAAGGTTAGGTTTTTATGTTGACTTAGATAGGTGAGAATGCAGTCGGGTTCAAACAAGGTATATTTTTCAGTAATTTGCTGAATAATATGATTATTAAGAGAGATGGGAGCCTGATCTGTAGTTAACATTTGAATTCAGTTTTTTAGGTATAAATAAGGTTTAAAAGAGGGTAGGCTGAAGATTGAGGGCTTTGGTTTGGTATTCCATTTCCTGTAAGAGTTCAGTCATGTGGGCTTCTCTCCATTGTGCGGTTAAGTCTCCTGAAAAGGCACGATAAAGAAGATTGTCAAATAACTCGTTTATTTTTGTGTTAGCTATTTCTCGTTGTTCGCTTATACGCTGAAAATCATCAACTTTTTGAGCAAAATTTATTTGGCTCTCTAATGGAGGAACTAAAATATTTATTTTTCTTACGTTCGACACACTAATTGTATTCAATCCAGATGTCGTTTTTCCTACCTTGAATAACTGCTCTCTCCCACCTGCTGAATTGATGAAAGTATTCAGATATATTGGATTTATTTGAGATTTATTGACTCTAACTCGAATAAGATGATTTTGATGCAAGCAAGAAACTATTGAATTATCCCAAATAGCAGAACGTCCAATTTCATCTCTATTACCATGTCCTTCTACAATTAAAATATCATCCTTTTGTAAAGCTATTCGTTTAACTTCTTCTTTTGTGACGTTAATTTCTTTGATTTCATCTAATTTTAATTTATTACGATAAACATTCGCCACTCTTAAATAAGGTAAAGTCAAAGGATTATCTTTTCTTTTTGGGGTTAACTGAAGGCCACCTTGAACCTCAGATAAATCACCAAGTTTTATAACATCCCAACCCATTGGATTAGTAGCAGGATCGCCGAACATTTTAATAAATAAGGCGGGTAAAATGCGCTCTGATAAGGCATCAGCTTCGGCCCTCTGTTTGCGAAGTTCATCAGCGCGATCTAAAATTTTAACAATTTGCTTTTGTTCAGATAGTGAAGGAATTGATAAGTTAACAATACTGAGATTTTTTCGAGTTATTTGTGGTTGAGCTGCTCCCGTAATTGTATCTTTTAAACCTCTTGACAATAAAGAATAATATAAAAACTTGAAATCTACTAAATCAGACCTTATATCATCCAAGGCCATTGCATTACCAGTTGTATAACTTTTTGGAGGAGAAATGTTAAGTGTTCCACAAGTTGCCCCTCTACAAGTTACTAAAATTGTTGGCTCTTCGTGATTATAGGAATGATAATATCCTATTTGACCATTTGCACCATAAACAGGATAACCAGAAGACGTTAATTCCTTGCTGGAAATAGTTGGCCACTGTTTAGGATTACATATATCTAAAAGTGAAGCCTTTAGCCATTTCATAAAATTTCCTTGCACCTTAATTAAACTAACTAAATAACGGTAAATTCATTACGAATCCAGACAAAACATCTTCTCCTGATAACGTCGTCGGTAATACTACCACCTCAACCGTTTGATCTTGCCGATAAATTTCCACTCTTTGATTTTGTGGATCAATTAACCAACCCAACCTTAAACCACTGGCCAAATATTCCTGCATCTTGGCCTGCAATAAACCCAAATCATCCGTGCGTGACCTTAACTCAATCACAAAATCAGGACATAAAGGTGGAAACCGTTCCTGCTCCTCTTCCGTTAATTTCTCCCATCGTTCTCGCGTCACCCAAGCCACATCAGGCGATCGATTTCCCCCACGCGGTAATCGAAAAATTGTTGAAGAACTAAACACTTCCCCTAAACCAGATTGCCGATTCCAGAGACTCACCGCCGTAATAAGATCCGCCTCCCGTTTACCACTCTTTCCCCCAATGGGCGGCATAATCAACAACTCCCCTTGTGCATTACGCTCCAACTGCAATAACTCATTGGCCTCACATAAACGCAAGAACTGCTCATCCGTTAGATTAACCCGATCCAAACTTAAGACTAAGGTTTCCATATCTCATCTCCCTAGCCAATTTCCTGCAATAACTGCTCTAATCCTAACGCAATCTTTTGCTCAATACCTAATACTTCCTTAATTAACTCCGTTGGATCATCTTCCGAAACTACTTCAGCGACTTGGGGTTTATAGCGTCCCGCCGCTAAATTGCAATCATTGGCAATCACCGTTTCCAAACTCGCCCACCAACAACGAGGTTCCTCACTTCCCGCTTCCAATAACGTCCCTGTCTCAACCCCAGGTGGTTGCGTAAAATCTGAAACCTTATAGTCATGCCAAGCCTTCAACAACGCAGGAATATCATTAGCATTTGGTGTTTCTGGCCGTCCTCCCCCCGTAATCTTGTCAGGATCATACCCATCATTTTTAACTTCATAAAACCAAACCTGCTTCAGACGATTAGACTCAGGATCAATAGGCTTACGAAAGACTAACACCGCCGTTTTAACTCCTGTATAGGGCTTAAATACCCCCGCAGGCAATGACACCACCGCCAACAAGTCAAACTCATCTAATAACGTCTGTCTTAAGTCGGTATGGGCATTCGTTGAACCAAACAATAACCCCTCTGGCACGACCACCGCACAACGTCCCCCGTCGGCCAAAGACTTCATAATTGCCGCGAGAAACAACAACTCACTTTTTTTGGAATTAGTCGGTAAATCCTCTCGAATTGAATCTTTCGGTAATGTCCCTGCAAAGGGAGGATTCGCCAGCATCACCTTATAGCGGCGACGTAAATCATCTTCACTCAATCCCCCCAGATCAGATAAAACATTGGCCAGTTTAATCTTGGCATTTTTCGCCTCATGGAGAACCAAATTCATCATCGCGATGCGTACCATCTGGCGGGACACATCAAACCCATAAATAGAGGATTCTAATAACGCCCACTCAGGTAACTTGTCTCCAATTCCTTTGCGATAGGTTTGTAGATTGGGAATCTCCTTCTTTACCTCCGTCAGACTTTGCCCCCGCTTATCCAACCAATCCTCTCCATAAATAGGAATTTCAACAGGATTTTCACTATACTTCGCCAAAATATAATCTAACGAATCAATTAAAAAGCCCCCTGTTCCCATCGCAGGATCACAAATACTCTCCCCAAACTCTGGATCAACCATCTCCACCATAAACGAACGAATTTGGCGCGGAGTGCGAAACTGACCGTTTAACGCCGATTGTCCCAAATGGGCTAGTAAATACTCAAAAATATCTCCTTTGATATCCTGTCCTAACTTACTGAGTTC
This sequence comes from Snowella sp., assembly GCA_035285545.1. Lineage (GTDB taxonomy): Bacteria > Cyanobacteriota > Cyanobacteriia > Cyanobacteriales > Microcystaceae > Snowella. The sequence continues at coordinate 9,278 of JAYKGY010000094.1, read as the reverse complement.
CAGCGAATCCAACTCATCAATGACTGTTTTTAGAACATTTGGGTCGGAAATTTCCAAGACCGCATCTCGAAAATATTCTGCTACCTTGGGCGCATCCTTAACGAGGGAATTGGCCATGTAGGGAAAGACCTCATCCCGCAGAAAATCTCTTAGATCAATCCCGCTTTTGAATCGCCATTTTGACCAACGATACCGTTCTGCTTGTAAGGGAAATACTTGGTTATTACCTGTCAAACGTGCCTGCATTTCACGCTGAGCATCTTCCTCATCCAACAATTTCAGATAAATTAGATAGGAAATCTGCTCGATATAGGTGACAGGATTTGTGACCCCTCCCGCCCATAAGGTATCGGTGAGACCATCCAATTTGCGCCGTAAATCTTGATCCATAAAATTTTCAGTGTCCCCTTAACCATCGGTTCCTGTCGTGTCGTTGAGAAAAACGGAACGATTTAAGTCTTCAAACAGATCCCGTAAGCCTTGCTCTCCAAATAATTCTATCCCTAAGCCTGCCGCATTCAAAACAGACAAAGGAGGCTGAAAGAGATCTTCGAGACTTAGTTTGCCTTTAGCGATGCCTCGATTTTTGAGCAAAGATAAGTATTGGGCTTGTTCTGGCGTAAAGGATTTGGCGATCAACCAAGCTCGAAAGATTTCTTCCTTCTGTTCTGCGAGGCTCTTAATTTTAACCAGTTTCAAGGCTGCCTTAATAAAATCAATCAGATTGCTTTGTTGGTTATTGTAGGCTCGGCGTAAATTCTCTTCGTTAAAGTAATACTTGGGTTGGTTAAGTTGTTGTTCTAACTGGGTTTCTTCTGCTTCGGTCAAAAATTCTCCTGCCCGAATTTTTTGCAAAATAGGATCATCGGCTATTTGGTTATTGATCGTTTCTTCCCAAATGCTGACATAACGCCGTTTATCTAATTGCTCGCCATCATTACCGATTTCCACATACTGCACCGCTTCCTTCCAGCGATCGCCGATTCCCAATTCGATTAATTCTCTGGGAGGACGGGGGCCACCACCTGAACCGCCCGAACTGCTGCCTGTTCCCGCACCAGAAAAAAAGTCCTCATCACTGTCATTAAAATATTGATGATTCTTAAAAAAGTCATAGATCATGAATCGCTTTTTACCGATATGAGGAGCGACTCTAGTTCCTCGTCCTCGAATTTGTTGGTATAAAATCGGGCTACGAATGCGGCAAGCCATCACCAAATGCAAAACCTCGCGGCAATTAAACCCCGTACTGAGCATATCCACACTGACCGCGACTTGGGGATAATCCTCGTATTTGAAGCGACGAATTAAGTCATCAGCATCAGCAACATCACTGGTGATCACTTCGGCATACTTGCCCTTACATTCGGGATGCAATTCGTTCAAATAACGAGTTAATCGGGCCGCATGACTTTTAGTGATAGCAAAAACAATAGATTTACCAGGGCCAATCTTTTGATAGGGAGCTAATTCCAGATAATTGTCCCAAGCCAGCCGATCAAATTCCTCCATCATTAAGCGATTAGTGTCGTCATTTGTCCATTTGCGCTCAAATGCTTTTGGATCATACTGCACACCATCTTTCTCGGCCCCATCCGCTAAAATTTCAGTAATTCCCTCAGCAAAGGTATAAGGAACTAAATAACCTGTTTTAAAGGCTTCTTGGATGGGATAGGAAAAATCGGGCTGTTCGTTACGACATTGGTAAAAATTAAAGGTATTGCGGTCAATATACCCTGCGGGAGTTGCCGTCAGTCCTAAATGAAACGCATCAAAGTAAGTAAGGGCCGTCTGCCAAGCTCCATAGATAGAACGATGACATTCATCCGCAATCACAATGTCAAAATAACCACTAGTAAATTCGGTATAACGCCCGATCATCGTCTGCAAGAGTGTGATCGTAATTTGTTTCTCTTGTCGGACAATCCCAGGTTTTAACCAGTAACTATCATATTGGGCCAAAATATCGGTAATAGTTTCCCTGGCTTGCTTCGCCAATTGCTCCCGATCTACTAAAAACAGAATTTTTTCAGCAATTCCCGCTTCAATTAACCGTTTAATTTGTAAACAGATTAGGTCAGTTTTTCCCGTCCCTGTCGGTAGTTCCATCAAGAAACGACGTTTACCCAACTCAATCGCATGATCCATCGCCTGCATCGCTTCCCGTTGGTAAGGACGGACTTCGCGAGTTTCCCCTTCTCGTTGATAGTATTCAGGAATAGCAATCGTGGCTAAGGGTTGACGCTGCGATCGCATTTCTACCAAACGCTCTAGGTCGCGCCGCGAAAAAAAAGATTGAATGAGCCGCGCATCATCATTGAGATAATCCCAAAAATAAATCAGTTCTCCATTCGTCAAAAAGATAAAAGGAGCTTTTAAACTTTGGGCATAAGGAAGAGCTTGCTGTTTGGCTGTATAGGGATCAATCGCGTCTTTTTTAGCCTCAATGACGGCCAGCGATCGCCCTCTTTGATCCAGCAAAACGTAATCAGGTTTACCCCTGTCTGTTTTGACTTCGGTTAGAACATGAGTCTTATCGGCAGGATTCCAGCCTGCTTGACGCAATTGGTCATCAATAATAATTCGGGCATCTGTTTCGTTACTCAAGCTATCAACCTGTTTCTGATTCTCCAAATAAGAGATTTTTGGACTATTTACTACTTATTCGACATAATCGAATCTTTCTTGCTTAATTGCTGTTGTAATTTTTGATGGATAAGATCCAACCACAATGGAATAATCGGCTGACCGTTATCTAGAAACGCGATCGCCTGTTCACGGTCAAATTTTACTAAGTCTAGTATTCCCGAATCAGTGTCCAAAATCAACATTAATCGTGCTTTTATATCAGGATTTGCATATTCTGGAACTTTGTCCTTAAGCGATCGCAGAATATTCCGTGCCACATCAAAGCTCAACCCGACAAACAACAGATATCTCATCGATGTCAACTCGATTAATTCACGATAAGAGTAATAAATACTCTTTCCTGTTCCTGTCGCTCCAACTATCGGTACAACAACTTCATTTTCACGCCAATACTGTAGTTGGCGTAAAGTACATTCCGTTAAAGTCGCGGCTTCTTTGCTGCTAAAAAAACTTTTTTCCATATAGCCGATCTTATAAAAATTCGTTAAAATACACTTATGTTTGTATTAAACGGATTTGTTCAATAAAATGAGTCAAATTACGATTCACTGCCGCCTTGTCGCAAAAGAAGCCTCCCGTCAATATCTTTGGGACTTGATGGCTAAATTGAATACCCCGTTTATCAATGAGCTTTTAGCCCAAGTGAGGGAGCATCCCGACTTTGAACAGTGGCGGCAAGTCGGCAAGCCAAAAGCAGGGGTTATTGCTACATTAGGAAAATCTTTAAAATCAGATCCTCGTTTTATCGGTCAACCCGCAAGATTTTATACTTCAGCCATTCATCTCGTTGAATATATTTTTAAATCGTGGCTTAAACTTCAGAGACGCTTACAGTCTCAATTGGATGGTCAAAAAAAATGGTTGGAAATTCTCAAAAGTGATGAGGAATTGACCCAACTCAGTGACTTGAGCCTTGACGAGATTCGGACTAAAGCCTCTGATATTTTGACGAACTTAACACCGCAAGCTGAGGCTCTGCCAACTAAAAGTATTAAGAAAACCAAGAAAGAGAAGAAAACCAAAGAAGGTCTCTCTTTATCCAAACTATTGTTCGATGCTTACCAAAAAACAGAAGACTTACAAATTCGTTCCGCGATCGCCTATTTGTTAAAAAATGGTTGTAAATTACCTAGCCAGAAAGAGGACAGCAAAAAATTCAGGCAACGTCGTCGGAAAGCAGAAATCAAAACTCAACGTCTTACTGATCAACTCGAAGGCCGCCTTCCCCAAGGACGAGATCTAACGGGACAACGGTGGCTAGAAACATTGATTATGGCTTGTACAACAGCCACTACCGACCCCAATCAAGTTCGTTCTTGGCAAGATAAATTACTGACTCATTCCCAAATTTTGCCTTATCCCATAGATTTTGTGACTAATGAAGACTTAATTTGGAGTAAAAATGAGAAGGGCCGTCTCTGCGTTCATTTTAATGGATTAAGCGAACATTCTTTTGAGATCTATTGTGATCAACGCCAACTGAAGTGGTTTAATCGTTTTTTTGAAGATCAGCAGATCAAAAGGGAGAGCAAGAATCAGCATTCTAGTGCCTTATTTACGCTCCGTTCTGGACGGATTGGATGGCAAGAAGGCAGTGGAAAGGGTGAGCCTTGGAATCTCCATTATTTAGTCCTGTATTGTACCCTTGATACCCGTTTCTGGAGTGCAGAAGGAACGGATTTAGTGCGTCAGGAAAAAGCGGGTGAAATTACTAAAAGACTCACCACCATGAAAGAAAAAGGAGATTTAAGCGAACAACAAGAATCCTTTGTTCAACGCAAAAACTCAACATTGATCCGAATGGCTAATCCTTTTCCGCGTCCTAGCCAGCCCTTGTATCAAGGACATTCCCATATTCTTCTGGGAGTCGCCTTTGGTTTAGAAAAGCCTGCGACAGTTGCCTTAGTCGATGGTCTTAAGGGGAAAGCGATTACTTATCGGAGTCTCAAACAATTACTAGGCAAAAACTATAATTTACTAAATCTTCAAAGGCAACAGAAGCAAGCTCAGACACATGAGCGTCATAAAGCTCAAAGGAAAGGAGCCTCTGCTCAGTTTGGCGAATCAGAATTAGGTCAACATATAGATCGTCTCTTAGCCCAAGCAATTGTTCAGGTAGCTCAGTCCTATCATACAGGAAGCATTGTTGTCCCTAAATTAGGCAATATTAGAGAAATTGTTCAATCAGAAATCCAAGTCAGAGCAGAAGAAAAAATTGCTGGTTCCATCGAAGCTCAAAAAACTTATGCCAAAGAATACCGAGTCAATATCCACCAATGGAGCTATGGCAGATTAATTGAAAATATTAGTGCCCAAGCTACTAAACTGGGCATCGTTATTGAAGAGGAAACGCAGGTAATTCGCGGTAGTCCCCAAGAAGAGGCAAAGGTAATGGCGATCGCCGCCTACCATGCCCGAATTCATACATGAAATTGGTAAAACCCTGAACCTTGAAAATATATTAGGATTAATTAAAAGCACCATCGGTCATGTTTCTTGGTAAACCTCTGATCGATGAGAAACGGGTTAGTTTGACTGTTGGAAGACAGTTTTGCTTTCTGACCCTAGTAGCTGTACACCCTGAAGCTGCTGTCTTCGGACAGGAATAAGGTTGCACCCAGCATTAAGTGGCGTGGGTTTACCACAGTTATGGCTACTGAATCACCTCCGAGCAAGGAGGAATCCACTTTTTCTTTTTTGCGCGGCTCTATAGCTGTACAAACTCTGATCAGTACAATCTGCCCTGTATAACGAGTTCAGCCTAAGTTTAATGAAATGCCCCGCGCAAAATCTGAGAAGCCCGTATAACCTAGGTTTAAGTGTATTCTGGGATGGTCAAGTTCCATTTTATTGGAACTAAAATGGCCAAGTTAAGTATGTGTCGCGCAAACCTCTCTTCAATTCTTGGCACAGTCAGGATTTTATCATTAGGGAGTTTCAATGACCATCCCAGTTTGGGGTGGGTTGAAAGCAAAAGTAAGAATTTCATCTATCGGTAATCCTAATGTTTCAATGACCATCCCAGTTTGGGGTGGGTTGAAAGTTGTCCAAACCATGAGCGCATCCGTTGTCCATAGGTTTCAATGACCATCCCAGTTTGGGGTGGGTTGAAAGGTCGGTAGAATCCCTTCTTGACTTGCATTTGGAAGTTTCAATGACCATCCCAGTTTGGGGTGGGTTGAAAGTAAGTCCCGCAGGATTGGCTTTAATCCCTAACGGTTTCAATGACCATCCCAGTTTGGGGTGGGTTGAAAGGAAAAGCATCAACTAAAGCCATCTATTCACCCTTGCTTTCAATGACCATCCCAGTTTGGGGTGGGTTGAAAGATGCTTATTTAACCCATTAAGGTACAGAATTTGTAGTTTCAATGACCATCCCAGTTTGGGGTGGGTTGAAAGCCTTAAATAGTTGTGTTGCGGGAATTCTATCAGGTTTCAATGACCATCCCAGTTTGGGGTGGGTTGAAAGAGCTACTCAGCGACGAGGAACTGCTCGACTTTAGGTTTCAATGACCATCCCAGTTTGGGGTGGGTTGAAAGCCTAAGCTCATTTATTTCCCTGCTTTGTTAGTAAAATTTCAATGACCATCCCAGTTTGGGGTGGGTTGAAAGGGGGCGAATGGGGATTACCCTTTTTAGGGGTGAAATGTTTCAATGACCATCCCAGTTTGGGGTGGGTTGAAAGCGAGCAAATCACAGTGGAACATCCCGCCGAATACGAGGTTTCAATGACCATCCCAGTTTGGGGTGGGTTGAAAGGCGAAGTAAAGGCGCGATCCCTCTGGTCGGGCTGTAGTTTCAATGACCATCCCAGTTTGGGGTGGGTTGAAAGGAACTCCAATGAAAGCAATGACACCTTCCACCGAAAGTTTCAATGACCATCCCAGTTCGGGGTGGGTTGAAAGGTAGAAACAAGAGAGACAGGTTCGACCAGTAAAATTTTTATAAGCATTCCAGTTCAGACTGGAGTTTAGACTAAGCAAAAAGAACCCAGCCAATCAGAAAAGCTGAGAAAATAAGAATAGAATCAAGCTTTAGTGGCTAAGAAGAGTTAGTTGCTTTCTTCTTTTTGGGTGAAAAACGTTTTTTGACGACAGGATAGCGAATTTTCCGAAGGCGTTGTTGACCTTGAGGGCATCCCAAAGACTTTCCACGGGGTTTGGGAACAGAAGTAGGAGTTCCAATCACCGCTAAAACTCCTCCTATCGATTGGGCAACCCGTCCAGGGGTCAAAGAATCAGAGGCTTGGGGCTTCTGCCAAGGCAAAGGGATATCCTCAACTATCTCACGAGCCAGCCAAAGTTGCCATGTCAGCAAAGGCATTAAATCACTCCATCGCTCAGAGGAATGAAGGTTTTGAAATTGAGGGATAGTCCAATGCAACCTTTGTTTAGCAAAGCGATACCAATGGTCAATGGCAAATCGTTTTTGATACAGAGACCAGTATTCGGCTAACGGAAGAGGGGTTTCTAACAAAGCGGCTAACCAAATCGGTTTAAGCTGCTCTAATTTGAGGGAATCGCCTTTTCTCTGGATAAGAATCAGTTCCATCTCAATTCGGGCTGATTGACGGAAATGAAGTTGACTCCAACGCTTCATCTCGATTGTGCCCCAAACTGGGTCATCTATTTCTTGACTTTCAATGGCATCGGGCCAAGTGGCGGTATCGGAAAGTTTGAATTTATCTCCATGTTCTCTCGGTCGTCCTTTCCCTGAATAAGGCGGCGGGGCTTGCCACAAACACAAATTCGGACGCAAGCGTAGGATTTTATCGGCGGCGATGTCGGCGGTTTGCTGGACAAATTTAGCACATCCATACTCACTATCCCAGAGGCTCAAGGGTCTTTGCGAGAGATTTTTACAGATTTGTTTAAGTTGGAAGGCGGCTCTTTTGAGAGGATTTTCAAAGCTAGTAATTCTTTGATGGCATAAGGGTAATGCCCAACTTCCCTTTTCTTCCGGTATCCAAGCTATCGTGCTATAACCATGACCGACTGTTATCGGTTTGCCTGAGACGACTTTGGCTCCATGTTCATACGTTCTGTCTTTGAGGGTTTTGGCTTCCCGTCTTCCCCATGCTGTATGGTCTCCTGCCAGTAGGATTCTTTCTACTGTTGGGATTTGCTTAATTAATACTTTTCTTTGCCGTTTCGCCATAGGGCGATTATCTGCTAGACATTCGTAGATTGATGACCACTTTCTTCTAAATACGGGGGATAATGACAATTCCGCGAAGGATGACACTTTTTGGCTTAATAGCACTGCATCCATCAGCTCAAATACCGCTTCTTTTCCTTTGTCTAGTGTTGCGTATATCTCTTGACGAAATTGCTTGATTGATTCACATTTCATTTTAGGGATTTGAATTAGTTGGTTACTTCTTCATTTTCCCTGATTGGCAGTCTGAGCTTTTTTCTGGCTGCCTTTTCAATCCAGTTTCTCCTTTAGTCTAAACTCCAGTTCAGAGTGGATTGAAAGCAAATCCCATCATCGGCTTTTGCCCTAATGTTTATTCCATTTCGAGATGAATTAAAATGCGTTCTTAGGTATCATGAATTTGTTACGATGACAAATAATTTGTTATAACGACAAGAATTTGTTACCGATGACAAATAATTTGTTACTGTACAACATTAATGGGTTGACAATGACAAAGAATGGGTTAATTTACAGAAAGCCGATGATGGGATTTGAACCCACGACCAATTGATTACGAATCAACTACTCTACCACTGAGCTACATCGGCATGTTTCACTGAGGATCTATCTTAACATTGAAGTCCTCACTTACACGACTTGGAAGGTTATAAAGTAGGCAAAAGAAAAATAGCTTTAAATAGGCATTAAAACCGACCTAATTTGATTAACAGACTTACCTTGAGTCAATAGAGTCTGAGTAAACTCCACCACTTGCTGTAAGGCTTCACGAGAAAGGGAGTAGAGACGTTGACCAATAGTTTGCTCATTAACATCAGCAAAGTTGAACCGCTCAGAATTTTGCCCACAACCACTAGCGTCCTGAAGAACAGACTGCGCGACACAACTTAAACAGAAGTGGCGTTTTACCGCTTCCTTGTTGCGGAGCTGAGCGTCTTCAAAACCGACCAGTTGTTTGGCAAACTGATGAAAGGTTTCTACGGGCCATCGAAAACTCCAAGTCGCAAATACCTTGGAAGCATCCCAATGATGGGCATCAGTCAATAAAAAGCGAGGGGAGTCACTCAAATCGGCTTGTTCATGAATAATCGTTAGTCTTTTACGACCATACTTTCTCAGGCGTATAACTTTAGAAAATGCCCAGATTTCACGAATCTCGTCATTACGACAATTCCCAATTAACAAACTCCCCGAAAGATATCCCCAAAAAAAGTTGCCGAGATGTTTCATACTCTTTTCTTCCGATTGTGAATGAAGCGGAAAAAGCATTACTATCTTGGCAACAATCTAACAAAAAAATTTGAACTTATTTTTAATTTATTCTTCGCTGTCTCCTTCTCCTTCCGCTAAGAGCCTATCCGAAAAGTCAATAGGAACGAAATTGGTACATTTTAGCGAACGCTAACTTCACTAGCTAGGTGGACGGTTATTTCCCTAGCAAATGCTCGGATAACTATCTCTCAAATGAGTCC
>JAYKGY010000093.1:0-14389 GCA_035285545.1 Snowella sp. | reverse complement strand
TATCGGGCTATTGACAACATTCTGCGATCGCCGAATCGGTTGGACGACTTATCAGAAAGCCAACAGAAACAATTGAAAGAACGCAAGGGCAAAATGGATCTGGATGTTCGGGTTGCCCTAACCAATGCTTACCGTCATTTGTTCTATCCCGACCAAGATCCTGTTAAGGCTCCAACAGGGTTAAGGCATCATGTCCTCTCGGCTCAGGAATCAGGCTCAGTCTCTTCTAAAGGCAATCAACAGGATGTCATCTTTCAAGCTCTGCGGGATTGTCAGAAAATACGCAGTGATGAACCCCTCAAGCCCTATGCCCCTGCTTTTATTCTCCAAAAGGTTTGGCCTGCGGGATTAGACCATTGGACAACGAAAGCCCTACGAGAAGCCTTTGCCAAGGATCTCAGTCTCAAATTTTTAATTGATGCAGAAATTGCCCTGCTTAGAGAGACCATTCGACGGGGGTTAACCGATGGACAGTGGGATATGAAAGTTGGTGAAAAGGTTTATATCAAAACGGATCAGGAGTTAGCTAGTCTGCCCGATGTGATTGAATTCAGCGATCGCCTAGAGATGTATCGTCGGGGAATTTTGAAGCCGCCTGAACCAAGAGTTATTCAATTGAGTGCCTTAATTATTTCGGGAACCGACACCGTGAAAAAAGTTAGGGTCGGCTGGATGGCAAAAGGGGCATTGGCTGTAACGCTTTATCAAGATGGAGTAGCGATTTCACAAACGTTTCCGCCCCGTTATGAACACGAATGTGAGATTTCTAACGCTGCCGTCTTTAAGGTGATTGTAGATTATGGCAATGGGGAAATCGAGGAAAAAGAAACCCAAGTCGCTTGGCCAAAAAGCGTTAAGGATGGCTCTGGTGGTTATACTCCCACACCGACTCCCATACCTGTTTTAGAGATTAAGCCCCCCATATTAACCTTTGAAGGGACGGTGAATAAGACCTTTACCCAATTCAAGGACAACTGCATTGAGAAGAAAGTACAAGGGGTTGAATCCCTGGAGCTTACGGTAGATAGCTTGATGGATTACCGTAAATTAGGAACCAGTCTGAGTTTATTGAATCGACCCCAATATACCCTGGGGATTGATCAAGTTCTCTCTCTAAATGCCCAGGGTCAGTTTGTCCGTTTGGAGTATCAAGGGGATGTTAGAGGGTTCTCGATGTTGTTTAGTTCTCTCAATAGTTTGCTGAACAGTCCCGATGCCCAAGCTACTATCAATTTGAAGTTGATCTTTACTTTCAAAGAGACCGTTATGCCTGATGGGTCAGAATTAAATGGGATTATCCAAGCGTTACAGCGCAATCCCGTTGATCGATTAAATTTAAGTGTAAGGGTTATTTATTAATGCAAGAGTTCCAGTTACGGATAGAGCCGTTAAAGGATAATGATTTTGCCCTTGATTTATACCAGTGTGCCTACAAGAAAGCAGGAGAAAAGAAGCGTCCTGCGGCGAAACGAATTGGACGGTTAAAAGGGCAATCTCTGATCTTGATTAGACAGGCAATTTATCAAGTTTTGAAGGCAAATAATTATGATCCGAAGAGCCTTTCCTATCGGCGATCGACTCCCTATGTTCTTTCGGAAGAGTCAGGGGTCAATCTAGCTATTCTTTTTCAAGCGGTTCAACCGTTAAAGAAAGAGGAAAAGATCGCCAATATTCGAGATGGGGTGATGGCGATGAGTAATGAGGAAGCCCATTATTGGTTTGCTAAAATTAGCAATGGTAAGCGGCGATCTGCTTTACGGGCAATGAGAATTTTATTAGGAGAGTAAATCCTTCTAGCCAGTCATAACGTTTGACGTTATTATCGAGGTGCGTTATGATCAAGGCCAGCTATGATTAAAACTTTTCGTTGTCGAGAAACTGAAAAAATCTTTTTAAGGCAATCTTCTTCTCGTTTTCCTAATAATATTTTACGGATTTTCCAACGTAAGTTATCTATTTTAGACGCGGCAGAACGTTTAGAAGATTTACGCATTCCTCCAGGAAATCGACTAGAAAAGCTTAAGGGCGATCGCCAAGACCAATATAGTATTCGGGTTAATGATCAATGGCGAATTTGTTTTAGATGGTTTGATGGCCATGCGTATGACGTTGAAATTGTTGACTATCATTAAAAAAAGGATAAAAGCCATGAAATTATTACCTGTTCATCCTGGTGAAATTCTATTAGAAGAATTTTTAAACCCTATGGATATTAGCCAATATCAATTGGCCAAAGCAATCAATGTTTCACCACGGCGCATTAATGAAATTGTTCACGGTAAACGGGCAATTACACCTGATACAGGATTAAGATTATCCCTTTATTTTGGGTTATCTGAGCGTTTTTGGTTAAATTTACAAATGCAATATGATTTAGCAATAGTTAAAGATAAGTTACAAGAGAAACTTGATAAAGAAGTCATTCCTTTAGTAAAAGCTTCTTAGTTAATGAAAGAAGGTTAATTTTGTGAAAAATCAACTTTTATTAAATCAAAATCAACAAGAAAGACTACAACAATGTTTAGGAGTTTTTTTAAAAAGATAGCCTAGTATTTTTTATAAAGCAGGGCTTTTGACATAGGAATGATCAACCAATTATGCCATCCTTTTTGAGAATCAATATTAGAATTTCTATAGTTAAATTTTGAACTATTATGGGAAAATCTAAAGAATTTAATGAATATGATTTCCTTGATCTTTTCTATCAAGAAATGTTAGAGAGAGGTCAACCAATTAACTTGATTGTCTTGTCTATTGATGCCAGAATGGTATGCTCTATTAACGAAAAATTCAAAATATCGGTAACTCAAAATAGTTTACAAAAAATAGCTGATATTTGTCTTGCCAATAGCTGGATAAAATACATATCTCTGGGTGGGCAATATCGTAACTTGCAGTTAACAACAACTGGCTTTGGTGTGGTAAAATCTAAACGAAAGCAAGTAGAACAACTGAGTAATAGAAGCATCTTCAAGAAAGCCTCTGATTACATTGAAGATCATAAAGGACTGTTCATTTTGTTCGGTTTCATCATAGGTCTAGCAGGACTTTTTATTAACTTTTATAGGAACATTGGTCATGGATAATAATTTTAGAATTACATTGTTATGCTTATTCTGCGACTCAGCACTTCAAGGAGATGAAAATGCAGAGTTTAAGTCGGGCGATATGATCAAATGCGTCTCATGTGGGGAGCTAAATGATTATGATAGCGTCATTGAAGTAGCCAAAGAAAAAGGGATTGACAAAGTAAAATCACAAATTGAAGCTGAATTAAAAAAGTTGTTTAAATGAAGCCTAAAAAAGCAAATAAATTTAGATTGAAAAGGCTTCGTTTCTTTTTTACCATTGTCCTTGGGAGTTACATAACAATCCTAAAACAGGTTGTGAATATTGATTTACTCTGGATAAAGGTTTCATTTCTCTCAACAACACAAATCATTTAGGATTGCTATATGACAACCTCCAAACGTCCTCCTGTTTTTATTGAGAAAATTTTTCCTGTGAAGCTCCTCAATGAGCAGGTTTATTACGAACATGGGGGAAATCCGTTTAAGGGGTTGCATCGATGGTATTCCCGTAAGCCGTTGTCGTTTTCTCGTGCGTCGGTGTTGGGGTCGATTTTGCCTGCGGATGTTTCACTCGCGGAATTTGAATATTTGTTGGGATTGTATTCGGAGCAGGAGTTTGAGTTTTGGCAGAAGAAGGGGCTGGCTAAGGAAGATCTAGAGAAGATTCGCGATAGTGGCAAGGTAAAACTTTATAAAACGCCTCCAACGGAAAAGCAGATCAAGCGGGTTCATGATCTGTGTGATCAAATCTGGGGGAAAAGGACTCCTGCGGTTCTTGATCCGTTTGCGGGGGGTGGTTCGATTCCTTTTGAGGCGGCACGGTATGGGTTGGAGGTGTTTGCATCGGATTTGAATCCTGTGGCGGTAGTGACCATGAAGGCGGCAATGGAGTATCCGCTTAAGTTTGGCCCAGCGTTACAGGCGGATATTGATAAATGGGTGAAGTGGGTTGGAGATGAAGCAGAAAAGCGTTTAGCCGAGTTTTTTCCATCGCAGGAAGGGGAAATGGTACAAAATTATCTATGGGCGCATACGGTGGTTTGTCCAAATTGTGAATCAGTGATTCCGCTTTCTCCAAATTGGTGGGTGGATCGTTCTCCTGGAGCAATTAAAAAAGGTGAAATCTGTGCAGTTAAGCCAATTCCTAATCGAGTAGAAAAACGGGTTGATTTTACTTTAATTAAAGGTAAGAAGGGTAAAGGTAATTCTATTCAAACACCTGACGGTGATTACAATCCTGATGATTTTGCTACAGTTTCTCGTAGTGTTGGTAAATGTCCAAATTGTCAAAATATTATTGATCAAGAATATTTAATCAATTATGCCCAAACGATAGGTTTTAATCATCAAATTTATACAGTTGCTTATAAAAGAAAAAAAAGCTTATTAGAATTTAGAATTCCTAATGAAATAGATATTTCAGGTTATCAAAAAGCAATTCAAAACAATCAAAATTTATATAATGGGGCTTCTTATCATTTAATTCCAAAAGAACCTTGCAGCGATAATCCTCAATATATGATGGCTTATCGGTATGGATTAACGACATGGGACAACTATTTTAATCCTCGTCAGCTTTTAACATTGGTAACTTATGCTGAAATTATTAATGAAGCTAAAGAAAAGATGAGAGAAGAATTAGATAAGGAAAAATTACAAGCGGTTATTACATACCTTGTTTTAGTTTGTGACCGATGTGTTGACAAAAATTCTAGATTAACAAACTACAATGCACCCTATAAAAAAATTGAACGTGCAACATTTACTCATGCTCTTAATTTAATGTGGAATTATCCAGAATTAAATGGTGCAGATTTTGGATGGTTATTTGCTGCAAAATCGGTTTCTGATGACTATACAAAACTTTGTAATTTACTTGGCACAAGAATAAATTTAGTAAGTTTTCTAGAATTAGAAAGTCGCATTCAAAAAATATTAAAAATCGATTTGTTATCAGCAGATACTCTCTCTCATTTAGATAATAAAAGTATTGATATTGTTGTTACTGATCCACCCTACTACGACACAATTCCTTACGCAGAATTATCCGATTTTTTCTATGTTTGGCAGCGCAGACTTTTAAACGATATTTTTCCTGATTTATTTTGCCAAGAATTAACTGATAAGGATCGAGAAGCTGTATCAAATTTAGGACGCTTTCGTAATATGGGAGCATCTCCTAAAGATTTAGCTAACAAAGACTATGAAGCAAAAATAGCAATGGCTTGGTCAGAAGCCTATCGAGTCCTGCGGGATGAAGGCGTTCTTACCGTGCAGTTTAACCATAAAGATCCGAGTGCATGGGACGTATTAGCCAAAGCCCTGATCGATGCAGGATTTGAGATCACCGCAAGCTGGGCCGTTTCTACCGAAAATCCCCAAAACCTTCATCAAGCTAAGAAAAACAGCGTTTCCAGTACCGTTATTCTCGTTTGCCGTAAACGCGACCCCAATGCCCCGCAAGCTTGGTGGGATGACTTGCGCCCCGAAGTCGCCAACCTCGTCGAACAACGTGCCCCCGAATTTGAAGCCAACGACATTACAGGGATTGATCTTTATCTCAGTGCCTTTGGCCCAGCCCTTAACGTCTTTAGTCGCTCCTATCCTATTCTCGACAGTAGCGGCGATGAAGTCCGACCCGATGTTGCCTTTGCTGAAGCCCGAAAAGCGATCGCCAACTACCGATTCCGTAAACTCGTCCAAAGCGATACCATCGGCTTCGATCCCCTGACCCAATGGTACTTACTCGCCTGGGATGCCTTCAAAGCAAGAGAATTCCCCTTTAATGAAGCTCTGCAACTTGCCCTCGCGATCGGTGGATTCAACGTTAACGAACTAGCCAAAACCTATAAACTCCTCGACTCAACTAGCGGTTCCTGTTCCCTACTGACTCCTCAACAACGCCTCAAAAAACGTGCCTTTACTACTAACCCCCAAGAATTTACCGCTACCTATCTTGTTGATGCCCTCCATGCCGCGATCGCGATCTATGAAGAAGAATCCAGCATTCAACAGGTACGCCAATTCATGCAAAAAACAGGACTGATGGGCAACGATCTGTTTATGAAAGCCCTAGAAGTTGCTTTTCGAGTTATTCCCGATAAAGCCAAAGAAAAAGACAGCTTAGTAAACCTATGGCTAGGAATCGATGAAATTAAAGCAAAAGTCGTTTATCAACAAACCGAATTACTGTAAAAGGAGATAACGTTTATATTGTATAAATTATTTATATTATTTGTACTATTTATATTATTTAAACTAAATCAAGATTTACGGCGATAGGCGATCGCGCTAACGGTCAAAGGAAATTGGATAACTGAAACAACTTGAAATAGGGTTAAATCGATGATTACAACATCCCAACCTGTCCAACAAGAAAATCGTACCGTCCTATCTGGGATTCGATGGGAAACCTATCAGGATCTTGTGATTGACTTGGCAGAAACCCCCAGTAAACGACTTACCTATGATCAAGGCGTTTTAGAAATCATGACCCCCTTACCCGAACACGAAGCCAGTAAACGACTCTTGGGCCGCTTAGTAGAATCCGCCACCGAAGAATTAGGATTAGAAATTTGTAGCTTGGGTTCAACAACTTGGAGCCGAGAAGACTTGAGTAAAGGACTTGAACCCGACGAATGCTATTACATCACCCAAGAAGCAACCATCCGAGGAAAAACCCAATTCAATCTCAACATCGATCCACCCCCCGATCTGGCAATAGAAATCGATTTAACCAGTAGCTCCTTAAATCGTCTCAGTATCTATGCCGCTTTAGGTGTAACCGAGATATGGCGTTTTGATAGCAAAGACCTATGGATCTATATTCTTAAAGACGGCAATTATCAACTCCAAGAACGTTCCAGTGTTCTACCAATCCTAAGCCGTTCTGATCTGCTAAACTTTTTAGCCAAAAAAGGAAAATTAGGCGAAAATGCTTTGATTCGAGAATTTCGTCAATGGTTACGCCAACAGTAAATTATTTATAGCATTTAAATTATTTATACAATTTATATTGTATTATTTGTATTTTTTTTAGAATCGGACTCAGGCAAAAATTAAATTAATGTTTCAAATTCTTTTACCAGTTGAGTCTGGTATTGTACAATTAGTCATTAGAACAACGCCCTGCTGATTTAGTGGAGAGCGTAAAAAGCCAAAAAGTTATAAAAAATATATTTCGATTGTATTAACTGCAATACAATAACTTTCATTTTAATTTAATAACCACTGAGCTTAATTCTTCGCTCCTTGAAGTGGCCTTTTGAAGAACGGTGATGCGTTCCGAAAAAAAGCCCCTTTGCTTGTGACGAGGGTAAGAATTTAGTGCTTTGTCATTTTATTTATTAAAAAGGTAATTTTTTAAATTGCTGATGCAGTGATTTAAAACTTGGGCTATGACACAAATCACTTTAACTCGCCACGCTATTCGGGAATTACGAGATTTGAGATCTAGTATGAATAATCGAGTAGTTCCTAAGATCCTAACCGATCTACAAGGAGGTTGGACTTCTGGTTTAGTAGAAATAAGAGGGGCAGAAAACGTTGTTCGTGATAAGCATGGGTTAAGTAGCGGTGCGTATCTTCGTCTAGCTTTAGATTATTCAAATTATCCAAATGAATTTTGTGTTATTGCTGCTGGTTTACGTAAAGGAAAAGATGTTGGTGATTTTTACAATCAAGATTTCAATGCTTTACCGAGAGACCCCTGTTACGAATGGAATGGAGAAACTGGTATAGAGTGGGATGTTTATACTAATGGAGGTTATCATAATTCTCCTATTGTTAGCGGGCAACAGAAAGCAGACGCTGAGTTAGCAGAGCCTCAATCAAATTATTATTCAAAGGATCTAATCGGTTTTCATTCTTTAATTACTCAGTCTCCTCCTGGAACGGGTAAAACAGTAACTGCTGCTTATAAAGCCTGTGAGATGTTGAATTCTGGATATGATGTAATTTTTCTTTTACCAGAAGTACTAGTCAAACAAGTTTTAGAGTACCGTTGCGTGAAACAGGTAATGGAAACTAACCCTAAGCATTTTTTCATGGGCACTTTTCATCAATGGTTACAAAGCCGATTTTCTAACTTGCCAGTGACAGTGTTTTCACCTGATGAAGAACTTAAACATTTACAAGAATTAGCAGAAAAAAAATATCATTGGTCAACTCGCTCGTATGCCCCAATTACTTATAGAGATGTTTTGCTTTATCAAATTTATGTCGCTAATCCCAATAGTCAACACGATGAAATTTATAAAGATAATTCGCAACGCATCCAAGAATTATCCAATATTAAAACAAATTGGTGGATTGAAAGTTTTGATTCTAATAAAAAATGTCGATTTGATTATTCTATAACTGTTCTTAATTATCTTCAGGAAAATCCTCCAGAACCTTGTTTTGATGCTTTTGGCACAATAATTATTATAGATGAAGCCCAAGATTATTTACTTAATGAAATTGAAATTTGTAAATACCTTTGCAATTATTGGCAAGAGCAACATGAGCATTTAACAAGCCTTTGGTTACTAGGTGATTTGAATCAGCGCATTATACCTGTAGATTTTACTTGGGGAGCGTTGCATCTTAATAATGAACAAAACACTAATTGGCGCGATTATCGTACAACTCAACGAATTTTAACTTTAGCGAATCAATTTCAAAATAAAGCCCATCAAATTAACTGTGGATGGAGAGGGCATTGGCTGCCTAAAGCAACGGATACAGAAAGGTGTTCTAAAAAACCAGGTGAGTTAATTAAAATGCTCGTTTATCCTGATTTAGAAACAGCAGAATCATTCTTGCACCCTTTAATAGATATTGTCTCTCAAAAAATGCAAATAGGGACAAGTGATTGGGAATTGAAACATTCTTTACTACGGCGTTTAGCGGGGAGGGCGCGTATTTTTTGTAGTGATAATTATCACGTTACAGCCAAATTACGAGAAAATCTTGAATTTATGCCAGTCTCTCAAGCAAAAGGGCGAGAATTCAATGCTTGCATTGCTTTTTGTATATTCGATTTACCAAAAAACTATGGGCAATTAGAAGCTTATACAAAATGGTACACACAATTAACTCGTTCTCGTGAACGTCTATTGATTGTAACTACTGACTCTCAATTGGCTAATATTGGAGAAGAACTTTTTAATAATGCAATCATTACTAGTCAGGAAACTAAACAACAAATTTCTTGTATTGAAAGGATTGAGTATGATAACGCCGACGCGGTGAAACATGCTTTGAATTGGATTACAGAATTAAGTAATGAATTACAATTTAGTGAAACCGAATCTATTGGATTAATTGAAGTTTTATTATCAGAGTTAAATCAATCTTCTCCTGTTTTGTACTGTGATTTATATTTAGTCCTAGCAAATTATGGATTACAACGTAATGAAGTAATTGATTTAGAATGTCAGATGGTAGAAATATTATTTGATATCGAAAAAGCTCAATCTTTATTAACATATCTGGAACAACCTATAGTTCAGAGTAATATTCGATTAAAAGTTTTAATTTATCGTGGTTTAGGTCAATCGTGGCAAGCGGCTTCTATAGCAGAGTCATTATGTTCTAAAGATCCAAATGCTTTTGAAGATATTATTCAGGGGATTGCTAAAGATTTATGCTCTCGTAAACTTACCTTTGAAGCAGATCGCTTATTATCTTTCTATGAATTTGAATCATCTCAATCATATCAAGGCTTATTTAAAAGTTTATTAGATCAACCATCTACAAGTCTGATACCGCTTATGCGAGATTGGGTTCAATCTAATTTAAATTCTTAATTATTGTATTTGTAACTAAATTTTATGAAAGACTTTCACTCAGATTACGAAACTATTAAAGCCCTCCAAGAGTTAACTAAATTAATTCAACAAGGGTTAAACGATGCATGGGATCCTAAAATCATTGATCAAGCAAAACAAAAAATAGAAGCTACTGTCTCTAACGCTATTCAGAAGGTAGACTCTATTAAAATAAATATTCAGCAAATTGAAGCAAACCTTAAAGCTGTTAACTTACAAAAGACTGAACTCGAAGAAACTATTGAAGTTGCTAATCGTTTAGATCAATTAATTCAAGAACTAGGTGGAGCAAATAAGCTTCAGCAAAATTTAGAAAAATTAGTACATTTAGATGAATTATTAAATGAAATTAGTAATGGAAGGGAAGTTGCTAAATCACTCCAACAACAAACTCAAAATCTGCAAGAAATTACTACATCTTTAATTAAAAAAATAGATCATTTAGGTGGTACTAACACTTTAATTGAGAAGTTTAATCAAGTACAAGAAATTGCCAAAAAACTTGATACTGTAGACTTTCAAATTCAATCGAATATCGATTCTTGTTTAAATAATTACTTACCTGAATTTGAAGCAGGTAAATTGCAAATTGAGCAATGGCGTAATAACGTACTTTTAGAAACTAGGCAAACGTTGGAAAAAATTAATGGAATATATGAATCAATTAACAAATTATTCAAAAAAACAGATCAAAACTGTGATTTTGCCAAAATCACTTTAAAAGAATTTGATAGAAAAGAAACTGAATTAAGAACAATTTTAAACTCGATTACCGAATTAACTAAATCTTTAGGTGGTGAAAACCTAGTTGTTAATGCTACAAAAAAGTTAACCAATCTAGAAAATTTTATTCTCTCAGAAAAGTCTAATCTAAATAATTTTACACGAGAGTTAGAAAAGACTTTTGATAAAAGTTTTATGGAAATAGCTGATAAAAATGAAGAAGTTTTTAAAGAGAAAATAGATAATATTAATAGTTTTATTAGCTCGACAAAATCTCAAATTAATACAATTCAGAATCAACTTAAGAGTAACCTTAAAGGTGAGTTTCAAGGATTAGCTAATGTTCATGAGGAAATGATCAAAAAAAATACAAATATTTTAAAAAAAGAACTTCAAAATGAGTTTCAAAACTTACTCAAACAAGAAATTGATAAACTAGAAACTAAGTATCTTCAACAAATTCATCATCTTGATGAAGAAAATAAACGACTAAAAAACAGTCATTTTAAGCTAATGCCTTGGAAATAATTAAAATATAGGAATTAAAATTAATTAACGCCAAAAAATTAATTTTTCTCCAGAGTATTAGACAATTTATTTATCCGATTAGTTTACTAAGAGAGTAAAATCTAAATGCTACAATTTGTACTTCCTGTATTACTTCCTGTTATTACCCAGTTTTTTTCTGTAGTTATCCCCATTATCTTAGTTTGTCTGGGCACTTTAATGCAGTTTTCTTTAACAAGACTTGCAAAGATCCCTTCCTATATACAAGTTTTAATTAGGATTTATCAAGATTCTGCACCAAATTCTAAAGCTAAAAAATATGCCACAACAGGCTTATTAATATTAGGTGGAATTTTATCATTTTTGGCAAATTCTCTTGTCCCATTAACGACATTTCCTGTCATTAGTTTAGTAACAGGGCCTTTGGC
Organism: Snowella sp.; assembly: GCA_035285545.1. Classification (GTDB taxonomy): domain Bacteria; phylum Cyanobacteriota; class Cyanobacteriia; order Cyanobacteriales; family Microcystaceae; genus Snowella. Next base: position 2,848 of record JAYKGY010000093.1, on the reverse strand, counting down.
AATCTTATTATCGTTGACGGTAATTTTATTAACAATGGATCTGATTAGCAGTATAGATAAAAATGTATTTAGGGAAATGAAGGCTAGATATGGTAGCGATTTTCAAGATATAGAAGATGATATTTTAACAATAAAAACAGAATTAGGGCCACGCTGGGATAAGTTGAATGGCCAAGCCCAAATCTTTTTTGATGATTTATCACCTAAAATTGACGAATTAGAAAATACCCTAAAAAAACAGGGAATAGAATTATCAAATGAAATTAATAAATATTTTCAAAATGAATTATCTGATCTTGTTATTTATTTATCAGAACAAGATGCTTCTAATATTCAAATAAATTCTTTAGATATTAATTGTATTAAAGAAAGCTTAGAACCTTGGGAAAAAGTTAGTACTTCTTTCTTGGTAGGGGCTACAGGTGGAAGCATTGCTGGTTTTGGAACAGCAGGAGCTACCACCTCTGTTTTTGCACAAGCAACTTTGGGAAACCAAGTTTTAGCTTTATTGGGTCTTAAAGGAGGGATCCTAGTTAGTGCCTCTGCTTATGCTATGTTAACAACTCTTGCTCCCATAGCGGTTGGAGTTGGATTAGGTGCGGGTATATTTAGTGGATCAATGATTTTATTTCAAAAGAATGAAGAAAAAAAAGCTAGTAAATTTTTAGCCGATGTTGTTATTGGAGCTTTACCAATAATGCATGCAGATGGGCATGTCGATCCAAAAGAAAAAGATGCTATTTATCAAATGATGAATAATTCAACATTACAAAAGGAAGATAAGGAAAGAGTTCAACAAGCACTAAATTCAAATAATAGCCTAGATGAGCTTGTTGTCATGGGGATTTTTAATGAACAGAAAAAAGAAAAAAGAGAAATTAAGCGAAAATTAATATTAACATTAGCATGGGAAATCGCAAAAGCGGATGATCATATACATTTATTAGAAATAGAATTACATGATCGCATGGCTAAAATTATGCAGATTTCAGAAGAGAATATTAAAGAAATTCGCAGACTTATTACTCCTAAATTATTTTTACCTACAACTGATAGTCCGTTACAAGAAGAAAATTTTAAATCTAACACAATAGAAAATGAACATGTAATTGAGATTAATCAAACAATTGCTAATGACTTCAATCATGAAAATATATATTCAGAAATTCACTCAACAAATTTAGATACAAATTCAAGTAATAATCAAACCCAATTTCAAGATTTAAAAATTGATAATTTACAAATAGAAGAATTAAATAGCTTAAAACCAATTATTAATCAGACTGATCAATTAGATAAACCTATTACTCAAGTGAGTAAAGATAATGATTTGAATATATTAACAGAAGATAGAATTGCTCAAATGGTCAATGAAAAAGTTCAAGAAGTTATAAAAATAGAAAAAGAAAAGTTAGAAAAAAAGATGCAAAAAAAATTAGTTCTTAAGGAACAATATAAAAAGATAATTGCCCAAAAACTTAGTATTTTAAAGGAAAAACTCTCTAAAAATCTAATTACTCGTTCTCAATATGATTTGGAAATTAAAGAAATACGATCTCACATTGATTTACTTGAAAAGATGTAATTTAGTTAATAACGTAATAATTTCTAAAATATTAATGTTGAATTTAGTTTCGAGTACAACTGAAGTAAAATGAAATAAATAGTAAAAATTGTTTATATAATTTAAATAATTTTTACTATTTATATTGTTATATTTATTTAAAAAATATTAATAATAAGCTTTTTATGAAAACCTTGGATGAAAAAGGATGGTTAATTAGTTATTCTTCTAATGAAAACAACCCTATCGCTGATTTTTACATTCCTGCTCTAGAATGCGCCATACAGTATGATCGCAAATCAGGCTTCTTTAATAGTGCGATCCTTTCTAGAGTCGCCGCAGGCTTAGGAGCCATGCTTAACCACAATGGCAAAATGCGATTAATTATGGGGTGTCAATTTTCTCCGCAAGACCTGCAAGCCATTCAAAAAGGTTACGAATTACGAGACGCGATCGCCGCCTGTTTAGATCGAGAATTACAAGCACCAACAAATCTCGCCCAACTTAAACACTTTGAGATCTTGAGTTGGCTAATTGCCCAAGGCTTCCTCGAAATTAAAATTGCTGTTCCTCTCAAATCCAGCGGTTTACCCGATGATCTTGATACTAATCATCTTTTTCATGAAAAATCAGGTATTTTTACCGATAATCAGGGTAATCGACTTGCTTTTAACGGCTCTAATAATGAATCCTTAAGCGGTTGGGAACAAAACGTCGAATCTTTTCATGTTTATTGTTCTTGGGAAGGTAAAAGAGATCTAGAACGGGTTAATGAGGAACAATTCCGCTTTGATCAGTTGTGGAATGATTTGTCGCCTAATGTCAAAGTTTTCGATGTACCTGAAGCCGTTAAAAAACGTTTGCTGCATTATGCCCCTTCCACGAAACCCAATTGGTCACGGCAAACTGAAGAAGATAATCGCCCTATTAATTTAGAAACAGAACCTATCAGTACCGATCAACCTGAAGAGAAGCTGTCGCCCGAAGAAATAGCAGCGGAACAGGAAAAATTTAGACCTTTATTGGAAATTCATAATCACCCAGGTTGTTTAGATTATTGCCTAAAATCGATTCCTGTCAAACCTTGGGTACATCAGCTTAAGATTCTTCGTCGTTTTATTAGTAATTACCCCACTTCTGCCATTATTTGTGATGAGGTTGGCTTAGGCAAAACCATTAGTGCAGGACTCATTACCCGTTATTTGTGGGTGTCTCAAAAAGCTAAACGTATTTTGATTCTGGTTCCTGCCAGTGTTCAACCCCAATGGCATGAAGAATTAAGGG
>JAYKGY010000092.1:0-22052 GCA_035285545.1 Snowella sp. | reverse complement strand
AATAATGTGTACTGATTACAATCACATTTGGCAGTTGAAGGCTTTGACGGTTTTCTTGCCACTGATTTGCTACTTTAGATTTTTCTGCTACTCTTATATTTTAATTTTGTCAATGCGTAACTCCTATAACTGTTCCGTTAGCAGAAGTCGAGTACTCAAAGGTCTCCGTAGCATTCGCAGCAATTCGCCCTCGTCTTGTAATTAGAGACCCAAGAACGAGCAACTCAGAATCATTGCCGGGAGAACTAATCGGGGCATTTTTGGCAACCAAGTCTATTCGGTAAGTGGGAAGTCTGCCAGAATCAATAGAAAACGCCTTGACCCTTGCAAAATAAAGGCTACCACCGATGTTCGCTCTCTCAGAAGCTATGTTTTCAATAACCTCTTCCTGAGTACCGCCACGCCTGGAAACGTCAATTTGTGTATCGTTTATATCCCAAACTCCATTAAAGTTAGTGTCACGATACAAGAATAGATCTAGATCGCCCCCCCTTATGTCATATAAGTTAATATCTATAATGTCATTGGAATTTTTTAAATTAAAAGAATAGAAGTCATCAGAAAATGTTGAGAATATTGTCGAGAACCAAGTTACTCGTCCTCCATCAAGCCATCCATTCGTTGAGTTTACGTTTATAGTAGCCATCTGTTGTTTAGGTGTCCAAAGGTATTTAGATTAGCTGGTTGAGACCATGAAAGACGAACTGCGTTTCTTTGATTTTTTAATGAAAGCATTCTAATTTTTAATAAAAGCATTTTAATAGCAACGTCCATTGGTGTCAATTAAAAAAATGGATTGCCAAATTTGCCGGTTGAGAACGGCTTTCTCTCGATATCGCTTACGCTCGACTTTAACCAAACGAATAACCTAGTACACTCAGTCAAATAGGTTACCGTATCAGGCTTTTCATCCCTAGAAATAGCCTTCGCCACATAGTACAAGCCCCGAAAAATCATTTCAACTGCAATCTTTTCTTTCGGTTGATTTAAGGTAATCGCTACTTCTCCTAACCAATTGATTTAAGACCGTATAGAATATCAAAGTATAGATAATCTGGATTTGTACACCATTCTTATTGCCTATCCATAAATAAGCCAGTCCTGTAATTCTCCCAAAATACTTTTGAGATATCTCGTTTTTCCTACTTCTGTCCCTGTCACTTTTCGGATTTAAAAAACACCAATACCAAAGGACATGTTCCCATCGTGTTGTTAGTTATGCGTGACAATGGCATCAAAAATGTCATAAGATGCCTAATCAAGTTAGACTGAGACATCAAAAAACAGCTAGATTGAGTACCTTAAAAATATGCCATCTGAGATCAATTTAGAAGAAACTAGTCCGGACATCGAAGCCGTGATTTCCAATGGAACATTAAAATATACAGGTGAGCGCCACATGATAGGCGTAACTGGCATAGATCTCTCTTGGGGGAACATAGAACATCTCATTCGCTATGCTTTTGTTACCCCATTTATTCAGGGGAAAAAAGTCTTAGATATAGCTTGTGGCAGTGGCTATGGCTCCCAATATATGGCATTACAAGGAGCTGAACAAGTCGTGGGCGTGGACATCGAACAACAGGCCATTGACTATGCTCGCAAATTTCACAATCATGATGTAATTCGTTATATTCAGTCCGATGCCCAATCAGTTCCAGAGTTGGCAGATGATTCCTTTGATGTAATTGTTTCTTTTGAAACCATTGAACACGTACAGCATCCGATGCTCTTTTTGACTGAACTGCGAAGACTGTTAAAACCGGAAGGACAGATCTTTATGTCTTGTCCAAATGATTATCGAATTTCACCTTGGATCAGTGAGTTTCATGTTCATAAATTTAGATTTAATGAATTTCGAGACTTATTTTTAAGTGTTTTTGGAGAAGGAACTTTTCTGGGACAGCATACAGTTTTAGGAAATTGCCTTTTACTTCCTCAAAGCTTAAAAGAAAAAACAGTTCAATTTGAATCTTATAAGCAATCTCTCCCCAATGACTTTTTTGAGCAAGAGTACTTAGAAGATGCTTCATCTATTGAAAATGCAGATGGCTATTTTGTTGCTTCAGGAGTCGAGCCAAACGTGTTAGGCAATACTGTTAGCATTTCTCAAACTCCAATGAGATCTATTATGTTGGCACTTGGCGCATTGTATAAGAATCAATCCCAGATAGAACTGCTACAAGAACAGTTATCACAAACTCAGAGCGAGCTTCACCAAGCTCATAGCCAATCCGAACAGGCTCAAAGCGAACTCCATCAAACTTGTAGCCAACTTGACCAAACCCAGAGCGAACTCCATCAAACTCGTAGCCAACTTGACCAAACCCAAAGCGAACTCCATCAAACTCGTAGCCAACTTGACCAAACCCAAAGCGAACTCCATCAAACTCGTAGCCAACTTGACCAAACCCAGAGCGAACTCCATCAAACTCGTAGCCAACTTGACCAAACCCAAAGCGAATTCCATCAAACTCGTAGCCAACTTGACCAAACCCAAAGCGAACTCCATCAAGCTCGTAGCCAACTTGACCAAACCCAAAGCGAACTCCATCAAGCTCGTAGCCAACTTGACCAAACCCAAAGCGAACTAGAACAAGTTCAATATTCATCTAAACACCTTAAAGTTGATTACGAGGAAGTTCAAAATCAACTTTTGCAATATCAGGAGAGAATTGCAGCGATGGAGAGCAGTAAATTCTGGAAATTGCGTAAAATTTGGTTTCAGTTCAAACACAAGTGCGGCTTAAAAGAATGAGAGTTAGGACTCAGAGAGTTTTTTCTGGGAGCATGTCATCTTTGCAGCCAAGGATCATAGAGCGAGTGAATCGTTAAGATAAACACAACAATGCGCAATAGCTTGGGGGACATTCTCTTGATTCCATGTCAAAAATATAATGTACTTAATTGACATGGATTTATATCAGTTGAAACACTAGAATACAAATAAAACCGTAATTGCTATCTACTATCTATTAACAAGTACTTATCAATAAGTGGTAAAAATCTTTAGATTACTTAGTGAAGTAGGATTGCCGGTTAAAGTAACACTTCGATTATTTGCTGAAAGATGACGGACAATTTTGTAGACGGCTTCGATTCGATCGCTGGCTCCGGCTTGTTCTGCTAGGGTTGCTAAATCAAGCGGTTGTTGAGCCGATTCTAAAACGTTAAGGAGCGATCGCTGTAATTCCAAGAGTGAGGCGGCGGCTTTTTTGCCCGCTTCGACACCAGGTTGATGGTAGGCGTTGATGTTAACTAAGGAGGCGTAAATGCTAACAGTACGTTCATAAAGGGCAATTAACGCTCCGACGGTATGGGGATTCACTTGATTAATGGTAATCGTAATCGAATCTCGTCCGTTTTCGTATAAAGCTTGGCGAGTTCCCTGCAAAAAGCCTGAGAGATAGTCGCCGGTTGTCACACCTGGTTCAATTTCAGTCGATTGTCCTACGCGGTCTTCGAGGACTTCTATAAAGGTCGCAAAGAAATTGGGAACGCCTTCTCGGAGTTGTTGAACGTAGGCGTGCTGATCAGTAGAGCCTTTATTTCCGTAAACCGCAATACCTTGATGAGCAACTCGTCCGTTTAAGTCAGTTTCTTTGCCAAGGGATTCCATGATTAACTGTTGTAGATAACGGCTAAAAAGGAGGAGGCTATCTTTGTAGGGGAGGACAACCATATCTTTTTCTCCTTTACCGTTGCTACCGTAGTACCAAGCTAAGGCTAATAACGCCGCAGGATTACTTTTGAGGGAAGGAATACGGGTCGCATCGTCCATTTCCTTAGCCCCTGCTAACATAGCTTGGATATCGATGCCTTGCAGTGCAGCGGGTAATAAACCTACAGCGGACATCTCCGAGGTGCGCCCTCCGACCCAATCTTGCATTGGGAATGTCGTGATCCAGTTCTCAGCGGTAGCCTGCTCGTATAATTTGCTACCTGGCATGGTGACCGCGATCGCGTGTTTGGAGAAGTCTAAACCTTGAGCCGTAAAAGCAATTTTCGTTTCCAACATCCCGTTACGAGGCTCAGGAGTACCGCCTGATTTACTGGTGACGATCACCAATGTACTTTTGAGCTTATCTTTGAGGCGATTCAGGATACGGTCAATCCCCGCAGGATCGGTGTTATCAATAAAATGAATATTTAAAGGTGGAAAATCGGGCGCAAGGGCTTCTGCGACAAATTGTGGGCCTAAAGCCGATCCCCCAATCCCAATGGAAATAATGTCGGTAAATTTATCGGCTTGAGGAGGTTTAACCGTACCTGTATGAACTTTTTCGGCAAAATCCAGAATTTGGGCTAAAGGTTCGGTGATTTCTTTTTTTAGGGCTTCATTCGGGGCGAGGTCAGGATTCCGTAACCAGTAGTGCCCCACCATCCGTTGTTCATCGGGGTTGGCGATCGCGCCTTTTTCGAGCGCAATAATATCTTGAAAGGCTTTATTCAATTTCGGTGTAAGGCTTTCTACAAAGGCATCATCAAAGCGCATTCGGCTAATGTCCAGATATAGCTCTAAGCTGGGGTGATAGTAGAGCCAGTCTTGGTAACGTTGCCACAATTGTTGATTATTCATAAAAAGACTCATTAAGGTTAAAAAACCATCTGCCATTATAGAAGTATCGCAAACTTTGGCCCGTATCAATAGTATCCAATAGGGGATTTATGCTTCAAAGGCAGATTCCAAATAGTTTTGTAGGGTAAGTTGATAGCCTTGCTGGATAAGAGTTTGGCCCATTGTGATCGATGTTAATCTAGGCTCATGTGCAGTTTCCTGCCGTATCTTTTGGCAATGCACTAACGCGACATCAAATCGGCAGGGGAAATCTGCTAGGCTGGGATATCGGGCTAAAAAAGCATTGGCGGTTAAGAGAATTTTGCGCTGTTTGGTGGCATTGACGGCTAATTGGCCACCTTCATCCCAATTTCCCTGACTTCGGGTTTTGACTTCTACAAAAGCTAATATCTGAGTTTGACGAGAATGGGCAATTAAATCAATTTCTCCCCACCGCGATCGCCATTGTTGCTGAAGAATGACCCAACCTTGTTGTTTTAACCATTGAGCAACCAATTGTTCTCCCAGATGACCAATCTCTGTCATAACCTAAAGTCTGTACCACTTTTGCTAGAATTCTAAGGTAAACCGACTAAAACGGCGATCGCTACTTTAAGATTACCGCTATTTCAATACATTATTGGTTAAAAATCGAGGGGAAAAAGATGCAAAATCAAATTAATTTTAAGCGTTTAAACGCAATCTTTTGTTGGAGTGTTGGAATTTTAATTGGAATTATCTGTCTATTTAATACTTTTATAAACCCTGTTTGGGCAGTGAGTTATAACAATCGCAGTGTGATGAATAGCGATTTTTCAGGGCAAGATATGCGCGGCGATAGCTTTGATCACGCCAACTTGCGAGGCAGTAATTTTAGTCAAGCCAATTTACAAGGGGTACGGTTCTTCTCCGCTAACTTAGAATCCGCTAATTTTGAAGGGGCGGATCTGCGGGCGGCGGATTTAGAATCTGCTCGTCTAACCCATGCCAATTTTACCAATGCCGTCTTAGAGGGAGCCTTTGCAACGAATACGAAATTTGGAGGGGCTATCATTGAAGGAGCCGATTTTACCGATGTCATTATGCGTCCGGATACGGAAGCTTATTTGTGTGAAATGGCCAGTGGGACAAATCCTGTAACGGGTCGAAATACTCGCGATACCCTATTTTGTGAATAGCTGTTATTTTGATGGCTTTAAAGGGTTGAGTCTCTGCAAAAACCATCTGTTGACTCGCTTTAAGAATAAACTGACACCCCCAAGACCGTTGCAGGTGTGGATAACCGTATCGTCTGGGTAGGGAAAATCTCAGACCCTAAGGGGATAGCAACAGCCTCTATAATGGCACCTAGAGCGTTAACTCGCGACCTAACTTTACTCAATATAGACGAAATTGTCCTATGGCAGTCCTCGAAAAAGGTAATATTACGATCCACACCGAGAATATTTTTCCAATTATTAAAAAATCTCTCTACACGGATCATGAGATTTTTTTACGGGAACTGATCTCTAATGCGGTTGATGCGATCGCGAAACGAAAAATGGCGGCATTTGCCGAACAAACTCAAGGGGATTTACCTGAACCTGAAATTACCATCGCCGTCGATAAAATCAATAAAACGCTGTCCATTACCGACAATGGCATTGGAATGACAGCCGATGAAGTCAAAAAATATATTAACCAAGTTGCTTTTTCCAGCGCAGAAGAATTTATTGAAAGATTTCAAAAAACAGCCAACGATCTAATTGGTCATTTTGGCTTAGGTTTCTACTCGGCTTTTATGGTGTCGAAAAAAGTCGAAATTGAGACCCTTTCCTATCAGTCAGGTGCCCAAGCCGTCCATTGGTCTTGTGATGGTTCACCTGAATTTGAATTAACCGAATCCAGCCGCACTCAAGTAGGGACAACGATCACCCTCACCATCATGGAAGACGAGGAGGAATACCTCGAATCTCCCCGCATTCGCCAGTTGGTGAAAACCTATTCCGATTTTATGTCCGTTCCTATCCGCTTTGAAGGGGAAACCATCAACAAGCAACGGGCATTGTGGAAAGAGTCGCCTCAAAACCTCACCAAAGAAGATTATTTAGAGTTTTATCGTTATCTCTATCCATTCCAGGAAGAACCCTTACTCTGGGTGCATTTAAATACAGATTACCCTTTTTTACTCAACGGTATTCTTTATTTCCCAAAATTGCGCCCCGATGTGGATTTTTCCAAGGGACAAATTAAGCTTTTCTGCAATCAAGTGTTTGTCAGCGATCACTGTGAAGAAGTGATTCCCGATTTCTTGATGCCGTTACGAGGCGTAATTGACAGTACCGATATTCCCCTCAACGTTTCGCGGAGTGCCTTAACTAACCATCGCACCGTCCGACGCATTGCGGATTATATTTCCCGTAAAGTCGGCGATCGCTTAAAATCCCTCTACAACGAAAACGCCGATGAATACCTGAAATGTTGGGAAGATATCGGAACCTTTGTTAAATATGGCTCGCTCAAGGACGACAAATTTAAACAACAGGTTGAAGATCTCCTACTCTATCGGACAACCTACAAACCCTCTGAAACGGAATCTGCGGCTCCTGTTGTCGAAGTCCAAACCGATGAAGGCGACGCTTGGCAGGATGTCAGCACCGATAAAACAGAAGGCAACCCTTACGAAAAAGCAGGTTACACCACCCTCAAAGCTTACTTAGAACGCAACAAAGCAAAACACGAAAACCGCGTCTTCTATTGCACCGACCAAGCAACCCAAGCCACCTACGTCGAACTTTACAAAAATCAAGGTATCGAAGTCCTGTTTATGGATTCCTTTATTGATACCAACTACTTTATTCCCTTCCTCGAACAGGAATATAAGGATGTGAAGTTCTCCCGTGTGGACTCGGAACTGGATCAAACCCTACTGCAAGACGACAAAGCCAGCGAAATCATCGATCCAACTACCAATAAAACCCGCAACGAGCAGATCAAGGAACTTTTTGAGAAAGCCCTCAATAAGCCCAACGTCAACATTAAGACGGAATCCCTCAAAGCGGATAATCCCCAAGGTACGCCCCCTGCCATGATTTTATTGCCTGAAGCCATGCGTCGGATGCAGGAAATGACGGCGATGATGACTCAGCAGAGTATGAATTTCCCTGAGCAACATATTTTGATGATCAACACCAGCCATCCCTTAATTCAAAATATCGTGGAGTTAAATCAAGGCAGCATTGCGACTACAACGGGTGATTCTCCCTCGGCGGAACTGGCGAAAAACCTCTGTCAATATGTTTATGATTTGGCACTGATGGCCCAAAAAGGTTTGGATGCTGATGGAATGAAGGGCTTTATCGAGCGGTCTAATTTGGTCTTAACACGTTTGACGAACCGTTAATCGTTTTTGCTTAAAAATGAAATTGAGGCAGGGATTTTTCCTTGTCTCTTTTTTGGTTGATCATGGCATTTGATAAAACGGCGTGTCAGAGGAAGTTGTCAAATAGGTTTCAAAATCTTCTGCCGAGACGGGTTTACAAAACAAATAACCTTGAGCGTAATCACACTGTTCTTGTTGTAAAAACTTGAGTTGTTCCTCGGTTTCTACGCCTTCTGCCACAATTTTCATGTCTAAACCTTTGGCGATCGCAATAATAGTTTTGACTAGGGCAACAGAATCCGCTTTATGGGGAATCTCAGCAATAAAAGAACGGTCAATTTTTAGGGTTTTAAAGGGAAAACGGTGAAGATAGTTCAAAGACGCAAAGCCTGTGCCAAAATCGTCAATACTTAAATGAATTTGAGCCTCATTTAACTGCTGTAATAATTGCTGGATATAGGCCGTATCTTCCATCAAACAGCCCTCCGTGATTTCTATCTCTAAACAATGGCTAGATACTTGCAAGTATTCTAGGATTTGGCAAACCATTGTGGCAAAATTGGGGCGATGTAACTGACGAGGAGAGACATTAACCGCAATCCAAAACAATTGATGATATTGAGTTTGCCATTTTTTAAGCATTTGGCAAGCTTGCGATAGCGTCCATTCCCCCAATTCAAAAATGAGGCCAACTTCTTCAGCGATCGGAATAAATTCTTCGGGGCTAATCCAACCAAGAAAAGGATTATACCAACGGATTAAGGCTTCTGCTCCCACAACTTTCCCTGACACCAAATCCAATAAAGGCTGATAAAACAGCTTTAATTCGTTTTTTATTTGAGCATAGCGCAGATGATAGTCAATTTTAAGGCGATGTTCCGCTATTTCATAAAGATTGGGAAGATAACAGGAAAACATATTGCGTCCCTGTCGTTTGGATTGGTACATCGCACTATCGGCATTCCGCATTAAGACGCTGCTGAGTTGCCCATCACGGGGGTACAAGGCAATCCCGATACTGGTGGAAACAAATAACTCCTTCCCCAATAAATAGAACGGCAATTGAATACTGTCTAAAATGCGATGGGCGATTAATTCAACACTGGAAAACGCCGACACTAAGGGTAAGATGACGAGAAATTCATCCCCGCCTAATCTCGCGACGGTATCACTTTTACGAACACAGCTACTGAGTCGTTTAGCGGCTTCGACGAGCAAATAGTCGCCAATTTCATGGCCAAAAATATCGTTAATATCTTTAAAATGATCCAGATCAACAAACATGACTGCCACAAGATGGCCTTGCCGCTCTGCTTGAATCAGGGCTTGATTGAGCCGATCCATTCCTAAAACACGATTCGGTAAATCTGTCAGGGCATCGTAATGGGCTTGATGGGCTAATCTTTCTTCCTGAAGTTTGCGTAGGGTGATATCTTCCTTAACGGCAACGAAGTGAGTAATAACTCCATTCTCGTCTTTAATGGGGGAAATTGAAGCGGCTTCCCAATACAGTTCTCCATTTTTGCGGCGGTTATGAAATTCTCCTCGCCATTCTTGCCCATTGCTAATCTGTTGCCAGAGTTTTTGATAGTCTTCGGGAGAGGTATGGCCAGACTTTAACACTCGTGGATTTTGTCCAATCACTTCTTCTAAGCTATAGCCAGAAATTTCAGTAAACTTGGGATTGACATATTCGATATTGCCATCGACATCGGTAATGACAATGGAAACAGGGCTTTGCTCCGATACCATCGAAAGAATATGTAACCGTTTTTCTAGTGCTTTGCGTTGTTGAATTTCCTGTTCGAGTTGCTGATTTTTCGCAATTAACTCTAGCTCAATTCCCTGTGAACGCTCTATTTGACTTGGTTTCTCTAGAAACTGTCCCATAGGAACCATTCTCGTTTAACTTAGAAGTTCTATCTTCATCATACCTTTTGAATTAGAGCAACCCATCCATTAGTTCCATAATCTTAATACTGGGTTCAGATAAGAGAGATTTTTGGGGATGTTGTTTTAAATGGGATTCTAATAAGTCTTTTAAGGCAATTAATTTTAGACTATTTTCAGCCAACGTCTGGGAAATGGCCATTGCCCCTTCTAGATAACCCGTTGCCCCTAAATCCATCATGGCCGATCGCCGGAGTTGTAAATCAGGGCCTTTTAAGGCTGCAATTAAGCGATCGCCGTAACTCGTATCAGCCGTTAATTGATATAAAGCGCGAGCGGCGGCATACTGAACTTTCGGCAAAAAATGAGTTAAAAAGGGTTTAATTTCCTCAATTGCTTCGGTGGCGTTTAGAACTCCCAGAGCTTCAATAATGGCTTCATAGGGTTGAACAAGATGGGGTTTACCTTCTGCTTGTTGAGCGGCTTCTATTCCCCCGTCTAATAACTTTAATAAAGCAGGAATGGCACAGCGATCGCCTAATTCTTCCAAGGCTTGGGCAGCAGATTCTCGCACATAGTAATCCGAACAGTCTAGGGCTTTAATTAAGGCAGGAACCACCCTTGATTCGCCTAATTTTCCTAACGCTTTAGCCGCATTGCGTCGCAGGGGATACCCCCCATCCGGCGATCGATCGGTCTCATCTTTTAAGGCTTCTAATAAGGCTTCAACCGCAACAGGTTCTGTGACCCGAAATCGACCAATCCACCAAGCGGAATAATATCTGGCACTGGGATCGTCTTTTTGTTGCAAATTCGCGATCGCCTTTTCGACCGTATAGTTGGGGGCATCAACAGAAGACGGGGCTAAATTGTCATCTTGAGAAGAATAGGCCATAGGAGCAGTTGAAAAAGTTTTAGACGGCATTGCCTATTTGTATATTTTATTGCCCCCCTAGCCCCAAACTTTGGGGGGAACTCAGGGATTACAGTGTTGAAAGTCCCTCAGCATTGAGGGATTGAGGGGGCTATCCCAAATACTTTTATATTTACTTATTTACTCAAAAAAAGAGACAGATGACTATTCCATTACATCCGTCTCCTCTGGAGATTCAAACGATGTTTAATTGCTAATCGACAAGCAGCTTATTATTCTTCAGCAGACCCCGAATGGGACTCAACGGGCATAGAAGAATGAATATTGACAATAGTTCCACCCATACGGCTGATACGACGCATTTCTTCATTCATGCGGTCATAGGGAACTTTAATAAAAACATTGCCACTGCGACGAACTTGGTAGCCATTATTGTCGGTCGGGCGTAAACCACTGACTTCGTAAATAAAAACACGACTTGAAGCGGCATCATTAGCAGCATCTACCAGGGCAGACTGTAACATAGTTTCTCAATGTTCCTAAATTGACTAAAATTGACAAAGCTTCTTTCACAAAATTCTTTAACTCCCTTAAAGCAGACAGGATGAGTCAACGGAATCGGCCAAAATTTAGTTGACTGTCTCCATGCCCCAACCGGAACTAAAGTAAATGACGTGAGAAGTCACTATCTCAAGGGTTAGAGATATAACCAGAAAAGGGAGAGAACAGACACAATACTGAAGCTTAATTCAAGTATTTATCTGTTTCCCCTTTTTTTGTTAAAGATTACAGGCTAGCGGGGGTAATACTAGCGACTTTTCCGCCTAAACGGTAAACTTGCTGTAAGGTATTATTCAATTGCTCGAAAGGAACAATCACCGCTTTGTTGCTACGGCGAACTTTGGGATAACTAGGGTTCTTCATGGCCGCAATTTCAACGCGGAACAATTTACCTGCATCTGCCCCAAAGGGAGTAGAACCACCCAAGGCTTTGCTGGGGGTCGTGCCATTGGCAGAAGGACGATAGGCCCAACCTGCGTTAGCACCACTGGGGCCAACAATCGCAGAAGCGGTATTTTGTCCTAATTCGCCAGCTAAACGGGTTTTGCTCCGTTCTAACTGGGCGCGATCGCTGTTAGCATAACCCCGATAGAGACGGAAAAAGCGGGTAAACCCGACAGTTCTGTCACCCACTTGGTTATTAATGCGATAGTAGGGAACAATATTGTCCCCAAAGTTTTCTTGGTATTCAACGGAGTCAATATAGGAATCGATATCCGCATCAAACCCTTCATTTTCATAAAGGTCAAGATGGAAGACGACTTCCGCTTCTTCATAAGGCGCACGGCCTAATAGATGCTTGTAGTTCAACTCAATGACGCGAGTTTGAAAGTTACCATAGAAAAACTTCTGCTTATAAAGCTCAGATTTAGCAACGGTACGAACAAATTCACGAACACTGATAGAACCATTGCGTAATAAAGATTCTGCACCTTTAAGACGCTCGGATTCCATCACATAATCGTTACCCAATACCTGACGATAAACCGCATTGATAACCGCGGTAGCATCATCGCGAGACGCATCGGGTCGCAGTTCAACAGGGGCAGAATCGTTAAATGCCGAAACACCCAAACGGGAGGCTGCTACTGTAATTCCCACTGAATACTCTCCTTTTTATGATTTTTTGAAAAGATTGCAGTTCATCAGAGCCAAATAAACATTGAACTCTAATGATTAACTATGACAAAACCGAATGTTACCCATCAGTAACGGGTTAATCGGTAAGCTGAATAGCGATCACGAAGGGTGACTAATGGCTCATAAATATAGCAAGACCTGGAAAAACGGAAGATTGTTAACAATTTGCCAACAGCCCCCAGCCTTCCCAGGTCACTAGTCACTTACTTAGATTACTAGCTCAGAGCATTGATGACATAGTCGATATAGGAGTTAGCTTCAGAAGCAGCATCTCCAGATAAGCCATG
Organism: Snowella sp.; assembly: GCA_035285545.1. GTDB lineage: Bacteria > Cyanobacteriota > Cyanobacteriia > Cyanobacteriales > Microcystaceae > Snowella. The sequence goes on along the minus strand of JAYKGY010000092.1, from coordinate 9,381 downwards.
ATTAGCTTTGATATAACGCAAAGCTTCAATGTACCAGCTAGGAGATAATTCAAAGGTGCGGTTAACTTCGTCTAAACCAGCGATGAGGTACTCATCTAAGGGGCCAGTACCACCAGCAACCAATGCATAGGTAATGATGCGGAGGTAGTAACCAATGTCGCGAGAGCACTTATCTTTACCGCGTTGGTCTTGAGCATAGTTATTGCCCGCGGTTTGGGTGGTATAAGGGAATTTGTTATAAACAGCTTGAGCTGCACCGCTTACGAGGCTAGAAGCATTAGCAGATAACGCTTTAGCAGCTTGTAAACCGGAAGGAGCTTGGCGTAAACGACCAAAAGCAATTTGGAGTTCGGTGCTGCTTAAGAAACGGCCTTGAGAATCGGCAGTTGCGACAGCTTCGGTTAAAGGGGTTTTAGACATTTTCTGGTATCTCCCAAAATAATTTGCAAAAGTTTCCTAGATATCTTGAAATGACAGTTACCTATGCCAAAAGGCAAGAATTAGGCAACAGCAGCAGCAGCGCGATCAAAGTAGCCAGCGATTTCAGCAACTAAAGCACTGCAATCACCACGGGTAATTCCGTTGGGGTCGTTAACAATCGCGATCGCCGCATCTTTCATTTTTTGAACGCCAGCAGCAACAGAAGCACCAGGAACACCTAAAGCAACATAGGTTTCACGGAGACCATTTAAGCAACGATCTTCGAGGATGGAAGCATCACCAGTGTAGGTCGCATAGGTTACATAACGTAAGATGATTTCCATGTCACGTAAGCAAGCAGCCATACGACGGTGGGTGTAGGCGTTTCCACCGGGTTGGATGAGTTGGGGCTGTTCTGCAAATAAGGCACGGCCAGCATTGGCAACGATGGAGGAAGCACTACCGGTCATACGGTTAACAGCATCAATCCGTTTTAAACCGTCAGAAACCGTTGCACTCAGGGCATCGATTTGAGCACTAGAAAGATACTCGCCGCGAGCATCAGCTTGGGCTACAACCCGTGTGAATACGTCAAAAGCCATTGAATTAATCTCCTACTTGACTTATGGTTTGAGTCAGAATTTAAAAGAAGTTTCCCTATTACTAGGGGTTATAATCTACCCGCGACCGTAAAATTACGGATCAAAAGGTAGACTGGGTTTTGATTGTTTCTCAGGCTTCTCAGGAAATCTGAAAAGAAATCTGAGAAAGACTTCAAAAGTTATCTCATAAATTAGAAAGAGCCAGAATGACGCTAGGTCAACCGTCGCCGTTCTTATTTCCCTCTCTGTTTACTTTATACAACGTTAAGGAACCTAATGTCTGTTACGTCTTGTTAAATTTTTTCCTGCTTTTTTGTAACGAAATATTACAGGATAACTGAGAAGATGAAAGACAACTCAACAAATTTATGGGCTTTAGCTTTAAACTCCAATGACAAATGGAAAAGTTTTACTCAAGTCCTTCACAATAATACATAAATGAGGTTACACCAGTCAGCGTTATTGGAGCATTGTCTATGAAATCCCCTGTTATTTCCTCCCCTTCTTCAGCGATCGCCTATCCAGCCCCAACCTTGCAACGGGCTAAAGTGGCCTTAAAAGCTTCTGCTTTTTGTTTACCCCTCTTTACTGCCATGCGAGAAAAAAGTATTCCCTTACCGATGATTGCCAATTACAACGGACTAAATGCGGGCTATACGGAAAAAATCCTCTCCGAAAGACGGGTTGAAGCCGATTTAATGTGGCTAATTCAAGTTGGTTTGTTACGTCGGGAAGTAGACGGGCAAGGCATTACCGATAGTTTTCGTCTAACGCCAATGGGTAAATATTTAATTAACCAATGGGAACAGCAAGGGCCCACTTGGACAAAACTTAACCTTAAGGATCGTTTATTCAATCGTCTTCAACGTTGGCTTTCTCAATATTTCAAGTTATTTTCAATATAAATTGAATCTTGCTTCCGATGAATCCGCTAACACGTTAATCAAAATGCTCAAGGTGCTATGAATGCAGTCATGGTGGTGGGGACAACTTCCCATGCAGGTAAATCTTTTTTAACAACCGCGCTTTGTCGTCTTTTGCATCGCCAAGGTTGGCAGGTGAGTCCCTTTAAAGGGCAAAATATGGCCCTGAATGCCTATGTAACAGCCCAGGGCGGGGAAATTGGCCATGCTCAAGCCGTACAAGCCTGGGCTGCGGGAACCTTTCCTAGCGTTGAAATGAACCCCATTTTACTCAAACCTCAGGGAAATATGACCTCTCAAGTCATCCTCAACGGGAAAGCAGTTGGGGTAACGGGTGCGGCTGATTATTACGAAAAATATTTTGAACGGGGTTGGCAGGCCATTACGGAATCGTTAGAAAAACTCCAACAGGAATTCTCTGTGATTGTCTGTGAAGGAGCGGGGAGTCCTGCTGAAATCAATCTCAAGCATCGGGATCTCACCAATATGCGGGTGGCGAAACATTTAAATGCGGCAACCATCCTCATTGTGGATATCGATCGCGGGGGAGCCTTTGCCCATGTAGTCGGAACGTTAGCTTTATTAGAACCGGAAGAACGCAGTTTAATTAAAGGCATTGTGATCAATAAATTTCGGGGTCAGCGATCGCTATTAGATTCAGGCATTCAATGGTTAGAGGAATACACCGGAATTCCTGTTTTGGGCGTGATTCCCTATTCCAACTTGTTATTTCCGGCAGAAGATTCTCTCAGCTTGCTCGATCGTCGGACTTCTTCTAATCAATCCGAATTAACCGTTGCCATTATTCGGTTACCCCATATTGCCAATTTTAATGATTTTGATCCGCTAGAATCTGAGCTAAATTTATCGCTTAAATACCTAAGTTTAGAAGATTCCTTTGGCTACCCTGATGCGATTATTTTGCCTGGTACAAAAACCACGATCGCCGATCTCAAAGCCCTACAAGAAAGCGGTATGGGTGCAAAATTAAAAAAATATGCAGAAGCCGGCGGCGTAATTATGGGGTTATGTGGTGGCTATCAAATGTTAGGAAAGCAAGTCACTGATCCTGATCACTATGAAGGGGGAGAATCTGTCTATGAAGGGTTAGATTTATTACCCATTGAAACGGAAATTAGCAGCATCAAAATTACCCAACAACGCCACTCGATTTCCTATTATCCTAAATCGGGCTTACCCATCATGGGCTACGAAATTCATCAAGGCTTAACGCATTTTTTAGATCCCGCGATCGGGAAAAGCGAAGCAGATTATTTCTCCATTTTTGAAGATATTGAATTAGGTATTGTTAATAAAACCCAATCCATTTGGGGGTCTTATTTGCATGGTATTTTTGATAACGGCCCCTGGCGGCGGGCTTGGCTTAACTTACTGCGTAGTCGTCGAGGAATGCCCGAATTACCGACAGGAATCGCTAATTATCGAGAAGAACGGGAAACAATGTTAAACAACTTAGCCGATTTAGTGGAACAATCCTTGGATTTAACCCCGATATTAACCCTATTAAATCAAGATTCATCAGCCCAATGAGCGTTAATGTCCTGTTTATGCCCGATGAAATTACAACCACTGCCGAACCCGGCGATCTGATTTTAGAGGTGGCGGAACGGGCGGGCGTTTTTATCCCAACAGGTTGTTTAATGGGATCGTGCCATGCCTGTGAAGTGGAAATTGAAGCGGATACCCCCATTTGTGCCTGTATTAGTGCCATTCCTGATGGGGTTGATTCGGTAACAATTACTCTCTACTCCGATCCGGTTTGGTAATCGCGCTTTGAACTTAACCAAAAATATCTAATTGCTCAATCTGTTGCTGTACGGATTCAGAAACTTTCTCCACTTTTTTGGGCGTTGTTTTCGTAATTCCTTGGCGCAAACCCACCGCGATTTTACTGTGCTTTTCAATTTGTCCCATCACTTGCTTGGCGCGACGAATCACTGAACTCGGTAAACCCGCTAACCGTCCCGCTTCGATTCCGTAGGATTTATCGGCTCCCCCTGGACGAACTTGGTGTAAAAAGATAATTTCATTGGGCATTTCTTTGACCGTAACCTGATAGTTCGCCACATTCCCCAAAATCGACGCAAGTTCATTGAGTTCATGGTAATGGGTTGCAAAAATAGTACGGGCTTGAATTTCCATTGCTAAATATTCGGCCACGGCCCAGGCGATCGACAGTCCATCAAAAGTTGCCGTCCCTCGACCAATTTCATCCAATAACACTAACGATTTCGGCGTAGCATGGTTCAAAATATTCGCCGTTTCATTCATTTCCACCATAAAAGTGGATTGCCCCGTTGCCAGATCATCGACGGCTCCCACTCGCGTAAAGATGCGATCGCAGATAGATAACCGAGCCGATTTCGCAGGAACAAAACTTCCGATCTGAGCCATCAGTTGAATTAAGCCGACTTGACGCAGATAGCAACTTTTTCCACTGGCATTGGGCCCCGTTAAGATAATCAAATCTGGATTCGTTTGGGCTGATTCTGAATCACTATAGCCTAGATGGGTAGAATTAGGGACAAAAAAGCCTGCGGCTAAGGATTGCTCAACCACAGGATGCCGACCATCTACAATTTCCACTAACCGACCCTCAATGATATCGGGACAACAATAGCCTTGATAAACGGCCACCTCTGCTAAGCCTGACAACACATCGATCGCGGCCACGGCTTTGGCAATATCTCGAATTTCTTGGGCTTTTTCGGCAATTTTAGAGCGGAGTTCCACAAAAATTTCGTACTCTAGGCTATTTAGATCATCCTGGGCGGTGAGAATGCGGGTTTCCCGTTCCTTTAGTTCTGGGGTGATGTAACGCTCCTCATTGACCAACGTTTGTTTGCGTAAATAATTTTCAGGAGCCTGCTCTGCCTTGCTGCGGGGTAGGGTAAGGTAATACCCAAAGGTTTTGTTATAACCCACTTTCAGGTTATTAATTCCCGTCCGTTGCCGCTCCGTCACTTCCAAATTGGCTAACCATTGCTTATCTTCTTCCAAACACCGTCGTCTTTCATCCAATTCGGTATTAATTCCATCCCGAATGACACCCCCATCTTTTAAATGTAAGGGAGGCTGTTCCACTAAATGGGCGATCACGAATTTTCCCAATTGTTCCAACTCAGGCGGCACTGTTTGTAATGCCTTTAAATAAGGGGAATGACCTTCTGTTGCTAAGGTGGCTAAATCCGTTAAACGCACTAAGGATTCTGCTAAAGCTAAGACATCTCGACCGTTGGCACTACCCGCTCCGACCCGTCCCGTTAAGCGTTCCAAATCATAAATATTATGCAAAAGCTTGCGTAAATCTTGACGGAGTGGGGGATTATCCATTAATTCCTGAATGGTTTTTTGTCTAGCCCGAATACCTTTGGGTTCTAACAAGGGTTGCAATAACCAACGGCGTAACGCCCTGCCCCCCATTGCCGTACAGGTTCGATCCAACGCCCAGAGTAATGATCCGTGAAAACTGCCATCCCGAACGGTTTGATTAATTTCTAAATTCCGTCGCGTTTGGTGGTCTAGAATCAAAAAATCTGCCAAACTGTAGCTTTTTAAAGGTTGAATGGGAACGAGATTGGCTTTTTGGGTATCTTCGATATATTCCAGTAATCCCCCCGCGGCTCGAATGGCTAACGGTAAGCCTTCACAACCCATCCCTTCAAGCGATCGCACTCGAAAGGTTTCCAGTAATCTTTGTTTGGCTTCAATTAAACTAAAGGGCATTTGCGATCGCAGAGAATAGCAAAAACTATCGGGTAAACAGTCGGGTAACTGGTCAGACCTTTCTCCTGGACGTAACATATTTTTGAGATCGGGTGCATTGGTGGGGATGAGTACCTCTGAGGGTTGGAGCCGCAGTAACTCTAAGGTTAAAGCCTTTAAATCCGTAGATTGAGTGGTAAAAAATTCCCCCGTCGAAATATCCGCATGGGCTAAGCCCCAATGTTCCGAGGTAATGACCACCGCCGCTAGAAAATTATTCCGCCGCGCATTGAGCATACTGTCATCGGTCAGCGTCCCAGGCGTTAACAACTTGGTAATTTGTCGTTCCACCATCCGACGTTCTGCCGCCGCTTCAGCCGAATCTTCGACCTGATCACAAATGGCAACCGAATAGCCTTTTTCGACTAAAATCCGTGCATAGCGTTCTAGGGCATGGTGGGGAACCCCCGTCATCGCCACTCGCCCAATTTCCTTTCCCCCATCTTTACTGGTTAAAACTAATTCTAACTCCCGTGAAATAATCACCGAATCTTGGAAAAAGCACTCAAAAAAATCGCCGACTCGATACAGCAATAATGCCCCAGGATTCAACTCTTTAACTTCAGTATAATGCTGAAACATCGGGGTTAATTTTTCCCGATCTAGCATCCGATAATCCTTATGGGGAGCTTTGTGAGTGCCTAATTCAGTTACTGGTGGTGTGGAGGAGTCAGTCATTAATTAATAATTAATAGTGAATAATTAATAATTGAGCGTTAATTGCTGATTATTAACCTTTGAGACAATGAACAAAGTTAAAAAGACAAACTGTAATAATTTACGCCTTAAACAGTCATCGGTTGAGATTCAGCAGTCTATCATTATAGTCAATCTATCGGCGGGTTTAACCTGGAGTCGTTGGGTTAATTTTTTGCAGCTAGTGCCCTCTGAACGGATTATCCCTTCAACATACTAACCCATCCTACGAGATCGCCGTTTTCCAAAAATTGACTTTTCTATCAGCGATCGCGTTTGAAAAATAATAATTCTTCCTTAAAATATCGAAGAGCATGAATTACAATGCAAATAATATCTAACTATCCAGTAATATGCAACTTGTTAGTATATTAGAAAAGGAAAACGTGATTCAGTCCAATCCAGAAATCATGGGTGGAACTCCTGTTTTTGTGGGGAGTCGCGTCCCTCTACAAACCTTTTTTGACTATTTGGAAGGGCCGGAAGGCTTAAGTGAGTTCGTTAATGATTTTCCCTATTTAGAGAAGTTAGCAATTAAAGTTTTAGAAAATGTTGCAAAGTTAGTTATTATTGAAGCTCGTCAAAATAATGCTTATCTTGTTAGATGAGAACCTTTTAAATAAACAACTTAGCTGATTAAACTTTAATGATGAATATGATTGCATTACAGAGGGTAAAATAGAATCCTGAATCATAAGCTGTTGAGCATCTAAATTGCATGATGACTTCTGAAAAGCCCTTGCCACAAGGATTTTAGAGCAATTGTACTAATGCAGTTTGAATGCCTAACAGCTTAAGCGTTTACTGTATGCGTTTTCCCTGTGAATTTCCATTTATGAGTTGACAATTGCTCACTCAATTTGCTAAAATCGCACCCATTCATTTAACGATTTCTTTAGCAATATTTTTTAAAATAAAAACTGCCCAAAAGATTAGTTGAATTGAATGAAACTAGCGTACACACTTATTAGTGAGGAACCTACCAATGGCAGAAAGTCTTGATATTGCCGCAGAAGTAAAGCGAATCGTTAAAGATCAGCTTGATGTTAGTGAACAAGATATCACACCAGAGGCAAATCTCATTGATGATCTCGGCGCAGATTCTCTTGGCTTAGTTGAACTTACAATAGCTTTTGGGGAAACTTTTGAGATCGATATTCCTGATGAAGATGTAGAAATTATACGAACGGTCCAGGATGCAATTTCCTATATCGAGGCTAAAACCCATAAATAAGTTTTTTAGTAAACTTCTATTTTGTATAAATAGTTTCAGCCTATTTTAAATCATTAAATCATTTAAAGTTAGACTGAAACCCCAGATGCAACTAATTTTTTGATCCTGATTTACAAGACTTTCAGAAATTGGCAACATTAAATTATCGGCGTTGCTGAATTAAAGTATGATGTTAATTTTGCACAGATTCAAAAGTCAGTTTGAGTCTAGACTTTATAACATTTCATAAAAGAAGATTCATGTCTCAATGATCGATCAGCAACGCCTAAAAGACTCAATAGAATGCTGAACCATAAGCCTAATTTTGATTCATGCCTAATTGCATTATTCGTGCCGCCCAACCTGCTGATGTTCCTACCATTTTTAATCTGATTAAGGCGTTGGCTGAATACGAAAAGTTGTCTCATCAGGTGACGGGAAATGCGGAGACTTTAGCACAACATTTATTTGGAGAACGTCCCTGTGTCGAGGCGATCGCGGCGGATGTGGATGGAGAGGTGATTGGCTTTGCGTTATTTTTTACGAATTATTCAACCTTTTTAACCAAACCAGGGATTTATTTAGAAGATTTATTTGTGTTGCCTGCCTATCGTCAACAGGGTATTGGTAAAGCCCTATTGAGCCATCTGATTGAATTAGCGAAAGAACGGGGAGCAGGACGGGTCGAGTGGAGCGTTTTAGATTGGAATCTGCCAGCCATTAAGTTTTACCAAAAGATGGGAGCAACGGTTTTACCGGATTGGCGCATTTGTCGGGTCATCATTGATTAAGACTCCCTTAATTCCCTATAAAGCGCAAGGATGCAAACCCATTATTCATAAACCTTTTGGGATTAGGAAGCCACTTGATTGGTGATCTTTTTTCTACTTTTTTCCATGTTGAGCCGTTAAATAGAATCGCCCAAACCCTTGATTTGACACATTTTTGGGGACTGACATCCCTTTTTTCTCGCCCTATTCTGAAGATAGCAAGAGAAAAGGAGCACAAACCCCATGTTATCCACCACCAACCCGACCTTCACTGTTATCCGCAACTACGCGATCGCCGCCGCCTCAGTCATGGTTCTCAGCCTCGGAATTAGCGACCTAGTAAACAATCCCGCCCGTATTGCTCAACAAAACAAATTAAACGGCTATGGTTACTACGTCAGCGCAGGTTTAGTGAACTACGCCCAGTCTTCCTTAAAACCATAGGGAAGTGAATAACGATAACCTCTTGCTGCTTAGCCCCGCCTTGTGTGGGGTCTTTTTGTTTGATAAGTCTTATCTATTCAAAGCATTTAAACGCGATCTCGAACTCATGGTTAACTCATGACATAGTTAGAATTGACCGATTGTTTACTGGAAAATGACAGTATTGTAATCACTATGAAAGTTAAAATCATTACTTTTTGTTTACTCTTGGTGACTTTAGTGGGGTGCGGTGGAATTTCCAGTAACGAAGAAAAAAATCCGCCTGAATCGTCTTCGGAGATGGAGCAAAAAACAGAAGACAATGAGAATCAACAGGAAGGTAACGAACAAGGCAATGAACAGGAAGAACAATCCGATGATGATGATGATGATGATGATGAGAAAAAGAAAAATTAAATCATTAAGAGCCTATCCGAAAAGTCAATAGGAACGAAATTGGTACATTTTAGCGAACGCTAACTTCACTAGCTAGGTGGACGGTTATTTCCCTAGCAAATGCTCGGATAACTATCTCTCAAATGAGTCCT
>JAYKGY010000091.1:0-4213 GCA_035285545.1 Snowella sp. | reverse complement strand
ATCAAAATTTAGGAAGTAATATTGCCTCTGCTCAAACCGCCGTTGCACAGAAAGTAACGACCGTTTATATCAAGCAAGGTGATAGTTTTACGGTTAAGGGAACAGAAAATGGCGACGAACATGCTCGTCTTGACTATATTGATTTTCTTCCCACAACGCCGAGTGCAAATACACCACCTGTTGCCGTTGGTGATTCCGCCAGTACTTTGCAAAACCAAGCTCTGACCTTATTAGCAGCTAACTTGTTGGCCAACGATACGGATGCAGACGGAGACAAGCTCGCGCTATCATCGGTGAAGAATGCCATTAATGGGAGTGTTGTTCTCAATGCTAATGGGAATCCAGTCTTTACGCCGACTACTAACTTTACTGGTAATGCCAGTTTTGATTACGTTATTAGCGATGGTCGCGGGGGAGCAGCTACAGCCACTGTCAAAGTTCTGGTTAATTCCTCGACGACACCGACCCAAACTTTACCGGATTTAGGAACTAAATTTGCGCCGGTTAGTAATCCCACGTTAAAAACGGGATCGGATATCTTTTCGCCTTCTTTTCTCGTAGCCGATAGTGGAGGATCTTCTCGTCCAGCGATCGCCGAATGGACGCGATCGGGCAAAGGGGGTGACACCATCATCCTCACAGGTTGGCAATTCGATAGCAGCACCAAGTTCTATCTCTACGGGCAAACGACGGCAACCAATGGAGCCTTACTAGAAGCCAAAATTCAAAAACTCGATGGCAACATGGCCGCCATTACCCTACCAAGCGGTTTACCCCAAGGTTCCAATTATTTACTCTGGGCTAAAAACAGTTCGGGCTACAGCCAACCCGTGATGATTAATCAAACCGAATCTTGGTGGGTTCAATCCGCTGCTAGTCGGGGTCAAACTACATCCATTTTCGGTCGTAACCTATCCCAGGATGGCGGCACCCTCAGTTCCCAAGTTTATTTAGAAGACAGTGCAGGGAAAGGCTACTGGGCCCAAGTAACAGCCGTTAATCCCTACAAAGTGGATTTCAAAATTCCTGATACCCTCGCCAACGGAACCTATAAAGTCTATGTCCACAATGGGGACGGCGGCCAGTACGGTTGGTCAAAACCCCTGACCATGACCGTTAATAATGGCATCAACTACACAGGTACGGTCTTTAATGTTAAAAACTATGGGGCTAAAGGGGATGGCGTAAGTAATGATACCGCTGCTATTAAAGCCGCATTAGCAGCAGCCGATCAAACTCCCTGGTCAACCGTTTACTTACCCGCCGGAACCTACGTTATCAACGAAACCCTCTGGACAGGACGCGATCAAGTGCGTTGGTTGGGAGATGGAAAAGATACCACAACCATCAAGGCCGCTAATGGTTCTAGTCAGAACTATATTTTTCAGTCCGATGGTGTCAACCAAATTACTTTCCAAAATCTGACGCTCAATACAAACTCTGCCAATGCCAAAAATATTCAATTTGGTCTTCTTGCCAGAAATAGCTCAGACTTACAGTTCTTTAGCATCAAAATCAATGCAGAAGGAACTAATCCCTTTGACTGGCATGCGGGTAATCGCATAAGCATGAAGAATTCGGATGTCATTGGCCAAAATAGCTTTTTAGGTTCGGCCAATCAAGTCTTTATTGATAGCAGCAAGTTTTACGGCACAGGTTACACCGATGCCATCATCTCGGCTTTTGGGGCACAAAATCTTTCAATCACCAATTCGACTGCCCAAAATTTAGATACTTCCAGCCCAACCAATGGAAAATGGGCAAAAGGTCGTTTCTTTGTTGACTTTGCGGCCTGGAGTATTGCTCAGAACCAATACTTCGGTAATAATCAAACCATCGATTTAGCTCCACCTGCTGCGGCTGGTGTGGATGCCAATTCGGGAGAACAAATTATGTGGGAACCACCTTGGTTAACAACAGCTTCTCTTGGCTCAGCAACGTCAGCCACTGCCAATACGGTGCGAGTAAGTATCCCGTCTTCTAAGGTTAATGATAGCTACATGATTTCCATTATCGGTGGTAAAGGAATTGGCCAAAGTCGTCGAGTGAAGTCCTTTGATTCCGCAACGGGAACCTATACGCTATATGATCCTTGGAATGTTCAACCCGATCAGTCAAGTTTGATGGTAGGCAACAGACAAGTCAATAATGCTGTTGTTTATAGTAACAGTTTAGATGGGCTATCCGATTACAAGACCCGTTACACTGCATCGGCTGGAGTACAACCCTACTTCGGTTCTAGTAATCTCATTATTGACAGTAATAACTTCAATCAATTACGAACCGGTGTTAATCTATGGGCTGGCTCAGAAGTTGCTGATCGCAATCCTATTAACTTTACCCAAGTGATGAATAATACCTTCACAGATAATTTAACCGGAATTAGCATGAGATCTTCTGGGAAACTCGGCACAACCATTTTTGGGAATTCGGTTCAAAACAATAAGTTCACCAATATAGGAACTGTTTTTGCGATGAATCAAGGAAATGATGGAAGTGGGAATCCCTATCCCAGTGCCAATATGAATGTATTTGAACGTAATACGTTAGGTTCAGGGATTGGAAAGGCGATTAATTTTAACCAAGGTAATGGTTATTTTGCCAACGATATTTTCTTAAATAACACTTGGTCTCAAGCTAACATTAACCTTGGCGTTACCAATGGCAATCTTTCAATTTAATTGATATTTGCTAATTGAATGCTAAATTATAGATTTCAAGGGAGCTTATTGGGTTAGGTTTCCCTTGAATTTTTTATTCATTATTTCGTATTCTACTAAACGAATGCTTAACCAAATTTCAGCTAATACTCGTTGTAAAGTGTAATACCATCCAGCCCATCCATCTAGAATACAGCGATTGATAATTAAACAGTACAAGAGAATAATACCAGGGGCAAAAATTTTAGTTTTACGGATGCGATCGCCGAAACTCAGTTCGGAATTAGGCGTTACGGCTAATTTTTTGGCTTCAATCACCATGTATCGATCTTGAGCTTGTAACCATCGATGGAGGGGTTTGCGATCGTCATGGTAAATATAAGAATTTAAGGCTGATACTTGACCCCTATTTTTTAATAATTGGGTATGGCCATCATCAATATAAATCGCTGTATTTTTCTTAAATAAAACCTGTCGAGGGGGTAATAAGGTTCCCCGTAAAGGCTTGCCAAATATACAGTATTTAAAGGGCGTAAAGTAACCATTAATCCCATTTTCTAATGATAAATTTTTGATTTCATGAATTAATTCTTGAGAAAGAACATAATCTGCATCTAAGGACAAAACCCATTCTGAGTTAACTTGCTCTAATCCATAATTCCATTGTTGAGCATGGGTGTCAAAATGACGTTGAAAAATTTTAATTTGAGGGTATTTTTTAATAATTGCTAATGTTTCATCTGTACTATAACTATCAACAATAATAATTTGCTTTGCCCAATATAATTGGTTTAAAGTCCGTTCAATATTAGGAGCTTCGTTATAGGTTAGTATAAGGGGAGTAATATTGTTTAGTGGTATCTTCATTTTTTAAACAAATCAAGTTAATATTTTTTGCAAATAGTAATTTTTAATATATGCATAGTTTAAAATTTGCCGAAAAATTTAAATTTTTCTAATTCAAAGCTATTTTTGAAAAATATTTTGGAAATTCTTTATAATTATTAAATTTTTATTCCCATAACATGAGAAAAATCTATCCACTTGACCTTAAAATTATAGTCTTTCAATATTTTTATAATCGTCTGACTTCCGTAGGGATTGCCTGCTTCTTTTAAAAGCCTGAAGTGTACCTCAATAAAAATAGAATGTAATTTTTCAGAAGATAAAACCTCACGCATTCCTTTAAGAACTTCAACTTCAAATCCTTCTACATCTATTTTGATGAAATTAGGATATTGATTTAGCTGTTTAGCTAATGTGTCACCCATCATAACTTGAACACCAATCGTATTGGTCGTATTTTCAGTATTCTTAGATAAATGATTTGTTGGTGAGGTTTCGCCTTCCAATATATTAAGGTAAGCAATATCATTACTACGGTTCTCCGCGGTTGGCAGTGAGAAGTGTATAATGGTATACATTATATGAGGACTGAACTATGTTGTACTTTCTCGAAAATCTTCTTAAATTGCCTCAAATTAGTGTACAAAATATCATACAAGAAGAGCAAGAAATTTTTCTGATATTAATGTGTACAGATGAAAAAGTTA
>JAYKGY010000090.1:0-9981 GCA_035285545.1 Snowella sp. | reverse complement strand
GACTCATTTGAGAGATAGTTATCCGAGCATTTGCTAGGGAAATAACCGTCCACCTAGCTAGTGAAGTTAGCGTTCGCTAAAATGTACCAATTTCGTTCCTATTGACTTTTCGGATAGGCTCTAAGTTGGGAAGAAATGGAAAACCGTCTAAACCGATTAAATTTATAAATTTATCAGTCAATTTAAAAGCAATCCCCTGTTAGTTAAACGCTCAGAATTCTATAATCAGATTTAGTCGCGATTAAAAAAACAATTTTTGAACTTAATTCATTACAACCTAATTCATGGGTGTTTATCAACATTACTTTGCAACGGTCGCCAGAGGCTTAGAAGATTTAGCCGCTCAAGAATTAACTCGTCTCGGTGCGATTAATGCGAAACCTGAGTTTACAGGTGTTTCGTTTCAAGGAACCCAGGAAACCCTTTATCGGATTAATCTATGGTCAAGAATGATTTTTCGGGTTCTTGTTCCCTTAGCAACTGTAAAAAGCCGTGACGCAGAACAACTTTATAAAGGGGTACAGAGTATTAATTGGTTGGATTATCTCCAGCTTGATCAAGCCTTTGCTGTGAATTGTACTGGGGGAAATCGTCAACTCAACCATAGTCATTTCACGGCATTACAGGTCAAAAATGCCATTGTCGATCAGCAACGGGCCCAAACGGGAAAACGCTCGGATATTGATGTCAATCACCCTGATATTGTCGTTAATGTCCACATTTATCAAGATAATTGCGTGATCAGTTTGGATAGCTCTGGCTTTAGTCTCCATCGTCGGGGTTATCGTCCTGCAATGGGTTTAGCTCCGTTGAAGGAAACTTTGGCTGCGGCCTTACTCGCGATCGCGGAATGGACACCAGACCGACCCTTTTTAGACCCCCTCTGCGGTTCGGGAACCTTACCCATTGAAGCCGCCTTAATGGCCCTTAATGTTGCCCCTGGTTTATATAATTCTTTCGCTTTCCAAAATTGGCCGGACTTTAACCCAACTTTGTGGGAACAATTGCAAACCGAAGCAGAACAGGGCGTTTTATCCGAATTACCGTCTCTGGTTTGGGGAAGCGATGGAGATGAAACCATTATTAGTCAAGCCAGAGCCAATGCCAAAGCCAGTGGATTAGAACAGCATCTATATTTTCAACACAAACAACTGTCTGAGGTAGAAGCCCCCGCCGATCAGGGAATAATTATTTGTAATCCGCCCTATGGTGTCCGTATCGGAGAAGAACAGGAATTGGGGGCATTGTATAAATTATTGGGTGATATTTTTAAACAGCGTTTTAAGGGATGGACAGCCTATGTGTTAACGGGTAACAAAGAATTGGCCAAGCGAATTGGATTAAAGGCTTCTCGCCGTTTTCCCGTTTTTAATGGTTCTCTTCCCTGTACCCTCCTCAAATATGAGTTATATTAATTTTTTCCCTTTTGTCGATTTTTGTCGATTTTTCCTATTAAATGTTAGCAACTGAGCAAATATTTATTATTATTGCGGTTTTATTATTGGCTAGTGTGTTAGCCAGTAAAGCCTCTGGTCGTCTAGGGGTTCCAGCGTTATTGTTGTTTCTCATCGTTGGGATGTTGGCAGGCTCCGATGGCATTGGACAAATTGAATTTGATGATCCCGTGATCGCCAAATTGATTGGGGATTTTGCCCTGACCATTATTTTATTTACGGGGGGATTGGATACGGAATGGTCAAAAATTCGCCCTGTTTTGTTATCTGGATTAACCTTAGCGTCCTTGGGAGTTATTTTAACCGTTTTATTGGTAGCAACTTTTAGTTGGTTTATTTTAGGGTCTTTTTCTAGTTTTGACATTGGAACGCGGGGGATTTCCTGGGGACAAGCTTTTTTGTTGGCATCAATTATTTCCTCTACCGATGCGGCGGCAGTCTTTTCAGTTTTTCGCTCTAGTTCTTTTAAGTTACCCGAAAGGCTCCAAGGATTATTAGAGTTAGAATCCGGGAGTAATGACCCGATAGCGGTACTATTGACCCTTAATATTCTGTCTGCTTTAACTACTTCTTCCTTTTCCATCGGCTCGTTTTTATTCACCCTATTTCTCCAATTGGCGATCGCCCTTTTAATTGGCTATGGTGCAGGACTCGGCATGGTCTGGATGATCAATCATTTGAACTTGCCTTCCCAGGGATTATATCCTGTAGCTACATTAGGGGTGATTTTCTTGATTTCGGGGGTAACTACGCTTTTGCAGGGGAGTGCTGTCCTTGCAGTTTATTTAGCGGGTATTATCATGGGAAATCGTTCTTTTATCTATAAAGAAAGTATTATTAGTTTTCATGATGGTTTAACCTGGTTGATGCAGATCACGATGTTTTTAACCTTTGGATTACTCGTCAACCCATCAGAATTGCCTAAAACGGCTGGGGTTGCCATCGCGATCGCCCTATTTTTAATCTTTGTCGCCCGTCCCGCTAGCGTATTTATTTCCTTAGGGTTTAACCCCATGAAGTGGCAAGAAAAATTATTTATTTCCTGGGTCGGATTACGGGGATCTGTCCCCATTATTTTAGCCACCCTGCCATTAACTGTGAATTTATACCAGGGAAAAACCATTTTTAATGTTGTTTTCTTTATCGTCTTGGTATCAATTTTCTTGCAAGGATTAACCCTAATTCCCGTTGCAAAACATTTAAAATTAGCGGAAATTGGTGAAATCAACCCTAGATAAAACTTTAAGATAAAATTCGTCTATTGAGAGCTGGATTTTCCCCATTTCCCTAAAAATATGGAGCGTTTACAATCTTTTTGAATCCCAAATTTTTCCGTGATTAGGGAATTTAGGGAAGGTCATCAAAACCCTAGAGTTCAATAGAGACGCGGTTTAAGTTCTTAAAGATAACTCCGCCAAACCCCCATTAAAACCCCTTGGATTTCCACTTGATGCCCCATCACTTCAATCGGTTGATATTTGGCATTTGCCGGTTTGAGCAGAACCTTGTCATTTTCTTGGTAAAAGCGTTTTAAGGTGGTTCCATAGCCTTCCACCCGCGCAGCCACAATTTCGCCATTAGGGGGAACTTCATCAGGAGAAACCGTCCGCATGATCACCATATCGCCTTCTGCAATTAAGTCTTCGATCATGCTATCGCCCACTACTCGCAGTGCATAACAATTGCGGTGTCTAAACAGGTTCCCTAAATCCAGTTTTTCTTCATTGTCGGTACAGGGTTCTACTAATCCCCCAGCCGCAATTTCTCCTAAAATAGAGATTCCTTGGGGTTTATGGTGCAAAATACGGAGCGTTCTGGCTTTGCCCTCTGTCCAGTCAATATATCCTTTACTGCGTAACCGCTCTAAACGGCTTTGAATGGGAGCCGGCGATCGCAGATTCATTGCCCGCATCATCTGACGAATCGAAGGAGCATGTTGGGCTGTGTGAATATATTCAACTAACCAATCATAAAGTTCCTGTTGTGCCTGGGTGAGGGATTCCATCAAAACGCTACTCCTTTGCGTGAACGACTCCGTGTTTTCTCCATCTTAAGACAAAGTTTAACTTTTGAGGACACTTGTACTAAAATAAATTTGTATTCTATAATTTTAAGTAAAAATCTTACAAGTCTCAGCCCAATAAACCATGCAACGCCCCATTTATTTGGATTATCAGGCAACTACGCCGATGGATCAACGGGTTTTAGCGGCAATGACTCCCTATTTTACCGAATATTTTGGGAATGCGTCGAGCCAACATCGCTACGGTTGGGAAGCAGAATCGGCTATTAAAAATGCCCGTCGGGTCATTGCGGAAAGTATTCATGCCCAGACAGAAGAAATTATTTTTACTAGTGGCGCGACCGAAGCCAATAATTTAGTGATTAAGGGCATCGCTGAGGCTTATTTTCATCAAGGCAAACATCTAATTACCGTTCAAACGGAACACCGAGCGGTACTTGATCCTTGTCGTTATTTGGAAACTTTAGGATTTGAAGTTACCTATTTATCGGTGAATACAGAGGGATTGATTGATTTAAAGGAACTGGAAGCTGCGATTCGTCCCGATACGATTTTGGTCTCTATAATGGCAGCGAATAATGAAATTGGGGTTTTACAACCGTTAACAGAAATTGGGAAAATCTGTCGTTGTCATCAGGTTTTGTTTCATACCGATGCTGCCCAGGCGATCGCGAAAATTCCCCTCAACGTCGAAACCATGCAAATTGATTTGATGTCTCTAACGGCTCACAAAATTTATGGGCCAAAGGGAATCGGTGCATTATACGTGCGTCGGCGCAATCCCAAAGTTAATTTAGCTCCCCAAATGCAAGGCGGCGGACAGGAGCAGGGATTACGGGCAGGAACGCTTTATACTCCCCAAATTGTTGGTTTTGCATCAGCAATTACGTTAGCTTTAGATGAACTCGAAACCGAGGCGCAACGGTTAACCATACTACGGGATAAACTCTGGAACGGGTTAAAAACCTTGGGTGGTATTCATTTAAACGGTCATGATCGCGATCGCTTACCTGGAAATTTAAATATCAGCGTAGAAGGCGTAAAAGGCACGAGTTTATTACTGGCATTGCAACCCCATATTGCCCTATCGTCGGGTTCCGCTTGTTCGGCAACTTCTGCCAATCCTTCCCATGTTTTAACCGCATTAGGGCGTTCTAAACCCTTGGCTCAGGCTTCTTTACGTTTTGGCTTAGGTCGCTTTACTACGGAAGAAGAAATTGATCACGCGATCGCGATTTTGACGCAAACGATTCAATCTTTACGCGCTTCAAACTAAAATTTCAACTATTGATGGCTAAAAAAATAGTTGAGGTTTCACATTAAAACGTTGAGCAAGTTGCTGAATTTGAGAAAGTGTCAATGTTTGATCTTTATTTAAAATTGCTTGTATCGTTTCAGAATTACCGATTTCCGGCAAATCTGATAACCTGAGCTTATGTTCTTCAATTAAATAGGCCAAAATGTCACTCCCTGAACAATCGGGCATAGTGTAATGCTCGGTTTCGTAGGCTTCTATTAAAGTTCCCAAGGTATCTAGTAAGTCATAAAGCGGATGTTGCTCATCAGTACCCACTTCATCAATTAATGCATTTAATCTTTGAATAGCTCGATCATACTCTTCCTCATTACGAATTAGCAGTAAAGATGCCATTCCGTCCCAGCGAGTATCAATATCAGGCGGCAGAGTCGTTATATTTTCCATGTGCCTCTATCGTATTCCGAATGAGTCAAGATATTACGAATATAAACTTTTTGACGGTTAAAATGGATTGAAGCAATTAATCGATACTTATTTCCTCCAATATTGAAAACAATTAACTTATCGACAAGATCAGCACTAGGAAAAACAGAGCATAATTCCTCAAAAGATTTAAAATTAGACAATTTTATTAATTTATACCATCTGATTAATGCTGTTTCACTATCAGGATTCTTTTCAGAAAACTGGCGCAATATCTTGCGAGAAATAATGTGCATTTTTCATTAAAAACTTTTTGGTAATCCAGCTTGTTTTAAAACTACATTGGCTGTATGGCGAGATTTAATCGTGTTATCGACAACAAAGCGGCGGGGACTATACTAAATTTCATGATCGCCTTTCCCTGAACGCTCAAAGTAGCAATTAGCTGCTAAAAGTCGAGGAGTAAAGGATTTTGCCATCTGCTTAAGCGACCTGAATTAATTCTTGACGATGGGTAATTAATTCAAAGGCAATATTGTCTTTACTTCCGTAAGGAATTAATTGATTAGCATCTAGCAATTCAGGAATTATTTGTTTAAGCTTTTCCGTTAATTGGTCGAGTGTGGCCGCTTCTGTCACTAAACCTAAAATATCTTCACTTTCAGCTACCCAGACAGCGACTTCGTGATCCCAAAATGCTTCAACTTTATAAATAGTCTGCATCATCTAAACATGAGCATTGTAACGATATTTATTATAGTCCAGCGATTACGATATCAATCAGGCTGTTTCACTTGAAAGCTTTTTGTTTAACAATTTTCATAATGACTAAAAAAGGTAGAAGCTCTTTAGTCTCCTACCCATTTTTTAATTCATTGCCAGCTAGGTTTATTCAACGCCTTGGGCTAATAATTCTCGTTGCTCGCTTTGTGTAACAACGACTTTGCCTTCATCGTTAATATCGACCGTAGCCGTTACTCCCTCGCGTAAACGACCTGAGAGAATTTCTTCAGCGAGAACATCTTCTAACAGGCGCATAATGGCTCGACGTAAGGGACGCGCACCGTAGGAGGGATTGTAACCTTCCTCAACGAGGCGTTCTTTAAACTTCGGCGTAACTTCGAGGGTGATATTTTTCTCGACCAACCGAGTAAAGACCTCTTTGAGCAGGATTTCCGCAATTTCGGTGACTTCTTCGCGGTTGAGTTGACGGAAGACAATAATTTCATCGAGTCGGTTAAGGAACTCAGGACGGAAGTATTGTTTTAATTCTTCGTTCACCAAGGAGCGAATGCGGTTGTATTGAGCTTCAGCCTGATCGTTCGCAAACTCGAATCCAAGGCCACCACCACCTTTTTCAATAACCTTAGAACCAATGTTAGAGGTCATGATCAAGAGGGTATTTTTGAAGTCAACGGTACGACCTTTGGCATCCGTTAAGCGACCATCTTCCAAAATCTGCAACAACATATTGAAAACATCGGGGTGGGCTTTCTCGATTTCATCAAAGAGAACCACTGTGTAAGGACGACGACGAACTGCTTCGGTTAACTGACCGCCTTCGTTGTAGCCGACATAGCCTGGAGGAGAACCGATTAATTTAGAAACGGTGTGACGTTCCATAAATTCGGACATATCCAGACGGATCATGGCTTCTTCCGAACCGAAGAAGTAAGCAGCTAAGGCTTTGGTTAACTCGGTTTTACCAACCCCTGTCGGCCCAGAGAAGATAAAGCTGGCGATAGGACGATTGGGATTTTTCAAGCCAACCCGTGCCCGACGGATTGCACGAGACACTGCTTTAACCGCATCTTCTTGACCGATTAGGCGTTGATGCAGGGTATCTTCCATGTGCATTAGTTTTTCGGACTCGGATTCCGTCAGTTTATTCACAGGAACCCCTGTCCAAGAGGCAACAATGTGGGCGATTTCCTCAGAGGTTACTTGAGGCTCATCGCTATCGCCTTCACTTTTCTTCTTACTTGAGGCAATTTCGCGAATTTGTTGCTTGATTTCCATTTCGCGATCGCGGAGTTGACCAGCTTCATCGAATTTTTGGCTACGAACTGCATCATCTTTTTGTTTTAAGATTTGACGCAATTCTTTGTCTAGCTCTTTAGCCGCAGGGGGTAGTTGGGAATTAATTAAGCGAACCCGTGATCCCGCTTCATCGATTAAGTCAATGGCTTTATCCGGTAAAAAGCGGTCGGAAATGTAACGATCAGCCAGCTTAGCGGCAGCAACTAAAGCTTCATCTAAAATTTTCAGTTTATGGTGCTGTTCGTAACGTTCCCGTAAACCGTAGAGAATTTCGATGGTTTCATCCACAGAGGGTTCACCCACCATAACGGGTTGAAAACGTCTTTCTAAAGCCGCATCCCGTTCAATATGCTTACGGTACTCATCAAGCGTTGTCGCCCCAATGCACTGCAATTCTCCCCGTGCTAATGCGGGTTTGAGAATATTCGCCGCATCGATCGCGCCTTCCGCCGCACCAGCCCCAATGAGAGTATGAACCTCGTCAATGACTAGGATGACATTACCCGCTTGGCGGATTTCATCCATGATTTTTTTGAGGCGTTCTTCAAATTCCCCACGATATTTTGTACCTGCGACGAGCAGACCAATATCTAAGGTCACGACGCGCTTATCTTCTAAAATATCGGGAATATCTTTGTTGGCAATGCGTTGGGCCAAGCCTTCCGCGATCGCGGTTTTACCAACCCCAGGTTCACCGATTAAAACGGGATTATTTTTAGTCCGACGACCCAAAATTTGAATTACCCGTTCAATTTCTTTTTGGCGGCCCACAACCGGATCTAATTTTCCATCAGCCGCTAATTGGGTTAAATTAGAGCCAAATTCGTCTAATGTCGGGGTTTTTGTTCGTCCAGAACTACCGCCACCCGCAGCCACTTCAGCCGTTTCACCGAGCATCCGAATCACTTGAGTCCGAACTTTCGACAGATCAACCCCCAAGTTTTCTAAGACTCTAGCCGCAACGCCTTCTCCTTCACGGATTAAACCCAAAAGAAGATGTTCCGTGCCGATGTAATTATGGCCCAGTTGGCGAGCTTCTTCTAGCGAGAGTTCGAGGACTCTTTTGGCTCTTGGGGTGAATGGAATTTCCACCGCCACAAAACCAGAACCGCGCCCAATAATTTTTTCCACTTCGATACGGGCATCTTTGAGATTGACCCCCATCGATTTGAGGACTTTGGCCGCGACCCCCGTGCCTTCACCAATCAAGCCCAAGAGAATTTGTTCCGTCCCGACGAAGTTGTGTCCGAGGCGACGGGCTTCCTCTTGAGCGAGCATGATTACTTTTATAGCTTTTTCAGTAAAGCGTTCAAACATAACCTTCCATCACCTCAGCTTGCCCTAATGTATTGACGATTCTAACACAGCGTTCTTTTCTCGCTGTTGTTTTCGGTACATATCAGCCGCTAAAATTACGGCTAACTGGAAAGTTCTGTCTGAAATGAGAACACCAAAAATCTTTAAATTTCAATAAAATAAACAGTTTCTCTGCATTTAATCCTTTCTATCCCTTTTAATACTTAGATTCGGTGATCTCTATTTTTTTCTAGGCTCAATCTCTTTTCTAGCGAGGGAAGGTGATTTGGAAGTCACTGCGAGCGTATTTGTAAATTTTGTATCGCTCTTTTATATTACAATCCAGATGAATTTCATTTAAGTAGGTTACTGTCACTATTTAGTAGCTATGACAACAAACCGAAAACTACTTTTCTGGTTAGGCTCATCACGACGTAACCTCAAGGATTTTCCTGAAGAGGTAAAAGATATAATGGGGTATGCTCTCCATTTTGCTCAACAAGATAAAAAACATCCAGATGCAAAACCTTTAAAAGGATTCGGGGGAGCAAATGTTCTTGAAGTTGTGGAAAATCATGACGGCGATACCTTTCGTGCGGTTTATACCGTTCGTTTTACTTGTGTAATTTATGTTCTTCATGCTTTTCAGAAAAAATCTAAAAAAGGAATTGCTACTCCCAAGTCGGATATCGATCTCATTAAACAACGATTAAAACAAGCTGAGGAGCATTATCTCCAATGGCAACAATTTCAGGGGGAATACGATGAAAAATGATGATCTTTTGATTGAGGAAAGTTCGGGTAATATTTTTGCCGATCTTGGTTATGCCAATGCGGAAGAATCGTTGTTAAAATCTAATCTTGCTCAGGCGATTGTTGAGGTGATTGAACAACAAAAATTGAGTGACATTGATGCCTGCACTCGGCTGGGGATTAATTCGTTAATATTATCCAAACTTAAACGAGGCCAATTAAGTAAATTAGAGACAGGTGAGCTTGTTCGATTTCTTAATTTACTTAATCAAGATGTGGAGATTATCATTCGCGATCGCTCGAAGGAGAGTTTAGTTAAAACTTTAAATATTATGTCTGTGTGATTATGATAATTGTTATCGCATAAGCTACATCAGGGAGAACAATTATTTATGGCAACTACCGCAGACGATGTATGGCGACTCTTAGCCGAATTAACCGCCGCTCAAAAAGAAACTGACCGACAACTTAAAGAGCAGCAGAAAGAAAGCCAAAGACGAGAAAAAGAAATTGACAAACAACTTAAGGAATTGGGTAAGCAAATTGGGGGACTGGGTTCAAAATTTGGGAGTTTTACTGAGGGTCTTGCTCTTCCCTCAATGGAAACGATTCTAAGGCAACGTTTTGGTATGGAAATTATTAGCCCCAGTGTACGTGCCAGCAAAGAAGGCCAACATCTGGAAATTGATGTTTTGGCTTATGCTAACGGCAATATTAATACTGCCTATATCGTC
>JAYKGY010000089.1:0-8226 GCA_035285545.1 Snowella sp. | reverse complement strand
ATCGTTTCCGAGGCATCCTTATTCGATGGGCCAAATCTTCTCAATCCTACTTGGGCTTTATTCAGATTGCTGCTTGTTTGATCATCGGCCGCAAACTTCTCACATTTTTCGGATAGGTTCTAAGGGGGGAACCAGGGCAACGGCAGCGATCGCGTCATCCTCATCGAGACGTTGAACCCGAACCCCAGTGGCAGTCCGAGATTGGGTAGAAATGGCATCAACGGTTTGGCGAATAATAATCCCCCGATTGGTGACGAGCATTAATTGATCTTCGGCGTTGACGACGTGAATAGCGGCTAGTTGATCGGTCGGAGACTTAAAGCGAATGGCTTTTACCCCCATCCCCGCACGACGTTGGAGTCGAAATTGGGTGACCGGAACCCGTTTTCCAAATCCTCCGGTTGTAATCGCTAATACCCAAGGGCCTTGGGGCGTTTCTTCCACTAGCTCTTCCGTTTCGGAGGCTAAATCGAGGTTTTCTTCTTCGGGTTCATCTTCCGCGCTGGCAATATTGGCCACCACTTGGCTCGGTAAAATGTCCATGCTGATGATTTCATCCCCTGAGCGCATTTTCATGGCTTTTACCCCTTTGGTTGCCCGTCCCAAGGGTCGGAGTTGTTCGCTATCGGCACGGAAATGAATCGCCATGCCCTTACGAGAACCGATAATGACACTATCTTCGGCTTTTGCCAAGCGTACCCAACGCAATTGATCGCCTTCGCTGAGGGAAATGGCAATCAACCCATTAGAACGAATATTGCTAAAGGCAGACAGGGCCGTTTTTTTGATGCAGCCTTGTTTGGTGAGCATGATTAAGAACGTATCTTCGCTCAATTCTGAGACCGAGATGATAGAGGTAATTTTTTCATCCTTGGGAATGGGCAGCATTTGGACGATGGGAATACCCCGTGCCGTTCGAGAAGCCACCGGAATTTGATAGGCATTAATCCCATAAACCACACCGCGATCGCTGAAAAAGAGAATTTGGTCGTGGTCACAACATCCCAGAAAATGCTCAACCCCATCATCTTCCTTAATTTTGGCGGCTCCTTTTCCTCTGGTTCCTCGGCTTTGGGTTCCAAAGGTATTGGCCGGCATCCGTTTGATATAACCCTGCTCAGTTAATAAAATAACGGCTTGCTCATTGGCAATCAGGTCGCGATCGACGATTTCTCCCTCATCTAGGATAATCTCTGTACGGCGTGGCGTAGCATAGAGATTTTTAACCTGGGTTAACTCTTCCTCAATAATGGTATCAATTCGTTCTTTACGAGCCAGAATATCCTGTAAATCGGCAATCTTAATTTCTAGATCCTCGTGTTCTGCCCGAATTTTTTCCGCCTCTAGAGCCGTTAAGCGTCGCAATTGCATCTGTAAAATGGCATCTGCTTGAACTTCCGATAGCCCAAAGTTTTGTACCAATTCACTTTTTGCCGTTGCTGTGTCTGCTGCGCCCCGAATTAACTGAATAACCGCATCGAGGTTTTGTAAGGCAATTAATAACCCTTGCAGTAAGTGGTCTCGTTCTTCGGCTTTGCGGAGTTCATACTGAGTCCGACGGGTAATGGTGGTAATCCGAAATTCTAAAAAGACTTGCAGAAAGTCCTTGAGGGTCAACAGACGGGGTTCTCCATTCACCAAGGCCAGCATATTTGCCCCAAAATTGGATTGGAGCGGCGTTTGCTTATACAGGTTATTTAAGACCACACGGGGATAGGCATCCCGTTTGAGTTCAATCACCACCCGCATTCCCTCGCGATCGCTTTCATCCCGGATATCGGAAATCCCGTCGAGCTTTTTCTCATTCACCAATTCGGCAATCCGTTCAATCAGTGCGGCCTTATTGGTTTGGTAGGGCAATTGGGTAATAATAATCGCTTCTCGATCCTGCCTTCCCCGTTGCTCGATGGTTTCCACCTCAGCGACTCCCCGCATGGTAATGGAACCGCGTCCTGTGGTGTAAGCATCCTTAATCCCAGATCGGCCTAAAATTTGCGCGCCGGTGGGAAAATCGGGGCCGGGCACATACTGCATTAACTGGATATCCGTTAAATCGGGATTATGGATTAGGGCAATGGTTGCATCCACTAATTCCCCCAAATTATGGGGCGGAATATTGGTCGCCATTCCCACCGCAATCCCCGATGACCCGTTCAACAATAATTGGGGAACTCTAGCGGGTAAAACAACCGGTTCTTGTTGCGATCCGTCAAAGTTATCAATAAAATCAACGGTTTCCGATTCAATATCTTGTAAAATCGCATTAGTCGTTAAGGGTCTGAGGCGACACTCGGTATAACGCATGGCCGCAGGCGGATCATTATCCACTGAACCAAAGTTTCCATGGCCGTCAATCAGGCGATCGCGCATGGAAAAATCCTGAGCCATCCGCACCAACGCATCATAAACCGCCGTATCACCGTGGGGATGGTATTTACCCAACACTTCCCCAACAACCCTGGCACACTTACGAAACGGGCGATCGGGGGTCAGCCCCAATTCATACATAGCGAAGAGGATGCGGCGATGCACAGGCTTCAATCCATCCCTCGCATCAGGGAGTGCCCGCCCGACGATCACGCTCATGGCATACTCTAGGTAAGACCGTGACATTTCATTTCTGAGGTCGGTGGGAATAATCCGCTCAAGGGAAGAAGTCATCGAAAAGCTCCAAGCTAACGGTTAAATTGGAATTTGAGGCGTTAAAAAGCAATGGCAATCAACTTTTATTTAGCACTCAGCAAATTTACAATCGAAGTTATAATATTTTAGCATCTTTGGCTAATTAATTAATATTTTCACTATTGCGACAATAGATTAAAATAAGCATTTAAATCGTTTTTTTTAAATAAAGTTTTGAATCAATTTTTCTTCTTCCTTTACTAATGGGCACCTCAAAAAATTGAAAGATTTTCTAAAAATAAAGATAAAGAAAAAGCAGGAAAGAAAGCCGTTGACTAGGAACAGGTAGCCGTCCTAAACCGTTTAAAAAATAGGGTGAGACAACCCACCCTTAAGTTCATTACCTTAAACTGACAAAACTCAGCCTTATACC
The DNA here is from genome assembly GCA_035285545.1 of Snowella sp. GTDB lineage: Bacteria > Cyanobacteriota > Cyanobacteriia > Cyanobacteriales > Microcystaceae > Snowella. The sequence goes on along the minus strand of JAYKGY010000089.1, from coordinate 5,171 downwards.
AAATTAATTTGATTTACATGCAAATAGGTTTCTCGATATTATCCCCCCTAGCCCCCCTTTCAAAGGGGGGAAGCCGTAGGCGGGGGGATTAGGTAAATGCACTGTTTTCTATTGAATTTGTTATTAGTCGGTGATGGCTTTGAGCAAGACATCCGTTAAAGACATATCCTGCATATCCTCGACCGTTATCGTGTCCACAATATCGAATTTCGCTCCCGAAGCTTGCAATTGATCATCTAAAGCTTTGAGAAAAGTGGTGGCTTGCTTATCTTGACCCACTTGGATGAGAGAAATGGCCAACTCTTCATCGCGATCAATTTTTTGGCTTGCATCGATAATGGTACGAATGACGGCTTTATGATCGGTCGGGGCACCATCGGTAATAATCAAAAAAGTTTCTCCATTCGCTTTGGTTTGGTTCGTTGCTCTCCGTTGAAAAAAATTATCTAATCCGTCTTGGAGGACTGTCGCTAGATCCGTGCGCCCCATCGGTTCATTTTCTTCATAAATTTTTGTGACCTTATCGGAGGTTACGTTGTCATAGCGTCTAAAACGACCTGAAAACAGGTAAACAGTAATGCCATCGGGGTCAATTTCTTCACATTTCTGAGCAAGGGCAACAGTTGACTCTTGGGCGATTTCCCAACGGGTTTTGCCATTGGGTTGGTCGGCGATCGCCATACTACTGCTTTTGTCGATCATCAGGGTGTAATCTCGGTTTTCGAGAACAGCATCTAAGGGCATAGGTCTCACCAAAAAATCTAGGTTACTTAATCATTAGCCTATTACGACTTTCAAAAAATGTTTGGAAAAATAGCAATTTTCCTTAGAATTGAGTTGAGATAACTTTCTAGGATTTTTTTAGTGTCAACTCTCCATTGTGCTAACTCATCTTGTCAAACGAGCAACCCGCTAGAGAATACGGTCTGTGAGGCCTGTGGAACGCCTTTAACGAAACGTTATTTATGGGCAGTGGGTGAATGGATTAATGCTTTTCAGGTGGGAGAGTTGCTAGAAGAGCGATATTTACTCACGGCACCCCGTATTCTTTTGGATACCCTGCCCGCCCAGCCGCCCTTGGGAATTGAGGGCATCCCTAAGTCGATTCGCCCCTATCTCAAATTGTTTCCCCTTCGTCTCCATCTTCCGATGGTCTATAGTTATCTTCCCAGTGCTGATCCCGATATTAATTTAGATATTTGGTTGTTGGAGTATGGCCAGTTGCCGTTAAATGATCAAGGAGACCCCCTTTATCCCCAGTTATTTCCCACGATCGCAGCGGTTTGGGAAAGCGTGTCTCCGTTGCGTCAATTAATTTGGCTTAAACAGATGGTTGATCTGTGGCGACCGTTGCAAGGGCAGGGAGTTGTGTCCTCGTTATTGAATCCGGATTGGATACGGGTTAATGGGCCCAATATTCAATTATTAGAATTATCGCTAGATATTCATAATTACCATACCGTTCGGGAGCTAATGACGGTTTGGTCGGGGTTATTGGCCACTGCCCATCCGAGTATTGGGAGTTTTTGTGAGAATTTAGCGAAGAAGCTGGAAAAGGGAAAGATTCCCCATGCGGATTCCTTGAGTGGTCTTTTAGAAACGGCGATCGCGGAATTGGCTCCAAACTATGGCTATCACTATCAGGTTATGACGGCAACGGATGTGGGAATGCGGCGATCGCAAAACGAAGATGCCTGTTATCCGCCGATGAAGTCTTTGAGGGAAGGAAACCACCCCGCCGAAACCCTCGCGATCATCTGTGATGGTATTGGGGGGCAGGATGGGGGAGAAATTGCGTCTCAATTAGCGGTAGATACCCTTTCCCAGCTACTAACCCCCTTATTTGAAGAAACTAACCAAAAGTCCCCTCAAGATTGGTTAAAAGGAATTAATCAGGTCATTGCTGTGACCAATGATGCCATTTGCCAACGGAATGATGAGGAACATCGAGAAGACCGAGAACGGATGGGCACAACCCTGGTCATGAGTTTTACCCAGAATCATGAGCTATTTTTTGGGAATTTGGGTGATTCTCGGCTGTATTGGATTACATCTACGAGTTGTCAGCAGGTGACGGTTGATGATGATTTAGCCTCTAGAGAAGTCCGTTTAGCCTATGGTCTTTATCGCAATGTGCTGCAATATCCCCAGGCGGGGGCCCTCATTCAGGCTGTCGGCATGATGGAGTCGGATAAAATTCAGCCAGCAATTGAACGGTTACTCGTTGATGGGGATGGTCTATTTCTCCTCTGCTCCGATGGACTGTGTGATTTTGACCGCATTGATCAGTATTGGCAAACGGAATTATTGCCTATTTTGTCAGGGGAAATTGATTTGGAGACAGGCTGCGATCGTCTTATTCAATTAGCCAATGAAAAAAATGGCCATGATAATGTCACCTTTGCCCTAATTCGTTGCCAAGTTAAACCCCTAACGGAAGAAATTCCCCCTTTATCCTTTACTGAAATTGAAGCGAAGGTTCCCAAGCTCGGCGGGACAGAAGTGTTAGCAGAAGTCCCAATGGAGCCTCCTTCGGATTTTTCAGCCCCAACCCTGACTCCAGAAGAGACCGCGCCAGCCCCTAATCCTGAGAACCAAGAAAATGCAGAAATGGTTCAACCCGAACCCGTCGAAACGGATTCAGCGGCCCCCGTTCAACCTCGTCGCGCTCCCTTTTGGCAGTGGGCAGGATTATGTCTGATCATTGGGGGCTTTGTCGGTTATACCGTTTACCAACGATTCTTACAAACACCTAACCCCGATCCGATCCCGACTCCCGATCCCGCCCTAACGCCGCCTCCCCCCTCGACCTTGCCTTCCCCAGCGATCGCGCCGCCGGATCCGAATTCCGCCATTCCGCCCACGCCCCCTGTCCCCCCTCCCCCTATTGTCCCCTCACCTATTCCTCCTTCGCCTTAACATGGATTTTCGCAACGTCAATACCCTCTGGGCCTCGGTGATAGTCGAAACCCTCTATCGTTTAGGCTTAACGATGGCAGTTTTGTGTCCTGGTTCGCGATCGAGTCCATTAACCCTGGCCTTTGCTCAACATCAGGCAATTGAAACCTTACCGATTTTAGATGAGCGATCGGCTGCTTTTTTTGCTTTGGGTCGTGCCAAACGGCTGGGTAAACCTGTGGTGATAGTCTGTACGTCGGGAACGGCAGGGGCTAATTTTTATCCTGCCCTGATTGAAGCCAAAGAAAGTCAAATTCCCTTATTGGTATTAACTGCCGATCGCCCGCCCGAATTACGTCATTGTCATGCAGGGCAAACCATTGATCAGGTAAAGCTTTATGGCCATTATCCTAATTGGCAAACGGAATTAGCGGTTCCTGCTTTTACAACGGAAATGCTCAATTATTTACGCCAAACGCTGATTTATGCCTGGGAGCAAACCCAGTTTCCCTGTGCCGGGGTGGTGCATCTCAACTGTCCTTTCCGAGAACCCTTAGCGCCCATTCCCCAACCTGACGTTCAAGCCTTAGCCGAGTCGTTTGATACCCAAGGATTTTTTGCAGGGATTAACCCATTAAAAAATTCAAGTCATCCATCTTTCCAGGTTAATTTACCAGTCTTTCCTCAAAGAGGACTGATTATCGTGGGATTATATCAAGGCAATGAGGCCAGGGGTTACTGTGACGCGATCGCGGAAATCGCTGATATTTTAGATTATCCGGTCTTAGCAGAGGCCCTGTCTCCTGTGCGGCATTTTGCAGGCATCAATCAACGGATTATTACCACCTATGATTTCATTTTACGAAATCCAGAACGAGCCAAGGAATTACGCCCTGAAATCGTGATTCAAATTGGAGAACTCCCGACCAGTAAAGCGTTACGCGCTTGGCTAGAACAATTTAATCCTCCTCGTTATATTCTCCAAGCGTTTAGTGATAACTTTGATCCGCTACATGGTCAAAGCGTACATCTTCGAGCTACTTTAAAAGATTTTTTATCGCAATTAAAAATAGAGAAAAAGCACATTTTTTTCAATCAAGAAAATCCCGAAAAACAGCAATTCTCAAATTCATTATCCATTCAAAAAACTTCCCGTAGTTCCTTAAATAAAATCCTTACTTATTCTGATCAATGGAAAACTTTAAACACTCAAATCCAAGCTGGTATCGATCAGGAAATGCAGGTCAGAGAAGATTTATTTGAAGGAAAAATTACCTGGTTACTTTCCCAGTCATTACCGCAAAATACACCTGTATTTATCGCAAATAGTATGCCGATTCGGGATGCTGAATTTTTTTGGAAACTAAATACCCAACAAACACCGATTTACTTTAATCGAGGAGCAAATGGCATTGATGGGACTCTCTCGACTGCCTTAGGGATTGCCCATCAGGATCAACCTGCCATTTTATTAACAGGGGATCTCTCCCTGTTACATGACACTAATGGTTTTTTATTGCGAGAAAAATTCCAAGGTCATCTCACCATTATTTTAATCAATAATAATGGAGGGGGAATTTTTGAAATGTTACCCATTACGGATAGCAACCCTTTTTTTGAAGATTATTTTGCCACCCCTCAAAACATCAATTTTTCCCAATTAGCGACAACCTATGGTGTTGAGTATCAAAAAATTAACCATTGGCAACAACTTCAACAGGCATTAAATCCCCTTCCTAGCCAAGGAATTCGCTTATTAGAAATTATCACCCATCGTAAATTAGACGCTCAATGGCTCAAATCCTATTTAACCCACATTCAGCAGGTTAAATCGTAAAAATGTTATTTTGATCTAAATGAAAATAAGGGAGGAAAAATGACAAAAGAAATACAAATAGAGGTTGAAGATATAGACCATTTGGGAATAATAGCAGGAATTATAGACGAAATAGGAATAGTAGAAATAATAGATAAAGAGTTAGGGATTCATCCGCAAGAAAAGATAAGTGCGGGTCAAGTGGTTAAAGCAATGCTCATCAACTGCATGGGATTTTTGACGGCTCCTTTGTACTTATTTAGTGAATTTTTTAGGGGGAAAGCAACAGCACATCTGATTGGGAAAGGAATAAAAGCGGAATATTTAAACGATAGCCGACTAGGAAGAGTATTAGAGCAATTATACGAATATGGTATAAACCGCCTTTTCCTAAAAATAGCTTTTGTGATGGTAGAGGGTTTCGGAATCAAAATAGCAAGTGGGCATATGGATGGAA